>NZ_JAUSOO010000133.1 GCF_030656115.1 Hydrogenophaga sp.
CCCCAAATTTTCGGGCATTATTGGCCTCCAGCCCATATGCAGCGGGCGCAAGCAGCTATCAAAAGCATAGCGCTCGCCGACACCATGGTTAACGGTAAACCGGGAAGCGGCTGGTCAGTGCATTGACCTTGGCGCGCACCGCCTCAATGTTCGCCGCGTCGCGCGGGTTGTCGAGCACGTCGGCGATCAGGTTGGCGGTCAGGCGTGCTTCCTCGTCCCTGAAGCCGCGTGTGGTCATCGCCGGGGTGCCGATACGCACGCCGCTGGTGACCATCGGTTTTTCCGGGTCGTTGGGGATCGCGTTCTTGTTGATGGTCATGTGGGCAGCGCCCAGCACGGCCTCGGCTTCCTTGCCAGTGATGCCCTTGGCGCGCAGGTCGACCAGCATCACATGGCTTTCGGTGCGGCCGGAGACGATGCGCAGACCGCGCTGAGTGAGTGTTTCAGCCACGATCTCTGCGTTCTTCACGACCTGCTGCTGGTAGGTTTTGAATTCGGGCGTCAGCGCTTCCTTGAAGGCCACGGCCTTGGCCGCGATCACATGCATCAATGGGCCACCTTGCAGGCCGGGGAAGATGGCGCTGTTGATGGCTTTTTCGTGCTGAGCTTTCATCAGGATGATGCCGCCACGGGGCCCGCGCAGGCTCTTGTGGGTCGTGGACGTGACCACGTCGGCAAACGGCACGGGGTTGGGGTACACGCCTGCGGCGATCAGGCCGGCGTAGTGGGCCATGTCCACCATGAAGATGGCGCCCACATCCTTGGCGACCTTGGCGAAACGCTCGAAGTCGATGCGCAGGCTGTAGGCAGACGCACCGGCGATGATGAGTTTGGGTTTGGTCTCGTGCGCCTTGCGCTCCATGGCTTCATAGTCGATGGCTTCGTTGGCATCCAGGCCATAGCTCACCACGTTGAACCACTTGCCGCTCATGTTCAGGGGCATGCCATGCGTCAGGTGGCCCCCTTCGGCCAGGCTCATGCCCATGATGGTGTCGCCGGGTTTCAGGAAGGCCAGGAAGACGGCTTCGTTGGCCGACGCGCCGCAGTGAGGTTGCACGTTGGCCGAATCGGCGCCAAACAGTTGCTTCACGCGGTCAATGGCCAGTTGCTCGGCAACATCCACGAACTCGCAGCCGCCGTAGTAACGCTTGCCGGGGTAGCCCTCGGCGTATTTGTTGGTGAGCTGCGTGCCTTGCGCGGCCATGACGGCGGGCGACGCATAGTTTTCGCTGGCGATCAGCTCTATGTGGTGTTCTTGGCGGGCGTTTTCCGCCTGGATAGCGGCGAACAGTTCGGGGTCGGTTTGTTCAATCAGAATGTTGCGGTTGTACATATTGGCAGTCCTAGTGACGTGGAACCCTGCGCGGTGGTGACAAAGACAGGGGCTGCCCAGGCGAACGGCTGAACGCCCTTGCAGCGGTGGGCCTTGGGGCGGTACGCTTCCCAGTGGTTGTCCCAACCGCCAGAGATTTATGGGGCAGGGGGGCCACGTCAGCGCGTTGAGCCCCGGTGGAATTCAGCCAGGACCCGCGCCTATCGCCAGTTGCGTACCCCGAGAGTTTAGCCGAGCAGTCAATTCAGAGCACACCATCAGAAGATGGACTGCTGCGCGCTGGCCGGGTCGCCGTGTTGCACAGCATCAAGATGCTGCCAGTGGCGCATCTGCTGGCGTGGCTCGGGCTGGTGTTGTAACTTCGGCTTCCAGTTCATCCTGCGGTGTCACGTTCAGAAGGTCTGACTGTGCTGGTGCAACCACAGGGATGAGCCTGCTCGGTGGCGTGTAGATGGGCATGGGTTTGCCCAGCGCCACGCTCTGAATGCGCTGATGTTCGGCCATCACCTTGTTGATGTACCAACTGCCGTCGGTACTGACAGCGCCCACGTACAGCCGCAGGCCACCTTCGATAGACCCAGCTCGTTTGATGCATTCTTGGAGCACCTGCACACCTACCCGCAGATTGGAGACAGGGTCAAATGCTGCCAGCTGACCACCAAAATCTTCGTATTTTTCGGTGTGTACGCGGGTCAGCACTTGCATCAGGCCTTGCGCACCGACCGGGCTTTGTGCAAAGGGGTTGAAGCGCGATTCAATGGCCATAACCGCCAGAATCAACGTAGGGTCGAGGCGGACCTTTTTGCCGATTTCAAAGGCTTCGGCCACCAGCACGCTCAAGGGCTCGGGTGCCACTCGGTATTTGCGGCTGAGCCAGAAAGCCACGTTGGCTTGTTCTTTGGGCAGGGCCTTGGGCTCGGCTGCGGTCACCCGGTCGATAGCACTGGGTTCTGAGGCAAAGACCAAGGTGCCGGTCTCAGCCATGGTCGCAGCCCCCTGGCGTTGCAACAGCCAGCCCAACAGGTGCTGCTCGGCGCTGGCGCGGAGGTCACCACGCATACCCAGAACAATCAATGCAACTGTCAGTGTGGTGCCCAACAAGGCGATACCGTTGTGGGTGATGTCGAAGAAACCCCGGTACACATCGACGAGGGTGGTTTTAAGGGGGGCCAGCGCACGGGATGTGCTTTTGTCTGGCGTTGGGATTTGCGCGGTCATGTTGTCGGTCCTTTCTGCGCCGGTCTTCGTGTTTGGGTCGGATCGGCTGGATTGGGTCGCCATCGATGGCGCGACCTTGTGGGTCATGCGTTCGAGTTAGCCGGAGTCGGCAGCGGTTCGGGTTTACCCTCGATGGGCAAAGCGGCCGAATATTAGGAGGTTATTAATATCAAGTCAATGTTATTGATTGGTTTCATAATAACAAATATGTATATAACAATGGATGTTGACTGTTCTGTGCGTACTTTCCTAGCAGGCGCAGCAGTGCTGCCAAGGGCTTTAAGCGTGTGATTTCTAAAAGACCGTTTGTCGGTAAAAAACCACCCTTGGTGCTGGTGTGACAAATGGTCGATTGCCCGAACGGGGGCTGCACTTTCATTAAAAATTATCATCGTGTGCCTTGGTTTGTGCCCTTGCGGTGGTTTGCCAAGGGGAGTAACCTTCAGTTGCCAGTCATCGCGACAGGCATTGGCTGGTACCACGGTTCTTCCGTATGCCAGCCCCCAATGGGGGCAATCTCTTGCTCCCAGGCTGGAGAGACCGTTCCCTCTCTCCGCCAAAACCGACGGCATGAGCGTTTTTGCCCGCCGTCAACCCCGGTGGCTCATCCCACCGGGGTTTCTTTTTTTCTGGCAGCTGCGTGAACGTTTGCATGCTTTGGCTTGTTGGGTTGCCTGCGCCGTTTGGCCACACCCTGCGCACGCCCGACAGGATCCCAGCACAGCAGCACCCCTGTGAACTGGATACTTGATGCCGACATCAAAGGATTCTTCGATGCGGTCGATCAGCAATGGTGGATACGTTTTGTGGAACACCGGATCGGTGACGAGCGCATCATCCGCCTTGTGCGCAAGTGGCTCAAGGCGGGCGTTTTGGAGCAAGGGCAATGGCAACGCAGCGACATGGGAATCCCGCAGGGCGCGGTCATACCAGCCCCTGCTGGTCAATATCTATCTGCACGACGTCTTTGACCTGTGGGTCAGGCCGTGGCAAAAACGAGAGACCAAGGGCAAGGTGGTATGGTCGCAACAGTGTTTTGCCGTCAAACACCCGAGGTAGCAGCCGCATGCCCGAATTGGGCACGTACGGATCTGTGCGGGGTGTGCTCAGTAATGGGCGTCTCTACCGCGATTCCTTGAGGGCTGGCTTGGTTGGCGTTGCCTCCGGTGTTGAAATGGCGACTGCAAAATCAGGCCAATCTGGTGGTGACACCCGCTGAATACCCCGCACTGTCTGTGGGGCATCGCCAAAGACATTCGGCAAGCCGAAATGCAAGACCTGGCGCTCGCTGCAAAGACCGTGAGCGACGGCGCCATGCGAGAGCTGGCTGTGGCGCGCAACGTGGCGGTAAAGGTCTGTCTTGCTGTCGCAACTTGCCCGAAGGCCGCATGTTTTTCAGTGCACCTCAGGTGGCGCGGCAAGGTGAGCGGTGGATGAAACAGGCCGAACTGAAACGGGTGCCTCAATGAAGGGTGGTCGAAACCGTCCATCTTGCCTTATAAGTGTTTGAGATCTCGGTGAAATAGCAAACACGTTCATCGCCTCGGAGCCGCGTCAACACCGGCGACAATACGCACATGAGCCACTCCGTTGGGGTGTGGCCCGCTGAATCTTTGAAGTCCTTATTTATTATGTCGCTGTTTCCCCTGCGCAAGTCTTCGCCCCAGTCCAAAGTCCCTGAGTCTGCCGTGAGCACGCCTGTCCCGCCCAAAGTTACTGCAGCCCATCCGCTGGACACCGTGACCGGCGGCGCATTCAGTGCCCCCACGTCTGGCGAGCGTGCAGCGCGCATTCGTGAATGGCTGAGCACCGATCCTTCGCTGGAGCAAATGAACGAAGTGTTCAAAGAGCTGTCACACCGCGACCGTGGGGCAGCCAAACCGCTCAAGGAAAAGCTCGATGAGCTCAAGCGACAGAAATCTCAAGAGCAAATTGGTGTTGAGTGGGCGCAAAAAGCCCAGGCACTCCTGAACCATTCCCGCTTGAACTTGGCCGATGCCCTGGGTTGGCAGCGCGACGCTGCGCGCGCTGGGGCACCGTTGTCGCGCGAACCGCTTGCCTCTCTCAAGCAAGCCTTGGCCGAGCGTGTGAAAGCGATTGAAGACCTGCAACACAGGGTCCAGGTAGAGCGTGAAGCGGCCGTTCTGATCGCGCAGCGCATTGAGGTGTTGTCCACCAAGCCTTGGCGCGAAGCCCAGCACAGCACCGAAACGCTGCGCGGCGATGTGGCGCATTGGCAACAGCAGGCCAGCGCCTTGATGCAAGACACCCAATGGCCCAGCGTGGAGGTGAAGTTTCCGCCCATGTTGGAAGCCTCGCGCAACCAGCTCCAACTGGTGTGGGACGCTTTTGAGGCAGCCCTGAATCAGACCGTAGCTGCCGATGCCAACCCGCAGGCACCGCTGCCCGCCGTGCCTGTGTGGGCCGACGAACTGCGTGCTGCACGTGGCATAGATGCTGCCGTGCCGGCCGAGAAAGCCGCACACGATGCCCAAGCCGCCCAAGAAAAAAAGACCCGCGTTGCAGCCGACCTAGACAAGGCACTGACCGTGTTGGAGCGCGAGTTGGCCGAAGGCCACGGCAAAGCCACGCCCAAGGCGGCCGCCGATGTGCGCGCGGTGCTCAAGGCCCAGGGTCGTTTCCTGAGCGCCGAACAAGAGGCCCGCGCGCATGCCGCGTTGTCACAGGCCGGCGAGCTCGAAGGCTGGCAACGCTGGCGCGCCGACCAGTTGCGCGAAGAGCTGGTGGCCAAGGCCGAATTGCTGTTGCAAGCCCCCGAAGGCCAGCGCATGGGTGGTCGCAAGATGCAGGAAACGCTGCGCAGTTTGCGTGACCAATGGAAAACGACCGACCAGGGTGGGCAGTCCAACCAAGCGCTGTGGAAGCGGTTTGACGAAGCCTGCACCGAAGCCCACAAGGTGGTTGAAACCTGGCTGGCCCAGGTGCGCCAGCAGGCCGATGCCCACAAGGCCCAGCGCATGGCCATCGTTGAAGAGCTCAAGGCCTGGACCTCAGCACACGCTGAAAGCACCGATTGGAAGGCGCAAGTGCGTGCACTGCAAGCCTTCTCGGAACGCTGGCGCGAGGCCGGACACCTGAGTGAAAAAGCCTTTGCCGACATTCAGCCGGTCTGGAAAGATGTCATGCACAAAGCGCACGCCCGTTTAGAGGCTGCGCAAGCCGAGAGCACTGCACGCCGCCGGGCCCTGATTGAAGAGGCGGTCGCTCTGGGTGCAGCGCCTATGTTGCGGATTGACGCTGTCAAGGCGCTGCAGCAACGCTGGCAAGCCGAAGCCCACGCGGTGCCACTGGAACGCAAGCACGAGCAAAAGCTCTGGGAAGCGTTCCGCCAGCCGATTGATGAGGCCTTTGCACGCAAGAGCACGGAGCGAGAAAAAGCCTCGGCCGCCCTGAATGAACACGACCAGCGCGTGCTGGACGCGTCGCGCGCTCTGGAAGCCGCCAGCGCCAGCGGCGATGCCCAGCAAATCCGTGTGGCCATGGCCGAACTGGAGGCTGCATTGGCTGGTCAGCCTGTGGTTGCGCCAGTAGCCAAAGCCGTGGCAGCCACCAAACCCCAGGATCAGGCCGCAGCCGAAGCCGCTGCACCCGAAACCCATGCGGTTGCTGAGGTTGTAACTGAAGCCGCAAGTTCAGAGCAGTCTGCGGAGCCTGCCGTCACTGCCGCACCGGCTGTACAGCCCAAGAAGCTGGTGGCCATGCGCGGTGACGATCGCCCAGGCATGAAAAAGGCCGAACCTGCGGGTCGCGACGTCCGTCGAAATGACCGCCCTGGTGATCGCCGTGACGGCGCCCCCGGACGGCCTGACGCACGCGGTGGCCGCGATGCACGGAACACCGGTGCAGCGCCCATGCGCGACCAGCGCGATTGGCGCGAAGACCGTGAGCCCCGCGGTCCGCGCTTGGGCGACGCCGCATTCCGCGCGCAGCGCCAAGCCATTGAATCGGCTCAGGCCAGCTTGCGCAAACTGGCCGCGCAGGCCCATGGCGAGGTGCTGACACAGTTGATGGGCGCCTGGGAACAGCGCGATGCGCAGCTTGTGCCCACGGTGCAAGCTTTGGGCCCCCGCCTGACGCCGGCACTGCGTACCGCCTGGGTGGCCGCCGTATCCAAGTCCGCAGGTGTTCTGGCGGGTGAAACTTTGTTGCGCCTTGAAATGGCTGCCGAAGTGCCCACGCCTGCCGAACACTTGAGTGATCGCCGCATGTTGCAGTTGCAGCTGTTGACCCGTCGCAATGCCGCCAGTCCCACTGAGACCTGGGGTGAAGACGTGGCCAAGGTGCTCGCCAGCCCGTTCGATGCCGCCGTGGCTCGCCGCTTGCAAAACGTGCTGAAGGTGCTGCTCAAGCGCTGATTCGCGGCAAAGTCGCACCCCCGCCCAGTCCTGAGGCAGGGGTGTGAGAGACGGTGTTCAGCGGTCCGCTGTCTGGGGCCGAAAGAACCCGTCGTACAGCTGCAGCAGCTCAGGAAGCTCCTGGGCAAAGCGTTCGCGGCTGACAAAGTAGGCTTCACACGTCACAGCAAAGAATTCGGCAGGATCTTGGGCTGCGTACCCGTCGAGCCAAGGTTTCTCTCCGCCGAAACGTTCGGCAAGCGCCATGGTTTCGCGAAAACGGTCGTAGGCGTCTTGCATGGTTTTTCGCCAATGCTCCCGGGCTTCGGCGGGGTTGTTCAATCCCATGAACCCTTGGGGCAGAGGCGGTGCGCCGTCGGGGCTGTCGCCAGGACGCATGCGGTGCATGTCCATTTTGTGAACAAACTCGTGGATGACCACGTTGCTGCCGTGGGGCGCCGCTTGCGGCGCGTGCGCCACCTCTTGCCAACTCAGCATGATAGGCCCGCGGTCCATGGCTTCGCCCGCCAGGACCTCGCGGTAGCGGTGCACCACGCCGCTGCCGTCGGTCACTTCGCGCTGCGCCACCGCGGCGCCGGGTTGCACCACAATGCCTACAAAATCGCTGTACCAGTTCAGGGCTTCCAATGGGTCGTGCCCTGGGCCTTTGCTTCCCACGCCACCCATGTGCAGCAAGGGCAGGCAGGCTTGTGCTGCAATGGTGAGTGCCATGGCATCGGTGATCTCAAGCCCGTTCGCACCATGGAATTCTTTTTCCATCAAAAAATGTGCAGAGAGCTGGCGCAAATGCCGTTGCTCGCCCGGGCTGAGCGCAGCCAGAAAAGGGTGGTGCGCTATGGTGTGGCGCCACAAGGGTTCGGGCACGGCCGGAGGTCTGCGCAGCCCTCGTGGCAGCCAGCGCTGAATCGTTTCGGGAAGCCAGGAGGTGGGCGACATGGGTATGGGGTATCAGCAGAACAGTGGCTCGCGGTGCAAACCTTTTGCATCGAGTCGCAACACCTCGGCCCGTGGGGGTTGTGCGTTCAGGTCCCAGTCGCTCAGCACCACACGTTGCAGGCCACCGCCGACGTCGTGGTGCGCAGGGCGGTGGGTGTGACCATGAATCAGGGTCGTGCAGCCACTGCGCTCTAACCAGGTACGGGCAGCGGGGCCATCCACGTCGGCCCAGAGCGTTGGGTCGCCCGCCGTGTGGGCTTTGCGTGCCTGGCTTTGCTGGCGCAGTTCGCGTGCGGTGGTTTCGCGTTCATCCAGCGGGCGGGCCAGAAAGTCGCGTTGCCACGCCGTTTGGCGCACCATGGCGCGGAACCGCATGTAGTCCGTGTCGTCCAGGCAGAGCGCGTCGCCGTGGCTGAGCAGCCAGCGCTGACCGAGAAAAACCAACACCGTAGGATCGACCAACGCTTGCATGCCGCAAAGGCTCAGGGCTTGTGCGCCCAACAAAAAATCGCGGTTGCCGTGCATGAAAAAAACCGGCGTGTGCTGGCTGTAGGTCCGCAGCGCCGCAGCGCAGTCGCGCCAGAATCGGTGGTCTTCTTCAGCCTGCAGACTGTGTGGGCCGGCTGCTTGCAGCACGTCATCGCCGACCCACACTTCAAACAGATCGCCCAGAATGCAAAGCGCATCAGCCCTTTGGGCAGCAGGTCGTTGCAAAAACTGCCGCCAGACGTCAAACGTGGCGAGATCAGCGGCTTGCAGGTGCACGTCTGATATGAAATCAACCGCCTGCCAGTGCGCTGGGGCGTGCCATTCAGGAAAGAGGGGGTTGTGTGGCTGGTCCATTGAAAAAGGGGGCTGTGAGCCCCCTCTGGTATCGGTCGTTTTTTAGATCGCAACCGCTTTTTCGATCACCACGTCTTCTTTCGGCACGTCGTCGTGAAAGCCCTTGCGGCCGGTGGCCACGCCTTCAATCTTCTTCACAATGTCGGCACCCGACACGACTTTGCCAAACACGGCGTAGCCCCAGCCCTGCGCGCTGGGCGCGGTGTGGTTCAGAAAACCGTTGTTTGACACGTTGATGAAGAACTGGGCCGTGGCCGAGTGCGGGTCGCTGGTGCGTGCCATGGCCACGGTGTACTGCTCGTTCTTGAGGCCGTTGTTGGCTTCGTTCTTGATCGGCGCGTCGCTGGGCTTCTGGTTCATACCGGGTTCAAAGCCGCCGCCCTGCACCATGAAACCGGGAATGACACGGTGGAACACCGTGTTGTTGTAGTGGCCCTTGTTCACATAAGACAGAAAGTTGGCGGCCGACAAAGGGGCTTTGTCGGCATCGAGTTCCAGGGTGATGACGCCAAAGTTGGCGATGTGCAGTTCGACTTGGGGGTTGGCCATGGTCATTTCTCCAGAGTGGCTTTGAGGATGGTGATGGGGGTTTTGGGCACGTCGGTGGGGAAGGGGCCACCCGCGCCGGTGGGGGTGTCTTTGATTTTGTTCACCACGTCCATGCCAGCAACCACTTTGCCGAACACGGTGTAGCCATACAGTTCGCCAGCGGCCAGCAGGTTGGCGCGGACCACGTTTTCGTAAACCCGGCCTCGGTACTCAAAGCGGGGCACAGGGTCGCCGGGTGGAATGGGGGTGGGGTCGAGGAAGGCGTTGTCTTTCACATTGATGAAAAACTGGGATGAAGCCGAATGGGGATCGTTCGTGCGCGCCATGGCCACGGTGCCGAGCACGTTGCGCGGGCCACCGCGTTCCAGAGCAGCCTGGCCTTCGTGTGCGATGGGTGCCCGGGTGGTTTTTTGTTGGTAAGCGGCGTCAAAGCCACCGCCTTGCACCATAAAGTTGCTGATGACGCGGTGAAACACCGTGCCATCGTAGTGCTTGTCCCGCACGTACTGAAGGAAGTTGTCGACTGTTTTGGGTGCTTTGTCGGGGTACAACTCCAGCACGATGTCGCCCATGGAGGTGGTGATACGCACTTTGGGTGCGGTGTTTTGTGCCCAGGCACCCATGGGCGCCATGGTCACAGCCACGGTGGCGATCAGCAGGGAGCCGAACGGGCGACGCAGCCATCGCAGGGAGAGACGCTGTAGGTTCATCAAGGCGTTCCTTCAAAAAATATTTTCCACTGGTCGCTTTCACGAATCCAGTATTGGCGCTTGGTGGCACCACGGGTTTGGCCCATGGCGACTTCGCCAAACGTCACCACCATGGTGTCTTCGGTGTCGCGCCAACGCAGCATGGACACGTCTTTGAGTTCCAGTTGCCGCTGGCCATTGGAGCGAATTTCGTCTTCTATTCGAGGCCACCATTGGGCCAGATCGCGGCCTTGGCTGCGGAAACGGTCTGAGTAAAAGCCCTTCAGCTCGTTCAACTTGCCTTGGCTTTTGAGGCTGCGCCATGCTTCCAGGGTGGTTTCAAATGGCTGGCGGTCGGCATTCAGGGCTGCAGGCGCTACCCAGTGCAACTCGGGCGCTATGACCACCGGCGTGGTGCGAATTTGTACGGTGGAGAGCAGCCGCTCCAGATCGGGGTTGGACATTACCACGCAGCCGTCGGATGCCTGGGGCGCTCGCACAAACTGTTCGCGCGGCGTGCCGTGCAACCAGATGCCGCTGCCGGTCTTCCCGCGCTGGATGTCCAACGGGTTGGGGTAGTTGATGGGCAGTGCTCCCACGCCGTACAGATCGGGCAGGCCGGCTGGGTCGAGGTTGCTGGTGATGTAGTACACGCCCAGTGGCGTGCGCTTGTCGCCTTCCACCACTTTTTCAATACCCGAAAGACCCACCGAGATATAGTAGTCGCCCAGAAGACGCAGTTGTGGGCTGCGCTGGCCTTGTGCGTTGGCGGAAGCCCGGTTTTCAAAGAGATAAAGCCGCGAGCGCGATGCATCAATGGCAATGGCGTGGCGGCTTTGGGACGACAGCGCCAGAAACTGGGTGGGAATATGGCCCTCGGGTGGGCGTTCGGTGAGCGCACGCAGCCGACGGCGCGATTCATCGCGCAAGACTGCCAACTGCTCGGCCGCAGCCACGGCTTTGGTGTCGGGTACATCGCCCAGCAGGTGCACGGGCCGCGTTTGCAGCGTGAGCAGGTCGCCAAGCACCAACTGAGCCAACTGAAAGTTGGGGTGGGTACGCACCAGCGCTTCGGTTTTTGCGAGAGCATCGCGGTGCTGACCTTGGCCGATGAGCTGGTAGATCTCGATCAACGCTGCTTCAGCACGTCCCAGCAAGGGTTTTACCTGTTGAAAATCGCCATGGGTCAAGGGCTTGCTGGCCAGGCCGGAGGCCGTTTCATCCGAGAGGGTTCGCACAGCACCTTGCATTGTGATGAAGGCGCTGTCCATGATGGACTTGGGCGTTGCTGTGTCCACGGTGGCTGCGGCCACGGGCTCCACCACCGTACCTGGTGTGGTCACGCCAGACGGATCGCGGACCATGCCCGAAAGGAAGAACGCAAGCAGGGTTGCAGTAACCAACACCGCGCCAAGGCCCAGAACGGTGCTCCAGCGCCGGGCCGGTGGCGAGTTGAACCTCACCGATGGAAGCGTGGCATGTCCTTGCTGCGAGTTGCGCCGACGGAGCATCAAGAACCCGTGGATTCGCGCACGATCAACCACCGGTTCCCGGTTTTGACCATGTCGAGGGTTTTTCGACTGGTGACGTTGAGGGTGTCGGAGCTGTAGGCTTGGCGAAAGCGTGCGGTGGCGCGGTTGCCGTTGACCGTGATGTTGAGGTTGCTGATGTCCACGCCGATCCGCGCGCGCGGCACGATGCGCGCCTTGCGATCAGTTTCCCATTCGCTGCGCGACTGTCCGGCCGGGGGGGTGAAACTGGTGGAATAAGCACCCAAATAGCCGGACATGTTTTTAGAAGACCAGGCTTTGGCCCAGGCGCGAACAGCTTCTTCCACCGCATCTTCTTCGCCACGGTTGGTTTCGGTGGCTGTTGCCGGAGCGGGTTTGACCACCGCCGGTGTGGCAGCAGGCGCAACGGCTGGTGCGGTAACAGCAGCTGCAACTGCGGGTTCTGGCGCCGAGGCGGCAGGTCGCACACCCTTGGCGTCGGCCGCGAAGAGGTTGCGGATCAGGCTGAGCTTGGGTGCCACGGCAGCGTTTCCGGCATCAAGCTGCAGGGCCTTGCTGTAGGCCTGGCTGGCCAACTTGGCATACACATCGCCCAGGTTTTCATGGGCGGTGGCATAACTCGGGTTGGTGCGAATGGCCATTTCCAACGCCGCGCGGGCTTTGTCAAACTGGCTCTGTCCTGCGTACAGCACCGCGAGGTTGTTGTACGGCTCTGGCAGCTCCGGGAAGTCCCCCGTCAGTTTGCTGAAGGTGGCAATGGCTTCCGTGGTCTTGCCACTTTCGGTCTGTATCACGCCTTTGAGAAAACGCATTTGCGGATCGCGGGGCTTGCTGGTCAGGTACTGATCGGCTTTGGCCAAAGCTTCGCTGAGCTGGCCGGCACGAACCAGGCGGTTCACTTCGGCATAGTCGTCTGCTTGCGCTGCGACCATGGGCGATACCAGTGCGGTGGATACCGCTGCCGAGAGGGCGAGGCGTCGCAGCTGCTTGCCCAAGCTGGCGCGGAGGGTGTGGCCTGGCTGGTCAAACGGGTATGTCATGGCGAGGAGTAGGTGAAGTCGAAGAGCGGGCGGGTTCTGATTTGCCGCGCGTTGGAGTCCATGAAACACTGTTCGAAGGGCCGATTCCGCACGTTCGCACAGCGTTGGCTGGCTATACTGGCGGATTGTATCTGAGGGGTGTAGGCCCAATGTTTGCCACCGAATGGGTTCTCCGATCGGTCGCCCCTCTTGGGTAGACGTTGTCACACACAGCCTGACGCCCGTGGCTCTTGCGCCACCTGCGCTCCACCCCTGTACCCGAAAATCCGACCCTTCATGACTCTCAGAATTTACAACACGCTGTCGCGTCGACTGGAAGCATTTCGACCGATAGAACCCGGTCATGTGCGCATGTATGTGTGCGGCATGACGATTTACGACCTGTGCCATATCGGGCACGCCCGCATGATGATGGCGTTTGACGTGGCGCAGCGCTGGCTCAAAGTCAGCGGCTACCGCGTAACGTATGTGCGGAACATCACCGACATCGACGACAAGATCATCAAACGGGCGGTGGAGCGGGGCATTACCTTGCGTGCACTCACCGACGAAATGACCGCTGCCATGCACGCGGACACCGGTGCCTTGGGCATTGAGCCCCCCACGGTGGAACCGCGCGCCACCGCCTATGTGCCGCAGATGCTGTCGTTGATCGGGCAGTTGCAGACCAAAGGCCTGGCTTACCAGGCCGACAACGGCGACGTGAACTTTGCTGTTCGCCAATTTGACGGCTACGGCAAACTCTCAGGCAAGTCGCTGGACGATCTGCGTGCGGGCGAGCGTGTGGCCGTGGCGGGCGACAAAAACGATCCGTTGGATTTCGTGTTGTGGAAGTCAACCAAGCCCGACGAGCCCGCTGAGGCCCAATGGGACAGCCCGTTTGGACTGGGTCGCCCGGGCTGGCACATTGAATGCTCAGCGATGAGTTGCGCCACCTTGGGTGAAACGTTCGATATCCATGGCGGCGGCGCCGACCTGCAGTTTCCACACCATGAAAACGAGATTGCCCAATCCGAAGGGGCCTCTGGCAAGCCGCTGGCACGCTTTTGGATGCACAACGGGTTTGTGCGTGTGGACAATGAAAAAATGTCCAAGAGCCTGGGCAACTTCTTCACCATCCGTGAGGTGCTGCAAAAGTACGATGCCGAAACAGTGCGGTTCTTTATTTTGCGGGCGCACTACCGCAGCCCACTGAACTACAGCGACGTGCATCTGGACGATGCCCGCGCTTCGCTCAAGCGCCTGTACACCGCGCTGAGTCAGGTGGATGCGGCGGCGGCCATGCCGATCGACTGGAACCAGCCATTTGCCCAGCGTTTTCGCGCAGCCATGGACGATGATTTCGGTACGCCAGACGCCGTGGCCGTGTTGTTTGATCTGGCCAGCGAGGTCAACCGCAGCAAGGATGCAGCGCTGGCAGGTCTGCTGCGTTCGCTGGGAGGAACGCTGGGGTTGCTGCAGGCCGATCCGATGGCTTACCTGCAAGCCGGGGGCGCCGCCGCTGGGGTGCTGGACGAAGCGCAAATTCAAGAACACATTGCTGCGCGTGTTGCCGCCAAGCAGGCCAAGAACTTCACCGAGGCCGACCGCATTCGGCAGCTGCTGCTGGCCCAAGGCGTGGTGCTCAAAGATGGCCCTGCTGGCACGAGTTGGGAGCGTGCCTGATGGCTCAGGCTCCGCTGCCCGACGTGGGGCCGGGCGCACCGGCTTACTGGCAGGAGGCCTGTCGCCACCTCATGAAGCGCGACCGGGTGATGAAAAAATTGATCCCGCAGCACACGGGTGTGAGCCTGGAGTCGCGCGGCGATGCGTTTGTGACCTTGGCGCGCAGCATTGTGGGACAGCAAATTTCCGTCAAGGCTGCGCAGTCGGTCTGGGACCGGTTCGCCTTGTTGCCCCAAGCCATGGTGCCCGCGCAGGTGCTCAAGCTCAAGGTGGACGACATGCGTGCTGCGGGGCTGTCTGCCCGCAAGGTGGAATATTTGGTGGATCTGGCACTGCACTTTGCGAACGACCAGGTGCATGTGAACGCCTGGGCAGACATGGACGACGAATCCATCATTGCCGAGCTGGTCGCCATTCGCGGCATTGGCCGGTGGACGGCTGAAATGTTCCTGATCTTTCACCTGATGCGGCCCAATGTGCTGCCCTTGGACGACGTGGGTTTGCAAAATGGCATCAGCCGGTGCTATTTTTCAGGCGAGCCAGTGAGCCGCAGCGAGATCCGTGAAGTAGCGGCCAGTTGGGCCCCTTTTTGCAGTGTGGCAACTTGGTATATTTGGCGCTCGCTGGACCCGGCCCCCGTGGCCTACTGAAGAAAATTCTGCTCAGTTTGCCTGCTTGTTGTTCCTTGAGGCAAACCACCACCATCTTCTTCTCCATGAGGACCGTACCCGCAGCCCGGCACAATCGGCGCTGTGTTTTTTTGCCGGTATCACCACTCACGACCACAGGAGTTACACCTTGGCCAAAAAGAATTTTCTCGACTTCGAGCAGCCCATTGCCGAACTCGAATCCAAAATTGAAGAACTGCGTTATGTGCAAACCGAGTCGGCGGTGGACATTTCGGCAGAAATTGAACAACTGGCCGGTAAGAGCCTGCAGCTGACCAAAGACATCTACAGCACCCTCACACCGTGGCAGATCACCAAGATCGCGCGCCACGCCGACCGGCCCTACACGCTGGATTACGTGCGGGACATCTTCACGCACTTCCAGGAACTGCACGGTGACCGCCACTTCTCGGACGACTTGAGCATCGTCGGTGGTTTGGCCCGTTTCAACGGCCAGCCCTGCATGGTGCTGGGCCACCAAAAAGGCCGTGACACCAAAGAGCGTGGTCTGCGCAACTTTGGTATGACCAAGCCCGAGGGCTATCGCAAGGCCTTGCGCTTGATGAAAGTCGCTGAGAAATTTGGTTTGCCGGTGTTCACTTTTGTGGACACACCGGGCGCTTATCCCGGCATTGACGCGGAAGAGCGCGGTCAGTCTGAAGCCATTGGACGGAATATTTTCGAGATGGCTCAGCTTGAGGTGCCGATCATCTCCACCATCATCGGCGAGGGTGGCTCCGGTGGTGCCTTGGCCATCTCTGTGGCCGATCAGGTGTTGATGCTCCAGTATTCGGTGTACTCGGTGATCAGCCCCGAAGGCTGTGCCTCCATTCTCTGGAAAACCAGTGACCGCGCCAGTGACGCGGCCGATGCGCTGGGTATCACGGCCCACCGCCTGAAGGCGCTGGGGTTGGTGGACAAAATCGTCAACGAGCCCGTAGGCGGCGCCCACCGCAACCACAAGCAGATGGCTGCCTTTTTAAAGCGTGGACTGACCGACGCTTGGCGCCAGGTGGCGGACCTCAAAGTGCAGGAACTGGTGGACCGCCGTTACGCGCGCATCAACAGCTATGGCCGTTTTACCGACACCAAGGCCGACAGCAAAGCGGACAAACGCTGACATGAGCGCCAGCGCACCCTCCGCCAACCCCTGTGAACAGGCGTTGGAACGGTGGTGCGAGCGTTGGCAGCCCGGGCCTGGCAGGGCGTTGCAGGAGGACATTCGCATGGCTGTGGCCTACAGCGCCGGCGCCGACTCCACCGCGTTGCTGCTGGCCGCACACCGACGCTGGCCTGGCCGGGTCACGGCCTTTCACGTCCACCACGGTTTGCAGGCTGCCGCCGATGGCTTTGAAACCCATGCCCGAGCGTTCTGCGCGCTCCACGGCATCGCCCTGCAGGTGAGTCGGGTGCAGGCGGCGCACAGCCTTGGTGAGAGCCCCGAGGCAGCCGCTCGGGATAAGCGCTACACCAGCCTGGCTGGCATGGCGAAGCAAGCCGGGGTGGATGGCGTGCTGCTGGGTCAACATGCTGACGACCAGGCTGAAACCGTGTTGCTGGCGCTCAGCCGTGGGTCGGGCTTGCCTGGCTTGGCAGGGATGGCTGAGCGCTTTGAACGGCACGGAGCCGTGTTTGGGCGCCCTTTGTTGGGCGTGGCGTCTGCGGATTTGCGTGGCTGGTTGCAGGCGGTAAGCCATGCTTTTATTGAAGACCCGAGCAATACCGATGTGCGCTTTACGCGCAACCGCATTCGCGCGGTGTTGATGCCGGCCTGGAATGCCTGTTTCCCCGGCTTTCGCACCATGCTGGCCCGCTGCGCACGCCACGCTGCCCAGGCTCAAATTCTGCTCGACGACCTAGCCCAGCTGGATCTGATCCAGTCCGGGGAGCCGCCCGCCATGGCTGTTTTGCGGGTTCTGGGCCGGGAACGCCAGGCCAATGCACTGCGCTACTGGCTGCGTCACAGCCATGGCGTAGCCGCCAGCGCAGCGCAGTTGGACGAGTTGCTCGACCAGATCGCAGATTGCCGTACGCGGGGACATCGCATTCACCTCAAAATCGCCAGCGGCTTCGTGGATAGGTCGGGCGATCGGCTGATCTACACCCCCCCCGATATAATTTAAGGCTTTGTCTTAGGCGGGCAACCGACACCAGACTGCGTTGTCTGAGCGGGCCACGCCGTTTTCAACGACCTATCCAACCCAACCCAACCCGATGGCTTTGATTGTTCATAAGTACGGCGGCACCTCCATGGGGTCGACCGAGCGCATCCGCAACGTGGCACGCCGTGTCGCCAAATGGCACAAGGCCGGTCACCAGATGGTGGTGGTGCCCAGTGCCATGAGCGGCGAAACCAACCGCCTGCTGGGCTTGGCCAAAGAGCTGGCTCCAGCCAAAACCGACAGTGCCTACAGCCGCGAACTCGATATGCTGGCGGCCACCGGTGAGCAGGCCTCGTCGGCGTTGCTGGCCATTGCGCTGCAGGCAGAAGGCATGCAGGCCGTGAGCTACGCCGGCTGGCAAGTACCCATCAAAACCAACAGCGCCTTCACCAAAGCCCGTATCGAGTCCATCGACGACGCCCTCGTACGCGCCGATCTGGACGCCGGCAAAGTGGTCATCGTGACCGGTTTCCAGGGCGTAGACCCGGACGGCAACATCACCACCCTGGGCCGTGGCGGCAGCGACACCTCGGCTGTGGCCGTGGCCGCCGCCCTCAAAGCAGCCGAATGCCTGATCTACACCGACGTGGACGGTGTCTACACCACCGACCCGCGCGTGGTGCCCGAAGCGCGCCGCCTGTTGCGCGTGAGCTTTGAAGAGATGTTGGAAATGGCCAGCATGGGCAGCAAGGTGTTGCAGATCCGTTCGGTGGAGTTCGCCGGCAAATACAAAGTGCCCCTGCGCGTGCTCTCCAGCTTCACGCCCTGGGATATTGACTTGAATGAAGAAGCCGCATCTGGCACCCTGATTACTTTTGAGGAAGACGAAGAAATGGAACAAGCCGTCGTTTCCGGCATTGCCTTCAACCGCGATGAGGCCAAAATTTCGGTGCTCGGTGTACCCGATAAGCCCGGTATTGCGTATCAGATCCTGGGTGCCGTGGCCGCAGCCAACATCGAAGTCGATGTGATCATTCAAAACCTGAGCAAAGACGGCAAGACCGACTTCAGCTTCACAGTGCACCGCAACGATTTCCAGAAAACCATGGACTTGCTCAAGTCCAAGGTGGTCCCAGAACTTGGCGCTGCCGATGCTGTGGGCGACGCTCGCATCTGCAAAGTCAGCATCGTGGGTATTGGTATGCGCAGCCACGTGGGCGTGGCCAGCCGCATGTTCAAGTGCCTGAGCGACGAAGGCATCAACATCCAGATGATCTCTACCTCTGAAATCAAAACCTCGGTGGTGATCGACGAGAAGTACATGGAACTGGCCGTGCGTGCCCTGCACCGTGAGTTCGATCTGGATCAGACCGCTGATACCATTGCCGGTTGATGGGAAGACGTTGTATCTGGTGTGCAGGGCAATTGCATTTGAAGAAATTTGAGGGAAGAGGCCCAAAGCTGGTGTTCACTCAAGAATTTTCCATTGCAAGTGAACCTGATGCTGATACGAGCTTTCTCGATACTGCCCGACCCACGCACCGGTCCTGCACAGCGCCATGATCTCAAGGAGATGATCGTGATGACGCTGAGCGCCGTGCTGTGCGGGGCGGACAACTGGGTAGACGTCGCAGAGTGGGCCAGCGACAACGAAGACTGGCTCAAAAAATACCTTGTCCTGGAGCAGGGAACGCCCTCGCACGACACGTTTGGGCGCGTCTTTCGCTTACTCGACGCAGAGGTTTTTGAGCCATGCTTTCGCTGCTGGATACAAGGCATTGCAGGCCATGTCAAAGGCGTGATTGCCCTGGATGGCAAGACGTTGTGCGGCTCGCGCGATGGCGCCAACACGGCACTGCACATGGTCAGCGCCTTTGCCACGCAGAGCGGGCTGTGCCTGGGCCAAGAGGGAACGCGGGGCAAAGGCAACGAAATCGTGGGTATCAAGGCGCTGCTGGAGACGCTCGCGCTCAAGGACTGCACCGTGACGATTGACGCCATAGGCTGCCAGAAGGAAATCGCCGAGAAGATCATCAAGCAAGGCGGGGACTACCTGCTGGCGGTCAAGGCCAATCAGGGCACGCTCTTTGAGGCGGTGGCGGCGTTCTACGCCGAGGGCCAGAGGCACGGCTTTGGCAGCCTGGCGCCAAGCCGGTTCGAGACACTGGAAAAAGACCACGGGCGCATTGAGACGCGGCGCCATGTGTGGGTGAGCAAGCTCGACTGGATGGAGCCATCGCTGCGCGGGGAGTGGAAAAACCTAGCAGGTGTGGGCATGGTCGAGCGCCAGCGCGAGATCAAGGGCCAGGTGTCGGTGGAGCGCACGTTCTACATGGGCTCCAAAGGCATTTCATCGGCCCAGGCGCTGGCCGAGGCAGCCAGAGGGCACTGGGGGATTGAAAACCGCCTGCACTGGGTGCTCGATGTCACGTTTCGCGAGGATGAATGCAGGGTGCGCACCGGGCATGCGCCGCGCAATCTCTCGACGATCAGAAAGTTCGCCCTGACGCTGCTGCGCCAGGACCAGCAGTACCCCAAACGCAGTTTGCGCAGCCGCCGAAAAACCGCTGACCGCCTCACGGAGCACAGAGAATCACTCTTGGGCCTTCAGGCTCGGGCGTAAATGCAATTGCCCTGATCTGGTGTCAGCAATTCTCAATATGGCCGAACGGGAGCAAACTGAGGGTGTAGAGACTTCAGGCGGAGGCTGTGATGGCTGCAATGGTGAAGGGCAAGACGCTGGACTTTGCGCAAGTGATGCACCGGGTACGCGAGGTGCTGGAGCAGTTGCCCGATGCTCGCCGAGGCAAGAACCGGCACTACCGCATGACCGATGCGGGGGTGAGCGCGTTCTCGGTGTTCTTCATGCAGTGCGCCTCATTCCTGGAGTACCAGCGGCGCATGCAGCAAGAGCAGGGGCGCAACAACGTGCAGTCGATGTTCGGTGCGCATGATATCCCCAGCGACAACCAGATCCGCAACCTGCTCGACACGGTCAAGCCGCAGGCGCTGGAGCCGCTGTACGACGCACTGCTCGAAGGGCTGATGAACGAAGGCGTGATCGAGCGCTACCGGACCTTGCAGGGCAAGGTGTTGCTGGCCCTGGACGGGGTGACGTATTTTTCGTCCACGACGCTGCACTGCGCGCAGTGTTCGCAGCGCCGCCATGCGGGACGCACCCTGTACAGCCACAGTGCGCTCACACCCGTGCTGGTGCAGCCGGGCCAAGACAAGGTGGTGGCCCTGGCACCGGAATTCGTCACACCGCAAGACGGCAGCGCCAAGCAGGACTGTGAACTCAACGCGGCGCGGCGCTGGTTGCAGCGCCACGGCTCGCGCTGTGCTGAATTTGGCACGGTGGTGCTGGGAGATGACCTGTACTGCCATGAGCCGTTTTGCCAGGCGTTGCGCGCGCAGGGGCTGGACTTCGTGCTGGTGTGCAAGCCTGAATCGCACCCGACGACCTACGAGTGGCTGCAGATGCTCGAGCGCCGCGGCGATGTGCACAGCATGACCGTGCGCCGGGGCACCCCCCGCAAGGTCTATATCGACTGCTACCGCTGGGCGCACGCGCTGCCCCTGCGCGACGCCGACGGTGCTCTGACGGTGGACTGGTGCGAGCTGACCACCACCAACGAGGCGGGCAAGGTCCTGTACCGCAACAGCTTCGCCAGCTCCCTGCCCGTGGGTGCCCAGACGGTGCGCGAGATCGTCGCAGCCGGGCGTGCGCGCTGGAAGATCGAGAACGAGAACAACACGCTCAAGACCAAGGGCTACCGTTTCGAGCACAACTTCGGTCACGGCAAGCAGCATCTGAGCGCCACGCTGGCCAGCCTGATCGTGCTGGCCTACCTGCTGCACACCGTGCTGGACTGGCTCGATGAGCGCTTTGCGCACCTGCGCGAACTCATCGCCTGTCGTCAGCGCGTGTTCGACGACATGCGTGCGCTCGCCACCTACTGCCACTTCCCCAACTGGTCCGCCATGATCGCATTCATGATCCAGGGCCTGACAGACGGACCGCAGCCTGTGCCAGCGCCTCCTTGAACACAAATTGAGAATTGCTGATCTGGTGTGCAGTTGGTGCTGAAATGGCTGCAAACTGAGGCATAATACGAGCTTCGGAGCGATGACCGAGTGGCCGAAGGTGCTCCCCTGCTAAGGGAGTATGGGGTGTAGAGCCTCATCGAGGGTTCGAATCCCTCTCGCTCCGCCAAGTCAAACCCGCAATTCTCAAGAATTGCGGGTTTTTTGGTTTTTACTCCTGTGCAACTCAGATAGTTTGTTGGTCGCTGATGCCAGTGACACGCTGACCGCAAGGCAATGTTTGCGTGAGCAACTCGGCGTCTGTCTGCGTTGCCCAAACCACCCTGTTGCGTCCTTCAGCTTTGGCCCTGTACAGCGCCTTGTCGGCCATGTCCAGCAACGTCTCCAGGCTACCCTGGTCTCCAGGGGGTAAGCTGACACCACCAATGCTCACCGTCACGGACAGACCGGGCACACTGCTTTCCGTGTTGGCCAGTGCTGCGTTCTCCCCGCACATGGGATTGGCTGCAATCAGCCGCCGCAGTTTCTCAGCCAGGCGGCGGCCTGCCTCGGCCCCTTCTTGCGGCAGCAGCACCACAAACTCTTCCCCGCCAAGTCGCCCGACTACGTCGGTGCGACGCACGGCGCCCTGCATCAGGCCTGTGACATGGCGCAGCATGGCGTCACCAGCCAGATGCCCCCATTGGTCGTTCACCTGCTTGAAATGGTCCAGGTCCAGCACCAGCAGCGACAGCGAAGTGTGCTCGCGCTGCGCACGGGCCAGTTCCACCAACGCCCGGTCCCAAAGTGCACGTCGGTTGAGAAGGCCCGTCAGTGCATCTGTGGAAGCCAAAGTCTCTAGCTGCACCTGGTTGCGTGCTAGCCGGCGGTTGGTTTCGGCTAAAGCGCGCTGCAGCAGCTCGGTTTGGACAAAACGCCGCCACAGCAGCACCGATACCAAAAACGACAAAAGACTTGCACTTGCCGCGTTTACGCGTGCATTGGCCAGCGTATCAGGCCCACTGCTCACAGAGCCGAGCCCCCACGCCATCCATGCCCAAGCGGCTGCATACAGTACGGCTGCATGCGACGGGCGCAGCAGCAGCAAGATGGCCATTGCGGCGCATGCGTTGGCATATGCACTGATTGCGCTCCCCACCGCTTGATCCACCCAAGTCAGGTGGATGGCCCAGACCAGTACCGCACAAGCGGTCAGTTCGGGCAGCGCCCGAGCTAACGTCGATGGCCGTAACTGCTGCCGCGCTCGTTGTGCCACTGCCCACACGCCCACCATTGGCAGCACCATCAACGCATGGGCCCAAGCCACCTCATGCGCCCAGCCCGTGCGTACAGGGTAGTCCGCTTCGTACCAGAACCCAAAGTACGCCAAGTGACCCAAATTGAGCAGCACCATCAGCCAGCTGGCTTTGGCCAGGTGGTCTAAATTGATACGCAACGCTGCGTCAGCGACCGTTGCCGACTCACGCTGCCACCGAGCGATGGTGGTGCTAAGCGTGGTGTGTTCAGACTCCGGTAAGGCGGCCATACAGGTATTCAAGAGCAAAGAATGTCAACCACATTCGGCGAAAGATAGCATGGACCCAATGCGGTGAAATCATTCTCATTAACAAATTGCTTGATCCCAGAATAGCCAAATTCCATAGGGAAACATAGGACTTGCGGCCTTGATGCAAGGCTACGGGGCTGGTCGCGCATTGACAGCGTTTTGGGATGATGGTCTTGCACGGCGTGTATCACGCACGTGTGCGATGGCCGCGGGGAGTCCGGTATCAAACGTTATGACCCGAGCCACATGGACGTGGTTGGCGCTGAAAAAAGGGGTCATGAAAACGCCGCGCATTTGCCATGAGTGTGTCATGGAAGCCATTCAACAATAAAGGCTGTAATCACTTGGTGATTGACCAAAGGAGCATTTCCGATGAAAGAATTACCCACGCCTACACTTGATTTATCGCACGTGTCGACTTTGCGGAGCCTGTGCCAGCCCCTGCGCACTGACTTCAAGCCCCAACCCCTGATGGTCACACCTGCCGCTGTTCAGTCCGGTATCGAGGTCTCCTGGGCGCAGCATCAGGATGAAGTCCGTGAAGCTCAGAAGCTGCGCTACAGCGTGTTTGCGGGTGAAATGGGTGCGAAGTTGTCCAATGTACTGCCTGGGCACGATGTGGATCTGTTTGACGATTTTTGCGAACATCTGCTGGTTCGTGAAGCACTCACCCGCCAGGTGATTGGTACATACCGTGTGCTTACACCTGTCCAAGCCAAGCGCGTGGGCAGTACTTACAGCGACACGGAATTTGACTTGACCCGTCTGCGCAATGTGCGCGAGCGCATGGTGGAGTTGGGTCGCAGCTGCGTGCACCGTGACCACCGCCACGGTGGCGTGATCATGGCGCTGTGGGGTGCCTTGGCGGCCTTCATGGTGCGCAACCAGCTCGACACCATGATCGGCTGCGCCAGTATTCCCATGCAGCACGAAGGCCCGCACGGTATGGTGGGTGGTGGTCATGCTGCGGCCAGCATTTGGCGCCAGCTTAAGGTCAGCCACCTTGCACCCATCGACTACCACGTTCGCCCGCGTTTGCCCCTGCCCATTGATCGGCTGGACGGTACGCTGGATGTGGAGCCTCCCGCACTGATCAAGGGCTACCTGCGCTTGGGTGCCAAGGTCATGGGCCCACCCGCTTGGGACCCAGACTTCAACGCCGCCGACATTCCCATGATCATGCGTATTTCGGATTTGCCCATCCGATACCGTAAACACTTCTTGGGTGTCTGATTCGGGCAGTTGTGCATCCCGCGCTGATAAGTGCTGGATGCAGGGCGCACCAGTGCCAGAAAGGGAGACAAAAATGAAAATTCTGTTGATTACCGACGCCTGGAAACCGCAAGCCAACAGTGTGGTGACCACCTTGATGGAGTTGGTCCGGGAACTGCAGGCTCAGGGGCATGAAATTGTGGTGGTCCATCCCGGGCAATTCCGCACGTGGCCTTGCCCGGGTGTGGCTGGCCTCGGTCTGGCCTTGTTTGTGGGCCACAGACTCGGCCGTATGATGGATATTGCTCAGGCCGATGCCATTCACATTGCTACCGAAGGTCCTTTGGGTTGGGCCGCCAGGCGCCACTGCCTGCAAGGCCATCTACCTTTCACCACCGCCTTTCACACCAAATTTCCCGATATTTTGCGCACCACGCTGGGCATTCCCCTATCGTGGAGTTACGCGCTGTTGCGTCGCTTCCACCGCCCCAGCAGTGCGGTGATGGTGCCTACTGTGGGGGTACTGCAGATGTTGCAAGGCAAAGGTTTTCACAATCTGAACGAATGGACCCATGGCGTGGACACGCGCCTGTTTGCCTTTGCGCGAGAGGCATCTGAATACCCTTCTTTGGGGCACTTGGCCCGGCCGGTAAGCTTGTGCGTCGGGCGGGTGGCTGCAGAGAAAAATATTGAAGCCTTTCTGGATATGGATGTGCCCGGCAGCAAAGTGGTCTGCGGTTCGGGTCCCCTGGAGGTCACGTTGCGCGAGCGTTATCCCAACGTGCATTGGATGGGTGTAGTGCCCCGACACGAACTGGCCCATGTGTACGCTGCAGCCGATGTGCTGGTGTTTCCCAGTCGCTGTGAAACTTTTGGCCTGGTGATGTTAGAGGCCATGGCCAGCGGTCTGCCTGTGGCTGCGTACCCGGTGGACGGCCCCTTGCAGGTGGTGGGCAACAGCGCAGGCGGGGCACTGAGGGAAGACCTGCACGAAGCCTGGTCAGCGGCAGTCAAGATACCCCGGGAGCAGGCAAGGGCTCGTGCCGTGGTGTTTGGCTGGCGCTCTGCTGCCGAGCGATTTGTCTCGTTGTTGGCTGCAGTGCCGCACCGGGCGCAGACACTGCAGCGCTTTCGCCCCAACTTCGACACCGCAACCGCATCCGGAAGGGCGGTACAACATGCAAAACTGTCACACCAATGTCACCATACCGTTGAATAATCGTCAAATAGACGCGCTGGTGCTGCCTGTCGGAGGGATGGACCGCAGCCGCGCTATTCGATAGGAATCATGAGCGCCAACAGCCACCACAACCGCCTGCATTTTCTGGATCGCGATCACAGTATCCTGGCCTTCAATGAACGGGTTATGGACTGGGCGCGCCGCGCCGATGTGCCACTGCTGGAACGCCTTCGTTACCTGAGCATCGTCTCCAGCAACCTCGATGAATTCTTTGAAGTGCGCATGGCACCGCATCTGGCCGCTCGCAAAGCCAACGAGCAGCGTGGCTTGTATACCGTTGAATCACACGATCGGGTGTCGACCAAGGTGCATGCGCTGGTGGCACAGCAGTACGCCATCTACAACGACGAACTGTTGCCTTTGCTTGAAAAAAAAGGCATCAAGCTGGTGGCGCACGGTGAGCGTAACCCGCGCCAGCGCCGTTGGGTGAAAGAATTTTTTGTTCGCGAAGTGCAACCGTTGCTCATGCCGGTGGGTCTTGATCCTGCGCACCCGTTTCCTCAGGTGGCGAACAAGTCGCTCAATTTCATCGTGCGTCTCAATGGTAAAGATGCTTTTGGGCGCGAAAACGAAATCGCCATCGTCAAGGTGCCGCGTATTTTGCCGCGCTTTTTCCGGATGCCGCCTATCAAAGGCTCCAAGCAGACACACTTTGTCTCCATTTCCAGTCTGATCCGTTCTCACCTAGCCGACCTGTTTCCGGGGCGCCAGGTCACCGAGTTTTCCCAGTTCCGCGTCACACGCCATTCCGATCTGGCGGTGGACGAGGAGGAGGTGAAAAATCTGCGCACCGCCTTGCGCAAAGGGCTGCAGCAGCGCCACTACGGTGAGGCCTTGCGGCTGGAAGTCTCGGCTGGGTGCTCCGAATTCTTGGCCAATTTTTTGCAGGCTCAATTTGCGCTGCCCACTGAAGCGCTGTACCGGGTGCCTGGACCCGTGAACTTGGTGCGGCTGAACCAGTTGATTGACCAGGTAGATGCGCCTGCCCTGCGGTTTGAAAGTTTCCAGGGTGGTTGGCCGGTGCAGCTCACGCCGGGTCAGTCGTATTTTGAACGCTTGCAGCAGGGTGATGTACTGATTCACCAGCCCTATGAAAGCTTTGATGCGGTGTTGGCCTTTCTGCGCGAAGCGGTGGAAGACCCAAATGTGTTGGCCATCAAGCAAACTATTTACCGCACCGGTGCCAAGTCCGAGTTGATGAATCTGCTGCGTGAAGCCGTGCGACGCGGCAAAGAGGTGACGGCAGTGGTTGAACTCAAGGCGCGCTTTGATGAAGAGGCCAACATCAATTACGCTGAACGCTTGGAATCTGTGGGTGCACAGGTGGTGTACGGCGTGGTAGGGCTGAAAACCCATGCCAAGATGCTGCTGGTGACTCGGCGCGAAGAAGGTCGGTTACGCCGTTACGGCCACATATCAACGGGTAACTACAACCCCGGGACTGCGCGGCTGTACACGGACGTTAGTTATCTGACCGCCGACGATGCCCTCACCGCAGATCTGGAACAGATATTTCTGCACCTGGCCAGCCAGAACAGGCTGCCCAAACTCAACAAAGCGCTGATTGCTCCATTTCATCTTCACAAGTCCATGCTAGAAAAAGTGGAGGCGGCGGGTGCGGCTGCGCGCGAGGGCAAAGATGCTCGTGTTGTGCTGAAAATGAACGCGCTTACCGACGAGCCCTTGGCGCGTGCACTGGCGCACGCCTCGCAGCAGGGCGTCAAAATTGATCTCATCGTGCGCGGTGCCTGTATCTTGCCGGCACAAGTGCCGGGCGTCACCGACAACGTGCGGATCCGTTCGGTGATCGGGCGCTTGCTGGAGCATTCACGGGTGTGTTATTTCCGTGTTGATGAGGCAGAGGAGTTGTGGCTTTCAAGCGCCGACTGGATGAACCGCAACATGCTGCGTCGGGTGGAGTTGGCCTGGCAGGTGACAGACCCAGCGCTGCGCCACCGCATCATGGATGAGTGCATCAACACCTATCTGCACGACACGAAAGACGCATGGCTGCTTCAGCCTGACGGATCGTATGTGCCCGCAGGCCTGACTGGTACAGGCAAGTCTCGGGCTGTGATGCACTCGGCACAGGCCACACTGATGGCGCGCTATGGCAGCAAAGGCTAAGCACATCCGGGGTAATGCATGGATCTGATTCTGTGGCGACATGCCGAAGCTCATGAGCACCCTGATCCATTGCTGGGCCGCCAGGGCGATGGGAAAGACTTGGCCCGTCGCCTCACGCCGCGAGGTGAAAAGCAAGCCGCAAGAATGGCTGCTTGGCTTGATCGGCAGTTGCCGGCAGCAGCCCGCGTACTGACCAGTCCAGCTCAACGCACGGAGCAAACAGCGCTCGCGCTGGGCCGCAAATACAAAGTGTGTGAAGTTTTGGCTCCTGGAGGCGATCCACTTGCTTTGCTGGAGCTGGTTCAGTGGCCTCATGGCAAGTTGCCAGTGGTGGTGGTGGGTCACCAACCCACTCTGGGCCAGGTGATTTCGCGTTTGCTGGGCTTGAGCGAGGTTGACTGCCCGGTAAAAAAAGGGGCAGTTTGGTGGTTTCGTCAGCGTGAGCGCGACGGTGCGGTGCAGACTGTGCTGGTCACGGTCCAGACACCTGAGTTGCTTTAGGCGAGCAGACCAAGTCACCGTGAGTGAACGCGCCCCGTGCAGGGGCGTGCGAGGCGAAAACCTCCGGTGCAGCTTGGACTCGGGCGAAGGTTCGCAGCGCAGCAAATCGCTCAAAACGGTGGGTAAGCGCTGCGAGGGGAGCCTGCTGCGTCTCAAACCACCACCCTCTTCTGCAGCGATCACCGCAGAGGGCAGGGGTGGTTTTGGTACTTCAGTCCTTTGAAGGTGTTTCTTCTGCTACAGGTGTCTGTACGGCGGGCTTGATTGCTTCGATCGAAACCGCTGTTTTTGGTACCGGCGTGCGCTTGATCACTGACTTTCTAGCCGCGGCGGGTTTGACCACCACTGCGTTTGGGGCAGCCGTTTTAGCGATGATCGATTTGGTCGCTGGCGAACGTTTGGCTGGCGCTTTTACCGTTTGTGTTGAAGCTGGCTTGGTCACTGGTTTTGCCGCTGCTTGAGTCGCAGGTTTCACCGAGATATTTGGGGCGGCTTTCACCGCTTTGCGGGCAGCGGGTTCGCGGGTGAGCTTTGACGCTTGGGCTTCAGGCTCCTCGTTGATGGGGCGGCCCGTTTTCAGAGTGGGTACGGCGGCGAGGGCTGTCTTGTAGGCGTTGTCGTTCAAGCTTTGAAGCAATTTTAGGCCGGCGCGCAGCAATTCACTTTTTTTCACCGATGTGCCTAGCGCAATGGCTCGGGTTTTCATGTCTTCGATGAGCAAGAATTCGGCTTTGGGAATGGTAAAGCTGTCGCGAACAAGCTTGGACTTTTTGATGGGTGTCTTGTTGTGGGGGGTAGCCATAGGATGTTCCATAGAGTGATGTGTGGTCTGGAGCAACAGTATAAATCGTTTATACGGTTTATACTGTTGCTCCAGGTTGTGTCAAAAAGATAAAATTTCAGTGAGATGTTTGCTGGTGTGCAAGGCTCTATGACGTTTCGAGTGGGACTTGAGCATCCCAGCGAGTACACCATCTCAGTGGCTTGACAGCGTTTTGACCAAGTGCTCGAACGGATCCAGCGGAGAGTGGCTCGCCCACGAGATCCACTTCTTGAGCCCCGCCTGGGCCTCCTCAGGTGAGGTTGCCTGTACTGCGGCTTCGTAGATTTGGCGCAGTGCCGTCTTCATTCGCCAGACTCTTGCCGCTTTGAGGTGTGTGCTGCAAGGCACACGTGGTTTGCATGCGGCATCGCCCAGGTCAGGGAACGCCGGGTTTTGGCACCGAGCAAGCCCTGCTCCTGAGTCACAGCCTTGGTATTGGTCTTGAACTCGGCACTACCCGCCTGATCAAACAGCCTCGCGGGCAGCAACACCTTGAAAGGCTGCTTCTCCGCCCACGCCAGCCAGTTGACGAGCTCAGTTATGGGGTGCGGAATTTAGGGCCAAGGTCGGATTTGTGCAGAACGAGAGGGTTGTCGCAGGTCGTATTGACACGCAGGGGGCACAATAGAGTCTATGAATATAGTGATCCTTGATGACTATCAGGACGCCGTGCGCAAGCTACGCTGCGCCGATAAGTTAGAGCCGTATCCGACAAAAGTCTTTACCAATACGGTTAAAGGTGTCGGACAACTCTCGGTGCGCCTGCGAGATGCAAATATCCTGGTGCTGATACGAGAACGAACGCAGGTCACGAGACAACTTGTCGAGAAACTGCCCCATCTGAAACTGATTGCGCAAACCGGACGCGTCGGTACTCACTTGGATGTGACCGCCTGCACCGAACGGGGCATCGCCGTCGCGGAGGGGGTTGGCTCGCCCGTGTCCACCGCAGAGTTGACATGGGCATTGATCATGGCTTCTATGCGCCGCATCCCACAATACGCGGCCAACCTGAAACATGGTGCCTGGCAGCAGTCAGGTCTCAAAGCATCGTCCATGCCTGTTAATTTTGGTCTGGGCATGGCGCTCAGGGGAAAGACGCTGGGTATCTGGAGCTATGGCCGCATTGGCTCTTTGGTGGCAAGCTATGGACGAGCGTTTGGTATGCGAGTCATCGTCTGGGGTGGTGAAAACTCGAGAGCACTCGCACACGCCGATGGTTACGAAGTAGCGGTCAACAAAGAATATTTTTTCGAAGCCTCCGACGTGCTCTCGCTACACCTTCGCTTGGGAACAGGCAATACCGGGTGCGTCACGCTGGAAGACCTTTCGCGCATGAAGCCCACGTCTCTGCTGGTCAACACATCTCGTGCTGAACTCATTGCGCCAGAAGCCTTGCTGGCTGGTCTAAACCGAGGCCGTCCCGGAATGGCCGCTGTAGATGTCTTCGAATCTGAGCCGATTCTTCAAGGGCATGCGCTACTCAGGCTCGAAAACTGCATTTGTACACCGCACATTGGTTATGTCGAGCAGGACAACTACGAAACCTACTTTGCTGCTGCCTTTGACAACATCGTTAACTATATTAAAGGTACGCCAACCAGCATCGTGAACCCTGGTGCCTTGCAGGTTCGACGCTGACGCCGAGGACCTGCAAAGAATGCATTGGCTGCATGAGTCGCTTTCTCCACGGTAGTGGAGTTGGTGTCGCTGGGGCTGCGCCCGAGCTTGCATGCTGCGGCACAGAAGGCAGTCCATCGGCCGGTGTCGCTGGCGGCGGCTTTATGACAGGGTCAACCTATTTCCGGCAGTTGAAGTCATCTCGTTATAAACAAATCACCCCATCATCCCGAACTCACGGGCGAATCGGGCGCCCTGAACAAAGACGGCAATATCCCTCATGCCCAGTCAGAGTGTTTTGGCCCCCGGCGAGCCATCGCTCTTTCTGCCCAGAAAGCTCTCCCAGCTGGGCAATCAACAGGATCACCGTGTTGGCTGTCAGCACCGTCTTGGGCACCGCTTTCTTGTTCCGGATGAAGGGCGCACGCCATTCATCGGCCTCAAACAGCAGGTCCGTCGGTAAGTCCGGCAAGGTGCGCCCCAGGCGCATGAGGCGGTTGATGCGCCAGGCAATGACCATGTGTAGAGTCAGCGCCGTCTGCAGCTTTTTGATGTCACTGAGCTGGAGTTTTTCCACCTGCAACCCGGCTCTATTGCCCACTCCAGCGCCACGCGTGCCATCGCGCTCTCACCGGTGCATGTTTTTCGAATCGGGCAAGGAGTTCTTCTGGCATGAGCGGCATTCCATGTTTCTACTTCTCAAGTGGCAATTCCCCACAAAGACCTTGAAAGAGATGCTCTTTAGAGCCCGTTCACGATCTATCTGAGTGGCCTGAAAATACCAAGATGAGGAAGCAATACGACAGTGATATCAGCCGAGAGAAGTTCGAGGGAATTTTGCCTTTGCTGCATAGCGGACGGCGGCTGCACGAAGCCCACCACAGTGGATTTGTTTGAGGTGTTCTGCGCGGTGCACGCGTACGTTGCCAAATCCTGCCACATGCGATTGCGGGGACCGCCACCGAGGGAGCTATCAAAGGGGTCTTGCCGGCGATAAGCCACGGGAGATCCGTCTGGGGCAAGTCAAAAGCCTGCTGGCCGACAGTGGCTATGTGGGCAAGCCCTTTGCGCTGGGTGTGCGGGAGATCTTGGGTGATCAAGTCATAGTGCAAATGGCCAAGCGCAGCGAACTGCACAGGTTTGCGGTGATCCCCTGGCGGTGGGTGGTCGAACGCAGCTTTGCCAGGCAGGAGAAGAGCCGGCGGTTGTGGAAGAGCTGCGAGCGAAGATCAATGTCCGTCTGCAGTTCATCCACTTGGCTTTCCTGAGTGTGCGGCTCAGGAGAGCGTGAACATGCTTTTAGGTCTTCACGGCTTTAGCGGTAACGTCTATCCTACGGATGCCACAAAGAAAAACGGATTAGCTCAGTGCTGAGCTAATCCGTTGATTTTATTGGTCGGCGTGGCGGGATTCGAACTCGCGACCCCTTGCACCCCATGCAAGTGCGCTACCAGGCTGCGCTACACGCCGACAAGACTCATATTATAGACTGGGAATCGACAGATTTCAGACTCGCACCAGAAGAAGCTCGCGAATTTCTACCAGTTCACGCCGTATGTCTCCCAACATGGTCAGAGGAACACGATCAACCAAGTCCGACGAACGTTCGGTCGGGACTGCTTCAAAGTTTTCATCGAACAGTACTTGTGCATCCATGTCTGCTGCCAGCTCAGTGACATCCATTGCTTGATAAGCCCCGTGACGAAACCTGTCACGTTCGGTTTGAACGATCTCTTGCAGCTTGTTGCGTGCACCACTGATCGTGAACCCTTGGTCATACAGGAGTTCGCGGATACGCCGAATCATGAGCACTTCGTGGTGCTGGTAATAGCGACGATTACCACGCCGCTTCATCGGACGCAGTTGAGTAAATTCCTGCTCCCAATAGCGAAGTACGTGCGGCTTAACTCCACATAACTCACCAACCTCACCAATGGTGAAGTAGCGTTTGGCCGGGATGGCTGGGAGTTTTTTTTCCATATAAATCAAAGCTGTATAGCTCAAAACTTGGAATTAACTCTAACACAGCAAACGCTGAGCGGATGCGGCCCTGTGGTGCCTGACCGATGAGAGCATGGCGCTGTCCGAGAGTACGCTATCCACGAACAGTTTCATGCAGAGTTCAAGAGTGGCATGGACTTGGGGTGTTGGCCCCGCAGCAAATTTGACACCAACTTCCTGGTCTGTGCGTAGGCGGCGCTGTCCATGAGCATCCTGCGTTTGACTGGACAGAGCGCGTTGTTCTGGGAAGAGGCGCCACAAAGCCAAGCGCAGGCAGATGAAAGCTGTGATCTGATCTTACGCAGAGGTGGTCTGAATCTCTCTGTAAGTTGGAGGTTGGTACTGGTGCCATTGATGAGCGGTTTGATTCGCTGGGCAAAGGTGTTGTGCGTGGCTTTGACGCTGAGGCATTCGGGCTTGCAGGTGGCAACGACGGCCATGAAGACATGGTGGTTTTGGGTTCGCCAGGTCTGGGCACATCCTTGACATGCATCCACAAATCCTTGGGGGTTCCGTCCCTCCCAGGCAGAAGCCTCGCCGCCCAATCCCTCCAGGTCAGTTAAACCAATCAACCAACCTCCACGATTTCTGGGGCTGTTTACCTTGAGGCGGCCACTTTTTTGGGCAAGGTCACACCATGCTGGGCTGCGGACCAAAAAAAAGCCCCCGCTTTGCAGCGAGGGCTTAAGGGGTCCGATGAAATCGAATTTCGAAAAGGACCCGAGGAGACAACCAGAAAAAACAGTCTTGATGTTCAAGCGCCGCCTTTTGAGGTCAAGCGCATCGTGCAGTAGAACCAGTATCAACGCATTGACCGAAGTCAAGTGGCTGGATCAACCACACAATGGCCACTCAATTCAGCGCTTCTTGGCAACCGTCTTCGATGCGTTCACAGCGGAAGAGGTCACGGTGTTGAAGTTGGCTTCGGCCATTTCGGTGGCTTGCTTGACAGCCTTTTGAACCGATTCCATGGCGTTGTTGGCAGCAGACACGGCGCTCTTCATCACGGCCACGGCGGTTTCGGAACCGGCAGGTGCGTTCTTGGAAGCGTTGTCCACAACCGACATGAATTTCTTCTGTGCGTCGGTGGCCTGGGCTTCAGCAGCTTTGCCGAATTCGGCGCTGGTGCCCGAAGCGATGTCGTACAGGTGGCGGCTGTAAGCCACGGCCTTCTCGGCCAGAGGCTGCATCAGGCTGGCTTGCAGCGTCAGCAGTTCCTGTGCGTCTTTCACGCTCAGCATGGCCTGGGTGCTGTTGGCGGACTCGGACAGGGCAGCTTTGGTTGCTTGCACGTTGAGTTCGACCAGTTTTTCCACGCCTTCGAATGCTTTTTGGGTCAGGCCAAAAATGGTCTCGATGTTGGCTTTTTGGGCTGCAACGATTTGTTCTGCGGTCAACATATTCATACTCCTAAACTTTGAACTAAGGTTTAGTTGAAGGCTGCTGGGAACTTCGCGCTGTCTGTACGCTTTTGTTATTGTTCGCTTTGCTGCGCTGCAACATGAGACCCAATTATAGGGATAACCCCAGACTGTGCAAGCATTTTTTGTTGCGCTGCAGCATTTTAGGCCGTGGCTTCTAAAACCGGGTCTTGCCAACCCGGTTTCAAAGGGTTGACACAATCGAAAACTCCTTTCTCTCCAGTTTTCCAGTTCGTGCACGCTTTCTACGCCGACCATTTTGTGCTTCCGCTGCCTGACGGGCACCGATTTCCCATGGCCAAGTACGCCCGCCTGCGCGAGCGTCTGAGTTCTGAGTTGCCCCAAGTGCAGATGCACGAGGCGATGGCCGCGAGCGATGGTGAGCTGGCCCTGGTGCACACGCCCGACTACATCGCGGCGGTGGCGCAGGGGTCGCTGAGTGCCGCTGTCCAGCGAGAGATCGGGTTTCCCTGGAGCCCGGCCATGGCCGAGCGAGCGCGCCGGTCGGTGGGGGCCACGCTGCAGGCTTGCCGCAGCGCCATGGGCGGCGCGGGCCTGGCGGCGAACCTGGCCGGTGGCACCCACCACGCCTACGCCGACAAGGGCAGTGGTTTCTGTGTGTTCAACGACGCTGCCGTGGCCGCCCGGCTCATGCAGGCGGAACACGCACGCAGCCACCGGGCACGTGGGCCGTTGCGGGTGGCCATCGTGGATCTGGACGTGCACCAAGGCAACGGCACGGCCCGCATTTTTGCCAACGATCCGTCGGTGTTCACGCTGTCGCTGCACGGCGCCAAAAATTTTCCGTTTCGCAAAGAGCCCAGCGACCTGGACGTGGAGTTGCCCGACGGCTGCGATGATGCGACATACATGGAGGCGCTGGAGCGGGCGCTGGACGAGCTGACCCAGCGCTTCGAGCCGGGGCTGGTGATTTACCTGGCTGGCGCCGACTCCCACGAGGGCGACCGCCTGGGGCGGCTGAAGCTGAGCTACGACGGCATGGAGGCGCGCGACCGACGCGTGATGGACTGGGCCTGGCAGCGCCGGGTGCCTCTGGCCTTCACCATGGCCGGCGGCTACGGCCACGACATGGAGACCACCGTGCAGGTGCAGATGCACACCTACCGCACCGCACTGGCCTACCACCAGCGCTGGCAGGCGCTGCAGCCCACAAAGCCGCCGACCGAGGCGACAGCGCCACCCGTCGCGCACTGGCACAATGCCGCGCCATGAGCCACGCCGCACCCACCGCCCGCCCGCAAGCCCACCCGCGCAGCCACTACCGTGTGTTCCGCAGCATCGGCACCCGCTGGGCCGACAACGACGTCTACGGCCACGTGAACAACGTGGTGTACTACAGCTGGTTTGACACGGCGGTCAACGCCCACCTGATCGAGCAGGGCGCGCTGGACATCCACGCTGGCCCGGTGATCGGGCTGGTGATCGAGACCCAGTGCAATTACTTTGCTCCGCTGGCTTTTCCGCAAACCGTGCACGCCGGCCTGCGCGTGGCGCACCTGGGAACGTCCAGTGTGCGTTACGAGGTGGGCCTGTTTGCCGAAGACAGCGACACCGCCGCCGCCTGCGGCCATTTTGTGCATGTGTATGTGGACCGCGAAACGCGCCGCCCGGTGCCGCTGCCCGAACCCCTGAAACAAACCCTGGAGACTTTGCGATGACCCAAAATCCCGTTGCGACACCCGTGATCGACGCCGCCAGCGTGGACGCGGCCATCACCAGTCGCATGTCGGCGCGTGCCTTTTTGCCGCAGCCCGTGCCGCGCGCCACGCTGGAGCACATCTTGCAAGTGGCCAGCCGCGCACCGTCGGGCACCAACACCCAGCCCTGGAAGGTGTATGTGCTGCAGGGCGCCAGCCGCGACACACTGGTGGACCAGGTGTGCGCTGCCCACGACGCCATGCGCGCCGAACCCTCGCTGGCCGTGCAGTACCGCGAGGAATACGACTACTACCCCGAAAAGTGGGTCAGCCCCTACATTGACCGCCGGCGTGAAAACGGCTGGAGCCTCTACGGCCTGCTGGGCATCACCAAAGGCGACAAGGACAAGATGCATGCGCAGCACCAGCGCAACTACCGTTTTTTTGACGCGCCGGTGGGCCTCATGTTCACGCTGGACCGCGTGATGGGCCGGGGTTCTCTGGTGGACTACGGCATGTTTCTGCAAAACATCATGGTGGCTGCGCGCGGCCATGGTTTGCACACCTGCCCGCAAGCGGCTTGGAACGGCTTTGCCAAAATCATCCTGCCGCACATTGGCGCGGGCGAGAGCGAGATGCTGGTCTGCGGCATGGCGCTGGGTTATGCCGATCCAGCCGATCCAGTCAACGGTTTTCACACACCGCGCGAGACCGTGGCCAGCTTCACCCATTGGCTGGAATAATCCACGCCTCTCAACCATTTTCAATTCAAGGAAACCTTCATGATCACCACCCCCAGCGGCCTGCAATACGAAGACACCGTGGTCGGCAGCGGCGAGATTGCCCAGGCCGGCGGCCCCGTGCAGGTGCACTACACCGGCTGGCTGTTCAACAACGGCACCCAGGGCGCCAAGTTCGATTCGAGCAAAGACCGCGGTCAGCCGTTTGAATTCCACCTCGGTGGTGGCCAGGTCATCAAAGGCTGGGACGAAGGTGTGCAGGGCATGGCCGTGGGTGGCACACGCCGCCTGGTGATCCCGGCCGCGCTGGGCTACGGTGCACGCGGCGCGGGCGGCGTGATTCCGCCCAACGCGACGCTGCTGTTTGAAGTGGACCTGTTGGCTGTATAAGCAGCCCCCCTGCGCCGCTGTGCGGCTTCCCCCCAGGGGGACACCACCTGTGGCCCGGTAAAGCCGGTTCCACGGTGGTTGCTGGGCTGGGGCACGCGCTCCGTGTGGTGTTGCTTGAGGATCCAAGAGCCGCCTTGCGGTTTTTCTTGGGGTGAACCATTTGCAGTCTGGCCGATGAAACAGTTTTACCGGAGCACGCCACGTGACCCAACGCCCCTCCATTCTGGTGGCCCGCGCCATCTTCCCTGAAGTGATTGAGCGCCTGCGCGAACACTTCGACGTGGAAACCAATCACACCGACGCGCCGTTCACGCCCCAGCAACTGGCCGAGCGGCTGCAGGGCAAGGTGGCTGTGCTCACCACGGGCAGCGAACGCATTGGCGCGGAATTGCTGGCGGCATGCCCGCAGCTCAAGGTGGTGGCCAATATTGCAGTGGGCTATAACAATTTCGATGTGCCCGCTATGACGGCGGCCGGCGTGCTGGCCACCAACACGCCCGACGTGCTGACCGAGACCACCGCCGATTTCGGCTTTGCCTTGCTCATGGCCACGGCCCGGCGTGTCACGGAGAGCGAGCATTTTTTGCGCGCTGGCTTGTGGAGCAAGTGGGCGCTGGACATGTTTGCTGGCGCCGAGGTGCACGGCAGCACGCTGGGCATTCTGGGCATGGGCCGCATCGGGCAGGGCATTGCCCGGCGCGGCGCGCACGGCTTTGGTATGCAGGTGATTTACCACAACCGCTCCCGGCTCGATGCCGCCAGCGAGGCCGCGTGCCAAGCACGTTACGTGAGCAAGGCCGAACTGCTGAAGCAGGCCGACCACCTGGTGCTGGTGCTGCCCTACAGCGCCGAGTCGCACCACGCCATCGGTGCTGCTGAGTTGGCGCAGATGAAACCCACGGCCACGCTGATCAACATCGCACGCGGCGGCATTGTGGACGACGCGGCGCTGGCTGTGGCGCTGCGCGAGCGGCGCATTGCGGCGGCCGGACTCGACGTGTTTGAAGGTGAGCCTCAGGTGCATCCCGACCTGCTGACGGTGCCCAACGTGGTGCTCACGCCGCACATTGCCAGCGCCACCATCACCACCCGCAAAGCGATGGCCAATCTGGCGGCCGACAACGTGATTGCCTTTTTGACCCAAGGCCAACCCCTGACCCCCCTGAACCCCGAAGTGCTCCCGAAGGTGTTGAACGCATGACAAACGATGGGCTGGTGTGGGCACTGCTGGTGCTGGTGTTGCTCAACCTGTTGCTGGGCGTGTGGTTGCTGCTGCGCCGCCACCCCGTGGATACCGACGAAGTGGCACACCGCCAACAGCTGCTGGGTTTGCTGCAACAGCAAAGCCTGCAGATGGGCCAGCGCGTGGAGCGGGTCGAGAGCGAGCTGCGCCGCGAGATTGCCGATAACGCCCGCGGCGGGCGCCAAGAAATCCAGCAGACGCTGGCCACGTTTCAGGACACGCTGACCCGGCAAGACGCCGAAGCCACCCGCACGCAGAACACGCAGCTCGATGCCTTTGCCCAGCAGCTGCTGCAGCTGCGTGGCACGCTGGGCGACACACTCACGGCGCAACTCCAGGCCCTGGGCCTGGCCATGAACAGCCAGGCCGCCGAAGCCACGCGCACGCAAAATGCCCAGATCGACGCCTTTGCCCAGCAACTGGTGCAGCTGCGCGGCACGCTGGGTGACACGCTCACCCGCCAGCTGCAGGACATGAGCGAGGGCAACGCCCGCCGCCTGGCCGAAATTCGCACCACGCTTGACGGTCAGTTGGCCCAGCTGCAGCAGAGCAACGCAGCCAAGCTGGACGAAATGCGCGCCACGGTGGACGAAAAACTGCAGAGCACGCTGCAGGCCCGCCTGGGCGAGAGCTTCAAGCAGGTGGCCGACCGCCTGGAGCAGGTGCACAAAGGCCTGGGCGAAATGCAGACGCTGGCCCAGGGCGTGGGCGACCTCAAGCACCTGCTGACCAACGTGAAAACGCGCGGCATGTTTGGCGAGGCGCAACTGGCCGCGCTGCTGGAGCAAGTGTTGGCTCCCGACCAGTACGCCACCCAGGTCACCACCAAGCCCGGCAGCCGCAACGTGGTGGACTTCGCCATCAAACTGCCCGGGCGCGGTGACGACGGCGCGCCGTGCTGGCTGCCCATCGATGCGAAGTTTCCCAACGAAGATTACGAGCGGCTGCTCGACGCGCAGCAGCGCGCCGACGCCGAGGGCGCCGAGCTGGCGGCGCGCGGGCTGGAACAGCGCATCAAGCTGGAGGCCAAAAGCATGGCCGACAAGTACCTGGAGCCGCCGCACACCACCGATTTCGCCATCCTGTTCCTACCCACCGAAGGTCTCTACGCCGAGGTGCTGCGGCGCCCCGGCCTCATGGAGGTGCTGCAGCGCGAATACCGCGTCACGCTGGCCGGGCCCACCACGCTCATGGCCATGCTCAACTCCTTGCAAATGGGTTTTCGAACGCTGGCGCTGGAGAAGCGCAGCAGCGAGGTCTGGCAGGTGCTGGGCGCGGTGAAAACCGAGTTCGGCAAGTTTGGCGATGTGCTGGCCAAGGTGAAGAGTCAGACGCAGACCGTGCTCAACACGCTGGACAGTGCCGAAACCCGCAGCCGCGCCATGGGCAAGGCGCTGAAGGCGGTGGAGGCACTGCCGCAAGACAAGGCCAGCGCGCTGCTGCCGCTCGACCCTTCTGACGCTACCGAAGCGTGAATCCCTCGCTGCGCGCCAGCCTGTCGCGGCTGATTGCAGCCCAGATCAGTCTGCACGCCTGCATGACCGGCTTTCGCATGGCCGCGCCCTTGATGGCGCTGCGAGAGGGCCACAGCCCGGTGGCGGTGGGCATGTTGCTGGCGCTGTTTGCGCTGGCGCAGGTGTTTCTGGCTTTGCCGGCCGGGCGCTACGCCGACCGCCGGGGTCTGAAGAAGCCGGTGGTGCTGGCGGTGGGCGTGGCCACTGCGGGCGCCGCGTTGGCGGTGGCGTTTCCCATTTTTGCGGTGTTGTGCGTCACGGCGCTCACCTGCGGCGCGGCCACCGGCCTGGCCATGATTGCGCTGCAGCGCCACGTGGGGCGCTTGGCCAGCAACCCGACCGAGCTCAAGCAGGTGTTCAGCTGGATGGCCATCGGGCCGTCCATTTCCAATTTTGTCGGGCCCTTTGCCGCCGGCCTGCTGATCGACGCCTATGGCTTTCGGGCTGCTTTCCTGCTGCTGGCGCTGCTGCCATCGCTGGCCTGGTTCTGGGTGCGTGGCACGGTCGAGCTGGAGCCGGTGGCGCCCGAGCACCGCAACGTCAGCGGTTCGTCGTGGAACCTGCTGCGCGACGCGGGTTTTCGCCGCCTCATGCTCATCAACTGGATGCTGTCGTCGTGCTGGGACGTGCACACCTTTCTGGTACCGGTGATCGGCCACGAGCGTGACCTGAGCGCCACGGTGATCGGCGCCATCCTGGGTGCCTTTGCGCTGGCGGCCACCGCCATTCGCCTGGCCATGCCCTGGCTGGCAGCGCACCTGCGCGAGTCGGTGGTTATCGGCACAGCCATGGTGTGCACCGCAGGGCTGTTTGCGGTGTACCCGCTGGTGCAGGCCGCCTGGGCCATGGGCGCGCTGTCGGTGTTGTTGGGGCTGGCGCTGGGTTCGGTGCAACCCATGATCATGAGCACGCTGCACCAGATCACACCCCGGCACCGGCATGGCGAAGCGCTCGGTTTGCGGGCCATGGCCATCAACGGTTCGAGCGTGGTGATGCCGCTGCTGTTTGGCTCTGCCGGTGTGGTGGTGGGTGTGGCCGGTGTGTTCTGGGTGGTGGGCGTGGTGGTGGGGTTGGGTTCGCGTCTGGCCTGGACGCTGCATGTAGAAACAGCAGGGCCACACTGACATTGGGTCAGCGATAAATAGGCATTCATTCCACGACATGGACTGCACAGCGTCCTGCTCCTTTTAGAATCCAAGGCCAACCTGAAAGAAGAGCCGTGCTGTTATTCATTGTTTTGCTTCCTCTCTTGCTGGGTACCGCCGCCACGTTCTGGCTCGGATCTCGATCCCGTTTGCTGACTGCCCTGGCGGCAGGAGGCGTGACGGCGGCGAGTCTGGGCCTGCTGCTGAGCCACGCGCCAGCGGTGATGGCGGGCGAGGTCATCATGAACGCCTGGGCCTGGGTGCCCGAGATTGGCCTGAACCTCACCTTCAGGCTGGATGGCCTGTCGATGATGTTCGCCGGGCTGATCTTGTTTATCGGCTTGATGATCGTCATCTACGCGCACTTCTACCTGAGCCCCAAAGACTCGGTGGGCAAGTTCTACAGCGAGATGATGCTGTTCATGGCCGCCATGCTGGGCGTGGTGCTGTCGGATAACTTGCTGCTGTTGGTGGTGTTCTGGGAACTCACCAGCCTCTCTTCTTTCTTGCTGGTGGGCTACTGGAGCCACCGGGCCGATGCCCGTGCCGGTGCCCGCCAGGCCCTGGCCGTGACCGGCGGTGGTGGTCTGGCCATGCTCGGTGGTTTTGTGCTGCTGGGTCAGATCGCCGGCACCTACGAACTCAGCGCCATGCTGGGCAACGTGGCCGCCATCCAGGCCGATCCGATGTTTGTGCCCGCCTTGTTGCTGATCCTGATCGGCGCCTTCACCAAGAGCGCGCAGTTTCCGTTCCATTTCTGGCTGCCCGATGCCATGGCCGCCCCCACGCCGGTGTCTGCCTACCTGCACTCGGCCACCATGGTGAAGGCAGGCGTGTTCTTGCTCATGCGCATGTACCCGGTGCTGGCGGGTTCGGGCTGGTTCGAAGTGATCGTGACCACGGTGGGCCTGATCACGGTGTTGTTCGCGGCCTTCATTGCCATTTTCAAGCACGATCTCAAGGGCCTGCTGGCGTATTCCACCGTGAGCCATCTCGGCCTGATCACCTTTCTGGTCGGACTGGGCTCGCCGCTGGCCGCCGTGGCGGCGGTGTTCCATGTGCTGAACCACGCCACCTTCAAGGCCTCGTTGTTCATGATCGCCGGTATCGTGGACCACGAAACCCACAGCCGCGACATGCGCAAGCTGGGCGGTTTGTGGGCGCTGATGCCGTGGACGGCCACCCTGTCCATGGTGGCGGCCGCCTCGATGGCCGGCGTGCCCCTGACCAACGGTTTTCTGTCCAAAGAGATGTTTTTCACCGAAGCGGTGGTGGGCACGGCGGGCGTCTGGGCCTGGCTGGTGCCGGCTGCCGTGACGCTGGCCGGCATCTGCAGCGTGGCCTATTCGCTGCGTTTTGTGCACGACACGTATTTCAACGGCCCGTTGGGCGATGTGCCCAACACGCACCCGCACGAGCCGCCGTTGGGCATGAAGCTGCCGGCCATGCTGCTGGTGACCATGTGCATCGCTGTGGGCCTGCTCCCTGCCATCACCTTCGGTCCGCTGGTGGATGTGGCGGCCACGGCCCTGGCTGGCAAGCCGTTGCCCGAATACCACCTGTCCATCTGGCACGGCTTCAACTTGCCGCTGCTCATGAGCGCCATCGCGCTGGTGGCGGGTGTGGGGCTTTACCTGTGGCTGGCGCAAGGCAAGCGGCTGCACCGCATCGAGTCCGAGGCCTGGTTTGGTCCGGCCACCGGGCGGCAGATGTTTGACGGCTTGATTGATGGCCTGTTTTCCCTGGCCGGGCGCATTTCGCTGCGGCTGGAAAGCGGCTCCTTGCAGCATTACCTGGCCTGGACGGTGGGTGCCGCCATCGCCGTGGTGGCGGTCACCGTGCTCGGCAGTGGCACAGCCATGGGCACCGGCCCGCGCGAGCTGCTACCCGCCTCGCCCCTGGCCATTGCCATCTGGTTGCTGCTGGCGGCCACCACTGTGACCCTGATGGTGACGCACCACTTGCGGTTTCAGTCGGTGGTGCTGGTGGGTGTGGTGGGTCTTGTCACTTCGTTGACGTTTGTGAGCCTGTCGGCACCCGATCTGGCGCTGACCCAGTTGTCGGTCGAGGTAGTGTCCACCGTGCTGCTGCTCATGGGCCTGGCTTTGCTGCCGCAGCATTCGCCGCGCGAGTCCAGCAGTCTGCGCCGCGTGCGCGACGGCACGCTGGCGCTGGCCGGGGGCGCGGGCATGTCGTGGCTGGCGTGGGTGCTGCTGACCCGCGACCACGACTCCATTTCCTGGTATTTCCTGGAGAAATCCATGCCGGTGGGCGGTGGCACCAACGTGGTCAACGTGATCCTGGTGGACTTCCGAGGTTACGACACGTTCGGTGAAATCACCGTGCTGGGCATTGCCGCCATCGGCGTGCTGGCGCTCATGGAAGGCATGCGCACGCGCCGCCCCATGGCCGACACCGATGGCCGCAGCTGGACCTTTGCCGAGCAACCCCTGCTGCTGCGCGTGGCGGCCGCGGTGGTATTGCCGGTGGCGCTGGTGTTCACCATCTATATCTTCATGCGCGGCCACAACCTCCCGGGCGGTGGCTTCATTGCCGGCCTGATCACGGCCGTGGCGCTGGTGCTGCAGTTCATGTCCATGGGGCAGGCCAAGGCCGAATCGCTGTTGCGTGGCCAGGCTGGGCGCCGGTTCGTGAAGTGGATCGGTGCCGGCCTGGGCATTGCCGGGCTTACCGGTGTGAGCGCTTTTGTGTTCGGTCGTCCGTTCCTCACCAGCGCACACGGCCACCCGCACGTGCCTTTGCTGGGTGATCTGCCGCTGGCTTCTGCCGCGCTGTTCGACCTGGGTGTGTATCTCGTGGTGGTGGGTGCCACGCTGCTGACCATCTCGGTGCTGGGTTCCGTGAGCCGCGAAGGCGCTCAGCCTGCCAGCCAACGCCACCCGGAGTCTGCCGCATGAACGCCGCAACCAATCTTTTCCCATCCCCTTGCACCGCCGTGCGACGCACCGAGGAACCCACATGAGCATGGAATTTTTGTTGGCCACGGGCATTGGCTTTGTCACTGCCTGTGCGATTTACCTGATGCTGCGTGGGCGCACCTTTCCCGTGGTGCTGGGCTTGTCGCTGTTTGGCTACGCGGTGAACGTGTTCATTTTTGCCATGGGCCGCCTGTGGTCCAACGCGCAGCCCATTCTGGTGGGGGAGGGCCCGGTGGCCGACCCGCTGCCGCAAGCCCTGGTGCTGACCGCCATCGTGATCGGCTTTGCCACCACCGGCTTCGTGATTGAACTGGCCCTGCGCAGCCGCCATGAAAGTGGCAGCGACCATGTGGACGGGCACGAGCCTGGTCACGCGCCGGGTTACCGCGGGTCCTCGCCGGTACCCACGGCCAAGCGCGGAGGTCAGTCCTGATGTTTGATGTGATCTCTGCTTTCTGGCTGCAGCATGCCCCTGTGCTGTCGGTGTTGTTGCCGGTGTTCACGGCCGTGGCCTTGTTGTTGATCGGTGATCCGGCCGGTGCCGGCGGTAGCGAAGCGAGCAGCCGCCAGCGCTGGGGCCGCAGGCTGGCCATGGCGTCTGTGCTGCTGGGCCTGTTCATGGCGATCAACCTGGTGCGCCATGCCAGCGGCGGTGAGCTGCTGGTGTACCAGTTGGGCGAATGGCCTGCGCCGTTTGGCATCGTGCTGGTGCTCGACCGGCTGTCTGCTCTGATGGTGCTGCTGACCTATCTGGTGGCCGTCCCGGTGCTCTGGTACGCCACGGGCGGCTGGGACACGAGGGGCCGCCACTTCCATGCGCTGTTCCAGTTTCAGCTCATGGGGCTGTGCGGCGCCTTTCTGACGGGTGACCTGTTCAACCTGTTTGTGTTTTTCGAGGTGCTGCTGATTGCCTCTTACGTGCTGCTGGTGCACGGCCAGGGCCGCGAGCGGTTCCGCATGGGGGTGCACTATGTGGTGCTCAACCTGGCGGCTTCGGGGTTGTTTCTGATCGGGCTGGCCCTGGTGTACGCTGTGACCGGTACGCTCAACATGACCGACGTGGCCCTGCGCGTGGGCCAGCTCACGGGTGACAGCGCCGTGCTGGCGCGCGCGGCGGCGCTGGTGCTGCTGGTGGTGTTTGGCCTGAAAGCGGCCCTGGTGCCGCTGTACTTCTGGTTGCCCGGCACCTACGCATCGGCCAGCGCGCCGGTGGCGGCGCTGTTTGCCATCATGACCAAGGTCGGGGTGTACAGCATCATCCGCGTGCACTGGGGTATTTTTGGTGCCGACGCCGGTGAGGCCGCGTTTGCCGCCGAGGCCTGGTTGCTGCCGCTGGCCCTGACCACCAGCGTGCTCGGTGTGCTGGGTGCACTGGCCGCGCACAGCATGGGCCGTCTGGTGGCGTACCTCACCGTCTCCTCGGTGGGCACCATCATGGCCGGCGTAGGTTTGTATTCCATCGAAACCCTGTCGGCTTCGCTCTACTACACACTGCACAGCACGGTGGTGATCGCCGGGTTGTTCCTGCTGGTCGAGCTGATGGCCGCCCAGCGCGGGGATGCACTGGACAAACTGCGGCCCGCGGCGGCCGTGCGAGAGCCGGTGTTGCTGGGGCTGATGATGATTTTTGGCGCGGCTTCGGCCGCCGGTCTGCCGCCATTGCCGGGCTTCCTGGGCAAGCTGATGATTTTAGAGAGCTCTTCGGGCCTGCCAGCCCAGGCTTGGGTCTGGGCCGTGGTGCTCACGGTGGGCTTCTTCACCATTGTGGGTCTGGCGCGTGCCGGGGTCATCGTGTTCTGGCATGTGCAGCCCGACGAAGGCACGGGCAATTCCAGCTCGGGCTCCAGTGTCAAACTGCTGTCTGCCGTGTGGGCCTTCATGGCGCTGACGCTGGCCATGGCGGTGCTGGCGTCACCCGTGAAACGTTACACCGACGCTGCCGCCACCCAGCTGGCTGACCAGGCCGCCTACGCCCGCGCCGTGCTGGGTGTGACCGACGGTGCGCCCGCGTCCACCACCCGGCCTTACGATGGTGCCCGCGTTCCTGCCGCTGCGCCTACCCCCGCTGGAGCCACCCCTGGCACCGAGGAGACCCGATGAACCCAAACACCTCGTCACCCCATGCAACCCATCGCAAGCCGGGCTGGTTGAGCCATCCCTTGCTCTCCTTGCTGCTGGGCGCCAGCTGGCTCGCGCTGTCGCACAGCCTGGAGCCGGTGCACCTGCTGTCGGCTTTGCTGATCGCTCTGATCGTGCCGCGACTGCTGCACCCGTTTCTGGGCGAACATGCCCGCATCGACTGGTGGGCCGCCGTGCGGCTGACGGCGGTGGTGCTCAAGGACATCGTGTTGGCCAACATCACGGTGGCCAAGCTGGTGCTTGGCCCCTTGCCACGCATGCAGCCCGCCTGGTTGCCAGTGCCGCTGGCCTGCGACCACCCGCGCGTGAATGCGCTGTTTGCCACGATCATCACCACCACGCCTGGTACCGTGTCGTGTGTGGTTGACGAGCAGCGGCGCGAAATCCTGGTGCATGCGCTGACCTGTGACGACGCACAAGCCATGATCGATGACATGAAGACGCGTTACGAAGCACCACTGCTTCGCATATTTGGCCAGACGCCCCGCGCCGCAGGGCAGGGCGCAGGTACCAACACCGGGAGATCCGCATGACCGTACTGGACATTGCATTGAACATCGGCGTGGCTGCCGTCACCGTGGCCGTGGTGTTGTGTGCCTGGCGCCTGTTGCGCGGGCCCGAAATGACCGACCGCCTGCTGGCGCTGGACACGCTCTACATGAACGCCGTGGCGCTGATTGTGCTGCTGGGTATTCGCTGGAACACCGCACTGCTGTTTGAGGCGGCCTTGCTGGTGGCCATGTTGGGCTTTGCCTCCACCGTGGCGCTGGCGCGCTACCTGAGCCGCGGCGACGTGGTGGAATGAAGGAGTGAGCATGCATCCCCTGATCGAATGGACCGTTGCCGCGCTGATTGTCATCGCAGCCTTTTTCTTGCTGGTGGGCGCGATTGGCCTGGCCCGCTTGCCCGACTTTTTCATGCGGCTGCATGCGCCCACCAAGGCGTCCACCCTGGGTGTGGGCGGTGTGCTGATCGCATCCATGCTCATGGCCTTCAGCCAGGGCCGTCCTGGCATTGCCGAGCTGCTGATCACGCTGTTTGTGTTCGTCACGGCGCCAGTCTCGGCCAACCTCATGGCCCAGGCCGCGTTGCACCTCAGGTTGGCATCGCGTGCACCGGTGCCTGAAGACGCAGTGCCGGAGCGCCGCCCAGGCTAAAGCCCAGCCCGCGCAGGTAGGTGTTCATGGTGTGCTCGCCAACGGCTTTGAGATCGAACGCCGATGGGTCTAGCAGCCAGTTGTGCTTAAGGCCGTCCATCACGATGTGAAGCCCCAGACTGGCTGTGCTCAAGGGAACTGGCAGTCTCAGCCCGGTGCGGCCAGCTGCCTCGACCAGGATCGCTTCGGTCAGCGCCAAGTAGCGCTGGCGCATGCTGAGATGCCGTTCGCGGACGGCTGCCATCTCGGTGTTGTATTCCACTTGGTGTGTGAGCACCTCGAACACGCGCCGTACCCGCTCGTCTGTAGCGATCTGGTGCAGCACATGGCGCATGCCAGCGCGCAGCGCTTCCAGCGGCGCTTCCAACGCTTCGACCGGCGTGGCCTGGTCGGGGAAGCCGCATTCCAGGGGTAGGGTCGCCCGTTCCAGCATGGCGTTGAACAAGTCGGCCTTGTCTTTGAAATGCCAATAGATGGCCCCGCGTGTGGTGCCAGCTGCGGTGGCGATGTCGTTGAGCGAGGTGCGTGAAACGCCGCGCTCCTGAAACAGGTGCTCGGCAGCGTCGAGCAGGCTGTGGCGGGTGGCCTCGGCCTCGGCTTTGGTGCGACGAACCATGTTATGTCTCCTGTCGAATGACCCCGTATGGGTACAGGGAATTGTGTGCAATGGACTATATATACATTCGAGCATGTATGTATACTTCAACCCTTTGCCTTCGTTGGGTATCCCTGCGATGGTTATGTTGGCCGCTTTCCCGGTGGCTCCCCCGATTTCATGCCTTCAAGGATTCCCATGCCCGCCCAGAGTCCCCAGCTTCCCGCCTTGTTTAACCCCTCGCTGGCGACTCTTGGTCGCAAGACGGCGTGGGTCCGCCGTCTGTCGGTGATTTCTATGGCCGTGGTGCTCGTCGCCTGCGGCAAAACCGAGGCGCCCGCTGGCGGCGCACCCGGTGGTGGCATGCCGCCAGCCGAAGTGGGTGTGGTCACCGTGGCGCCGGGCGACGTGGGCCTGGTGACGGAATTGCCAGGCCGGCTGGAAGCCTCGCGCGTGGCGCAGGTACGGGCCCGGGCGGCGGGCATCTTGCAGCAGCGCCTGTTTCGCGAAGGCAGCGATGTGAAGGCTGGCCAGTCGCTGTTTCGCATTGACGCGGCGCCTTACCAGGCCGCGTTGCAAAGTGCCCAGGCCAGCCAGGCGCGCGCCCAAGCCAACCTGGCCCAGGCCACGGCACTGGCCGAACGCTACAAGCCGCTGGTGGCTGAAAACGCCATCAGCCAGCAGGAGTACGCCAACGCGGTGGCGGCCCAGAAAGGGGCCGAGGCGGATGTGGCCGTGGCCAAAGCCGCCGTGCAAACGGCCAGCATCAACGTGAACTACGCCAACGTGACTGCGCCCATTTCGGGGCGCATCGGCCGTGCGCTGGTGACCGAAGGCGCGCTGGTGGGGCAGGGCGAAGCCACGCAGCTTGCCGTGATCCAGCAGGTGGACCCGATGTATGTGAACTTCACCCAGTCGGCCGCCGAAGCCATGAAGCTCCAGCGCGCGCTGGAAAACGGTCAGCTCAAAGGCGCGGGCGCCGGTGCGGCCCGTGTGAAGGTGGTGCTGGACGACGGCCGCGAATACGCTCGCCCGGGCCGCCTGCTGTTTTCTGATCTGACGGTGGACGCCACCACCGGCCAGGTGACGCTGCGCGCCGAGGTGCCCAACCCATCGGGTCTGCTGTTGCCCGGCCTGTATGTGCGGGTGCGTTTGGAGCAGGCCACGGCGGGCAACGCGCTGACACTGCCCCAGCAGGCGGTGACGCGTTCGGCCCAGGGCGACTCGGTGATGGTGGTCGGCGCCGATGGCAAAGTGAGCCCGCGCCCGGTGAAGGTGGGCGGCCAGCAGGGTGGCCAGTGGGTCGTTCTGGACGGTCTCAAGGCCGGTGAACAGGTGATGGTGGACGGCTTTCAGAAGTTGCGCGGCGACGCGCCAGTAAAGGCCGTTCCTTGGGTGGAGCCCGGCAGTGCGGCCGCGACCGCAACCGCGCCAGCCCAATAAGGAGCGCCCGATATGGCCAAATTTTTTATTGACCGACCCATCTTTGCATGGGTGATCGCGCTTTTCATCATGGTGCTGGGCGCGGTGTCCATCACCCAACTGCCCATCGCGCAGTACCCGCCGGTGGCGCCGCCCGCTATCGTCATCAACGCGTCCTACCCCGGCGCGTCGGCCAAAACGCTGGAAGACAGCGTGTTGTCGGTGATCGAGCAGGAAATGAACGGCTCGCCGGGCCTGATCTACATGGAAGCCGTGGCCCAGGCCAACGGCACCGGTGCGATCACGCTGAGTTTTGAGCCTGGCACCAACGCCGACCTGGCGCAGGTGGACGTGCAAAACCGCCTCTCGCGCGCCACGCCGCGCCTGCCCTCGGCCGTGACGCAGCAGGGCGTGCGGGTGGACAAGTCACGCAGCAACTTCTTGCTGTTCGCCATTCTGTCCAGCGACGACCCGGCCTGGGACCCCGTGGCCCTGGGCGACTACGCCTCGCGCAGCGTGCTGCCCGAGCTGCAGCGCCTGCCCGGCGTGGGCCAGGCCCAGCTGTTTGGCACCGAGCGCGCCATGCGTGTCTGGATCGACCCCACCAAGCTGCTCGGTTTCAACCTGAGTGCCGCCGATGTAACCAACGCCATCCGCGCGCAAAACGCGCAGGTGTCGGCCGGTGAAATCGGCGCGCTGCCCAACGTGGCCGGGCAAGGTATTGCCGCCACCGTGGTGGTCAATGGCCAACTGGGCACGGTGGAGCAGTTTGGCAACGTGGTGCTGCGCGCCAATGCCGACGGTTCTCAGGTGCGGTTGAAAGACGTGGCCCGCATCGAACTGGGTGCGCAGGCTTACGCCACTTCGGCGCGCCTCAATGGCAAACCGTCCACCGGCATCGGCGTGCAGCTCTCACCCAGCGGCAACGCACTGGCCACGGCCGACGCGGTGCGCGCCAAGATGACCGAACTGGAGCGCTTCTTTCCCCAGGGCATGGGCTGGGCGATTCCGTACGACAGTTCGCGGTTTGTGAAAATTTCCATCGAGAAGGTGGTGGTTACCCTGGCCGAAGCCGTGCTGCTGGTGTTCCTGGTGATGTTCCTGTTCTTGCAGAACTTCCGTTACACCATCATTCCCACCATCGTGGTGCCGGTGGCGCTGCTGGGCACGTTCTCGGTGCTGCTGGCGTTGGGTTTCTCCATCAACGTGCTGACCATGTTCGGCATGGTGCTGGTGATCGGCATCGTGGTGGACGACGCCATTGTGGTGGTGGAAAACGTCGAGCGCATCATGAGCGAAGAGGGCTTGCCACCGGTGCAGGCCACGCGCAAGGCCATGGGTCAGATCTCGGGCGCCATCATTGGCGTGACCGTGGTGCTGATTTCGGTGTTCGTGCCACTGGCGTTTTTCAGCGGCTCGGTGGGCAATATTTACCGCCAGTTCGCCACCGTCATGGGTGTATCCATTGCGTTTTCGGCGTTCATGGCGCTGTCGCTCACGCCCGCCTTGTGCGCCACCTTGCTGAAGCCGGTGCAAGCCGGTCACCACCACGAGAAAAAGGGCTTCTTCGGCTGGTTTAACCGCGGCTTTGCGCGCACCGCCAAGGGCTACGAAGGCGGTGTGGCCAAGCTGCTGCCCCGCGCAGGGCGCACCCTGGTCATCTACCTGGCCATCGTGGCCGCCGCTGTGGTGGTCTATATGCGCCTGCCCACGTCCTTTCTGCCTGGCGAGGACCAGGGCACGATGCTGGTGAACGTACAGCTTCCACCCGGCGCCACGCGCGAGCGCACGTTGGACGTGATGCAGCAGGTGGAAGGCTTCATGCTCAAGCAGCCCGAGGTGCAGAGCATGGTCAGCGTGCTGGGCTTCAGCTTCTCGGGTCAGGGTCAAAACGCCGCGCTGGCGTTCGTGACGCTGAAAGACTGGTCCGAGCGCACCGGCCCCGGCAGTTCGGCCGAGGCTCTGGCGGGCCGCGCCTTTGGTGGGCTGGCCGGCATCCGCGATGCGTTCATCTTCCCGCTGAGCCCGCCGCCCATTCCCGAGCTGGGTTCCTCGTCGGGCTTCAGCTTCCGGTTGCAAGACCGCGCTGGCCTGGGCCGTGACGCGCTGGTGGCCGCTCGCGGGCAGCTGCTGGGCATGGCATCGCAAAGCAAGGTGCTGGCCCAGGTGCGCCCCGAAGGCCTGGAGGACGCGCCGCAGCTGCAACTGGACATTGACCGCGACAAGGCCAATGCACTCGGTGTGGGGTTTGACGCCATCAGCGGTGCCATTGGCACTTCGCTGGGATCGAGTTATGTGAACGACTTCCCCAACGCCGGGCGGCTGCAGCGCGTGGTGGTGCAGGCCGATGCACCTGCCCGCATGCAGCCCGACGACCTGCTGCGCCTGACGGTGTTGAACAACCGGGGCCAGGCCGTTCCCCTGTCGGCCTTTGCCACCACCCGCTGGGTCACCGGTCCCATGCAGACCGTGCGCTACAACGGCTACCCGTCCATGCGCATCAGCGGCAGCGCAGCCCCCGGTTTCAGCACCGGTGCGGCCATTGCCGAAATGGAAAAGCTGGCCGCCCAGTTGCCGCAGGGTTTTGGCTACGAATGGACCGGTCAGTCGCGCGAAGAGAAGCTGGCGGGTTCGCAGGCCATCATCCTGTACGCGTTCGCCATCCTGGCGGTGTTCCTGTGCCTCGCGGCGCTGTACGAAAGCTGGACAATTCCGCTGTCGGTCATTCTGGTGGTGCCGCTGGGCGTGCTGGGTGTGCTGCTGGCCACGTTGCTGCGTGGTTATTCGAACGACGTGTATTTCCAGGTCGGGCTGATCACCATCATCGGGCTGTCGGCGAAAAACGCGATTTTGATCATCGAGTTTGCCAAAGACCTGCAAGCCCAGGGCAAAGGCGTGGTCGAGGCGGCGCTGGCTGCGGCCCACTTGCGTTTTCGCCCCATCATCATGACCTCGATGGCCTTCACGCTGGGCGTGTTGCCGCTGGCCTTGGCCAGTGGCGCCGGTTCGGCCAGCCAACGCGCCATTGGCACTGGGGTGATCGGCGGCATGCTGACCGGCACCGTGCTGGCGGTGGTGTTTGTGCCTATCTTCTTCGTGGTGGTGCGTACGATCTTTAAAGACAGTGAACGACAGCACCGCGTGCACGCGGAACAAGCTGCCCACATGGGAGTGCATAGCGATGAACGATAACAAAACCTTGAGCCGCACCCGCCCGGCGAGACTGCTGACGGTGCTGGCTGCAGCCGCCGTGCTGGCCGGTTGCTCCCTCATGCCGGTCTACGAGCGGCCGGCTGCACCGGTGCCCGCCGACTGGCCCGGTGCAGCCGCTGGCGCAGCACCTGCAAGCCCGCTGGCGTGGGCCGACTTCGTGGCCGATGCTCGCTTGCGCGAGCTGATGGCGCTGGCGCTGCAAAACAACCGCGACCTGCGCGTGGCCACGCTCAACATTGAGCAGGTGCGCGCCCAGTACCAAATTCGCCAGGCCGACCAGGTGCCCAACCTCAACCTGGCCGCCAGCGGCAACCGCCAGCCGGCCAGCGGTGGCGGCATCAGCAGCAGCTACCAGGTGGGCCTGGCCATGAGCAGCTGGGAGATCGACTTTTTTGGACGCATCGCCAGCTTGAAAGAAGCGGCACTGGCGCAGTACCTCGCCAGCGAAGCCGCGCGCAACGCCGCCCAGACCAGTCTGGTGGCCGCCGTGGCCAGCACATGGCTCAGCTTGCAGGCCAACGACGAGCTGCTGGACCTGACCCGGCGCACGCTGGCCACGCGCAGCGACTCGTTGCGGCTGACCCGGCTGCGGTTTGACAACGGTGCCACGTCAGCGCTCGATTTGCGCCAGGCCGAGTCGCTGACAGCCGCCGCCCAGGCGGCCCTGGCTCAGCAATCGCGCCAGCGTGCGCTTGACCTGAACGCGCTGACCCTGCTGGTGGGGCAGCCGCTGCCCAGCGCGCTGGTGGCGCCCGCTGCAGCCCAGGCAGCGCAACCCCTGTTTCGCGATGTGCCCGCGGGCCTGCCGTCTGACCTGCTGGCGCGCCGGGCCGACATTCTCCAGGCCGAGCAGCAGCTGATGGCGGCCAACGCCAACATCGGCGCGGCCCGCGCGGCGTTTTTCCCGCGTCTCGCACTCACCGCCAGCGTGGGCACGGCCAGTGGCGATCTGTCGGGTCTGTTCAAAGACGGTTCCTGGGGTTTCACCTTGTCGCCTCAGGCGCTGCTGCCGATTTTTGATGCAGGGCGCAACCAGGCGGGTCTGGACGGGGCGCAAGCCGCCCGTGCCGTGGCGGTGGCGCAGTATGAAAAAGCCATTCAGAGCGCGTTTCGCGAAGTGGCCGACGCGCTGGCCGGCCGGGCCACACTGGGCGAGCAGTTGCACGCCCAGCAAGCCCAGGCCACCGCAGAGGCCGAGCGCTTGCGGCTCGCCGAGCTGCGTTACCGCAACGGTGTGTCGAGTTTTCTCGATGTGCTGGATGCGCAGCGGTCTTTGTTTGCCACCCAGCAGGGCCTGACCCAGACCCGTCTGGCCCAGCAACAAAACCAGGTGGCGCTCTACAAGGCGCTGGGGGGCGGCTGGAGCGAGTGATTCGGCGTATCTGGCCTGGGTTGGTGCTGGTCCGACCTTGGCCAAGCCCGGCCCGCGGCATCCAGTCTTTGATGTGTCAGACTTTGGGCAGGTCGTAAAACTGCACGATGTGCTCCCAGGCCTGCTGCGGATCGTCCAAGAAGACAAACAGCGTCAGGTCGTCGGCTGAAATGGTGCCTTCTTCAACCAGCAGGTCCAGGTTGAGCAGCCGCTTCCAGTAGTCGGTGCCAAACAGCACGATGGGCACCGGTTTGGCCTTCTTGCATTGCACCAGCGTGATCACCTCAAACAGCTCGTCCAGCGTGCCGAAGCCACCGGGGAATGCCACCAGCGCCTTTGCCCGCATCATGAAATGCATTTTGCGCAATGCAAAGTAGTGAAACTTGAAACTCAGTTCGGGCGAAATATAGGGGTTGGCCGATTGTTCGTGGGGCAGGGCGATGTTCAGGCCCACGTTGAGCGCGCCTTCGTCGTGCGCGCCGCGGTTGGCCGCTTCCATGATGCCCGGGCCGCCGCCGGTGCAGATGAACAGCCGGTCTTCGGGCATGCCGGCTTGTTCGCAGCGGGCGCTGTAGCGTGCCACGGTGCGGGCGAATTCCCGGGCCTGGTCGTAGTAAGGCGCATTGCGCAACAGCTTTTTGGCGCGATCAATGGCCTGCGCGTCGCCCGCTGCTTGCGCCTGGTCCAGCATGGCCTGTGCTTCGCTGGTTTCGCGAAAACGCGCACTGCCAAACACCACAATGGTGTTTTCAATGCCCAGCGCTTGCTGGGCCAGGTCGGGCTTGAGCATTTCGAGTTGAAAGCGCAGGCCGCGCGTTTCGCGGCGCAACAAAAACTCGGGGTCGGCAAAGGCGAGGCGGTAGGCGTCGGCCTGCAGTGGCGTGCCATTGTTGGCCTGCGCCTGCAGTTCGGCCCATGCGTCGGCCAGACGCCGCTCGTTCAAGTGTTGGATGTTTTCCATGGGTTTGTGTCCTTGTGGGTTCAGTTTGCGAAGCTTGGTGAAGCCGCAGTGAAAAAAATGCAAAAGGCTCCCGGGGGAGCCTTTTTAACGGATCGTCACAGCCGTGACCGGATCAGACGCGCTTGCGGTATTCGCCCGTGCGGGTGTCGATCTCGATCTTGTCGTCTTGTGCCACAAACAGCGGCACGGCCACTTCAAACCCGGTTGCGATCTTGGCGGGCTTGAGCACCTTGCCGGACGTGTCGCCTTTGACAGCGGGTTCGGTCCAGGTCACCACGCGCTCGACGCTGGTGGGCAGTTCGACCGAAATGGCCTTGCCGTCGTAGAACACCACTTCAACGGTCATGCCGTCTTCCAGGTAGTTCAGCGCGTCGCCCATGTTTTCGGCTTCGACTTCGTACTGGTTGTAGTCGGCGTCCATGCAGACATACATGGGGTCTGCGAAGTAGGAGTAGGTGCACTCCTTCTTGTCCAGAATGATCTGGTCCATTTTGTCGTCGGCCCGGCACACCACTTCGGTTGCCATGTTGTTCAACAGGGCCTTGAGCTTCAGGCGCACGGTGGCTGCACCACGGCCGCCACGAGCGTATTCGGTTTTCAGAACGATCATCGGGTCCTTGCCGTGCATGATGACGTTGCCGGCGCGGAGTTCTTGAGCGATTTTCATAGGGTTTCCAAGGGTTGGGCCGCGTGTTCCTAGCATGGGCACAAACCCGGGAACTGTGCTGATGGGGGGCGATCTGTGCGGCTAAGCAGATGGCTGGCAGAAGTCGGGCGCCGGGGTCTGGCGGTCCAGTTTTCTGCAAAGCCTCGAATTTTATCGCTTTTCGGCCACGAATTCGAGCAGCTGGCTGGTCAGGTCTGGCTGTGCCAGCAGGCGAGCACGCGCAGCCAGCACGCAGGCGCGCCAGCTGTCCACCACGTCCCAGCCCGGCCACACGTTGTGCGCCGGGGTGATGCCGTTCCAGATGCGGTGAAAGGCGCGCAGCGAATCGGGCGCCTGCAGCCAGTCCAGAAAGGCTTCCAGCTTGGCGTGGTGGGCATCGTCGTGCTGCGGGTAGATGTGCCACACCAGGGGCTTGCCGGCCCAGAGGGCGCGCACCAGCGAGTCTTCGCCGCGCACGAAATTCAGGTCGCAGGCCCAGAGCAGGTGGTCGTAGTCGCGCTGGGTCAGGCGCGGCAGGTGGTGCAGATTCGTTTGCCCCATTTGCAGGCCTTGCGCCTGTGCCGCGTTCACGGCGTCGGTGGCGCGCCCCGTGGTGACCAGCCAGTCGCTGGGGTGGTCTTGCCCGGCCTGTTGCAGCAGCGCGGGCAGGGCTGCGGGCTCGTAGCAGAACAGGCTGGCGCGTGGGCGCGCGGCGCATGCCAGTCCTTGGGCCACCAGCCAGGCTGCCGCGTTGAAGCTGGTCTGGCGTGCAGCCAGGTCGGTCTCGCGCAGCAGGCCACCGGTAGCCTGGGTGAAACCGGGGTAGAAAAACCACTGGCCCATGCCGCGCAGCGGCCCGCTGGATACCAGAGACGGCAGGCGGTGCGAGCGCTCCACATAGGCTTCGGCACTCATGTATTCCAGGTTGACCCACACCGGTAAAGTGCCACCTGCAGCGATGGCCGTCGCTCTGTGCGCCTGGACTTCGGGCGGCGGGTGGCAGCCGAAGGTTTCTATCCAGACGTCGGCTGGCACGAGGTGAGCCAGCAAGTCTGGCGCCAGCGGATCGGTCCAGTACAACACCTGGACGCCGTCCATGCGGCCTTCCAGCGCACCGGGGGCCATCCAGTGCAGGGCGCCGGGCTCGTCGATCCACAGCCGCACGGACTGCCCGCGCTCGGCCAGGTCGGCGCACAAGCGCCAGCACACGCCGATGTCGCCCAGGTTGTCCACGACGTGGCAAAAAACGTCCCAGATCAGCGCGTTCGCAGGGCGCTGGGCTGTGACCACGTTGGTGGGTGCGTTGATGGATGGGGACATGGTGTTGCGGTGCTGAAACCGTTAATATAACAACCGTTACAACGCAGAGGTTCCACCATGACCACACTCAAACTCACCCAGATCGGCAACTCGGTCGGCCTGATCTTGCCCAAGGAATTGCTGGCGCGGCTCAAGCTGGAGAAGGGCGACACGGTGTTTGTGACCGAAGCGGCCCATGGGGTCAACCTGTCGCCGTACAACGCCGATTTTGAAACCCAAATGGATGCGGCGCGAAAAATCATGAAGGAGCGTCGGCAAGTATTGCGCGAGCTGGCCAAATGACCGAGCACTGGATCTGGCTGGATCGCCTGGCGATGCTGGCTGTGCATGAGGAGCAGCTCGCCGAGCACGGTGGCGCCCCCGGTGTCCGGGACGAAGGCCTGTTCGATTCAGCGCTGAGCCGACCGCACAACCTGGCATCGTATGGCGAGCCCGATGTGGCGGCCCTGGCTGCGTCCTATGGCTATGGTTTGGCCCGCAACAACCCGTTTGTGGATGGCAACAAACGCACCGCGTTCGTGGCAATTGAGTTGTTTCTCTGGCTCAACGGACACCAACTCATGGCGGATGACGCCGATTGCGTGTTGACCATGCTCGCCCTGGCCGCCGGCGACCTGTCTGAAGACGCCTTTGCCCAATGGCTGCGCGAACGCCTGCAGCCGCGCCCCACCTGAACCCCGCATGACCGAAGACCACACGCCCGCCGCGCCCGACGCGGCCCCGGGCCACGCCCCGTCGCCCCACAGCGATACGCTGTTGGCCGACGTGGCGGCCCTGCCGGGCTTGCCCGGCGTCTACCGCTACTTTGACGCTCAGGGCCAGCTGCTGTATGTGGGCAAGGCGCGCAACCTGAAAAAGCGCGTCAGCAGCTATTTCCAGAAGAACCACGACGGCACGCGCATTGGCCACATGGTGGGCAAGATCGTTCGGATGGAAACCACGGTGGTGCGCTCCGAGGCCGAAGCGCTGCTGCTGGAAAACAACCTCATCAAGACGCTGGCGCCGAAGTTCAACATCTTGTTTCGCGACGACAAGAGCTACCCCTACCTGAAGATCACCGGCACGCGCGAAACCTTTCGCACCGCCGGGCGGTTGCCGGTGCCCTCGCTCGCCTTTCCCCGCATGGCGTACTACCGCGGCGTGGTGGACAAGCGCCACAGCTACTACGGGCCGTACCCCAGCGCCTGGGCGGTGAAGGAGTCCATCACGCTGCTGCAAAAGGTGTTTCGCCTGCGCACCTGCGAAGACACGGTGTTTGCCAACCGCACGCGGCCTTGTCTGCTGTACCAGATCAAGCGCTGCACCGGCCCGTGCGTCGACCTGATCGACATGGAGGCCTATGGCCGCGACGTGACCGACGCCGAGCGCTTTTTGCGCGGTGAAACCCAGGCCGTGCTGGACGCGCTGGAACAACGCATGATGGCGCACGCCGAGAAGCTGGAGTTTGAGCAGGCCGCCGAGATTCGCAACCAGATGGCGGCCTTGTCGCGCGTATTGCACCAGCAGGCGGTGGACAACGTGTCGGACAAGGACGTGGATGTGCTCGCCGTCAAGGTGTTGGGCGGGCGCGCCTGTGTGAACCTGGCCATGATCCGCGGCGGGCGCCACCTGGGCGACCGGCCGTATTTCCCTGCCCATGTGGAGGACGCGGCCCAGATTCAGCGCCTCATGTCCGACGACGCATCGGAGACTGACGGTGCCAGCGGCAGCGCCACCGACACGCCCGAGCGCGTGGCTGTGCAGGTGCTCGAAGCCTTCATTGCCCAGCACTATCTGGGCACGGCCATGCCGCATATTCTGGTCACCAGCCACCCGGTGGGCAAACCTTTGCTGGACGCGCTGACCGAACAAACCGGCGCCAAGATCAACGCCGTGCACCAGCCGCGAGAACACCGTCGCATCTGGCTCGACATGGCGCAAACCAACGCCGACATTGCGCTGGCGCGCCTGCTGGCCGAAGAGGGCTCGCAGCAGGCCCGCACCCGCGCGCTGGCCGAAGCACTGGGCCTGCCCGATGACGAACTGGGCGCGCTGCGCATCGAGTGTTTCGATATTTCGCACACGGCGGGCGAGTCCACCCAGGCGTCTTGCGTGGTGTTTGAAGACCACAAGATGCAAAACAGCCAGTACCGGCGCTACAAGATCGAAGGCATCACCGGCGGTGACGACTACGCCGCCATGCGCCAGGTGCTGCTGCGCCGCTACGGCAAGATCGCCGAGGCCCTGCGCGAAGAAACTGCCACAGCAGAGGAGCCCGTCAGCGCGCCCGTGCACACCGAAGCCCCTGCCGACGCGGGCGAAAGCGCAGTGCCACCCGACGCGCAAACCGGCCTGCCCACCGGCCCGCGCATGCCCGACCTGGTGCTGATCGACGGCGGCAAAGGTCAGGTGAGCATGGCGCGTGAGGTGTTTCAGCAACTGGGGCTGGACCTGTCGCTCATCGTGGGTGTGGAAAAAGGGGAGGGCCGCAAGGTGGGCCTGGAAGAGCTGGTGTTTGCCGATGGCCGCGAGAAGGTGTACCTGGGTTTTGACTCCGCCGCGCTCATGCTGGTGGCGCAAATACGCGACGAGGCCCACCGCTTTGCCATCACCGGCATGCGCGCCCAGCGCGCCAAGGTGCGCACCGGTGGCAGCAAGCTCGAAGACATTCCTGGCGTCGGCCCCAAAAAACGCGCCCGCCTGCTGCAGCGCTTTGGTGGCGTGCGCGGTGTCGCCTCGGCCAGCGTGGAAGACCTGTGCACCGTGGACGGCATTTCGGCCGAACTGGCCGACTCTATTTACCGGGCGCTGCATTGAGGTGCCTGGTGCTGCAGCGACAGGCCCGTCCCAATATGGTGCAAAGCTCCCCCATAATCACGCCATGTTTTTCAACCTTCCCACCTTGCTGACTTGGGCGCGTATTGTCGCCATACCGCTCATCGTCGGGGTGTTCTACCTGGAAGGTGTGAGCACGGCGCAGCAAAACCTGATCGCCACGGTTTTGTTTGTGGTGTTTGCCGCCACCGACTGGGCCGACGGATACCTGGCCCGCAAGCTCAACCAGACCTCGGCCTTTGGTGCCTTTCTGGACCCTGTGGCCGACAAGTTTCTTGTGTGCGCCAGCCTGCTGGTGCTGGTGCACCTGGAGCGCGCCGATGTGTTCGTGGCACTCATCATCATCGGACGTGAGATCGCCATTTCGTCGCTGCGCGAATGGATGGCCATCATCGGTGCCACCAAGAGCGTGGCCGTGCACATGGTGGGCAAGCTCAAAACGGCGGTTCAGATGACCGCCATCCCGTTTCTGCTGTACGACGGCCACCTGCTTGGCCTGATCAACACCCATGTGTGGGGCACCTGGCTGATCTGGATTTCGGCCGTGCTGACCGTCTGGTCCATGGTGTATTACCTGCAAAAAGCCTTGCCCGAGATTCGCGCCCGGTCGCGCTGATGCGCCGCACCCGGCTCGACTGCGCTTCTTCGTTCCAAACATGACTGTTCCTGTCAAAGACAACGCGTGGCTGCGCGCCATGCCCTGGGTGTTCGTGCTGATCTGGAGCACCGGCTTCATCGTTGCCCGATATGGCATGCCGCACGCGCCTCCCATGAAGTTTCTGGCCGTGCGCTATGCGCTGTCGATTCTGTGTTTCTTGCCCTGGATCTGGTTTTCGGGTGTGAAGTGGCCTGCGAACCGCACGCAGTGGATGCACCTGGCCGTCACCGGTGTACTGATGCACGCGGGCTACCTGGGTGGCGTCTGGGCGGCGGTCAAGGCGGGCATGGGTTCGGGGCTTTCGGCGCTCATCGTCGGCATCCAGCCGGTGCTCACCGCCATCTGGCTGTCGGGCACTGGCTCCAAGGTGTCGCATCGGCAGTGGCTGGGACTGTTGCTGGGCTTTGCCGGTCTGGTGTTGGTGGTGTCGCGCAAGTTTGGTGCGGGAGGCCCAGGTGACCAGGCCAACTGGCTGAACCTCTCGTTCGCCGTCATGGCCCTGTTTGCCATCACCGTGGGCACGCTCTACCAAAAACGTTTCGTGACCGCTTGCGATGTGCGCAGCGCCAACGCGGTGCAGCTGTTGGCCGCGCTGCTGGTTACCTTGCCGCTGGCGCTGCTGGAGCTGGAAGCCATGCGCTGGATGGACGCCTCCGCTGGCCTGAACTGGGAGCTGACCGGCGCCATGACCTGGTCGGTGCTTGGGCTCACATTGGGCGGCAGCTCGTTGCTTTACATGCTGATCCAGCGCGGTGCGGCCGCGTCGGTCACCAGCCTCATGTATCTGGTGCCGCCGTGCACGGCGTTGATTGCCTGGGGCCTGTTTGACGAACCCATCACCGCTGTCACGGTGGCCGGTATTGCCCTCACTGCTTTTGGGGTGAGTTTGGTGGTGCGGCCGGCCAAACCGGCTTGAGCTTCCATGGCTCGTGGCGGAACCTTTCGGCCAGACAATCCACCAGCAGCCGAATCCGACGTGGTATCTGAGCGCGATAGGGCGCGAGCCAATGGATGTCGGCATCGTTCATGGTGTAGGCGGGCAGCACCTGAACCAGTGTGCCGTTGTCCAGTTGTGGTGCGATGTCCCACAAGCTGCGCAGCATGATGCCGTGGCCTGCCAGGCACCAGTCGCGCACCATTTCGCCCGAGTTGCTGGACAGAGAGCCCTTTACCGGTGTGTGTTGAACCCCGGTTTCTCCTGCGCATTGCAACCGCCAGTGGTCAAAGCGCAGACCGGATTCGCCTCCGTTCTCCCGCACCACCAGGCATGCGTGGGCGCTGAGGTCTTGCAGCGTACGCGGCACTCCACGGGCTTGCAGATAAGCGGGCGCTGCCACCAGAACGCGTTGGTTGCTGGCCAGGCGGCGCGACACCCACTCCGCAGCCCGGTGGTCAGGTGCGTTCCATAACCAGATGGCGCCATCGAATCCTTCCACAGCCAGGTCGGGCAGTTGCTCGGTCAACTGAAGTTGAATGCTCACAGCGGGGTATTGCACCTGAAAGTCGGCCAGCACCGGGCCGAGCCAGAGCCGGCCAAAACCCAGCGTGGCGGCGATCCGTATCGGGCCCGCAGGCTCTTTTTGCTGCTCTCGCAGATCCGCTTCCACCGCATCGAACGCACGCAACAACTCGCCTGCGCGTTCGCACAGCATCTCACCTTCGGCTGTGGGGCTGACACGGCGTGTGGTGCGCTGGAACAGGCGCAAACCGAGCTGCGCTTCGAGCGTGGCCAGGCGTTTGGTCACGGCCGATGGCGCCACTCTCAGCGCCCGAGCAGCCATCACCAAGCTGCCGTGCTGGCGCACGGCCAGCACCAATTCCAGATCAGGACGGTCCAATTGTTCTCTTTTTGGAATGAATGAATGCCAGATTATTGCTCTAAAGGGGATTAAGCTTGCGTAAGCCATTGACAAATTGCTTGTCCAGGCTTTCATCACCCCTTGATCTTCAGGACACCACCCATGAACACCACCCACCGCATTGCAGTCATCGCCGGCGACGGTATCGGCACCGAAGTCATGCCCGAAGGCCTTCGGGTGCTGGAGGCCGCAGCCTCCCGGTTCAACATCAACCTCCAGTTCGATCATTTCGACTTCTCCAGTTGCGACTACTACGCCCGCCACGGCAAGATGCTGCCCGACGACTGGAAGGACCAAATTGGGGGGCATGACGCCCTTTATTTTGGTGCTGTGGGCATGCCCGACCAAGTGCCTGACCACATCTCGCTCTGGGGCTCGCTGCTGCTGTTCCGTCGCGAGTTCGACCAATACGTCAACCTGCGGCCAGCACGGCTCATGCCTGGCGTTACGGCCCCGGTGGTCCGCCGGGACGGCACACCGCGCCAGCCTGGTGAGATCGACATGGTTATCGTGCGCGAAAACACCGAGGGCGAATACTCCAGCATTGGTGGGCGCATGTACCCAGGTACCGAGCGCGAGATCGTCATGCAAGAAACGGTCATGTCCCGCATTGGCGTGGACCGGGTGCTGCGCTACGCCTTTGAGGTGGCCCGTTCACGGCCCAAAAAGCACCTGACCAGCGCCACCAAGTCCAACGGTATCGCCATCACCATGCCCTACTGGGACGAGCGCGTGGCCGAAATGGCCAAACAGTACCCCGATGTTCGGGTGGACAAGTTCCATATCGACATCCTGACGGCTCACTTCGTGCAGCGCCCCGACTTCTTTGACGTGGTGGTGGGCAGCAACCTGTTTGGCGACATCCTGAGCGACCTGGGGCCTGCTTGCACCGGCACCATCGGTATTGCGCCCAGTGCCAACCTGAACCCCGACCGCAAATACCCCTCACTCTTTGAACCGGTGCATGGCTCCGCGCCCGATATCGCTGGCAAAGGCATCGCCAACCCGATTGGCCAGATCTGGTGTGGTGCATTGATGCTCGACTTTCTCGGTTACCGCGAAGCGCATGATGCGGTGATGCAAGCCATTGAGGCCGTGCTGCAGCCCGGTGCTGGAGCGCCCCGCACGCCAGACCTGGGTGGCATGGCCAGCACCATCGACGTGGGCCGCGCCATTGCACAAGCCTTGCGGGTCTGATCCGAACGCGTTACGTGTAGCGCACGACTGCAATACCTGCTGCGAGCACAGCAGTTACATATTTCACGCCGTTGGGCCAAGACTGCTTTGAAATACGTCTAGAATCTCGCCTTCTTTGTCGGTGGCGCTCTGCGTTGCTCGTTGTTCGTTGCCAACGTCTCTTGGTCATTGGGTTTGGTGACAGACCTGCGGCACAGCTTCAGAGACCGTGTAGGGTCATTGTGAATGACCCATGTTGCACTGACTTGGTTCGGATGGGAGCGTCTACAAGGATTTTTCTACCTATGACAAGAGGAGCTTTTTGTGAACAAAACAGAACTCGTCGAGCACATTGCCGTGCATGCAGATATTTCTAAGGCTGCCGCGACGCGTGCACTGGATTCAACGATCGCAGCTATTCGAACAACGCTAAAAGAGGGCGGTACGGTGTCTCTGGTGGGCTTTGGTTCTTTTGCCGTCACGAAACGTCCCGCTCGAAAGGGTCGCAATCCGCGCACCGGCGAAGAGATTAAGATCAAAGCTGCTAAAGTGCTGAAGTTTCGTCCGGGCAAGGCATTGAAGGACGCGTTGAACTGAAACGCGTTCCCTGTTTTCGGTGGGGTGCTTAGCTCAGTTGGCAGAGCGGCGCCTTTACACGGCGTAGGTCGGCGGTTCGACCCCGTCAGCACCCACCAAACCATCGAAAAGGCGAACCCGGGTTCGCCTTTTTTTTTGCGGTCAGCGCACCACTGCTGCCGTTAGTTTCTTGTTTCAGGGTTTCAAGGCATGTTCGATACCATCCGCAACCACAAGAAGTACCTCATGGGCTTTTTGCTGATTCTGATCATTCCATCGTTCATCCTGTTCGGTGTTCAGGGGTTCAATGACGCTGATCAGCGAGGTGCGGTGGTCGCCACCGTCGATGGCCAGGAGATCACACAGCTGGAATGGGATCAGGCGCACCAGACGGAGTCGCAGCGGCTGCGTGAAGCCATGCCCACACTGGATGCCAAGTTGCTCGACAGCGAGGACGCACGGTACGCCACACTGGAACGCTTGGTGCGTCAGCGGGTGTTGGCGGTAGCCGCCCAAAAATTCAATCTTTTCACCAGTGACCAGCGCTTGGCCCGCGATCTGCAGAACAACGAAGTCATTGCAAGTTTGCGCCGCCCTGATGGCACGCTGGATGTCGATGCTTACCGTCAGCTGCTGGGGCGCCAGGGCATGACGCCTGAAATGTTTGAAGCCCAGGTGCGGGCCGACCTTTCTCAGCGCCAGGTCGCTCAAGGTATTCAGTCCTCAGGATTTGCCACCGAAGGTCTGGCCAAAGTGTCGCTGGATGCCTTTTTTGAGCAGCGTGAAGTGCGCTTGGCGCGCTTTACCGCCAGCGAATTGGCTGCACAGGTTTCCCTCACCGACGCAGACATGGAAACCTTCTACAACAACAACCCTGCGTTGTTCCAGTCGCAGGAGCAAGCCGATGTGGAGTACCTTGTTCTTGACGCCGCCGCGCTCCAAAAAAGCATTGCCTTGGCCGAGGCCGACGTGCGCGCCTATTACGACCAAAACGCGGTCCGCCTGTCGGGCAACGAAGAGCGGCGTGCGAGCCACATTTTGCTGACCTTGGCACCGGATGCCTCGGCTGCCGACAAAGCGGTGGTGCGCGAGAAAGCGGCAGCGTTGCTGGCGCAAGTCAAAGCCGCACCTCATACGTTTGCCGAAGTGGCCAAGGCCAACTCGCAGGATCCGGGTTCCGCAATTAACGGTGGTGACCTGGATTTCTTCGCTCGTGGAGCCATGGTTAAGGCCTTTGAAGATGCCACCTTTGCGCTGCAAAAAGGTGCCATTTCGGAACTGGTGGAGTCCGAGTTTGGCTTCCACATCATTCAATTGACTGACATCAAGACACCGCCGCAGCGCAGCTTTGGCGAGATGCGGGCTGAAATTGAGGCTGAGTTGAAAAAGCAGCAGGCGCAGAAACAATTTGCCGATTCCGCAGAAGCTTTCAGCAATCTGGTCTACGAGCAGGGGGACAACCTCACTGCTGCTGCCGAGCGTTTCAAACTTGAGATTCAGACAGCCAGAGGCCTCACGCGCAAGCCACAAGCCAGCGCTGGCGTGCTGGCCAACGAGCGCTTGCTCAACGCCATTTTTGCAGCCGACTCGATCGACAAAAAACGCAACACAGAAGCCATCGAAACGGCATCGGGGCAATTGGTGTCGGCGCGCATTGTCCAATACGCACCCGCGAGAACACAACCTTTGGCTGAGGTTCGCGAGCAGGTGCGCCAGCGTTTGGTGGCCCAACGCTCAGCCGATTTGGCCCGTACAACCGGTGCCAAACAACTGGACGCCTGGAAAAGCGGTGCAGACGCTGCAGGCTTGTCCGCCGCGCTGGTGGTGTCGCGCGACAACGCCCAAGGCCTTAGCGGTCCCATGCTGAACGCAGCACTTAGTGCAGACCCCAAGCAACTGCCTGCCTGGGTCGGTGTCGATTTGGGCGAGCAGGGCTACGCTGTTGTCAAGGTTGACAAAGTGCTGCCACGCCAACCCCGTGACGGACAGGCCAAGATGCAAGAAGTACAGCAATACAGCCAGTGGTGGTCGTCGGCCGAAAGTTCGGCTTACTACGACACGCTCAAAGAGCGTTTTAAAGTGCGCATCAAGGTTCCTGCTCCCAAGCCCGTGGTTGCACCAGCACGTTAAGCAATGAATCTGCAAAAGAAGTCAGAAATCTGATTTTCTTCGCGCTATAATTCAAGGCTTACGGTGGCTGTAGCTCAGTTGGTAGAGTCCAGGATTGTGATTCCTGTTGTCGTGGGTTCGAGCCCCATCAGCCACCCCAAAAGATAAAGTTCAAAGCCCGGCTCATGCCGGGCTTTGCCGTTTCAGCGGGCTCCGTTTGTTCATCAAGTCACCATGCGAAACCGAACACGCATGGTGTCCAGCCAGCAAATGCAAGTACCTGCCCTGGGTACTGAATGCGTCCGATACCCAAACCAAGGACGCGCCGACTTCTGCGACAGAGGACCGGACCGTCCAGCGGTGATCGCACGCGTGCAGCAACTCGTTGAACCTAAAAACGACAGTTGACCGCGCGTTAACCGCTGGAGATGCCTGTGCATACTGAGAATGTTGCCCACAATCAAGCGCACCTCGCTCAGCGGTTGGGTTCAGAGTGCGTTCGTCTGGAGCAGATCACGCAGGCCCAACAGTCTCCGTGGCGCTCCTACAACAGCACCATCTCGGCTTTTCCAGTCAGCAGGGGCTTGCAAAGAACCTTGTAGCCGTCGGCGTCAAAGGCGGTGGCCACGCGATCCAGTGCTGGTGCCTGCGTCACATCGGACACGCTGCCCAAGTAGCACCAGTTGCGGATGACATGAATCTGGACCAGCGTTTCATGGCGCTCCACCAGTCCAATGGCGCCCGGGTAGGGCCAGCAGGCCACGCGCAGGCCGTCCAGGCTGGTGAAGAGGCGGGTGCGGTGTGCTTCTGGGCTTTCGTCGCCGCAGCACACACCAGCACACTGTTTGAGCATGGCGCGAAAGCAAGCGCGGCCAGGTGGTAGTTTCTCCAAACCCAGCGCACCGTAGCAGAGTTTGTGCTGATCGGCCAGGCTGCGCAGGCTCTCCTGTGCGGCGTGGCGGCTGGCGAACAAGCCGTACAGCTGCGGTTCGGTCGCAAAGTTCAGGTCTTTTGAATAGACCACTTCGGGTTTTCCGTCCACCATGCGCAGGGAACACAGTTGGCGGTTTCGGCGCAGCTTCTGGTTCAACAGCGGTTGCTGCTGTTTGATTAGGCTCGCTTCGAGGAGCAGGGCGCCCATTTCACCCGCTGTGCGGATGTGGCTGATGCGCAGGGTCTGGCGCAGCAGCCGTGCTTCGTCGACGTTGCGCAGGTGGGACAGCACACGCTGGCGCAGGTTGATGCTCTTGCCGATGTACAGCGGCAAATCCCCTTCTTGGCCGTGGAACACGTACACCCCAGGCGCTGCGGGCAAGTCGTCGATGGCGGCTCGCAGGTGGGTGGGGTATTCGTAGGTTCGGGCTTGCTCGAATTCAGGGCGGCGGCGAGCGGGTAGGTGCATAAAGCGATCAGCCTCAGTCTGCGCTGGCTTCGAACTGGGCTGCGTTTTTCCCCTTGAAGGGGGCATAAAAGGCTTTGATGGCGGCCATGTCGGCTTCCACGTCGCCGGTTGGTTTGAAGAGTGGACCCAAGCCGCTGCGCTTGGTGTTGTAGTCCATGTAGGCCATCACGATGGGCACCTGGGCGCCCAGGGCGATGTAATAAAAACCCGTCTTCCAGTAGCGGGTTTTGCTGCGCGTGCCCTCGGGCGGAACGATGAGTTGCAGTGGTCCGTCTGCCGTGCGGATGGCGTCTGCCGAGGCGGCCACCAGGTTGTTGGACTGCTCCCGGTTGACCGGGATACCGCCCAACCACTGCATGATGCCGCCGAAGGGCGCCTTGAAGAGGCTGTGCTTGCCCATCCAATACGGGTTGAGCCGCAGCGCAAAGGCCACCATGAGTGTGTAGGGCAGATCCCAGTTGCTGGTGTGCGGCGCCGCAATGAACACGCTTTTGGTGGCTTCGGGGGGCAGGGCACCTTCCACTTTCCAGCCGGTTAGTTTGAGAAACGCCAACGAGAAGCCGCGCAGCAGGGTGTTGATAACCGGGGTGGTGAAGATGGTGCGGTGCATGGCTTGTGAGTATCGCTGAAGCGCCCGAGGTGACTGCCAATTCATGACCCGCATGGGTATGCGCGCTACCATCGCCGGCACCCCCGCACACCAGGAGCCACCACCATGCAAGACCGCCTCACGATACAAGGCCTGAATGTGACCATGGAGGGCACAGGGCCCGCCGTGGTGATGCTGCACGGCTGGCCCGACACGCCAGCGCTGTGGGACGACACGGTGGCCAGTCTGCGTGACGGCTACCGCTGTGTGCGCTTTGCCTTGCCTGGGTTCGATCTGAGCCAGCCACCGCGCCCGGTGTCGGTGGACGAGATGTGCGCGCTGGTGGGTGCCGTGGTGGATGCCGTAAGCCCCAACGAGCCGGTGACGCTGCTGCTGCACGACTGGGGCTGTTTCTTTGGCTACGAATACGCGGCGCGCCACACCAGTCGGGTGGCACGGGTGGTGGGGGTTGACATTGGTGACACCAATTCGGGCGCCTATTTGAAATCGCTCAAGTTCAAAGAGAAGCTCATGATTGCGGGCTACCAGCTGTGGCTGGCGCTGGCCTGGAAGCTGGGCGGCCTGTTGCCGGGAGTGGCCAACCGCATGACGCGCTTCATGGCGCGCACCATCGGTTGCCGCACGGCACCTGAGCACATGGGCTGGCAGATGAACTACCCCTATGCGATGCAGTGGTTTGGCTCTTATGGCGGGCTGCGCGGCGTGGCGCGGGTGGGCCAGGTGCTGGGGCCGCAGTTGCCCACGCTGTTTTTCTTTGGCAAGCGCAAACCGTTCATGTTTCACTCCCCGCGCTGGCTGGCGGCCCTGGGCACCACGCCCGGGTGTGGCGTGCAGGGCTTTGACGCCGGCCACTGGCTGATGCGCCAGAAGCCGGCGCTGTTTAACGCCAGTGTGCGCCGTTGGCTGGACCAGGCCACGGCGCCCAAGGCTCCAGAAGCGCCATGAAGCCCGAAGACCTGGAACGGCTGCTGACCGTGGAAATGCCGTTTGGCAAACACAAGGGCACGCCCATTGCTGACCTGCCCGGCAACTACCTGAACTGGTTTGCGCGCGAGGGCTTTCCGAAAAGCGAAGTGGGCCACCTGCTTCGGCTCATGCATGAAATCGATCACAACGGCTTGAGCGACTTGCTCACCCCGCTGAGGCGCCGTTGAGGGTGCCTGCTTTCGCCGGTCAAGCCGGTAAATTCAATGCCTCAACTACCCGCGCTGCGGCATACGCGTCGTTGGCTGCGTAGATCAACTGGCCTGGGCTCAATTGCGGGTTGGCCCAGTTTGACGTGGCGGCTTTTTTTGACTTGATGAAGCGCTGCCTGAACAGCACGGCTACCGCGCCTTTGACGCCCATGTCCTTGCGGTAGCCGCGTTGGCGGAACACTTGGTTGAGTTCCAGCACGGCTGCGGGCGCCACGGCCAGTTTGGCCACGATGCGCCGGGTGTCATCACCCAGCCCAAAACCAGCCTTGGTGTGGCCCGCGTGAGCCAGCAGTTCGGCCACCTGCTCGCGGCAGCCGGGGTCCGTCAGCTGAAACACCCAGGCATGTTGTAGCGTGGACAGTTGCACGATGTGCGGCCCATCAGACACCTGATCTTTCACAAAGGTGGGTTTGGACTCGGTGTCAAAACCCCACACCGGGTGATCGCGCAACGCTGCCACCGCTTCGGCAGCCTGGCGGGCGGTCTCGACCAGCGTGATGCGATCCAGACCCAGGCGGTCAAACTCGGGCAATAGGGCAATCTCGTCTTTGCTGGGGGTTGGGCGGGTTGCGTTCATGGGCTGGGGCGGCGGCAAGCCGCCGCGCGGGATCGATAATGGGACATTGTGCAACGCCACTGCCAGGCAGCCTTGGGCTCCATGACCTACACCCTCAAACTCTTCGTGTCTGACGATACCTCACCCGCGCAGCGCCAGGGAGCCGAGCGGCTGTTTCGCGAAGCGCTGGAAACCACGCTGGGTGATCCAGCCTTGGTCGCTCCGGTGTATGCGGCCTACCAGCGCATTGCAGCCCTGCATGGCGAAGCACCCGATGTGGATGCGCTCACGGTGGACGAGCGCATGCTGTTTGAGCACTGGCAACTGGCCGAGGCCGCTGCGTTGTCGGCGGTCTGGGGCCCTTACCGCAGCCTGGACGAAGGTACTTACGAGATTGTGCTTCCCGGCTGAACCGCAGACCAGCAGGCAGGGTCTTGATTCACCGATAATTGAGGGTTGTGATTTCGTCCTCCCAGGGCGCTCATTCCCTTTGAAGGACCCTCCATGAAAAAAACATTCCCCTTGCGCGCTGAAGGCAAGCACCCCGACCGCGTGCTAGAAGCCGTCAAGCACGAAATCCGCAAATACATCAAGCGCGAACGCCGCCGCGATGTGCCCGAAGGCGCTGACTTCTGGGACTTTGACTGCAAGTTCGGCGCTGACAAAGACACCGCCGCCGCCATCGCCCCAGCAACACTCACCGCCGCATTGGACGCCCTGGCGCAGGCTGGCGGCGGACAATGCTACGTGGAACTGCTGGCCAAGCCCGCCGTGTGGGAACGGCGCCCCGCAGGCCAGGCCGCTGCCGACGAAGCGGCACCATCTGCGGATGGCACCTGATACCCATGCCCCTGCCACCGACCACGCCGCTTCTTGAGCTGGTGACCCAAGCCCCGCTGGAGGGCGAGTTCCAGCGATTCCCCGGCTCGCCCTTCGAGCTGTTTCTTCCCTATCCGCCCGCAGGCGACCAGCCCGAGGCGATTCGCCAGCTGGTCGAAGGCGTGAACGACGGCGAGGTGTTCCAGACCCTGCTGGGCGTGACCGGCTCTGGCAAGACCTTCACCATGGCCAACGTGATCGCCCGCCTGGGGCGCCCGGCCATTGTGTTTGCGCCCAACAAGACGCTGGCCGCGCAGCTGTACAGCGAGTTCCGCGAGTTCTTCCCCAAGAACGCGGTCGAGTACTTCGTCAGCTACTACGACTATTACCAGCCCGAGGCCTACGTGCCGCAGCGCGACCTGTTCATTGAGAAGGACAGCGCGATCAACGAGCACATCGAGCAGATGCGCCTGAGCTGCACCAAGAGCATCCTGGAGCGGCGCGACGTGTTGATAGTGGCCACGGTGTCGGCCATTTACGGCTTTGGCAAGCACGAGAGCTACCACAAGATGGTGATGACGCTGCGCGTGGGCGACAAGGTGGGCCAGCGCGACCTGATCGCGCAGCTGGTGCGCATGCACTACGCCCGCAACGAGGCCGATTTTTCGCGCGGCAAATTCCGTGTGCGCGGCGACACGATTGATGTGTTCCCGGCCGAACACTCCGAGATGGCGATCCGCATCGAGCTGTTTGACGACGAAGTGGAAACACTGCAGCTGTTCGACCCGCTCACCGGCAAAGTGCGGCAGAAGATTCCGCGTTTCACCGTCTACCCCAGCAGCCACTACGTGACACCGCGCGAGCAGGTGCTGAGCGCGGTCGAGGCCATCAAGGAAGAGCTGCGTGAACGGCTGAAAGAGCTGGTGGGCATGGGCAAGCTGGTGGAAGCGCAGCGGCTGGAGCAGCGCACCCGTTTTGACCTGGAAATGCTGGCCGAGGTGGGCCACTGCAAAGGCATTGAAAACTATTCGCGCCATCTATCTGGCAGCGCCCCGGGCGAGCCACCGTCCACGCTCACCGACTACCTGCCCAAAGACGCCCTGATGTTTCTGGACGAGAGCCATGTGCTGATTGGCCAGTTTGGTGGCATGTACAACGGCGACCGCGCCCGCAAGACCACGCTGGTGGAGTACGGCTTTCGCCTGCCCAGCGCGCTGGACAACCGGCCCTTGAAGTTTGACGAGTTCGAGCAGCGCATGCGCCAGGTGGTGTTCGTTTCGGCCACGCCGGCCGAGTACGAGCGGACACACGCCGGCCAGGTGGTAGAGCAGCTGGTTCGGCCCACCGGTCTGGTCGATCCCGAGCTGGAGGTGCGCCCCGCCACCCACCAGGTGGACGATGTGTTGCAGGAGATCCGCATCCGGGTGGAGAAAAACGAGCGTGTGCTCATCACCACGCTGACCAAGCGCATGGCCGAGCAGCTGACCGACTACCTGACCGAAAACGGCGTGAAGGTTCGCTACCTGCACAGCGACGTGGACACGGTGGAGCGTGTGGAAATCTTGCGCGACCTGCGCCTGGGCGCGTTTGACGTGCTGGTGGGCATCAACCTGCTGCGCGAAGGCATTGACATACCCGAGGTGTCGCTGGTGGCCATTCTGGACGCCGACAAGGAGGGTTTCTTGCGCTCCGAGCGCAGCCTGATCCAGACCATTGGCCGTGCAGCGCGCAACCTCAACGGCCGCGCCATTCTGTACGCCGACCGCGTCACCGAGTCGATGCGCAAGGCGATGGACGAAACCAACCGCCGCCGCGCCAAACAGATCGCACACAACCTGGCCATGGGCATCACGCCCAAGGCACTCAACAAGCGCATCAAAGACCTGATTGACGGTGTCTACAGCGAAAAAGCCGGCAAAGAAGCCGATCGCCTGGCGGCAGAGAGTGCCCACCGTGCCAGCATAGAAGAGATGAGCGAGAAAGATGTCGCGCGAGAAATCAAGCGGCTGGAAAAGCTCATGCTGGAGCATGCGCGCAACCTGGAGTTCGAGAAGGCTGCCACCGTGCGCGACCAGCTCAGTCGCTTGAAAACGCAGTTGTTTGGCGCAGCTGGTATGGACAACGTGGCTTAAAACGTCCAAACGTATCTGCTGCGCCGTTTCCAGAAGTTGCTTGCCGAGTGGGTGTGTGCTTGTCCATCCCGTGACTGGGTGTGGCCTTCGGCGGAACGACACATCCCTTTCGGATTCGGCACTTCACAGTCAACCGATGGTAGACAGGCTGTGAGCGGGCTGGACGAAATCGGTTCTTTAAACCCGGTTTGTCTTGGACAAATGAGATCTGTGGCGTTACAATGTCGATCAAATCACTAGGCTTTACTGTATACTCGACGAAAACAGTCGGGAAAGCCTTCGATGTATCGGCCCATAGCAGGGGCAGGGTGGGCGGAGCAGAGATTCACGGGGCGTTCTTCACGTGAATCAACCAACGACGGTCAAGCCAACATTTAAGGAGCTTGAAAATGCGCCTCACGACAAAAGGCCGCTTTGCGGTCACCGCCATGATTGACCTGGCCCTGCGCCAGAACAACGGTCCTGTCACGCTGGCGGCCATCAGCCAGCGCCAGCAGATCTCGCTGTCCTATCTGGAGCAGCTGTTTGGCAAACTGCGCCGGCATGAACTGGTTGAATCGACCCGCGGCCCCGGCGGCGGCTACACATTGGGCCGCAAAGCCACAGAAATCACCGTTGCCGACATTATCGTTTCGGTGGACGAGCCGATTGACGCCACGCAGTGCGGCGGCAAGGAAAACTGCCTCGGCGAAGGCAACCGCTGCATGACGCACGAGCTGTGGGCCGCCTTGAACTCCAAGATGGTCGACTTTCTCGACTCGGTGTCGTTGCAATCTCTGGTGGACGACCAACTGGCCAAGGGGTTGGTGGTGGAAAACGTTCCCATGATCAAGCGAGCCATTTCCAGCCCCTCTGTCGTCAAGCCGATCCGCGTCAATGCACCCAATTCGGTGTTTGCTCTTGGCGCAGCCTTTTCCAAATAAATCCCGGGTTTGAAGAGCCAAACAGAGGCCCTGCTGCCTGCCAATGGCCCGACAACGTCGCAGCCAAGCGCCGCACCTATTCACCATGCCAGCCATTTCACAGAGCCAGCCATGACCACGCCACATTTCCCGATCTACATGGACTACAGCGCGACCAACCCCTGCGACCCACGGGTGGTGGACGCCATGATTCCCTGGTTGCGCGAACACTTCGGCAATCCGGCTTCGCGCAGCCATGCCTGGGGCTGGGAAGCTGAAAAAGCGGTGGAAACCGCACGCAACCAAGTGGCAGACCTGATCGGTGCCGATCCGCGCGAAATCGTCTGGACCAGTGGCGCCACCGAGTCCAACAACCTGGCCCTGAAGGGCGCAGCGCACTTCTACAAGACCAAAGGCAAGCACATCATCACGGTCAAGACAGAGCACAAGGCTGTGCTCGACACCTGTCGCGAACTGGAGCGCCAGGGTTTTGAGGTCACCTACCTTGACGTGCAAGCCGATGGCCTGGTGAATCTGGACGCCTTCAAGGCTGCGATCCGTCCCGACACCATCCTGGCTTCGGTCATGTTTGTGAACAACGAGATTGGCGTCATTCAAGACATTGCCGCGCTGGGCACTGTCTGCCGCGACAAGGGCGTGATCTTTCACACCGATGCAGCACAAGCCACCGGTCGCGTAGACATTGACATCAAAAATCTGCCGGTGGATTTGATGAGCCTGACCAGCCACAAAACATACGGGCCCAAGGGCATCGGTGCTTTGTTTGTGCGCCGCAAGCCGCGCGTGCGCATCGAAGCCCAAATGCACGGTGGTGGCCACGAGCGCGGCATGCGATCGGGCACGCTGCCCACCCACCAATGTGTGGGTATGGGCGAGGCCTACCGCATTGCCAAGGAAGAAATGCACGCTGAAAACCAGCGTATTCGCGCCCTGCACGACCGCATGGTGGCGGGCCTCAAGGACATTGAAGAGGTGTTCATCAACGGCCACGAGACCCAGCGCGTGCCGCACAACCTGAACATGAGCTTCAACTACGTCGAAGGTGAGTCGCTGATCATGGGCATCAAGGGCCTGGCGGTTTCCAGCGGTTCGGCCTGTACCTCGGCCAGCCTGGAGCCCAGCTATGTGCTGCGTGCCCTGGGCCGCAGCGATGAGCTGGCCCACAGCAGCCTGCGCATGACGATTGGTCGCTGGACGACCGAAGAAGAAATTGACTACGCGATCGCCACCATCAAGGAAAACGTGGCAAAGCTTCGCGAGTTGTCCCCCTTGTGGGAAATGTTCAAAGATGGAATTGACCTGTCCACCATCCAGTGGGCGGCACATTGAAGGAGAAATACCATGGCTTATTCTGAAAAAGTGGTTGATCACTACGAAAACCCGCGAAACGTCGGCTCGTTTGACAAGGGCGACGAATCGGTGGGCACCGGCATGGTCGGCGCGCCGGCCTGTGGCGACGTGATGAAGCTGCAGATCAAGGTAAATCCCACGAGCGGTGTCATTGAAGACGCCCGGTTCAAAACCTACGGTTGTGGTTCAGCCATTGCATCTTCGTCGCTGGTGACCGAGTGGGTCAAAGGCAAAACGCTGGACCAGGCTGCTGCGCTGAAAAACAGCGAAATTGCCGAAGAGCTGGCGCTGCCGCCGGTGAAAATCCACTGTTCGATCCTGGCTGAAGACGCCATCAAGGCAGCGGTGGACGACTACCGCAAGAAGCATCTCGCTTGAGGATCGACGCTTGGATGGGGCTGTGCAGCGTGTTCACACACGCAGCCACCGGCCAAATGCCACCGTTCCAGTCACACACAACGCTGAACGCCTACCCAAGGCGCAATTCACATGTCCATTTCGATTTCTGAAGCTGCTGCCCGGCACGTTACCCGCTACATCACCAAGCGCGGTAAAGGCGTGGGTGTGCGCCTGGGCGTTAAAACCACCGGCTGTTCGGGCCTTGCTTACAAGCTGGAATACGCCGACGAAATCGCGCCAGAAGATGTGGTGTTTGAAGACAACGGCGTGAAAGTGTTGGTCGACCCCAAAAGCCTGGCTTACATTGACGGCACCGAGCTTGACTTTGTGCGTGAAGGTCTGAACGAAGGTTTTCGCTTCAACAACCCCAACGAGCGAGACCGTTGCGGTTGCGGTGAGAGTTTCCGGATTTGATCCGTTCTGCGTTGTTCCTCAAGCCGCCCGTGCTGCCTGTGCCGGCGGCTTTTCGCTTTTCTGCCCGCGCAGCGTGCGCGGGCAGGGATCGCCGTAGTGCCACCACTTTCTTGCTTTGCCATGAACCTGTTGTCCAACGATTTTGAGATTTTTGACGTGCCTGCGCAGTTCGCGCTGGACCGTGCCGCCCTGGACGAGCGCTGGAAAAATTTGCAGCGCGAAGCCCATCCAGACCGTTTCACCACCGCCGATGCGCAGGCCCAACGCCAGGCCATGCAGTGGTCGGTGCGTATCAACGAGGCCTACCAGCGCCTCAAAGATCCGCTCAAGCGCGCGGCCTATTTGTGCGAATTGAACGGCGCTCCTATCCAGGCAGAAAACAACACGTCCATGCCTGCTGCATTTCTGATGCAGCAAATGCAGTGGCGTGAAGACCTTGACGAGGCGAGCAGCGCCGAAGATCTGGAGCGCATGGCAGACGACGTGGCGCAGACGCGCCGCGGCATGCTGCTGGGTTTGCAGCGCACGGCCGACGAAGAGCGCAATTTCCTCGAATTGGCACGGCAGGTCAGAGCCCTTATGTTTGTTGAGCGCTTTGCGCGCGACGTCGAGAACCGGCTCGATCAACTGGGACAATAAGTCCTGTTCAAGCGGGTGCTTTGCTTGGCAAGCCGCTTCCGATTTTCAGTACCTACAAGAACACGACCCCATGGCGCTTTTGCAGATTTCCGAACCTGGCCAGTCCCTCGATCCGCACCAGCGCCGCGTGGCGGTGGGTATTGACTTGGGCACCACGCATTCGCTGGTGGCTGCGGTGCGCCACGGCGTGTCCGAGTGCTTGCCAGACACCCAGGGCCAGGTCATTTTGCCCAGCGTGGTGCGCTACCTCGATCCCTCTCAAGGTGGCTCGGGCCGCCAAATTGGTTTTGACGCCCTGGCCAAGCAGGTGGCCGACCCGGCCAACACCATCAGTTCGATCAAGAGGCTCATGGGCCGCACCCGCGCGCAGGTGGTGGACGCAGACAAACTGCCTTACACCGTGGTAGACGATCAGGGCATGGCGGTGGTGCAAACCATCGCCGGACGCAAAACGCCCATGGAAGTCAGTGCTGAAATTTTGGCCACGCTGCGCTTTCGGGCTGAAGACAGCTTTGACGACGAGCTGTACGGCGCCGTGATCACGGTGCCCGCCTACTTTGACGACGCTCAGCGGCAGGCCACAAAAGACGCTGCGCAGTTGGCCGGTATCAACGTGCTGCGCCTGATCAACGAACCCACGGCTGCCGCCATTGCGTACGGGCTCGACAACGCGTCCGAGGGCATTTATGCCATTTACGATCTCGGCGGTGGCACCTTCGACATTTCTATTTTGCGGCTCACCCAGGGTGTGTTCGAAGTCATGGCCACCGGTGGCGACTCGGCCCTGGGCGGCGACGATTACGACCAGGCACTGGCCGCCTGGGTGTTGGCGCAGCACGGCGTGGTGGTTGCGCTGACTCCCTCCGAGCGCGCTGCCCTGTACGCGGAAGCCCGCCGCTGCAAAGAGGCACTCTCATCGGTGCAAGCCGATGGCCGTGTTGTCTTCACCGCAAACATCGCTGGTCAAACGCTGAACCAGTCCGTGACCCCGGCGCAGTTTGAGGCGTGCACGGTACCCCTCACGGCCCGCACCATGACGGCGGTGCGCAAGGTGTTGCGCGACGCAGCCATCACCAAGGACGACGTCAAGGGCGTCGTGATGGTGGGTGGTTCCACACGCATGCCGGTTGTTCGCAGCGCCGTGGGTGCGTTCTTTGGCCAGGCGCCGCTGACCAACCTCAACCCCGACGAGGTGGTGGCGCTGGGCGCCGCCATTCAGGCCAATGCACTGGCAGGCAACAGCCGCGACGGTGACTTGCTGTTGCTGGACGTCATTCCGCTTTCGTTGGGCATCGAGACCATGGGCGGGCTGGTGGAGCGCATTGTGCCGCGCAACAGCCCCATACCGACTGCGCTGGCGCAAGACTTCACCACCTACCAGGACGGCCAGACCGCACTGGCGCTGCACGTGGTGCAGGGCGAGCGCGATCTGGTGGCCGACTGCCGCAGCCTGGCACGCTTTGTGTTGCGCGGCATTCCGCCCATGGCCGCCGGCGCGGCGCGCATCCGCGTCAGTTTCACGGTCGATGCCGACGGCTTGCTGTCGGTGGCCGCGAAAGAACAGGGCAGCGGCGTGGAAGCGCGGGTTGACGTGAAGCCCGCCTATGGCCTGTCCGACGAACAGATCGCCGCCATGCTGCAAGACAGCTTCGCCACCGCCCAGCAAGACATTGCCGTCCGCGCCCTGGTGGAAGCCCGTGTGGACGCTGACCGCATGATCGTGGCCACCCGCAGCGCATTGGCTGTTGATGCCGACCTGCTGGAACCCGCCGAGCGCGAGGCCATTGATGCCCTGATAGACCAGCTGGCCAAGAGCCTGGCCAGCACCGAGGCCACGGTCATTGAGGCCGCCACCGATGCGCTGGCCAAGGGCACCGAAGCCTTTGCTGCCATGCGCATGAACCGGGGTATTCAGCAGGCGCTGGCGGGCAAGAAACTCGAAGAAGTCTGAACCGCGCCCCTAAAGGAAGCCCAGGAAACCCCATGCCGATCATCAAAATTCTGCCCCATCCCGAATACTGCCCCCAAGGCACCCAGGTCAGTGCACCGGCCGGCACCTCCATCTGCGAGGCACTGCTGGACAACCACATCAACATCGAACACGCCTGCGACATGGTGTGCGCCTGCACCACCTGCCACGTGATCGTGCGCGAAGGTTTCACCAGCCTCAACGAGCTCGATGAAAACGAAGAAGACCTGCTCGACCGCGCCTGGGGACTGGAGCCTCAGTCCCGCCTGTCTTGCCAGGCCATTCTGGCGCAGCAAGACGTGACGATCGAGATCCCCAAGTACTCCATCAACCACGCCAAAGAAGGCCATTGAGCCGCTCTACGGGGATTCAAACGAGAAAAGCCCATGCGTCAAATCGTTCTTGACACCGAAACCACCGGCTTGTCCGCTGAAAACGGCGACCGCATCATTGAAATTGGCTGCGTGGAGTTGTTCAACCGCAAGCTCACCGGCAACAACCTGCACTTCTACGTCAACCCCGAACGCGACAGCCACGAAGACGCGCTCAAGGTGCACGGGATCAGCAACGAGTTTTTGCGAGACAAGCCCAAGTTTGGGCAAATCGCCGACGAGCTGCTGGACTACCTGCGCGATGCAGAACTGATCATCCACAACGCCCCGTTCGATATCAGCTTCCTGAACAAGGAACTGGAGCGTCTGGGCCGCCCGCCGCTGAAAACCATCATTGGACAGGTCACTGACAGCCTGGTGATGGCCAAAGAACTGTTCCCCGGCAAACGCAACGGTTTGGATGCACTGTGTGATCGTCTCGGGGTAGATAACTCTGGTCGCACCTTGCACGGCGCTTTGCTTGACGCCGAGTTGCTGGCCGATGTCTACATCAACATGACCCGAGGGCAGGACGCCCTGTTGATGGACCTAGAGACATCGGATGGTGAGTGCGGTGAGATCGTGCTGATTGACCTCAGTCGTATTGAGCTGCCCGTGGTAGGGGCCAGCGAACAAGAAGCGCAGGCCCATGAAGCCGTGTTGCTTGACTTGGACAAGGCATGCAAAGGAAAAACGGTATGGCGACAGATGCAAGCCGCCTGACGGTTTGCGACAAGAGCGCACTTTTTGAAAAAGTTTTCAGTTCTACAAAATTCGCCAAAAATCACGCTATAATTTGAGACTTCTGAGAAATCAAATAACAAATTTGGGCGGTTAGCTCAGTGGTAGAGCACTGCCTTCACACGGCAGGGGTCGCAGGTTCGAACCCTGCACCGCCCACCAACTTGACACATAGAAAAACCCCGTAAATCAAAGACTTACGGGGTTTTTTGTTTTTTGCTCAGATCCACGGCGCCAAGGCCTGTGTAAACCCCGGTGTAATCCGCGCCAAGTGATCCCGGCAGGGGTCAGCCAAACGCCTTGGTCAGTGCTGCGCGCTGCGCGTCAATCTGCAGGTGGCTGTAGCGCTCGGTGGTCTTGATGCTGCTGTGGCCCAGCACCTTGGCCACCGTGTACAGATCCGCACCGCTGGCCAGCATGATCGTGGCGCAGCTGTGCCGCAGGTCGTGAAAGTGCACCTCGGTCATTCCTGCGGCTTCTCTGGCCCTGCGAAACCCGCTTTTCAAGCCCTCAAAGTTGATCGACAGCGGCAGATGCTGCAGCCACGGCCGCAGAGGCGCAATGATGGGCACCACGCGGGTTTTCAGCGTTTTTGTGTTGCCGGCACGGATGGTGATGCTGTCCGGGCCGATATCGGCCGGCAGGATCTTCAGCACTTCGCCACGGCGGCACCCCGTGTACAGCGCAATCCAGATGGCAGCGCGCACAGCCTCGCTGGCGTGTGTGCAGATCTGCTGCACCTGTTCAATGCTCAAGTGAGTGTCGCGGGCGTTGTTCTCGGGCAGGCGCTTCACGTGGGCGCTGTAGTCCTCGGGCGTGTGGCCTTGCTCCCATGCCATGTGCAGAGCCTTTTTCAGCGCGCCCAGGCTGCGGTTGATGGTGGCCGGGGCGTACTTCCCGGTCATGTCTTTGATCACGTGCGCGCCGCACTGGCGGGCCTGGCTGGCCCGGTACCGCTCCACCCAAGGGCCCAGGCGCAGTGCGTGGTATCGGGCCGTCTCTGGGCTGCGCAGTGTGGCGCAGTGGTCCAGATACATGCCCATCACCAACGTCAAAGCCGGGTCGCCCGGTATCGTGGGCGCCCGGCGGTGCGCCACGGCTGCGCGCAGCTCAGCCTCTAATTGCTTGGCATCACCCGCAGTTGCACCTTCCGGGAGGATTCGATGTACGCGCTTGCCGGCGACCATGATGCCGACGTGGCGCCGGCCTTGCTTGTCTGTCCAAGTTGACATGGGTAAACCTCCCGGAGCCATTGACGCGTTTCGGCCAGGTTGAAACGCTTGCCCTTGACGCCCACCGGAGTGTATGGCAGGCCTGCGGCCAGCCAGCGCCCCACCGTGGAGTCGCTCACCTTGAGCGCAACGGCCAGTTCCTGGCGCGTCAGGTCTGATTGATCGAGGCGATCTGTCATGCTTGAACGACCCCTTCAGCCACATTGAAAAAACCCAGACGGCCCTTGTAGGGCGTGAATGGCAAGGGCGCGCTGTTGGCCAGGACGAACCCCCAGCTCCCTGCGTGCTTCCATGGGCTGGGATGGTCTTGCACGCAGTCCACCAAGGTTGAATGGCCCACGATGCCACCGAGCTGCAGGTCTTCAAAGGCCGCCCAGCTGTGGTCTTTTGTGAAGGGCAACAGGTCGTTCACCTGCGCACATGCTTCGACATATTGGCGCCGCGTGATGGTCTTGCTGGCGTGCACCAGAAACCGGCCGCGGAATGGCGTTCGCCAGTCGCGGTTCTCAATGTCTTTGAAGCCGTTGACGATCAACCAAGCCCAGGGCTGGCGGATTGAGAGGGCGGGGATCATGCGGGCACCCCGTTGTGTTCGACGCCGTCCAGCAGGCGGCCGGCGGCTTTCTTGCCGACCTTGATAAATTCGTACCCCTTGCACAATTCGCCATCTGTGGCTTGACGCCACTCACCCCATTGCTTAAAAAGCAGCGGCACACCAACTGCTTGGCACTGATCGCGCAGGCTGCGTGCCCAGTCTGGGTGCATCGGGCGGGCGTTGGGGCCACTCTCTCCGCCCACGATCACCCAGTCCAACTCCGTTGGCTCAAGGTCCCCGCAGCAAGCCGGTGGGTCAGGTGGCTGCATCCACCCATCACCTGGGCGACCTGGGACAAAGCAGCCGCAGCACTGCAGAAAATGCCGCGTCAGGTCCACCGGCCCCAGCAGCGGCTCCATACTGAGAAAGCGCTTGGCTGCAGGAACGGCCAGCAGCTTTGGGATGTCGCGGTCAGCCTCGGTCTGGCTGGTGATCGTGGCGCCAAGCCAGACGTTTGCTGGTGGCTTCCCGTCCCACCAGCCGCCAATCCAATATGCAAGACCTGGCCAACGTGATTGACCATGCTCAGATGCGGCCTCAACCATGGCGTCTTTCATCATTGGCAAGGCATTCCCGACCCGCTTGGTAAGCAGCAGCCAGTCCAGATTCGGCGTCTTCAAGATCAGCGACATCAACTCAATGCGCCACTGCACCGGCACCTCGTTGTCAAACACGTCGGCCAGAGAAGCGCAAAACACACGGTAGCGCACACCAAGGCGCTCGGCCTCGGCATTCCAGCGCAGCGGCTGCGCCCAGGTGCTGGGGGCGGTGTGCTTGCGCGGGTGTCCGGCACCCCACTGCACCACCTTGCGGCGCGTCGAAAAGTCGGCCTCGGCATAGCAGTTGTCGCAGCCTGGCCCCACCTTTGTGCAGCCGATCCAGGGGTTGAACGTGTGGTGAGCCCACTCAATCTTGGTGTTCTTGGTCATCAAATACCTTTCGAAACGCTGAAGCCGTTGGCTCTCAGCAGGGTTGCGGCCGCTTGCAGGCGCTGCTGCAAATCGGCGTCGAACTGGGGGTTCCAGTGGTAGCTGTGGCCCCGGCGGAAGATGCTGCCTCGGGCCACGTCGGCTTTCAGCAGAGCGGACACGCTGCCCGTGTTGGGCAAACAGACCAGCTTGGCCAAGTCAACAGCCGTTGCTGGGCCGTGCTGTCGCAAGAAAGCGCGGATCTGTTCCGTTTTGCCTGTCAGTTGTTCCGGCGTCTCGGTGATCGCGTCCAGCGACCAGCGGGCGCCACGGCACAGCGTGTTGGTGATGTGTTCAAAAGGGTTGGTCATGGCCGCCACCTCAAAAACTCAAAACCAAAACCACCAGCACCCAAAAACCAGCCACACCCCAGGCCACACGGGCCCATACCGACCGGGTGTAGTCGGCCTCTTGCTGCGTGGCGGCCGGCGTGCTGGCCAGCGCCTGGGTGGGTTGCTTGGGCGCTGGGTGAACGAGGCGCAGGTGTGTGGACTGTCGGGGGTGTTGTGCGGTGTTCATGCTGCGGCCCTCAAAGCGTTGATCACGTCAGCCGCAACCACCGGTACCACGGCATTTCCTAGCATGTGCATGGCGTCTTTGTGGCGCTCGGGCAGCTGGTAGCTGGACGGGAAACCCATGGCGCGCTTGGCCTCTGTGGCGCTAAGCATGCGCATGTTTTCGCCGTCGATCACGGACCATCTGTCTCGGGTGGTTATCGTTCCGATCGGTCGGCTGATGCAGCGGCCTGTCAGCCCTGAGCCGCTGCCAAAGTAGGGCGCCACAAAGCGCTGCCCGTAACGCGCCCGACCGTTCTTGATGCGCTCCAGCGTGGCGGCGCTGCGGCCGGGTTTGTGGATGGGTGACCACTTGCCGGCCGACCAATCGATAGCGCTGCCTATGCCGGTGTGCTCGCGCTGCTGCAGGCGCAGCTCCAACGGGTGGCGGCTGCGCGTGGCCACGATAAACAGGCGCTGGCGGTGCTGCGGCACGCCATGGTCTGCCGCGTCGAGGACGTTCAATGAAAGCGCGTAGCCCAGCGCGTTCATAGCCGCGCACCAGGCCGGGAACAGCGTCCACGCAGCGAACTCGCGCACGTTCTCGATGATGCCTGCCTCGGGGCGGTGGCATTCCAGCGCGGACACCACGGCCCAGGCGGTAGAGCGCTGCGCGTCGTGGTGGGAACGCTCTTTGCCACGGGCGCGGCTGTGGCCCTGGCATGCAGGCGATGCCAGCAGCAGATCGTGAGCGGGCACCTGGGTCCAGTCGGCTTGCTGCAGGTCTTGGCAGGCGTGCGTCGTGGTCGGGTGGTTGCTGGTGTGAACCTGAACCGCCTCGGGCCAGTGGTTGGCCGCCCACACCACTTGCACACCAGCCATGGCAGCGCCGGTGCTGAAGCCGCCGGCGCCGGCGAATAGGTCGATGGCTTTCATGCTGCACCGCCTTTCATGAACACAAGCCAATGCGTCAGGCCGTTACGCCCAGACACCTGCCCAAACAACGGCTTCTCCGGCGTCGTTGCCAACACCTCGCTCAGTCGAACCTGTGTCTCGTTCCACTTGAAAACCAACACACCATGGGGTTCCAGCACCCGAAAGCACTCGGCAAAACCCTGGCGCAAGTCGTCGCGCCAGTCGGCTCCCAACTTGCCGTATTTGGCAGCCAGCCATGAGCGCGGCCCGACATGCACCAAATGCGGCGGGTCAAAAGCAACCAGGCGAAACGTGCCGCTTGGGAACGGCAAAGCCCGGAAATCAAACAAAACATCAGGCTCCACCTTCAGCGTTCGCGTGCCGCTCGCGTTGCGATGGCTGCGGTCTGTCACCGTCAAGGTTTCGGCCCGCGCATCGCCAAAAATCACATGTGGGTCTGCTTTGTCAAACCACATCATCTTGGTGCCACAGCACACATCGATCACTTTCGGGGTCATGCTGCACCGCCTTCCTGCCCCAACCCACCCACCAATTTTTCAGCCATCTTCAAAGCCTTCTCTTTTGCCAGCTGCCTGCGCAGCCGCTGGCGCGCGTTCACCTCCTCGCGGTTGTTGGCACGTTCATCGCGGCGCTGTTGCAGCAGCTGCTCGCGCTTGCGTCTGTAGCGATCACGCTCAGCCTCGGCGTGTGCCTTGCGTTCGGCGTCGGTTTGCGTGGCTCGCCGGCGGGCGGCGTGGGCGCGTTTTTGTTCGTTGATGCGGGCGCGGTTGGCCTCGTAATATTGCCGCCGGTATTCGTTCCGGTCTGAGCTGCTCGCCGCCTGCATGGCCTTGCGCCGGGCCCACAAAACCGGGTCGGCCTTGATGCGCTGGTACCGGTTTTTGTAGTACGCCAGCTCACGCTCTCGGTCGAGCTTCTTGCGCTCCTTTTCCAGATCCCGAGCCTCTTCTTCGTCTATGGCGCATGCGGTGATCAAGTCCGCCGTCTTCGTGGCCTTGGTCACCCGCTTTCCGCCCACCACCAGCTCCACCGTGCCCAGCGCGGGCAGGCGCCGGGTAGCCTGGCCGGTCATCAATGCGGCGAAGGGGTTGATCGCGCGGCTTGGGGTTGCTTGTGCTTCATGCTGCATGGCTCACCCCCGCTGCTTCAGATTCCGCGTAAGCCACCCACAGCGCAGCACCCTCCGCGCAGCGCTGGCCATGGCCTTTGCCTGCAGCAATGCACACCGGGCACGCCATGTGGTGGCGCTGGTAGGCCTGGTCTTCTGCCAGCCAAGGCGACACGGCGGCCGCCTTCAGTGCGTGTTTGCTCAGCATTCCTCACCGCCTTCCATCATTTCCACAACCCGCTTGAGGTCGAGCAATGTGCAGTTGTCGCCGTCGGCCAGGTGGGCGTTTTCTTCCAGCGTCTTCTTCGCGGCTTGCAGCAGCCGGTGGGGCTTGATCGTGATCACCGTGCCGGTGGCGGGCATCAGGCGGCCCAGCCAGCGGAACAGGCGCAGCTGCAGGCGCCCGGGTGGCTCGTGGTAAATGATGCTCATGCCCATGAGGCTGGCCACCAGCCACTCGGTGGTAGCGCCCTTGCTTTGCGTCCAGCCGGGGAGCAGGCAAATGGCCTCGCACGTGAGCAGCTGGCGCAGCGCGCGGCGCATGTATTCGCTCCACGAACTCAGGTCCGGGCCTTCGGCGGGGTTTTCCACGTGGAAACCCCGGCAGCGCCACACGCGGGCCTCAGCGTTGAACGCGGGGTAGTTGAAGTCGGGCAGGCCGGTCATGGGCCCGGCGATGTAGAGGCGGATGGGGGTGAGGATGGTCATGCTGCACCTCCTTTCAGCACACCGATGATGGCGCGGGCGATATCTTGGAGGTATGACTCCTCAAGCTTTCTCGCCTTGTTCGACATTTTTCGTCCAAAACCTTGCAGCTTGCCGGCGAGGTAATACTCATCGCAGCCACCGACGAACCCGCGCAGCGTCTCTCCGCCGATGCTGCCGAAGTAGCAGGACCATGCAGATCCGTAACACTCGACAATGACCTGCCCCCGACCTTTTTGGTCGCGCAAGATCACGGTGATAGGGTCAATCCTGCCTCGCCCCGGTGCGCGCATGGCGTCATGGATCACAAACGCATCCAGCTTGCCGGTGATTTCGGCTGCTACGGCGGTCATGCTGCACCGCCTTTCACGATCGCGGCATTGATCTGCAGAAGTGCAGCGTCGTAGTCGGCCAGAACATCGCGGTCGTACGGGTCAATTCGGCGCCCACCCTTCGGTGTGTTGGCCTCTGCGTAGGCGTTGCGGTCGAAACAGATGGTTTCGCGGGCCACGATCAAGGCGGCGAGCATTTCAGAAGATGTGCTTTTGTCGGCGCATGCTGCACCGCCTTCCATATCCGAAGGCTTCTCAGCATTCACCGACTTTCCGCAAAACGGGCAGTAGCTGAAGAACATGTTCAGCTTCGGTTTTGTGTTCTTCCACCCACCGGCTTTGCGCGGCAGGTCAACCGACTGGATGACCTCCATGCATGGGCGGTAAGTAAATTTATTGCCGACGATGACCATTCCGTAGCCGCTCAGATGGACGCTGTGGTTTGCGCCATCTGGCGTTTCCTGCTTCAGTTTTTCGAGCAGCTTTGCTTCCAGGGCTTCTTTGCAATCGCAGTTCATGGTTCTTCCTTCAGTGGTGGGTCAAGTGGGTCAAGGGGTGGTTACTCATCGCGCTCACCGCTGGCGGCGCGTTTGCAATCGGTTTGGTGGTGCTTCGCTGTCAGCTGCAGGCGTTGCTCTGCGGTGGCGTTCAGCCGGGCCTTGGTGCGGGCGGCCAACACCTGGCGCTCGCGCACACCAGTGGCCCAGGCGTTCACGGCAATGAGCCGCTCGCGCCAGGGGTCGGCGCGGGCTTCGTCCAGGCTGGCGGGCCAGGTGGCAAAGGCCTTCTTCTTGCGCATGGCGGCCAGGGCGTGGGCCATTTGCTCGGCGGTGGGCTGCGGCTTGAGGTGTGCGGTGCTCATGCGGTGCTCTCCTGTGGTGGTGGTTGGGTGTGGTTGTGTGGCGGCGCTTCAGCTGCGGGCCTTGCCGGTGCCGGTACCGTGGCGCTCAAAAATCCAGCAGTGCACGGTCTTGGCCACTTCTTCGGCGCCTTGCATGCGCGTTTTGATGGCGCTGTTGACGGTCTTCACGTCCACAAACCGGCGCGTTTTGCTGGTGCGCAGCACCTTCTTCAACTCAGCCAGCAGGGGCACTTGCTGGCGGTGGGCGCTGGCCTTTTCCACGAATTCGTTCAGGTTCACGGCGATCAGCTTGGTGTCGCGGCTGTGGTTGAGCACCGGGCGCAGCTCGTGGCCGGGGGCTACATACGTGCCAGCGGGTGGCGCTGGAGACAAGCTGTCCAGGTAGTCGAAGCTCTCCCAGAATTCCTGCACGAGCGGGTGGTCTGCGTTGATGGCTTGTTGGCGCTCGCGGCACATCTGCACCAGCTGCGCCTGCACCTGGGCAAACTGTTCGTCGGTCATGCGCACCAGGTGGCGCAGCGCCGTGGCAAAGGCCAGCAGCTGCCCGTGGTTCTTGGCCAGGCGGGGTTTGTGAATGCCGTCCTGGTCCAGCAAGTGCTTGATCATTCCGTCCGTCTGGGTGGACACGATCTCCATCACCGCCGTTTCGTGCTTGAGCGCGGCCAGCATGAAGCCGCTGACATTTCGTGTTTCGAACTTCTCAATGGCTCTGGCCGACTCGAACGACGCGGGCGTGAAGCCCTTGGTGTCAAACGTCATGTGGCAGATGCGTTCCATGATCGGCTGCGAGGCCGCCACGGTGTTGTTCTGGCTGATGACGATGGAAGACCTGAACGGCGGTGTGTAAGTCTCGTTGCCGGCGGTCTTTACGCCCGTGGTGCGGATGCTGTTGCCGTTGTAGGCGTCTTTCAGCTCATCCCAGTCGAAGCTGCGCACATGGGCGCTGCCGCCTGTTTTGGTCTCACGATCCGCCTCAATCAACACAGTCGGCAGATTTGAAACCTGCGAAAACGTGCGCATGCGCCCAGCAGCCGTCGATTTGCAGGGGTCAGTCCCCTCCCAGTCATTCCGACCGAAGAGCTTCCATAGAAACTGAATAAGCGTGCTTTTGCCGCTGCCCGGCTCACCCACAATCTCCAGAAAGGGGAAACTCTTCTGCTCGGCGCGCACCTGCTCAGCGAACAAGCTGCCGAGCCAGTACGCCAGCGCTACCACGCCCTTGGGGCCGAAGGCGTTCCACAGGTGTGTGAACCAGTCGAGGGTATAGGCGTCGCGGTCGGTGTTGATCTCCAGGTCAATGCTGCTCTGCAGGCTCTTGATGGACAGGCGCTGGACCTCGAAGTAATCCTCGGCGTTGGCCTCGATGATCTGACCGTTTGCTACCGCCACCTTGCCCAGCAGATACACCTTGTGCGCGGCGCTGTAGCCGATGAAATCCACCGTCTGCACCACCTTGGGGTTCTCCAGCTGGCGCAGCATCATGCGTTCGAGCTGGCTGCTGCTGCCGGTGAACATGGCGCCTGGGGCGATGTGGAGCAATTGCTTTTTGAACTCGCTGGCCGCCGTGAGCTGCCCGGCGGTGAACGTGCCTTTGACCACCGGCGCATCGTGTGGCCAGGAAACGCGGAAGTAGTACCAAGCCTCTTGGGTGACTTCGTTGCGCTGGTAATACAGCGCTTGCGGGTTGCAGTTGGCAATGGGCTGCAGCGTGCCGCTTTCCAGCAGCGCGGCGTTGCGCATTTCCTCTTCGCTCATGTAGGGCTTGTGGCCCGCGTCAATGTCGTCTTTCAGCTGTTCGGCGGCTTTGCGGTACCGCTCTATGTCCAGCTTCCACCAGTACAGGCGGTTGCCGTGCTCAACCTCGAACTGGTCTTTTTGCCCGTTGTGGTTGTAGATCAGCAGCGCCTTGTCTTGCGCGCTGGCCGCAATCAGCAGCGCGCCGTGGTACCGGTATTCCTTGACCTGGTCTTCACCCAGCAGGCCCTTTTGGTGCAGGTCGTTCCAGTCTTGCTTGCTCTTGCCTTTCTGCGGTATCTGCGCGGCCTTGCACACCCAGCCGTCTTCGCGCGCTTTCTTCACCCATTTCCTGGTGTAGTCGCGCCCGGCCTTGTCGCCGTCCAGCGCCCACACCAGGGCGGGTTCTTTCACCTGGCCGCCCTGGGCCTGCAGGTGCTTGCGCAGCGCGGCCAGCTCGTTGGCGGGGTAGTTGTTGCAGCTCAGCAGCGCCACGGCGGCCAGGCCATGGTGGGCCATGGCAATGGCGTCGAAGATGCCTTCTACCAGCCATAGCTCGGCGGGCGGCTTGGGGGTTTCGGGTGTGTCGTCGGGCCGGGGTGCGTCAAAGTGCAGGCCGGGCAGCGCCCACCAGTGGCCAGCGTAGGTGCCGCCGTATTTGAAGTTGGCCTTCTTCTTGCCAAACCGGGCGGGCTTGTCAATGAGGCGCTCCCACCAGGTGTTGGCCACCACAAAGCGCACCGTGCTGGTTGCTGCGCCCCGTCCGTTGTCGGCCCGGGGGTCGTGGTAGTGCTCCTGGGTGTAGGTGCCTTTGATCAGCGCCAGGTCAAAACCCCGGCCCAGCTTGAGGTAAGCGTCGGCGGCGGCGTTGGGGTTGCGCTCGGCTTCGGGCTTGTCGGCCTCGGGCTGTTGGTAGCGGTCGGTCCAGCTTTCAAAAAGGTCGCTGAACAGTTCTTTGGCGTGGTATTCAGCGCCGCAGTTGTTGGAGCGCTCGCACTTGGTCACCCATGGGCTTTCAAGCCACGTCCACAGGCTTTCTTTCCCGCAAGACGGGCACACGCCCGCCCGCAGGTATTTGCCCTTGGGCTTCATGCCAAAGGGCGGCGCCTGAAGGCGCTCGGCAATGTCTCTCAGCAGGTCTGACATGGGGTTGGGTTGTTGTTGTTTTGGCAGGTGGTCGGGTCAGCAGGCAGGCGGATGCACGAGAGCGCACGCGCGGCACCCAGGGCCAGCTCGGCCTGTGCGGCTGCTGATGTGTGGGTGGCTGCGCTCACCAGCAGGCGGTGGCGCCGGCCGCTGGGGGCCACGTGGGTGACGCGCCAGCGGTTCACTGGGGCACCTCCACCAGCGCGCCGAAGTCGTCGACCACGAGGCGGTCGATGAAGCGAGTCCACTGGCGGCCTTGGTCATCCAGACGAAACTCTTGGCCGATCCAACGCCGACCCAAACCAAACGCCTTGCTCGGCGGGCTTATGTAGAAAATGAAGCGGTTCGCGGGCGAAATTTCGACAGACAAAAAGTCGTCGAAGGAATTCACCTTGGGGAATGTGTTGGTGGTCATGGCTTAAACCCCACCCATGTAAGAGCCCACGAGGTAGCCCGCGGCCATGGCCAGCGACACCAGCACCACAGCCACCAGCAGGCTGATGCGCGCCCAGCGGTAGGCCATGCGCAGCCAGCGGCGCAGGGCAGCGCGGCGGGCGCTGGGGTGGACGGTGACCACGCCCGGGGCAAAGGCATGACCGGCCAGGCGGGTGGCGCTGGTGGCCACCCAGGTGCAGCCGCTGCAGGCGGGCAAGCGGCATTGGCAGGCGCCCAGGCTGTCGCAGCTGCGGCGCTGGGCGGTTGGGTTTTGTTGGCTGGCGGCAGGTGTTTTCATGGTGTTTCCTGGTTTTTGGGCAAAAGAAGGCCTCGCGCCTGTTTTTGCAGGCGCTGGGCGGGTGGTTGTTCGGTGGGTTGGGTGGCCGGGTGGCCGGTGCGTCAGCTGGGGTGCTGGGTGATGGGGCCGTCTTCGTCCATCAGGTCAAGCTGCAGGGGGCCAGAGCCCTTGTGTTCGCCGGCGGGGGCCAGTTGCATGTGCATGCCCAGCGCTGCGCGGCGCACATAAGGACTCAGGGGGATGAGCACATCGGTGCGGGGCCGGGCGCTGGGGCTCAGCGTCAGGGCTGCGGCGGCGTCCACGCGCCAGTTGTGGCCGCATTCCAGGTTGGTGCACTGCACATACAGATAGGTGACCGTCGGGCTTTGCTGTTCGCTGTTGCGCACATTGCTCAGCGTGTTGCAGTGGGGGCAGCGGAAGCGCATGGGTTGTTGTCCTTATTTGCAGCTGATGCCGCACTCACCTTGGCCAGCCCTGGCGCATTCGCAGTTCACGCCAACGCGGCTCAGGGTGACGATGGCGTCGAGGTATTCGCGGGTCACCAGCACAAAGCCCACGGCGCCCACCAGCTTGTCCAGCTTGTCAATGGGCACGCCTTGTTGACCATCCAAAAAACGGCTTACCGCGCTCTTGTCCCAGCCCACGGTTTCCATGACTTCATGTCGCCCCTGGCTGGTGAAGGCGGAGCGCAAAGCCTGCTCGATGCGCGGCGGGCCGGAAGGGTGGTGGTGTGTGCTCATGTCAGTCCCCTTTTGAAATTTGCAGCTTGAGCTTGGGAAGCCCGGCCAGCACCGCCATGCGGCAGATCGCAGCCATCGACCGGTTGTCCGCATCCGCCAGCGAGGCGATGGTCTGCCGCTCTTCAGGCTTGAGCCGAAGTGCAATCGGTCTGTCGTTGTCAACACCGGCATCTGATCGACGGCGGCGAACGCTGACATTTTTCGGTTGTTTTTCGGGGCGGTTCATTTAATATTGAGGAATTAACCGTTACACAATGGGTGCATTCTACCTACGCATTTGAGTATGTGAGAATGTCCCACTTACGCATATGGGTATTCACGAACGACTTAAAGACGAACGCTCTCGCCTGGGCCTGAAGCAAGCCGAAATGGCTGAGGCTGGCGGTGTACAGGTGCAGGCTGTGAGCCTGTACGAGTCTGGGAAACGGTACCCCGACGCCCAATACCTGGAATCCATTGCCTTGGTGGGTGTGGATGTGGCTTACGTCATCACAGGCCACCGCACGCCCATAGCCACGCTGGCCAAAGAAGAGCAGGCGCTGATTGACAACTACCGCGCAGCCGACACACAAGGCCGCGCAGCAGCGAGAGCGGTGCTTTCTGCGGTCCAGAAACAGAAGGCGGCTTGAACCCGCTGCAAACGATCCGGTCCACGGCGCCGATTGAGCGCTGACCAACAAAAGGGAGGGGAATCCATGGCAGCAAAACCGCTGGCGTTTGGCTTATTTGCTTTTGTGATGACGCGCTGGAGCATTTGCGGCGCCGCAGCTCTTGCGCTGCTGGCGGCATGCGGTGAGCCACCCAGCACCACACCGGCGCCCGTTGCGCCAGCCGCTGCGCCCGCGCCCACGCCGCTGGTAGACGTGCCTGCGCTGGCCGAACAGGCGCCCAGTGTGGTTGCTCAGCAGTTGGGCGACCCAACCGGCTGCGAATCCATCAAGTACGGTGAAAAGTGCACTTACCGAAACAAAACCGAGGTGGTGTTTATCAACGGGCTGGCCGACTGGATCACGGTGCATGCAGACCTGCCTTACAGCGAAGAGGCCTTGCCTTTGATGGGCTTCAAGCCCGCGCCGTCATCGTTTGACAATGAGTACGTCATTCGCTGGTCGGGTGAGCAGGGCACCCTGCTGATACAGCTGGCGCCTGGATCCGGGGGGCGGGCTTTCTTTGCTTATGTCAAGGTGCGGACACCTTGACGGATCAGACACCCATCCACACCGCCTGCGTGTACAAGCTGAGAGAAGGCGAATCACCTTCCGATTAAGCCGACAGCACGGCACGGGCGATCAAGCGGGCGTTTTTGAGCAATTGAAGCAACATTAAGGAAGGTGCAACTTATGGCGATAAAGCTTTGCAGAGAGTGCAAAAAAGAGGTTTCAACAGAGGCAAAAACATGCCCAAACTGTGGGGCAGGGAGCCCCACCAAAACCAAGGCAAACACCAAAGACGCGCTGATTGGAGGTGTCGTGTTGATCGCCATAGTCGCTGGCTCGGTCACCATGTGCGGCGACAGCGACGAAGAGAAAGCCGCGAATGCAGAGGCCGCGAAGGCTGCGCATGCGGAGTGTCAAAAGAGTCTGCCGTGCATCGGTGAAAAGTTGGTCATATCAGCCGGGTACAAGTGCCCAGCCCAGATTGAAAAGCTGGCAAGTCATTCTGTGAAGTGGGTCGACGGAACGCTGGAACCCAAGTTCAGCAGGTATCGATGGAGTGGATCTCAGCTTGATGTGGTGACCTTGTTGGGTGACAAGGCGCAGTTTCAAAACGGGTTTGGTGCGTACACCAACGTCATTTACGAATGCGACATGAGCATCGGCGAAGAGCCGACGGTTCTGGGTGTTCGGGTACAAGAAGGGAGGCTTTGATGAGCAAGCGTGTTTTTTTTCTGGCATTTGCAATGGTTCTGGGCATGGTGCAAGCCCAGAAATCGGTCGCAGCAAACACACCGTGCTCGGGCAAGAAAGGTGGCATCTCGCACTGCACTGGCGACAAGTTCGTCTGTAAGGATGGAACGATCAGTGCGTCTAAAAAGACCTGCAGAAGCTGATGAGAGTCTGATGGAAGCGGCCGGGCCGCGTTTGCTTACGTAAATGTTCGGAAACTCAAACCCCACCCAGCTCCATCTCCACGCCCTGCGTGTACCCGCTCTCATCCAGATGGCTGCTCACGCGCACCACACACCAGTCGGTGCCGTCAATCTCTCGCTTGAAGCCGCTCACCCGCGCCGGGGTTTCGGGCACCAGGGCCGGGTTGGCTTGGGCCAGCATGAGGGTCATGGTGGCTAAGCCGCGCTGTATGCGCTGCCATGCTGCCTGGGCGGCTTGCTGGGCGTCGGCGGCGTTGGCGTAGGTGTCTTTCAGCGTTTTGGCGTTCACCCGGGTGCCCACGGCCTCGCTCTTGCGGTTGGCTTGCGCGCCGTCGTGCCAGTAGGCCACCACGCCGGTGTAGCTGTCGCGGTCGGCGGTTTTGTAGCTGTGGCGGTCGCCGCTGGCGCGGGTGAGGGTGATGGTGGGCAGGGTTTTGCCGCTGGCGGTGGTGTTGCTGCCTTTTGGCAAACACAGCAGGCACCCGGCCTTCACGGTGGCCACCGCGTCAAAGCGCTGCGCCAGGCGGGTGAGAAAGGCAATGTCGCTCTCGTTGGTCTGGTCAATGTGCGCAATGGCGCGGCTGGCCAGCGCTGGCGCCACGCGCGGCGTCAGGCTGTTGCGCTGGGCGATGGTGTTCACAATGTCGCCCAGCGTTTTGGCGTGCCAGCTCTGGTCTCGCCGGTTGCGCAGCTGCGCGCTCAGGTCTGCGGCGCGGGCGCGAATGGTGAGCACATCGGGCGCGCCTCCGTGCTCCACTTCGTCCACCTTGAAGGTGCCTTTGTCCACCAGCGCCTGCCCCAGCCAGCCCAGCGCCAGGGTGATGATGGCGCCCTTGGGTGGCAGGGCCAGCGCGCCGTCGTGGTCGCTCAGGCTCAGGTCCAGCGTGTCGGCATCGTCGCCGCGCGCTTCGGTCAGGCTCAAGCCCACCAGCAGGGCGCGCACGGTGGGGGTGATGTCTTTGCCGTCCACCACCAGGCGGTAGGCCGGGGTGGTGTGGTTGCTGGTGGGGGTCATGGCGTGGGGGCGGTGCGGCTGTCCACAATGTTGTCGTCAACCCGGCGCAGGCTCAGGCTGAATTCGATGCGCTTGGGCTGGCCCAGTGTGGTGAAGTGGCTTCCAGTTTCGGTCTTGTCGGTGATGACCCACTGGCCATACACCCGGCCCGTTCCGTCCACCAGCGCCAGGGGCTGGCCAGCGTCGGCCATGGTGTGCAGTTCGTCCAGGCTGATGCGGTTACCGAACTCAGGCAGCACAACGCCGGGTAGGGTGATGGTGTCGTCACCCGGGCCCAGGAACTGGCTGGCGGCGCGGGCGCCTACCCGGCTGTTTTGCGCGTGGCGCCAGGCGGTTTGGCGCTGCAGGCTCTGGAATGCCAGGGTCTTCAGGCTGAACACGAATTGACCAAGTGCCATGAGCATGGTGCGGGGGACTCTCAGTTGATGTCGGTGAGTGAGCCGCGGGCGCGGGCTTGCTTGGCGCTGGCGCGGCGGTCGAGCTCGGCGGCAATGGCGCGGGCCAGGCTTTGGGGGTCTTGGCCCGGGGCGGCGCTCACGTGGATGGTGATGGTGTCGCCCTGCACCATGGTGGGCGCGCTGCTGGCGCCTGCGCCCAGCGGTGGGCGGGCGTCAATGCGGGCGCCGGCCATGGCCATGCCGGGCACCAGGGCGGCGGCGGTGAGGCCTGCGGATGCGCGTTGCACCAGGGCTGCGCTGCGGCTGATGCCGATGGCGGCGCCTTCGCCCACGTGGTGCCCGGCGGCCATGAACACGCGGCTGGGGCTTTTGATGCCCAGCTTCTCTCGGAAGTAGCCGATGGCCGAATCGGCGGCCTTGCCAATGGCGTCGCGCACCCACGAAGCACCAGTACCGATTCCGTAGACTAAGCCTCGCATCATTTGCCCACCTAGATCGGTGAACGCTGTCAACAAGAAGCTGGCGCCCAAATGGATTTCAGAAAACATGTTTTTGAAGAAGCTGCTGATTCCTGCCCAGTTCTTGTAGATCAGCAGCGCAATTCCGGCAATAAAGGCGATTTTTAAATACAAAGGGTTGAGCAAAAGAAGCCGCCCCACGCTGGCCAGCGCGGTGCCCACCACGCCCAGGGCGGCGCCTGCGGTGGCGGTGCCGGTGGCAAACAGCAGCGCCAGCTTGGCGCCCACGGCCAGCGCCATGCCCAGCTGGCCCAGCAGCAACACCAGCGGCAACAGTTTCAAGGCCACCAAGATGATGCCCAGGTTCTTCCAGCCGCCCACAAAGTCGGCCAGGCGCGTCAGCACGGCGCGGATGCCTTCAAAAAATGCCCAGGTGTTTTCAGCCACCAGCATGAAAGCTGCGCCGGTTTTTTCTGCCCATGCCTGCAGCTGGCCATTGGCGGCCATGCGGTCCAGTGTGGCCAGCAGGCCGCTCAGCTTGTTCTTCATGAAATCGAACAACCCCGCCGACATCACCGTGTTGGTGAACCGAGTCCACTGGTCGGCCATGTTCGACATCATTCCAGCCCAGGTTTTGGACTGCTGGACCATGGCCCCACCGAATTGCCCACGGAGAATGGTGGTCAGCGTCTTTTCGATTTCTGTGCGGTTCCTTTTGTTGGCTGTCGCGCTCATATCCGCGCCGGTTTTCAAATCCTTGTAGAAGTAGGTGATTTCGTCACCCTTCACGGACTGGGTGATGTTGAAGGCTTCTTTAAGTCGCTCACCCTCGCCGTTCACCGCGTCTGCCAAGGCCTCAACAGCCTGAAGCACACCGCCACTAAGCTGGAGTGCAGAAGCGGTGTCACCAAGCGTGGCAAGGGCGCCGTTTTTTGGGTCGAACCCTCGGGCCTTCAGCTTGATAAAAGCCTCAGTGACTTCTGCCAGTTGATAGGGGGTGGTGGCCGCGAAGTTCTGAACCCACGCCATCGACTCTTTGGCTTTGGTCGAAGAACCCTCAATGGTTGTCAGCGCGCCCTCAAATCGCTCAAAGTCTGCGGCCACATCCAAAAAGAACCGTTTGAACGCATAACCACCAGCGGCCAGGCCCACGGCGGCTTGGTTGCGCAGCTGGCTCACCTTGTCGCCAATGCGTTGCAGGTTGTCGCCCAAGCCCAGGCGCTGCATGCCGCCTGCAGCCTTGAGCCGGTTGGTCTGCCGCTCAATCTGCGCGGTGGCTGCGGCGGTTTCGCGGGTGATGCGGGCTTGCGCTTCGGCCAAATTGCCAATACCTGCTTTGTTCAGCTCGCTGCGCAGCCGCAGGGCGGCGTCTCGCTGTTTTTTGAACTCGGTGGTGGCCTTGGCCAGCGCCTTCTCTGCCGCCTTCACCTGCGGGGTGTTGGCGCCGTGGGCGCGGGTGAGGGCGTCCACGTTTTGTTGCAGCACCTTGGTCTGAGTGCTGGCGGCTTTCAGGGCGGCTTGCTGTTTCTGGAAGCCGTCCACCTTGCGCTGCTGGTCGTTGAGCGCTTTCACGGTGTCGCGCGCGGCCTTGAGGGCCTGGGCGGCTTCTTTGCTGCCGCGTGTGATGTTGCGCAATGGGCCGGCCGCTTTGTCGGCCAGATCCATGATGACTTTGAGTTTCAGGTCGGCCATGGTGGTGCGGTGTCCTTATTCTTCGGGCTGGTGGCGCACCCGGGCCTGTTCGCGCCACTGCATCAGTTCACCCAGGCTCATGGGGTCCATGTCTGCGGGGCGCCAGTGAAAAACGATGGCCACGTCGGCCATGGCGTCTTCTACTGCGGCGGGTAGGCCGTGGTCTCGGCTTTCTGCTGCAAAAAACCCGCTACCTCAACCCCCACAGCCAGCAGATCGGCGGGGTCCATTTGCAGGGCCTCGGGCTTGCTCACGGTGGGGGTGCTGATGCGGGGCAGCAGCGTGGCGATGGCGTCCACGTCCATCTGCAGCAGGGCAAGCATGGACAAGCCGCGCAGCTCGCCGGCGGCGGGTTTGCGCAGTTCGATGACGGCGATGGTCTGGCCATCGCGCCGAATGGGGGTGTCGAGGTGGATGGTGGGCATGGTGCGGTGTTTTTTGGCTTCTCGCACCCGCCGGGAACTCATGGCCCGGCGGGGGTCGACGCTTCGCGGGGGGTTATTCGTTGCGTGGGCTGGGTTGTGATGGCGTTACAGGCCCAGCGCCAGGCGCTCGGCTGCCGCCAAGTCTTTGCCGTTGACCACGTACACGCTGTTGACCATGTCGATCTCGATCACCGTCACGCCGTTCATTGAGACCTTGTAGTAGCTGAGCGCGCTGGTGATCTTGATCTCGGTCTTGTCGCCAGCCTTGGCGGTGCCGGGGTCCATTTCGGTGTGGTAGCCGCGCACCACCACTTCCAGCGCGGTGATGGCTCCGGTGTCGTCTTGCTGCAAGGCGCCGGCAAAGCGCAGCAGCAGCCCGGCCACGGTGGTCACACCCCACTGGGCCAGGGTTTCGCGGTCGAAGCCGCCCATGGTCCACTGCATTTCCAGGCCTTCCATGCCCAGCGCCTGTTTCACCGGGCCTTGCATGCCGCCGGCCTGGTAGTCCTCGGTTTTGCGGGTCAGCTTGGGCAGGGTCACCTCGGGCACCAGCCCGGCGTAGCTGAGGCCGTTCACAAACAGGTTGAAGTTCTTGAGCTTTTTGGGCAGTGCCATGGGGGGCCTCTATGCGGTGGGGTGCGGTGTGGGGTGGGCGCGGGTGGTGTGGCCGCTCAGGCGGCGTTCACGCGGGCGGCGAACTCGGCGTAATACCGGTCGGTGATGCGCTGGCGGAAGGCCAGATCTTCAAGCGGGGGAATGGGCGTGTAGTCGTAGTCAATGACCAGCTTGCCTTCTTTCAGGCGGTCGGCGGTGTTGATGGTTTCGTCGTACCAGGCTGCGCCGTCGAGGATGTAGCCCAGCGTTTTCAGCTCGCGCATTTTGGCGTTCACGCCTTCCAAAATGTCTTTCACGATGGACGGGTGCAGCGGCTTGTCGTTGGCCCACATGTGGGCTTCGGCGATGCTGTCGGCCAGGACCTGCGCGGTGCGCACCGAGCTCTCAAACGAGAAGAGCGGTTCGTCAGAGCAGGTGCGCGAACCCCAGAACTTGAAGCCCTGGGCGTTGATCAGCGTGGTGATGCCGTCTTCGTTGAGCAGGCCCGCGTCGGTCGCGCTGCTTTGCAGGTCCCAGAAGATGCTTTTGCTGATCCCCGTCACGCCATTCACGGCGACGTTGCTGATGGTCTTGTGCCAGCCGGTTTCGAAGTCGATCTTGGCGCGCAGGCCCAGGGCATAGGCCACGGCGGGCGCTTCTGCGGGGGCGCTGTCCACGGTGTCCCAGCTTTGGAAGTTGGGGTGAATGAGCATGAGCTCACGGGCACCAAAGTCGGCCCGGTAGGCCAGGGCTTCGGCCACCGTGTCGCATTCCCAGCAGCTGGCGTAAGCCACGGCGCGCAGCTGCAGCGCCACGCTGGCCAGCTCGGCGGCCACAGCGGGCGAGTCCAGGCCCGGGGCGCCCAAGATGCGGGGTTTTACACCCAGCATGGCCTGCGCACTGAGCAGGGCCTTGAGGCCGGTGCGCTGGCCGGTGCCGAGCACCGTGCCGATCACGTTGGTGGTGGTGGCTGCGTCGTCTACCCCGGACTCCACGCGCACCACCACGATCACCGGGCGGGTTTGCTGGCTGATGGCGGTGAGCGTTTTACCCAGCGTGCCGGTGGCGCCGGCTTTGCCGATGGCGGCGTACACGTCGGTGACCAACACCGGGGTGTTGAGCGGGAACGCGTCCGCGTCAGCCGCCGGGCCTGTGGCCACCAGGCCGATGATGGCGGTGGCAATGGTGCGAATGGGGCGGGTGCCCTCGGTGATTTCGACAACGCGAACGCCGTGGTGGTACTGGTCGAGCGACATAGAGGTGGGGTCCTTGGCTGGTGGGCGGTGGCTGCTGTGTGAGCCTGCTGTGCAAGTGTCGGGGCATCTCTCGCGCGAGGCGAGCGCGGCGCCGTGTGTGCCGCGCTCTTACATTGCGGGGTTTGTCAATGGGTGGCGTTGATCAGCAGCGCGGCCACGTCGGGTGCCAGCGTAGATGCCTGCTGGGGTGTATTGGTAGGCTTGCATGTGTGTGTGTCTCAAAATTTGATGCAGGCGAGCAGAGTGATGTTGCGGGGGCGTGCCTCACTTCCGCCGTCCACCGGAATGCCGTGCTGGTGTTCTCCAGCCGAGTTAACGCCTGGCGTCGAGCTATTGACGATGTTGTCGAATGCGCCATCGTCTCCCAGCAGCCGGTAAGGCTGGTTGATAGATGGGGTGGATCCGAAGTTTGTTGTGGCGGTGTGCGTATGTTCCCCGGCTGCTGGGGTCGCGCCGCCGTGGTTGTGGGATAAGTTTTGGCTGCCCTGCACTGTGCCGAACGAGCGCCCCACGTCCAGACCTCGACCATCATCCCAACCGCGAAGGAACTCGCCGCGTAGGTCGGGTAGGTTGAAGGTGGTTGAGCCATCTCCAATGCCGAAGGTGGTGCCAATTGCCGAAAACAAGGCTGCAAAAAATGTGCGGCTGACGGCGCTGCCGTCTGCCTTTAGCCACCCAGCCGGAGGCGTTGCGCGGGCAAAGTGCGCCACCATGGCCGAAGGCGCGGCCATGGTGGCCGCCGCTTGCACAAACGACGTGGTGGCCAGTTGGGTGTTGCTGGATCCTGGCGCTGCCGTGGGCGCAGTGGGTGCGCCGCTGAAAGCAGGGCTGGCCAGCGGAGCTGCGCCCGCCACGTCGGCCACCGTCAAGACCACGGCACCCGTGCGGCCAGCCACGCTGGTGACCAGCGTGGCCACCGCTGCAGCCACCGCCGTGAGCACAAAGGCGGTGGTGGACAGCTGGGTGGTGTTGGTGCCTGGCGCGGCGGTGGGCGCTGTGGGTGCGCCAGTGAAAACCGGGGAGGCGAGGGGCGCTTTTTGGGTGCCCAGCGTGTCCACGGCTTCTTTCAGATACGCCGTGCGGTTGGCCAAGTTCTTCAGCGGCGCGTTGGTCACCCCCGTGGGGCCTCCGAGCACGGGGTCTGTGGTCTCGATCTGGTAGACGCCAGCGTCCCAGGTGGCGGTTTCGGGCAGGTTGGCCATTTTTATGCGGTTCCGTGGTTGTAGGTGCCGTCGTAGCGGGCACTGGCGTTGTGAATGTTGGCAATTTCGGTGAAAACTAGGCCCACCAGGTGGCAGCGCACAGGGGCCACAAAGCCCATGATCTGCCGCACCTGGGCGGCTTGTGCGTTGGTGATGGGCTGGGCCAGCATCACGCGGTAATTCGCCCAGTCCAGATCTCCGATGTATTCGGCTTCGCCGTCGTGGTCCAGCGTTCCATCGTGCAGCTGGGTGGCGTCACCCTCTTGCAAAACAGCATCGCCATAGCCCGCGTTTTCAAGCGCCCGGCGAATGGCCCAGGGCGTGCCCTTGCGCCGGTGCACGTCAATGGCGCCGCGCACGGCCTGGCGCTGTGTGGCTTCTGACCAGTTGGCGTCCCACACGTCGATTTGAAACGCCCAGGCCAGCCAGGGCAGCAGGGTTTGGGGGCAGGTGTTGGGGTTCCAGAGTTCCCGCAGCGGGGTGGGCAGGTTGCCCATCCGTTTCGTGCTTTGCTCCAGGCGCAGTTCGGTGGCGGTGGCGTTGCGCGGCAGCAGGGTTTCGCCCGCATCTGCAGAGCGCAGAAGGCGCCCGGCCTCCAGCATCATGCGCTGCCACAGGCTGCGCAGGGGTTCGGGCAAGCTCGGCAGCAGGGCGGCACCCAGCGCCAGGGCGGCTTCGGCGGACACCGTTGTCATGCGATTTCCTGCAGCGTGAGGGCGCGCCCGGTGCACCACGCGGCTTGCGCCCAGGTGCAATCCACGTCAGCAGCCGGGGTGGTGAGCGTGACGCGGTGCACGCCAGAGCGGTGCAGCGCGGCGATGATACCGGAGCGGCTCGCGCCCAGGCCCATGCGGTGCTGCGCGGCGGTGTAGGCGTCCAGCGCGGCCAGGGCAGCGGCTTCAATGGCCGCCTGCCCGGCGCCGGGATACACGTCGAGCGTGGCGTCAACGCTGTAGCTCACCACCTCGGCGGACTGCACCACCACGGTGTCGCACAGCGGGCGCACGGTGTCGGCGCTCAGGGCCAGCGTTACGGCGGCGAGGATGGGCGCGGACGCTGCCCCGCTGCCGGTGTGCGTGAGCACCGCCACATTCACCGTGCCCGGCGCCAGGCTGCTGACGCCCACGTCTTTGATGGCGCCGGACACGCTCAGCGCGTGGTATTTGTAGGCGCCCCGGCTCCCGGCGGTGGTGTAGCTCTCCAGCGAGAGCAGCACGCGGGCGCGAAAGTCGTCGTCGGCCTCGTACACCGCATCGGTGGGCGGGGTTGCGGCGGGGTTTGCGGGGGTCACTACCAGGCGCGCCACGCCGTAGTTTGCGGCGATCTGGTCCAGGTCGGTGTCCGTGGCGTAGGCCAGCATCACGGCGCGCGCTGCGCTGTTGACGCGCTCGCGCAGCAGCAGCTCGCGGTAGGCGCACACCTGCAAAATTTTGAATGCCGGGTCGGACTCCAGCAGCGCGGAAAAGGTGGGGTCGCGGGCTTGCAGATCCGCCAGCATGCTGCCGAAAATGATTTCAAAGTCCAGCGGTTCAATGACCTGGGGCGCCGGTAAAAGCGTCAAGTCAATGGGGGTGTTCGGGTGGTTCATGCGGCGGCGGTGTTGCTCAGGTCTACCTGCAGGCCCACGGGCTGGTCGCCAGCGGGTGTGGCGTAAAAGCCGTCAATGTCGAGCACCACCTGGCCATGCCGAACGCCCGTTTGCAGCGCCACACGAATCAGGCGCAAGCGGGGTTCCCAGCGCATCAGGGCGCTGGCTGTGGCGGCGTACACGCGCAGCCGGGTGGCGCCGTTGTCGGGCTGGTCGATCAGCTCGGGCAGCAAGCTGCCGTAGTCGCGGCGCATCACGCGGCTTCCCAGCGGGGTGGTGAGTATGTCCACGATGGACTGGTTCAGGTGGTCAAGCCCGTCCACGGCTTGCCCGGTGGTGCGGTGCATGCCGATCATGCGGGGCCTCCGGTGTTGGCGGGGCCGGGGGTGGTGCCGCTGTGGGCGTGGGTGCTGCCCACGTTGATGCCGTTGTGCGTCAGGCTGGGGCCGATGACCGCGACCGCGCCATGCAGCGTGATGCTGTCGGCCGTGATGCCGGCGGCACTGCCTGCGGTCAGCACGATGTCGAGGCTGTGGGCGGCGTGGTCGTAGTCGATCACGGTGCCGTCGGGGTACAGGGTGCGGTGCACGTTGGGCGAGCTGCTGGGGGTGGGGTTGGCGGTGCTGGGGGCGCCCACCAGCACCCAGCCAGCGGCCATGTCGCCACCGGGGGAGAGCACCAAGCACTGTTCGCCCACGCTGGGCGGGCACCAGGTGCGCACGTTGCCGGCGCGGGTTTCGAACCAAGGGCGCCAGTCCGTGAGCAGCTCGCCAGACTGCACGCGCACCCGGGCGGCCGTGTGGTCCACTTCGGCAATGGTGCCCGGACGGATGGCGTTTTCCAGCCGCCGCAGCAGTTCGTTCAGGGTGAGTTCGGGGTTGTTGGACACAGTGCGCTTACTGTGCCGCTTGCGCTCGCGCGAGGCGAGTTTGTGGGCGTGTGGCGTGGGGGCTTACACGGGGGTGATGGTGGTGGGTTGAATGGCGCGCATCAATGGTTTTTCTATCCCGCCGACTCCAACAGCGCCTCGGCCTGCGCCGTCGTCAGGCCAAAGCCGTAGCTGTTGCCCAGGATGTGCAGCACCCTCCAGCGGTCACCGGGCGACACATCCAGCCACACGCGGTACGCCTCCACCTCGTAGGCCAGCCGCGCCTGTCGGCGGGTCAGGTAACGCCACCAGAACCGCAACAGCCCGTCGCGGCGCTGCTGCGCCTGGTGGCAGCGCTCGTGCGCCAGCAGCGCGGGCTTGTTGCGGGCGTCCCGGTTGATCACGATCACCCCAGGGCTCCACGCCGCGCCATCCCAGCCAAACATCAACCAGCTCGGCACCTCGGCCACACCGCCATGGCGCCGCGCCCGGGCAAAAATCCACAGCAGCGTGCACAGCGCAGCCACAGCCAGCACAGACAGCACCATCAGGCCGTCGGGGGTCAGGGTCTTGGTCATTCGTCGGCTCCGAGTTGCTCCACCGGCGTGCCATCGCTCAAAACCGCATCGGCACAAAACGCCTCGCAGTCGGCCAGCGTCGGCGGGGTCAGGTCAGGCCATCTCTCTGCGTAATCAGCAGACACGACGGCGTTCAACATCGCCGGGTTGCCAACCATCGCCAGCGCCTGCTGAGCAAATTCGGCAGTACACGGCGTTGTGGTGCTGTACGTCTCTGGCACAGCGGGCGGATCGCCCTGCAGTTGCCCGCCAAAGCTTTCGGATCCACCGGTGTCGGGGTCCAAGCTGCGGGCGATGGCGCACGCCACGGAGTACAGCGCGGCGGGGATTGTGATCGTCAAGCGGTGGGTGTATCTCATGGCTTTATCCGAGGTACTGCGCGCCGATTTGCTGGGCGAGATAGCGCTCAATCGTGCTGCGGTCGGTGTCGGAGAGGGTGGATTGACCCGATGCGGCGATTAATTTGCCGTTAAACGGGTTAGTCGTTGCGGATCGCACGATCATGCCGATGTTTGCTGTGTTTGTTGTTCCACCGCCTAAAGACCGGGTGATTTCACCTCTAACAACACCATTAAGTCTTAGCCCATGTGTCGTACCAGATTTGTACGCGTAAGCGACATATGGCAATCCGGGTGTGATATTTCCCGAGCCTGCTGTTACTGTCGCCTCAACAAGAGCCTGATCTCGCCACGTTGCTACAAGCAACCGATCGTCTCTTAAATATAAGTACGGCGCCAAAACAGCATCGTTACCAGTATTACTTGACGAGTAAATGCTCAAGAGCTGCCCGGTGCCTGGAAGCGTGTCCAAAATAAAAGCCGCGCACACCCAGTGATTGCTTGCATTTGACAGCACGGCGCCCGGCCCGAGATTCAGCAGGTCATTGGACCCGTCGAATTTCATTGCCCGCTTGCCGTTCGGCAGGGCCGCAATCACAGGCTTGCTTGCTGTTGTTGGTTGAGTTGCTTGGTTGCCAAGAACTTCGCGGACGGAGAAGTTGTCGAACTCCACCCATTCCCCATTGTTGCCGCCGTCCACTTGCGCAAAAACAAAATGCTGAGTTTGTGTCGCCGTGAATATTGCTGTGTATACGCCGACCGGTCGAAGTTGAACCGACACCCGAAAATCATTGACGCCTGCCGTGGACAAGTTTTTGTCTGCCACCCGAAAAAAACCGACCCTCCCTGTAGAGACGTTTGCAATTTGCATCGCTACTCGATACGTTTTGCCAACCTCGCAGGTAATCGGGGCATCAGCACCGCCTGAAGTAATGCCACCTCCGTTCGTAACGCGGAGTCGCCCGCTGGAATGAGCCAACAGAGCCGAGCGCCCGGCTGTCCAGCCCACAACACCCAGGTCGAAATGCCCATTACTAACCAACTCAGGCCCTAGCCCGCCGCTCCCGTATGCCCGGTCCGTCACAAGCCCGAGTACATCACCCACAGCCGTCGCAGGCGTCGTGCCTGCTGAGTCGGTAAAAAGCCCCGCATTGCTCGCAGGTAAGCCCCACAGTGACCCGTTGTTGCGCCGGATCGCTGCCAAGGCAAGAGACTCAAGCGATGGCCCGCTGGCCGATGCGCGGCCCGCGCTCACTCGTGTCGAACTGAGCTGCATCAGATCAGCTCCGACACATGCACGATGCCATCCACCGTCTGATCGGTGCCCCGGATGACGCTGATCTGACTGCCGGCAAGGCAGGCCACGTCCATGCTGGTGTCAGCTTGCAAAAAGTGGCTTGTGCTGGCGCCCGACGTGTTGGTAGCGGTCTGGCTTCCCGTGCCAATGGCGATGCGGCAATTGGCATTTCGCACTGAAATACGCAGCCGAGTCACACCGGCCGACAATGCCAGAGACGTGCTGGCGGCTGCGCCTGCCGTGATCTGGTGTGCCAGACCCAGGCGTCCAAGCGGCTCGGTTGGGATTGCAATTTCCTCCGCCTCTGCATACAAAACCACGCCACAGCTGTCTGGCTCTGCGGCCGTGCCAATCGGCGCAAATGCGGCCAGGCGGCGCACGCGGTAGGTCAGCGGGCCGCCGGCAATGTGCATGAGCGGCTTGTTGACCGACAGCTCCCCGGTGGCGACGTAGGCGCCTTCGGCTACGCGGGTTTCCACGATCACGCGGCCGCGCCCGGTCATGACCAGGGTGTGTTGTGCTCGCTGCGGCACAGATTGTTCGGCGGAGCTGGCGGCCGCAGTGCCGGAGGCGAGCAGGGTTTGTAGCGTCATGGCAATGGGGGTAGGGGCTTATTGATGTGTGCCCCACTGTGCCCCGGGGCCTCGCGCGAAGCCAGCGCGGCGCCGTGTATGCGCGCCTATGACATGAGAGGCTAAGCTGCCAGCGCGTTGAGCAGGGTGGTGCGCACGCGGTCAATGTCGGCTTCTGAAAAGCCCAACAGCTTGCGCTCGGGGTATTGCGCCTCGGGGCCGGTGCGGCTCACGCGGTCGCGCAGGCCATCTTGGTGCACCTGCGCAATGCGGGCAGCGCGGCCGGTGAAGCCCACGGCGGCGCCCTCGGGCTCGGGTAGGGTGCGCAGGTGCTTCACCAGGCGGATTTTGCCGAACATGGCGCGGGCCTTGGTGCTGCCTTTGCGCGTGTCGCGCTGGGGCTTGCGGGGTTCGAAGGCGGTGCCGTCGGGGTTTTGCTGGCGGGCAATGCGCTGGGCCTGGCTGGCGCGCAGCTCTCGGGCCACTTGGCGCAACAGGGCGCGCTGTGCCGCGGGCTGCAGCTTGGCCAGCAGGGGCGCGGCCCAGTCTTCCAGCTGTTCAAAGGGGTCCATCTGTGTTTTGTCAGCTGGCCAGGCGCGGGGCGTGGTCGGTGTCGAGCGGGCTGGTGGTCCAGGTGGCCACCAGCGTTTCGCGGTCGTAAAGCTCCCACACGCCCGGCAGGTCGATGTGGTCCACGGCGGGCGGCTCGCCCAGGTGTTGCAAGGTAAACCGGCCCGGGGCGTCGTGGTCGTCGGGGTCTTGCACCGCCACTGCCACGCGCTCGGTCAGGTCCAGCTCGATGGTGAGGTCTAGCGTGCTGGCATTGAGGTATTCAGCTTCGAAACGCAGGGCTTGCGCTCTGGTTTCTGGGTTGTCGAAGTACTCACGCTGGTGGGTGCGCAGCCACACAAGCAGTGGCAGCATGATGTGGTCGGGTTCACCGGCAAAGTCGAGCACGACGACCTGGACGGTGTAGGCGTATTCGAAGCTGAGGCTGGCCCCACCGGCGCAGAGGGTGCGGCCCTGGCGCACGAAGATGCTGAGCTTGTCGGGGTTGGTCTGCAGGTCTGGCACGGTGGCGGCCAGGTGGCGGCGCAGGCTGGCGGGTTTGTACATCAGGGGTCCGTGCTGAGTTTTTTCAGGGCTTGGTGGGCTCGGTCGTAAGCGGCCTCGCAGGCGCTGCCGGCGGCGCCTCGCTGGTCAGCAATGTCTGCCAGTTGCTCCGCTCTTGCGTCAGCGCGTCCAAGCACGTCGGCGAGCAAGCCGATGGGGTCGCTGGCTGGCGCGCCCAGGTTGGGAGTTGTGGGATTTGCACATTGTTCACGGGCCCGCTGGGCAGCGGCCTGGGTGGCGCTGCGCAGCCCGACATCAGCAGCACGAGCAGCAGCGCGAGCGCGGTCCAGATCGAGATGAAGGGCTCGGCTTTTTTCGGCGTGGGCGGCTTGCGCATCGTTGAGTTCCTGTTCGGTTTTTCGGCGGGTGGCTTCTTCTATGGCGCGTTGCGCTTCGGCTTCGGCCAGGGCTTGCGCGTGGCGCTGCTTGGTGGTCTGGTGGGCCTTTTGTTCGGCTTGCAGCAAGAGCGCAGCAACCAGGGCCACACCGACCAGCACGAAAAACAGCGCCGTAATGAACGTGTCAAGAATTTTTGTCGGGTTCATGGTTGTTGCGCCCCCATGCACTTGGCGTGTGCGGCTTTGCGGCGCTCCCACAAACCCCAACATATTCGGTTGCCGGGCTCAGAGCAGTCTTGAGCGCCCACGCGGCGCCACATCAGGATGGCTTCACACGCTCCGGCATAGTCTTGGGCGTTGAGCCTGCGCACCAGGGTGCTGCTGCAGAATGCGCCCGCCCCGATGTTGTAGGCGTGATCGACATACACGTCGTATTCGGCTTGGTGCAGCGGCACACGCACGCAGGCCTTCAGAGCGCCTTCGAACTTCTCAAGGTCGCGCGCCTTGCGCTGCAGGGCTTGCACCGGGTCGGTCTTGTCGCCCATGCGCACGGCGGTGCCGTCTGGCCGTGTGGTGGTGCCAAAGCCCAAGGTGGGCACGTCGCCTTTGGTGGGGATGATGGCCTGATCGGTGTAGCCCTCGGACACGGCCAGGCCAATGAGCGCGGCGGCGCTGAAAGCAAGGGCAGCAATAGCGTTTCGTGGGCTGCGCATCACAGATACCCCGACATCTTGGCCGCGTGCACTTCACGCTCGCGTGCGGCTTGCTCTTCTTTGAGCTTGATTTCGGCCATGGTCAGTTTGTGCTTGTAGTACCAGTTGACCGCCAGGCCCAGCACGCCAATGAGCATGCCGAACAACACAGCGAATTCGTTGGACAGCGCCCAGCCGCCGATGGTCATGCCGGCGCCGGTGTAGGTGGCCTTGCTGCCGGTGGCGGCCAGGGTGGCTTCGATGGCCTGGGTTGTGTGTTCGGTGCTCATTTATCAAGCCTGGAAAGTCACCGTGAAATTGGTCAGCGTGTTGGAAACACCCGAGACCATCTCGGCTTTGGCGAATTGCACGCCGTTGAGGGCAGATACGGGCGCCTGCATAGAGGTAGCGGGGATCACGTCGTAAGCGGCTTTCGTGGCTCGCACGAAAGTAGGGGTTCCGCTTGCAATGGCGTTGGCGGTCTGGTTTGTAATCAGCGCGGCGGACATGCCGGACGTTGCAAACAGCTCATTGCCCGAAATCGATTTGCTCCACAGCTTCGTGCCTGCAGGGGTGACCGTGCTGTTGGCTGGGATTGGGCCGTCCCAGGCTTCCACTGTGACTGTTCGGTCATTTGAGGCCGTGGCAAGGTTGTATTTTGAAAAGCCCGCGAGATGGCCGAATCCGTTCGCCACGGTGGCTGAGATGTTTTTTGCCCAGGTGTTGATGATCTCATTCGCAACGCTTGGAGAGACACAGGTGTCGCCGCTGGTGGCAACCCGAAACCGAAGGTCGGTCAGGCTGACCGTCTCGCCCGAGACCGCTGACAGCGTGCTCACAATGGCTTTCTCGCCAGATGCCAGCAGGCCGACGTCAACGTCAAGGAATGGACCGGTACCGCTGCCGTAATAAAAACGGACAAACGACACTGTACCTGTGGCGGTGGCTGTAAAACCCACTGGCGCAGCCAGCGCCGCAACCCCGTTGGACGCCACGAGCCATGTGCCGACGGGCAATGTTTTTACCGCGCTCAGTGCGGTGATGCCGCTGGTGATGGTGGGGTCCGCCGGTCGAGCACCGGAGAAAAGTTGAGCATAAGAAGCGTTGTATCCAGTCAACCCAACGGGAGACAGTGCATTTGCAACAGCATTTCCCGCCAACGTCGGATTAAAAGTAGCTCCCATTTTTATGTTCCTTCTTCCATGACGCAGTTGTTGAAATAAATGATTGGCCAGTTGGCCAAGGTGTTGTCGGTGGTCACACAAGGCCCCATGTGCACCGCGCGATAGGGTTGCGTGCTGCCGATAGAGACGAACGGGTACACCGGATCTGGCTCAGGCGGTGGCGCGGCCGTCGTGTGGCGGTACGGGTCAATGAGCATCAATGCACCATGTAAACGGTGGCGATGAGGCCAGTGGCCCCGGATCCTGAGTCCAGCACGGACAACGTGATTTCATCGTCTTCGTCTACTTCCGAATCAGAGAAAACCGGTGTGATGCCTGACGTGGTGCTGCTGCGGTGGGTCGCCAGCACCGAAGGTTTTGTGGACAGTACCGATGCGCCGTTTTTCAGCAGGTCTACAGTGACCGCGCCCGACGTGCTGGCGCCAAAAAGCGACAGCCGAACCCCCGCCAGCGTGCCTGCTTTGGGAACCCGGAAGTAGGCTTTGTTGGCGCCCGCGGTGATCTCGGTGCTCAGGTCCGACATGGCGAGCTGGTAGACCTGGGTTTTGGCCGCCAGTTCTGCCATGAAGTCTTCGAAGACCATCAGAGACACTTTGGTATCGACCAGGTCGGCCAGGCTTTCCAGCGCGGCTTGAGAAGCGCGGCTGGTGTCGCTGGGGTGCACATGGTCGCCCCGGCTGACTGCGCTGCTGGATCCGGCTGAGGCCGTGCCGTTCATGGCGGGCAAGTTGGCGCTGGGGGTGCCCACGGCGGCGGCGCTGGCTGCGGCTGCAGCTGCGGACTGGGCGGCTTGGGCTACGCGCTGGTCAAGCTCTGATTTTTTGGCGTTGACGGCTGCGAGCAGGTTGGTGGTGGCCAGCGTGAGTGCTGCAATTTCTGATTCGATGCTCATGTGGCCTCAGTCCCAAAGTTTCACGGTTTCGGCCGTGCGGGTGTTGGTTTGCTCGGTGTCCATCAGGTTGACGGCGGTGCCTTGTGGCAGCACGGGGCCCAGCGCGTTCAGGTGGGGGTTGGCCTGCAGGGTGGCCTCGACGCTGCCACGGGTGCTGCGCAGGTGGCGCCAGCACAGCTGGTCCAGGGTGTCGCCTTGCCTGGATCGGACTTGCATCAGATCAGCTCCACGGTGGAGCGAGCGCGGCCCACGATGCGGCTGAGCGCCCAGTGCAGGTTGCGCCGGTGTTCGGCTGCGGTGGCTTCCAGCTCGGTGGCTTTTTTGTCGCCGGCGCCGGTGGTGTCGAGATCTCGGTACCGCTCGGCCAGCCCGGCCTGTATGTGGCTCACCAGGGCCATGCGGTAGTGCAGCAGGTGGGTGCTTTGGCCGTCCACCTGGGGCGCGGGCACCGCGCTGGCCAGGGCGTGCCCGGCGGCTTCCTGGGCCAGCTGCCAGGCGGCCAGCTGCTCGTTCACATCGGCCATGGCCATTTGCAGAGCCAGGCGCAGGCGGGGCGCGGTCACAGTGCCGTCCAGCCGGGCCGCGCCGCGAATGTCTACCGGGTCCACGTTGGGCCAAAACCCGTTGTTCACCAGCACCGGCTCGGTGCCTGCAGCGGGTGGGCTCTGGTTGCCGAGGAAGCTGCTCATGGTGGTGCGTCAGGGTTTTGGGCGGGTTGTGGGGGTGGGCGGTGGTCGGGCTTGTGCGGTGTTGCTGGTGATCAGCTGGCCGCGCATGCACGAGCCGCCCGGGTGCGGGTGCGCACTCAGTTTGCAGCGGCTGGGTCGTTCAGGGCTTTGAGCCGCCGGTCCAGTCGCTCAATGTCTTTTTTGGCGCCGCATTCGCGGTGCAGCTCCACGGCGCGGGTGAGCAGGGCCAGCGCTTGCGTGGTTTCGGTTTTGGTCAGCTCGGCAAACTTGTCGTTCGCGTCTTGCCGTTTGGCCACGGCGTAGCCCATGGCTTTGTAGAGCTTGGCGCGGGCCTGGTCGGGCACGTCAAAACCGGCGGTGAGTTCTGCCACGCGGCACAGGTCGCCCAGCTGGGGGCCGTTGACGATGCCGCCGGGCTTGAGGGACGCGTCGGCAAATTCATCCATCAAGGTGGTGGCTGCGTCGCGCTGGTAGCGGTCGGGCAGCTTCAGGCCGTGTTTGAGGATGTAGGCGCCCATATCCAGGGCGCGCTGGTATTCGTGGGCGTCAATGGCCCACACGAACACGCTGGTGAACACGGTGTCTTCCCCGCCTTTGTCGGCACTCAGCACACCGTCCACCCAAGGCCAGTAGTCGGCCAGAAAGCCGCGCTTGGCCTCCACCTTGCGCTCCACGCTCTGAATCATTTTCAGGGTGCGTGTGTGCTGGTAGAGCTGGGCTTGCATGAGCTCGTAGGCGCTGCCGCTGGCTGCGCCGGTTTGCGCGGCGGCTTGCGATGCGGCGGCGGCTTGCTTGCGCAGCATGCTGGCCATGGCGGGGGTGATGGGCATGGTGTGGCTCAGGTCGGTGTGGTGGGTGGGGAAAAAAGAGGGGCCAGCGCAATGCCGGCCCCGCTGTCAGGGCCGAAAAAGGTCAGGGCGCCACGTACTCTTCGATGTTTTCCACCAGGGCGCACATGCCGTAATCCTCAACCACGAAGGCGTCGTTCGAGCTTTCGTAGTGCTCGACGCGGTCTTTCTTCGGGTTGTCCATCACAGCGCGGCGGCGGGCGCCTTCCTGGAAGTAAATCGACAGGTTGTCGAGCCGGGTCACCAGCACTTTGCCGGCAGGGAAGAAAGGCACTTGCACCGCCTGCAGGCCGCCCAGGCGCTTCTGGCTGACCACAATGTCGGCGGCCAGGCGCTCGGTGGGCGCGTCGTTGTCGTTGACCAAGGGGAACAGCTTGTCGTGCATCAGTCCCCGGCCTACCACCGCAACGAGCTGGGGGTCTTCACGGTACCAGTTGTCCAACAGTGTTTGGTAGGCGTCGTAGACCAGCGCGTCGAGGTTCTTGTAGTCGCCCGCGCCCCCGTAGGTCACTTTGCCAGTCACCACGCCTTCGCTGAGCACGCGGGCTTCAGCCTTGGTTTTGATGTGGCTCAGCCAGCCGATATTCACGTCCTGCAACAGCGGGTTGGTGCTGCGGTTCGTGGTGGCTGCGGCGCTGGTGCCGTTCCAGCCGATCATGATGCGGTCGAGCGCGGCGCGCTGCAAAACGGCGTTGCGCACGCGGGTTTGGAAGTCGGGGAACTTGGCCCAGGCGTCCATGGTGGCGTAGCGGATGTGGTGGTCGTAGTTGGTCTGTTTGCAGCCGTAGTCGTCTTTTTCGAGGCTGGCGATGTCGCTGGTGGCGCGTTCGCCGGTGCTGCTGGTGTCGGTGCGGCTGGCAATGGTGCCGCTCACGCCCAAGCCCAGTTTTTCGCCGGTCTGCTCACTCACGCCGATGATGTTGATGCGGCTCAAGAAGGCGCTGGATTCCTGGATTTTGTTTTCCAGGGTTTGCTGAACGGTTGGGCTTACCGTGAACTTGGTGGCGGCGTTGTCCACGCCGTTGAGTTCGGCCTGGCGGTCCAGGTATTGGTTGTAGAGAACGCGGGTGTCGTTGCGCATGGTTTTGCCTTGTGTGGTTTGTGGTGCTGTGGGTGGCAGGGCTGGCGGGTGGGTGGCTCAGCAGTCGGTGAGCTGCTTGCCGTTGCCACCGGTGGCGGGTGGGCGCTGCTGGCTGTGGGTTCCGGGCTGTTTGCTCAAGTCGGTCTTCAGGGCAGTGAGCGCTTCGGCCGTGGTTTTGGCTTCGTCGCGCAGGGCCTGCAGGTCGGCGGCGAACTTCTTGGCTTGCGCGTCCATAGCGGCGGTCACCTGGTCGCCGAAGGTCTCGAAGCCTTTGAGCACCTCGCTGAACATGGCGTTGTCGGTGCTGGTCTTGCCTTTGAACTTGTCGAGCATGGCGCCAAAGCCCGCTTTGAACTTGGCCAGCGCGTCGTCACCGGTGGGGCCGGGTTCGTCTTCCAGTTCCAGCTTGAACTCCACGGCTTCGCTGAACACCGCGTCGGGGTGGCTCTTGCGCGCTTTCAGCGGGCTCTTGTCGCCCTGGGCCGCGCTGAATGCCAGCATCTCGGTGCCCAGGCTGGCGGGGGTGTCGGTCACACCTAGGCCGGTCAGGTAGGCCTCGCCGGTGTCTGCGAACTTGGGCGTTACCTCGATCGAGGTGTAGATCTTCTGGCGCGCTTTGCTCATTGCAACCAGCTCGGGTGTGGGGTCGAGCTGGGCAAACAGCGCCAGCTTGCCGTCGGCGTCTTGCTCAGACTTCACGGCCACCACGTCGCCATATGCCTTGAAAATGCTGTCTGGGTACATGCCGCGCATATGCTCCATCCAGATGCGGGCACCGTATTTCACGGGGCTGAAATTCTTGACGATCTGCTCGATCCAGCTGCGCTGGATAACGCGGCCGTCGGTGGTGGCGCCCTCGGTGGCTACGCGGAAAAACTTGCTTTTGGCCATGGTGTGCGGGGGGTTGGCTGTTGATGTGTCGCCATGATTTACCGCCTTCGCGCGATCCTCAACCCGCGCGCCGTGTGGGCTGGCCCGGTACATGCAGGGCAGGGCGCCAGGCCCCCGCTGCAGCCTTGTCGGGCCCGCTTTAGGCCCGAATACTCGGGGCCATGCCGGCCACCAAGCTCCGAAAAATCGACACATCCATACTCGACACCCAGGCCGATAAGCGCCGCCGCGCCCGTGATTTGTATTGGCAGGGCTGGCGAATCACTTACATCGCCGAACACATTGGCGAGCCCAGAACCACCGTGCACGGCTGGAAGGATGCCGAAAAGTGGGACGAGGCGCAACCCATCCAACGGGTGGAGGGCGCCATTGAATCGCGCATGGTGCAGCTGCTGGCCAAAGACCAGAAGACCGGCGGCGACTTCAAGGAAATCGACCTGCTTGGCCGCCAGATCGAGCGCCTGGCACGGGTGCGCAACTACGAAAAGACCGGAAAAGAAAAGGAGCTGAACCCGAAGATTGAAAACCGCAACGCGGCGCCCAAGAAAACGCCCGACCGCAACCACTTCGACGAAGACCAGGTGGAGCAGCTGCAGAGCGCTTTTCGGGACTCCAACTTCGAATACCAAAAGGTGTGGTTCCGCAACGGCGAACAGCGCACCCGCATGATCCTGAAGAGTCGCCAGATTGGGGCCACTTGGTACTTTGCCCGGGAGGCGCTCATTGACGCCATCACCACCGGGCGCAATCAGATTTTTCTGAGCGCCAGCAAGTCGCAGGCCCACATCTTCAAGCAATACATCAAACAGTTCGCGGGCGATGCGGTGGGCGTGGAGCTGTCGGGCGACCCTATCGTGCTCAGCAACGGCGCGCACATCTACTTTTTGGGCACCAACGCGCGCACGGCCCAGGGCTACCACGGCAATTTTTATTTTGATGAATTCTTCTGGACCCAGAAATTCACCGAACTCAACACCGTGGCCTCGGGCATGGCGATGCACAAGATGTGGCGCAAGACCTATTTCAGCACGCCCAGCAGCGTGCAGCACGAGGCCCATGCGCTGTGGAGTGGCGATAAGTTCAACAAACGCAAGGCGAAAGGCGATCGCGTCAAATTCGACCTGACCCACGACCGACTGAGCGGTGGCGGCTTCACCGGCGAAGACCGGGTGTGGCGCAACATCGTCAACATCATTGACGCGGAGCGCGGCGGCTGCGATCTCTTCGACATCGAAGAGCTGCGCATGGAATACAGCCCGGAAGAGTTCGAAAACCTGCTCATGTGCGGTTTTGTTGACGACTCACAGAGCGTGTTCCCCTTGGCCGCGATGCAGAAATGCATGGTGGACACCTGGGAGGTTTGGGACGATGTGAAGCCCTTCGCCATGCGGCCCTATGGCTTCATGCCGGTGTGGGTGGGCTACGACCCCAGCCGCACCGGCGACAGCGCGGGCTTGGTGGTGCTGGCCCCGCCGGTGGGGCCCAACGGCAAGTTCAAGGTGTTGGAGCGCCACCAGTTCAAGGGCATGGACTTTGAGGCGCAGGCCGAAGCCATCCGCAAGATCACCCAGCGGTACAACGTGGCCAATATCGGTATCGACACCACCGGCATTGGCCTGGCGGTGTACGAGCTGGTCAAGAAGTTCTTCCCCGCCGTGAAGGCTATCCACTACTCGATCGAGGTCAAACAGCAGCTCATTTACAAGGCGCTGTCGGTGGTGGGCAAGGGGCGGCTCGAATTCGATGCCTCGTGGGTGGATCTGGCCCACAGCTTCATGGCGCTCAAAAAAGTGCTCACCCCATCGGGCAACGCTGTCACCTACAACGCGGGCCGCTCGGACGAAATCGGCCATGCCGATCTGGCCTGGGCCACGATGCACGCCCTCAGCTTCGAGCCGCTTGAAGGCAACACCGGACAAGTCAAATCCATCATGGAGATCTACGGATGACCGACAACACAACACCCACCGAGGCCACACCCAGCAAGGGCGAGGCCTTCACCTTCGGCGAGCCAACGCCCGTCATGGACCGGCGCGACATCCTTGATTACGTCGAGGCCTGGAGCAATGGCCGGTGGTACGAGCCGCCGGTCAGCTTCGAAGGCCTGGCCAAGAGTTTTCGCAGCAGCACGCACCACGGCAGCGCGCTGTATTTCAAGCGCAACGTGTTGGCCAGCTGCTTTGTGCCGCACCCCTGGCTGGACCGTGAAACCTTTGCCGCCCTGGCGCTGGACTTCCTCACGTTCGGCAACGGCTACCTGGAGCGCGTTCGCAACCGCTTGGGCGGCACGCTGCGCCTGCGCCACTCGCTGGCCAAATACACCCGCCGTGGCGCCGTGGACATGAGCCAGTACTTCTTTGTGCGCGGCTGGCAGACCGAACACGAGTTCGAGCCCGGCAGCGTGTGGCACCTGCGCGAGTTCGACATCAACCAAGAGGTTTACGGCCTGCCCGAATACCTCAGCAGCCTGCAAGCCGCCTGGCTCAACGAGAGCGCCACCCTGTTCCGCCGCCGCTACTACAACAACGGCTCCCATGCCGGGTACATCCTGTACATCAACGACGCCCAGCAAGGCCAGGAGGACGTGGACAACATCCGCACCGCGCTCAAGGAAGCCAAGGGGCCGGGCAACTTTCGCAACCTGTTCCTGTACAGCCCGAACGGCAAAAAAGACGGTGTGCAGGTGATCCCGGTCAGCGAGGTGGCCGCCAAAGACGACTTCTTCAACATCAAAAACGTGAGCCGCGACGATGTGCTGGCCGCCCACCGCATACCGCCGCAGCTCATGGGCGTGGTGCCCAGCAACACCGGCGGGTTCGGCGCCGTGCTGCCCGCCGCCCAGGTGTTCGCCCGCAATGAACTGCTGCCCCTGCAGCAGCGCTTGGAAACGCTGAACGACTGGATCGGCGAAGAGGTGGTGAGGTTTGATCCTTACATCATCGCGAGCACCGAGCCCAAAGCCAACTCGGGAGCCCTTCAATGACAGCCAAACCATGGATCGCCGTTGACTTTGATGGCACGCTGGCCAAATTCACCTCGGACGGATCAATCGGCGCACCCATTCAACCCATGTGGGACCGGGTGAACCAGTGGCTCAAGGAAGGGAAAACGGTTCGCATTTTCACCGTTCGGGCTGGCGATGATGAACAGGTCACCGCCGTTCAAAAGTGGCTCAAAAAGAACAACCTCCCGGTTCTGCCCATCACCAACATCAAGTCTGCCGGGCTGCAATCCCTGTGGGACGATCGCGCGGTTCGAGTGCATCGCAACACCGGGAAAATCTGCAACGGCTGCAACAGCGTGCAGCACAGCGGCCACGAAATCACCGACTGCTGACCTTTCCCCATGGGCTTTGCGCCCAGCAAAAAGCCCGCTAGGGGCAACCTTGGCGGGCTTTTTGGTGTCTGTCGGTGGTGGGTGGTCAGTAGTCGTTGTACCCGGTGATCTGGTTGATCTTGTCGCAGTACGCCTGAAGCGGCTGCTCCATGTTTCCAAGCAACCCACGAATACCATCGGCTTAGGGTTGTCTCAAACCAAGGCCAGCCGCCAGCCCTTCACCCAGAACCCGCATGCCGAACGCCGTCTGGCGCATGCTGTAAACCAAGCGGTCCAGGTCGTACAGCTGCACACGGAAAGCCTGCTCCAAGTCGTCAACCCCCAGCGCCGCGGCCATGGGCCGGGCCACCTCGGGGCGCCGCAGGGTTTCCAGCACGGCGGCCAGCGTCAACACGGTGGGCTCGCCTTTGGGCTGGGTGGTGTTGGCTTGCGTGTTCATGCTGCACCGCCTTTCTGGGCTTGAAACACCCAGGCGTGAATGGTCAACCCGGCGTGCTGGCTGTTCACCGTCTTCACATCCACAAAGCGCGGCGAGCGGCAGGCCCGCAGGTGCTTCTTCAGCGCGCCCAAGGGCGCCAGCATCATGTGTTCCTTCTCGGCCAGCTCACACACCTGCTTCAGGTTCAGAGCAATCAGTTCAGGGTTTCGCGAGTGGTTCACCGGGTGGCCCATGCGTTCCAGCGCCAGAACCGCAACCCAGAACTCCCGCGCCATCTCGCTGGCCTCTGGCGCCGTCTGCCCAATGGCGTCCAGCGGTGGCGCCGTCTGGCCCAGGTCGTGGAACACCGCCACCAGCTGCTGGTACATCGCCTCGCGCAGCTCGCGCCCCGTCTCCACCTTCAGCCGCTCCACCAGCTTCCAGCTGTGGTCCTGCAGGGCAATCAGCTGGGTGGTGGGCATGCCGGTGTGCTTGCCCACCGGTGCGCTGGACTGGATGGCCGGGCCGGGCTTGCCGGTGACCACCGCGTCAAAGGTGCGGATCACCTTCAGGTGGAAGGCTGGGCTGATCCACATGGCGTAGGCGTAGACCAGTTCGCGCACTGCGTAGGTTCCACCGGTGCGGCCCTCAGACTTTTTAACTGCTGGGATTCCAGCAGTTAAAGCCGGAATTCCGGCAGTTTGAATGGCACCGATGGGCTTCCAACTGTGCAGATCTGCACAGTTAGAAATTTCTTGGATCAGCGCTTGGGTTTGAACAAGCTGGAGCCAGTTGCCCGGCTTGTGGCGGTCTTCACCGCCAGCAGCCTGGTGCAGATCGTTGAGGGAGAAGCGCCCTTGATCGTCCTGGCGGACGTAGGTTTCTTCAAGGATGAGCGGGAGTGCTCGGGATGGGGTGTTTGCCATGATGGCTCCAGGTTGCAGGGTATTGAACCCGCCACCCTAGACGCCAAGAAGGGTGGCAGACCGTGCGGGTTGGCGTACCGGACCTGGGGCCGGCGAGAGGTCGCCCTCTCCCCGCACGGCCCGCCAAAACGGGTGTTTGGTGTGCTGTGCAGTGCAACAAAAAAGCCGCTGTCCTTTCGGGGCGCGGCTGTTGCGCCAGGTAGTTCCGGGACGCCAATCCCGTGTTCTTTTCAGAACGAAGCGGAGTGTACACCCGCCCGCGCAGGGTGTGCAACCGCCCAGCAACAGCCAGCCCACTGGAGCGCGACACAAAATTGTGCCGAGCGTCAACCAGCGCTGCTGTGCATGAGTCCGCCGCGCATTGCCACGATTTACGGCAGCGAAAGCAACTTATCCACAGGTGGCACGAGCGCCTTTCTTTCACCCTAAATAGCCATCGTCTATCGGTGATTCCGTGCACCTTTTTTGTGCTGGGTGTTGATCCAATTTCGACCCTCCACCAGAGGCCCTACAAGGCGTTAAAAGCTTTGCGCAGGCCCATGCCTACCCCCTTCTTCGTTCGTCGCGCCCTGAGGCCCCTGGCAAGCCCACCCCAGACAACCCTCCCCGCAGGTCCTGGCGCGCCGTCAGCACCCCACCCCGCCCCCCCGCTTTTTAGGGCGCGTTCGACGACAGCGACGGCAATAGGTTTTACCTATGTGGCGTGGCTGTTTTTCGCCCGTTTTCTGTGTCGTGAAAAGACTTGTATTGCCGTGTTTTTGTGCCTGTGGATAAGTGCTGCTTCTCCAGCCTTTTCCGGGAAGGGTTCGGGGAAAACCTGATTTTTTCTCTTGCGCCCTGAAATCGGCCTGGAGCCCGCGTCGTTGCTGGGTTCTTCATGTCAGAAAGCACCCTGATATTGCCTAACAACAAACCTGATGCCTCTGTAAGTCGTTGATTTATATAGGGTGCTTTATGGGTTGATGTTAGAAAAACAAAACATGATTTAGTTAGGTTCATATCAGGGAAATATCAGGGTTTCGAAAAACGCTGAAACCCGCATAAACACAGGGGTTCCGGGCGGTTTTGCTGCGCTGGTTAGAAAAATCAGGCTTTCCCCGAACCCTCCCCGAAATTCTGTGGAGTCTCGCGCACGCACGTCAGGGGCGCACGCGTTGCGCGTGTGTATGTGTTGTGTATCCGGGGGTTTCTGGTGTCTGCCTGGCGCTGCCTGGTGGACCGCTGCGGCCTGGCAGTCACCACAAAAAGGTAGGCGCTGAGCAAGGTTGCTCAGGCGTTTCGGCCTGTGTAATTGGCCTGTGTAATTTCGGTGTAAATCACTGCCATTTAGGCCTGTTTTCGAGGGCGTTTTGAGGCTCATTCCCCTATGAAGGCCTGACGCTCGACAGCCTTCACACGGCAGGGGTCGCAGGTTCGAACCCTGCACCGCCCACCAAAATAAAACCCCCCGCAAGTCAATGGCTTGCGGGGGTTTTGTTTTGTGTGCCCATGCATAGGCGTACATCTGCGGGTTGCCAAATCCTGCCACATGCGATTGCGGGGATCGCCACCGAGGTGAGTGATCAAATGGGTCTTGCAGGCGATAAGCCACGGCATCGAGGCAGTCACCATTGCGCGCCTGTATCGCAAGCACTGGCGTATCCAAGGGATGTTCCCGCGGCTTGAGTCGGTGCTGCAAAGCGAGATCAAGTGTCTGGGGCATCCACGTGCAGCGCTGCTGGGATTTGTCGCCGCGGTGATGGCCTAAACGTGCTGGCCTTGCTCAAGCAAGTGATCGAGCAGGCACACGAGGCCACGCATTCCGAGCTGGATGTGTCCATCCTTTCGCCTGACGGTGGAGATCAACCGTGGTTATGAGGCGATGGCTTTGGGATTGCCGCCCGAGCATCTGCCGCAAGTTGGCGACTTGGCGCCGTGCCAGTTCATGGGGCGCTTGTTGTTGCTGGCTGTTCGCCTCAAGCCCAGACAGTTGACAACCAGCAAGCGCGCAGCCAAACCACAGATTCCGAAAGTCTTTGTAGACGGCGGCCTCGCTCGTTCGCATGTGGCAACCTCTCGGGTTATCAAGGCTGGAGGGACAACACCTTGAAAGGGGTGATGCCAAGCCCGACAATCTTGCAGGTTAAATTTTAAGAAAAAAATGCAATTTTCAAGGTTTTTTCCGCATTGTGGGATTGAACTTCAAAAAGTGGAGTTTAGGTCAGAGCACTGAAAGCAAAATCTCAGATGATCTAACGATTCAGTTGGTCTGCCATGCAAACCAGCAGGATGCCTACAACGATACCTGGAGAAACAACTTTGAGCACTCAGCAACCCACCATCATCTACACGCTGACCGACGAAGCGCCGCTGTTGGCGACCAGTGCCTTTTTACCGATCATTCGCGCGTTCACCGCACCCGCTGGGATCAACGTTGAGTCCAGCGATATTTCGGTGGCGGCTCGCGTGTTAGCTGCGTTTCCTGAATACCTGACTGAAGATCAGCGCGTGCCTGACACGTTGGCTGAGCTGGGCAAGCTGACGCTGAAGCCAGAAGCCAACATCATCAAGCTGCCTAACATCAGTGCATCGGTGGGCCAGTTGGTGGCTGCCATCAAAGAACTGCAGGGCAAAGGCTACGCGTTGCCCGATTACCCTGAGGCACCCAAAACCGAAGAAGAAAAAGCTATTCGTGCCCGGTATGCGAAATGCATCGGCAGCGCAGTGAATCCCGTGCTGCGCGAGGGCAACTCCGACCGCCGTGCGCCGCGTGCCGTCAAGGAGTTTGCGCGTAAGAACCCCCACAGCATGGCCGAGTGGAGTCAGGCCTCGCGCTCGCACGTCTCGCACATGCACCATGGCGACTTCTACCACGGTGAAAAGTCGATCACGCTCGACAAAGCGCGTGACGTCAAGATGGAGCTGGTGACCCAGAGCGGTCAGACCATCGTGCTCAAACCCAAAGTGAGTTTGCTGGACCGCGAGGTCGTTGACAGCATGTTCATGAGCAAGAAAGCCCTGGAAGATTTCTACGAAAAAGAGATCGAAGACGCTCGCAAGACCGGCGTGATGTTCTCGCTGCACGTCAAGGCCACCATGATGAAGGTGTCCCACCCCATCGTGTTTGGTCACTGTGTCAAGATTTTTTACAAAGACGCATTTGCCAAGCATGGCGACTTGTTCAAAGAGCTGGGCGTCAACGTCAACAACGGCATGGCTGATCTGTACGCCAAGATCGCCAGCTTGCCTCAGAGCAAGCAGGATGAGATCAAGCGCGACCTGCACGCATGCCACGAGCACCGCCCTGAGCTGGCCATGGTCGACTCGGCCAAAGGCATCACCAATTTCCACTCGCCCAACGACGTGATCGTGGACGCGTCCATGCCCGCCATGATTCGCAACGGCGGCAAGATGTGGGATGCCAACGGTCGCTTGAAGGACGTGAAGGCCGTCATGCCTGAATCGACCTTTGCCCGCATCTACCAAGAGATGATCAACTTCTGCAAATGGCACGGTGCGTTTGACCCCAAGACCATGGGCACGGTGCCCAACGTCGGTCTGATGGCCCAGCAGGCCGAAGAATACGGCTCGCACGACAAGACCTTCGAGATCAGCGAAGACGGCGTGGCCAACATCACCGACCTGGCCACCGGCGAAGTGCTGCTCTCCCAGAATGTGGAAAAGGGCGATATCTGGCGCATGTGCCAAGTCAAGGATGCTGCCATCCGCGACTGGGTGAAGCTGGCCGTGAACCGCGCACGCCACTCGGGCATGCCGGTGGTGTTCTGGCTGGACCAGTACCGCCCGCACGAGGCACAGCTGATCACCAAGGTCAAGATGTACCTGCATGAGCACAACACCGCTGGTCTGGATATTCAGATCATGAGCCAGGTGCGCGCCATGCGTTACACGCTGGAGCGCGTGGTGCGTGGGCTCGACACGATCAGCGCCACGGGCAACATCCTGCGTGATTACCTGACCGACCTGTTCCCCATCATGGAGCTGGGCACTTCGGCCAAGATGCTGTCCATCGTGCCGCTGATGGCGGGCGGCGGTATGTACGAAACCGGTGCTGGTGGCTCTGCCCCCAAGCACGTGCAGCAACTGGTGGAAGAAAATCACTTGCGTTGGGATTCGTTGGGTGAGTTCTTAGCGCTGGCTGTTTCGCTGGAAGACCTCGGTACCAAAACCGGCAACAAATCGGCCAAGATCTTGGCCATGACGCTGGACGCCGCCACCGGCAAGCTGCTGGACACCAACAAGAACCCGTCGCCGAAAACCGGCCAACTGGACAACCGGGGCAGCCAGTTTTACCTGGCCATGTACTGGGCCCAGGCACTGGCAGAGCAGACCGAAGATGCTGCCCTGGCCGCCAAGTTTGCCCCGTTGGCCAAGCAACTCACCGACAACGAGCAAACCATCGTGGCCGAACTGGCGGCCGTGCAGGGCAAGCCGGTGGACATTGGCGGTTACTACAAGCCCGACTTTGAGAAGCTTGAGGCCGTGATGCGCCCGAGCCCCACGCTCAACGCTGCGCTGGAAACACTGCCAGGATAAAGCGACGGGCCTGACCGCCGTGTTTCACGCCGGTCAGGCCCTCACAGCCTTCAAAGGCGATCAGAACAGCTTCGGCTGTACCGATCGCCTTTTTATTGGCGGGGCGCAGCTCGTTTGGGTGGCTCTGTGCGCCACCCGCTTCAGATCACTTGGGGCGGCTGAACGGCGCGCCACCCAGCTTGGCGCCGGCCTGGATGCCGCGCTTGGCAAACCAGCCCTGGTTCATTTCCAGCACAAAGCGCACGGGCTGGGCCGAGCAGTGCGAGTCGAGGGTTTGCGGTTTCATGTCCGCGAGGTTGACGATGGTGCCGTCGTCGGCCACAAAGGCAGCGGTCAGGGGCAGCAGTGTGTTCTTCATCCAGAAGCACTGCACACCGGCTTGCTCAAAAGCAAACAACATGCCTTCGTTGGTGGGCATCTCCTGGCGGTGCATCAGCCCAATGGAGCGCTGCTCGGGGGTGACCGCTACCTGGGCGTTGATCAGATGCATGCCTGCTGACAGCGACACCCGTGGCAGCTGGGTTTGTGGTTGGTCTTGAGGCCAGGCGGGTCGGGCGCTCAGGGCCAGCAGGCAAAACAAAGAGGCTAGACGTCGGTTCATGGTTCGAGTACGGTGGTCGTAGGCGTTGCGCATTGTCCGTCATTCGCCGGTGCCCTGGGCAGATGGGCTTGCAGCCACAGCGCGGGCCCTGTGGGCCATCGATCGGCACTAGAATTTCTGATCGTACCCGTGGTGCCAGGGCTTGGCCCCGGCATCGTGGGCCCCAGCCTCGCCCCTTGCCTTCACGGAGACCCGACCCATGTACCAGCACATCAAAATCCCGGCCCAAGGCGAAAAAATCACCGTCAACGCCGACATGTCGCTGAACGTGCCCGATCGTCCCATCGTGCCTTACATCGAAGGTGACGGCACGGGCTTGGACATCACACCCGTGATGCTTAAGGTGGTGGACGCGGCTGTGGCCAAGGCCTATGGCGGACGGCGGCAGATTCACTGGATGGAGGTGTACGCCGGTGAGAAGTCCACCCGGGTGTATGGCCCCGACGTGTGGCTACCCGAAGAAACGCTGGCGGCGCTGCGTGAATACGTGGTGTCCATCAAAGGCCCGTTGACCACACCGGTGGGCGGCGGCATCCGGTCACTCAACGTGGCGCTGAGACAGGAGCTCGACCTCTATGTATGCTTGCGCCCGGTGCAGTATTTCAAGGGCGTTCCATCGCCTCTGAAAGAGCCTGAGAAAACCAATATGGTGATCTTCCGCGAGAACTCGGAAGACATCTACGCTGGTATCGAATACGAAGCCGAATCGGACAAGGCCAAAAAACTTATCAAATTCCTGATGGAAGAGATGGGGGTGACCAAGATCCGGTTCCCGAACACCTCTGGCATCGGCATCAAACCCGTTTCGCGCGAAGGCACCGAGCGCCTGGTGCGCAAGGCCCTGCAGTACACGATCGATAACGACAAGCCCAACCTCACCATCGTGCACAAGGGCAACATCATGAAATACACCGAAGGTGGCTTTCGCGACTGGGCCTACGCGCTGGCACAAAAGGAGTTTGGTGCCGAATTGATCGACGGCGGTCCGTGGTGCAAATTCAAAAATCCGAAAACAGGGCGTGAAATCCTCGTCAAGGACAGCATCGCCGACGCCTTTCTGCAGCAAATCTTGTTGCGTCCGGCCGAATACTCGGTGGTGGCTACGCTGAACCTGAACGGCGACTACATTTCGGACGCGCTGGCTGCGCAGGTGGGTGGTATCGGCATAGCGCCCGGCGCCAATTTGTCCGATACCGTGGCCTGTTTTGAAGCCACCCACGGCACGGCACCGAAATACGCGGGCAAGGATTACGTGAATCCGGGTTCTGAAATTCTGTCGGCTGAAATGATGCTGCGCCACATGGGCTGGACCGAGGCCGCAGATCTCATCATCGGATCGATTGAAAAAACCATTGCCAGTAAAAAGGTCACCTACGACTTTGCCCGTCTGATGGAGGGCGCGACCCAGGTCAGTTGCTCCGGGTTTGGTGCGGTCATGATCGAAAACATGTAACGCCAAGACTCTTGGTGCTTTGCGGCCAGCAAGGTCTGCCGTGAAGCCCGGTCAGAGCGAAAAAGCCACCAAGAAGCCGCGTTTTTGCGGCGGTTGTGTTTGGGAGTGAGCCTCACAATGAGAGGATGAAAATGGAGTTTTCCTGTGCTCGACAAGGTGTGCTCAGGGTGGCGCCCCGGGTGGTGGAAGGGTTTCCCTATGCCCGTTGGCCATCGGGGATGGTCGCACACCGCTAGAATCAATTTCATGGCAACCCAGAACCCCAAAAAAACCGAAAACCCGGTCTCTCCACCCCACGTGGGCAGCGACGACTCGGTGGTGCTTGAACGTCGCACGCAGCGCACCAAACCGCCGCAAATGTTTCAGGTGGTGCTGCTCAACGACGACTTCACGCCCATGGAATTTGTGGTTCACGTCATTCAGGAGTTTTTCAGCAAAGACCGCGAAACCGCGACCCAGATCATGTTGAAGATCCATCTGGAAGGCAAAGGCATTTGCGGGGTTTATTCCCGCGATGTGGCCAGCACCAAGGTCGACCAAGTGCTCCAGGCCGCACGCGGCGCGGGGCATCCGTTGCAGTGTGTGAGCGAACCCGTTGAATAAAGGCGGAACCACCCCACTTGTTGGCGATCCTCTCTGATATCCCGTTTTCCGAACGTCAGCTTTTCAAATCACCCACAGCCCAAAGGACGTGTCCATGATTGCCCAGGAACTTGAAGTCAGCTTGCACATGGCCTTTGTCGAGGCCCGCCAGCAACGCCACGAATTCATCACTGTCGAGCACCTGCTGCTGGCGCTGCTCGACAACCCCAGCGCCGCCGAGGTGCTGCGCGCCTGTTCGGCCAACATCGACGACCTGCGCAAGTCTTTGACGAATTTCATCAAGGACAACACGCCACAGGTCGCCGGCACGGACGAGGTGGACACCCAGCCGACGCTCGGTTTCCAACGCGTCATTCAGCGCGCCATCATGCACGTGCAAAGCACGGGCAATGGCAAGAAAGAGGTCACCGGTGCCAACGTGCTGGTGGCGATTTTTGGTGAAAAAGATTCCCACGCCGTGTACTACCTGCACCAGCAGGGTGTGACGCGCCTGGACGTGGTCAATTTCATCGCCCACGGCATTCGCAAGAGCGACCCGCCCGAGGCCGCCAAACCTGGCGAGAGCGCGGCCGAGAACGAAGAGCAGGGCACTGAGGGGAAGCAAAACGAGAAGGCCTCACCGCTGGAGCAGTTCACCCAGAACCTGAACCAACTGGCCAAAGACGGCAAGATCGATCCGCTGATCGGGCGCGACTACGAGGTCGAGCGCGTCATTCAGATCTTGTGCCGCCGCCGCAAGAACAACCCGCTGCTGGTGGGTGAAGCTGGCGTGGGCAAAACCGCCATTGCCGAGGGCCTGGCCTGGCGCATCACCCAGGGCGATGTGCCTGAGATCTTGGCAGAATCGCTCGTGTATTCTTTGGACATGGGCGCACTGCTGGCCGGTACCAAGTACCGCGGCGATTTCGAGCAGCGCCTCAAGGGCGTGCTGAAGTCGCTCAAGGACAAGCCCAACGCCATTTTGTTCATTGACGAAATCCACACCCTGATCGGTGCGGGTGCGGCGTCTGGCGGAACGCTGGATGCCTCCAATTTGCTCAAGCCTGCGCTATCCAGCGGGCAAATGAAGTGCATTGGCGCTACCACCTTCACCGAGTACCGTGGTATTTTCGAAAAAGACGCTGCGCTGTCGCGCCGGTTCCAAAAAGTGGATGTGGTCGAGCCAACGGTGGAACAAACCGTGGACATTCTCAAAGGCCTGAAGTCGCGCTTTGAAGAGCACCACAATGTCAAATACGCTTTGGCAGCGCTGCAGGCTGCGGCCGAACTCAGCGCCAAGTACATCAACGACCGCCACCTGCCTGACAAGGCCATCGACGTGATCGACGAGGCGGGTGCCGCTCAGCGTATCTTGCCAGCCAGCAAGCGCAAGAAAACCATCAGCAAGACCGAGGTCGAAGAGATTGTGGCGAAGATCGCCCGTATCCCCCCTGCCAACGTGTCCAACGACGACCGCGGCAAGCTGCAGACCCTGGAGCGCGACCTGAAAAGCGTGGTGTTCGGGCAGGACAAGGCGCTGGAAGTGCTGGCCTCCAGCGTCAAGATGGCGCGCTCGGGTCTGGGCAAGAGCGACAAGCCGATCGGTGCTTTCCTGTTCAGCGGCCCCACCGGCGTGGGCAAGACCGAAGCCGCCAAGCAGTTGGCCTACATCATGGGCATCGACCTGATCCGCTTCGACATGTCGGAGTACATGGAGCGCCATGCCGTGAGCCGCCTGATCGGTGCGCCTCCCGGCTATGTGGGCTTTGACCAGGGCGGCCTGCTGACCGAAGCCATCACCAAGAAGCCGCACTGCGTGCTGCTGCTCGACGAGATCGAGAAGGCACACCCGGACATCTTCAACGTGCTGCTGCAGGTGATGGACCACGGCACACTGACCGACAACAACGGGCGCAAAGCCGACTTCCGCAACGTGATCGTCATCATGACGACCAACGCGGGTGCCGAGACCATGAACAAGGCCACCATTGGCTTCACCAACCCGCGCGAAGCCGGCGACGAGATGGCCGACATCAAGCGCCTGTTCACACCGGAGTTCCGCAACCGCCTGGACGCCATCGTCGGTTTCAAGTCGTTGGACGAGAATGTCATCATGCGGGTGGTGGACAAGTTCTTGTTGCAGCTTGAAGGCCAGTTGACCGAGAAGAAGGTGGAGGTCACCTTTACCGACGCGCTGCGCAAGCACCTGGCCAAGAAGGGTTTCGACCCGCTCATGGGTGCGCGACCCATGCAACGCTTGATACAGGACACCATCCGCCGTGCCTTGGCCGACGAGCTGCTGTTTGGCCGCCTGACCGATGGTGGTCGTCTCACGGTGGACTTGGAAACCAAGACCGGGGAAGACGGTAAGGAAATCCAGGAGGTCAAGCTGGACATTCAACCGCTGCCGAAGAAAGAAGGCAAGGCCAAGCCAGAAGAAGCGACAGCGGGTTGATCGGTTCCCTGGACGGTTCCAGGATATGTTGCGCCCCACCGAATACCCAAATCTCTGCTGCAGTTGCAGGCCTCTTTTCGGCGCGGAACCTGACTGAACAGGTCTCTCTGACTTGATCAAAAAACCCCTCAAAGCACCGAGTTTTTGAGGGGTTTTTGGTTGTGAAAAGGCCGTTTGTCGCCTGTTGCCAAGTTGAACATGAGGAGCAAGCACGTTCACTTCCCACTTTTCGGGGGTGCTATTCTCAATCACCTTGTCTGTGTGGCGCTTGGGTCGCTTGTTGGCTTGACTTTTGATTGAGCAAAAAGCAGTTGCACCGGTCTTTTTTAGGGTTGCAAAAACAAAATGGCTACCTTCAGTGTGGGTCAACAGCCGGATGGCTTTTCAGATCAAGAACGCCTGAACGATGTTGCGGAGGTTCGCTCTGTTCCAGCTCTGGACGTGGTGGCAGGGCAGGGGTTGAGCATGGTGCCGTGGTGGGGGCAGCGGTTGGTGGGTTTGCTGTTGTTGTTGTGTGCCCTGCTGCTGGCGCCAGCAGCAACGTTCGCGTCGCCTGTTTCTTGGCGCAGCATGGCCTTTTTTTACGGTGCCGACATTCCTTGGGAGACATTGGGCGGTTTTGACGCCGTGGTGGTCGAGCCTGACCATGTAGACGGGGCTGGCTGGGCGCAGCGCCTGAACCCGCAAGCCGATGTGGTGGCATATATTGCGCTGGGCGAGGTGCAACCCTCGCGTTCTTATTTCAAAGATATCCCGTCGGCCTGGTTGCTGGGAGAGAACCGGGGGTGGGGTTCGCGCGTTGTTGATCAAGCAGCGCCCGACTGGCCCGCTTTTTTCGTCGAACGTGTTGTGGGTCCTTTGTGGGCCAGGGGCTTTCGCAGTTTCTTTCTGGACACGCTCGATTCCTATCAACTTGTAGCACGCACGCCTGAAGCGCGCACGGCCCAGGAAGCCGGCATGGTGCGTGCAGTGCGCTTGCTCAGGCAGCGCTACCCGCAGGCACAACTGGTGTTCAACCGGGGTTTTGAAATTTTGCCCGAGTTGCACGCGGAGGTGAGTGCGTTGGTGGTTGAGTCGATGTACCAAGGCTGGAGCGCCGAGCGTCAAGCCTATCAAGGGGTTCCTGAGGCCGATCGACGCTGGTTGTTGCCGCATCTGCTGCGCGCCCGAGACGAATGGCGGCTGCCCGTGGTGGTCATTGATTACGCGCCGCCCGAGCGCCGAGATCAGGCGCGTGAATTGGCTCGCCGTATTCAGGGCGACGGTTTCATTCCTTATGTCGGTGTACCGTCGCTGGATGCTGTGGGCGTTGGCCCGCTGGAGGTGGCGCCGCGCGAGGTGCTGGCCTTGCACGACCAGCGAGGCGGCTGGGATGCAATTTCTCAACACGAGATTCATCGATTGGGCGAGATGCCCTTTAACTATTGGGGCCTGAGTCACAGTTATGTGGCCTTGCACGATGGTGTTGGCATGGCGCGTGTGGCAGCACAACCGTTGGCTGGACGCTATGCAGCGGTGCTGGTGTGGGCTGGTGTGGCTGACATGGCGGGTCATGCTGCGTTGGGGCAGGTGGTCAAGGCTGCGCTGGCTCAAGGTGTACCGTTGTTGTTCATGGGTGAGCTGCCCGAAGCGCCTGATTGGCAGCGCTGGGGCCTGGGCGGTTGGGTTGAGCCCGACGAAGATCCGCCGACGCCCTGGGCCTGGTCGCGGCCAGACGGATCCGCACCGTTTGAGTTCGAACCCGAGGTACCGGAGCAGTGGCTCGGTGGTAGTCAGGCGCCAGAGGGCTCGACTGTCTGGCTGCGCCTGAACGGGGGCGAAGCAGGCACCGATGTGGTGGCTGTCACCCCCTGGGGTGGTTTTGCGCTTGACGAGGTCCAGATCCGCCGTCTTCCAGGCAACATGGGTGAGCGCTGGGCCATCGATCCGATCGCTTTTGTAGCGGCTGCATTGCGCCTGCCTCCGGACTGGCCGGTGCCTGAGCTCACCACCGCCGCCGGACGTCGGCTCGCGCTGATCCACCACGACGGTGACGGATTTGCCAACCGCGCCGAGCTACCAGGCGCGCCACTTGCCAGCGAGGTGATGTACGAGCAGTTTTTGCAGCGCTACCGCCTACCCACCACGGTGTCTTTTATCGAGGGCGAGGTTTCGCCACAGGGGCTGTTTGCGGCGCTGGCGCCGCAGCTCAAAGCGGTGGCCCGCCGAATGGCAGCGTTGCCCCATGTGCAGCTTGCGACCCACACCTGGGGTCACCCTTTCTTTTGGGGCGCATTGGAGCGGGGCGAGCAGGCCGACCGTGGCTATGGTGTGGCGCTGCGCCTACCGGGGTACAGCTTTGACGTGGAGCGTGAGATCGTCGGTTCGGCCCGCTTCATTGAGCGGGAGTTGGCACCACCGGGTAAACGGGTACGCATGTTGTTGTGGAGTGGAGACACCAACCCGCTGGAGGCACCGCTGGCGACCGCCGCAGGCGCGGGCTTGCTTAATATGAACGGTGGCAATACTTGGCCGACAATGCAGGAAAACACGCTTACGCTGGTATCGCCGCATGCGATGCGCAAAGGTTCCTGGCTGCAGGTGTACGCGCCGATGCAGAACGAAAACGTCTACACCAACCTCTGGACTGGGCCTTACTATGGCTTTTCGAGGTTGCTGGAAACCATTGCGTTGACGGAGTCGCCGCGCCGCCTTAAGGCGGTCAACCTTTATTACCACACGTATTTGTTTTCCAAACCGGCTGGCGTGGCTTCGGCTCACCAACTCTACCGGTGGATTGAAACGGAGCACGCTTCCGGGCGGATCGGTTTGGTGCATGCGACCGACTACGCGCAGCGCGTGATTGATGCGCGTCGCAGTACCGCCGCGCGGGCGCTGGATGGCTCAGGCTGGCAACTGCGCTCGGCCGGCATTCTTCGGCAATGGCGCCAGACTGGGTTGGCGCCTGAGCCACAGGTGGATCCCGCACTCGGTTTGGTTGGCCATCTGGCGCAGGCTGGGGTGCGCTACCTGCATCTGGGTGCTTCCGAAGCGTGGCTGCGACCCACCACCGGCACCGAGCTGGTGCCGCGTCTGGTTTCGGCCAACACCGAGGTGCGTTCGCTGCAGCGCCTGCTGCCTGGTACCTGGCGACTGGCCTACGAGGCCCTGATGCCGTTGCAGGCCTTATGGTGGTTGCCACCGGGTTGTCGCCTGGAAGTGGCTGCGCCGTTGATCGCTGAACCGTTGCCTGATGGTCTCTGGCGTGTGCGTGATCGTGCGCAACCTGTGAACCAAGCCTATGAGACACCTCGGTCGCACGCCGTCGATCTCCGTTGCACCGGGTGACCCGGGCCGGCTCAAGCCGGTGCCGCTGGTTGCGTGGTTGGGTCTGGTGGTGGCATCAGTGGCCGCGTTGGTGTTGGTGTTTCCCAAGGGGACTCTGCACGATTACATCCGGCGTGAAGCCGCCGCCGGGCGCGCTACCTTGGTGCTGGAATACCTGCGAGTGCTGATTCCGACCGAACCGGATAACTGGGAGTTGCACCTGTTGCTGGCCGAGCGCCAGGCGATGGAGTTGCGCTGGGACGAAGCCGCACGAGCGCTGGCGCTGGCGACACGGTTGGCCCCGCCGGAACCCGAGGCGCAGGTGCGACTGGCCGCGTTGGAGGCGCAGGTCTGGCGGGGCCGCCTAAAGTCTGCACGCGAGGCCATGGGCAGGGGCGATGCGGGTGTGTTGCAGGCGCTGGTAGCGACCCAGGGTCGGACGCTGCAGCAGGCGCTGGCGCAAGCGCAGACCTTGGCCGCTTGGCAGGCCGCCCGGCAGGCTCTGCGTGCAGCGTTGGCCGAGATAGAGTCCGACCTGCCCGAGCTGGCTGCCGAGTGGCGTGCGGCGCTGTCCAATGTGGCCCCGCGCTTGACTGGGTTGCGTTTTGCTCAGGCCAGCGACGCGGTCGAGGCCGCACGGCTGGCCTTGTCCGAGGGCGATGCTGGCGTTGCTGCCGAACTGTATTCGCGAGCGCTTGCTTTGTGCGGGCAGCAGGCCGCCTGTTTGGTGCACTGGCGTGCGGCGGTGGCCAACCGCTTGGCCAGCGGAGAGCCTCAGGCCGCCTGGCCTTGGGCGCGTGAAATTCTGGGTGAACCCGCAGCTTACGGTGAGCCCAACTTGGGCTGGGAGCTGGCACGGGTGGCCGCTGCCGCAGGCCAGCCCCGCGCTGCCGCGACCGAGCTGAAGCTGTTCTGGCCCGACGATGCGGCGCTGGCACTGTGGGCACCTCGGGCCACTGCCGATGACTGGGCCTTGGCGTGGCAGCTCAGTGCCGGTGGTGGAGACCTTGTGTTGGCCGAACGTGTAGCTGCTCAAGCGCTGGCCAGTGGCCAGCCGCCACTGTGGGGCGAACGCCTGGCGCAGGTGCGTGAATGGACGGGGCGGCCGCAGGCGGCGCTTGAAGCTTGGCTTGCGCAATGGCATCGCGCTGGCAGCGAGCAGGCTTTTGTACACGTGCAGCGCTTGGGGTCCATGCTCTACGACGACCAGGCTTTGCTGGATGCCTGGCGTCTGCGCCAGCAGCGGCGGCCATTGGACGATGTGGTCCTGCGGCAGTTGGTGGCACTCTATGAACGCGTGGGCAACCCCGAGCAGGCGTTGGCGCTGATGGACGATCGGCTGGTGCGGGCCCGTGGTGCTGACGACGCACCCGTCTGGCAGCTGGAAATGGCCGAGCTGCTGGTGCGCATGGGCCAGACGCCGCGCGCGCTCATCAAGTACGACTTGGCGCTGCCGGGTGGTCTCACCCAGGTTCAAGCTCTGGCGGCGGCGCGCGTTGCGTTGTGGGTCAATGATGCCGAGAGGGCCCTGCGTTACCTGAAGGCCGCTGACGATGGCGCCGAGGTCCAAGAAAATAACGCCGAGTTCGTTGGGCTGCTGGCCGACGTGGCGTGGGACCGAAGCGAACTCGATCTCGCGAGCGCCGCGCTGGCCCGGCTGGTTGCGCAGGGACGCGAAGCGCCCTACCAGGCGGTGCGCTGGCTGATGCGAATGGCCAAGGCGGAAAATCCGCGCTGGCTGACCGAGTCGGCACTTTTGTCTCAGCGCCATCCCCGTGAGGCTTCTGTGCGTGCGCAGTGGCAGGCAGCGGTGTTTTCCTTGGGCACACGCGCTGAATGGACGGCATTCTGGACCGCACAGACGCCGGCGGTGCAGGCGCAACTTGGGCGTGATGCTGCGTTTTTGGCTGCACGCGCCTGGTTCTGGCAGCGCTTGGGCGATGGTTTGCGCGCAGTGACTGACATGGAGGCCGCCGCTACGCTGCGCCCGCGCGATCGTGGGTTGATGAGCGGGCTGTTGTGGATGTTGATCGATGGACGCGACCGCGCCGGGCTGCGCCAGTGGCTACCGCGTGCGCAGGCCCTGCTGGGCGGGCGTGACGCCGAATTGCGTGAGGCCATGATCGCCGGCTGGTTGCAGCAGCGCGAACCAGCGCGTGCGCTGGCGCTCATGCAGCCGCAACTGGTCAATCGCCGCAACGACCCGCTCTGGTTGTTGGGCTACGCAGACGCGCTCTACCAGAGCGGGCGCGAGGCACAGTCACAGCGGTTGCGGCGCCACGCTTTTGCCCTGCTGCGCACGCGGTTGCCTGCGCCAGGTACGCCGCTGGTGGCGCGGGGTGGAGACGCTGCCAACGAAGCCGCCCGCCAGCGCTTGCTGGCCTGGCTCGGGTTGGCTGCCAACGAAGCCCAACCGGCCGAGCGCCGCCAGGCCTGGGCATTGCTGCTGGCTGAGGCGCGCGCAGTACGCGACTGGCATGCCCCGCAGGCTACGCCGCTGCGCGAGATGTTGGGTTTGTGGCTGCTGGCCAGCGAGCAGCCCGAACTGGCCCGCGCCTGGCTGTGGCGGCAACACGCCTGGCAGTTGGCAACGCCCGCTTATCAGGGTTTTGCCGCTGCGCTGCAGCAGGAAGACACCGCCGAACTCGCCACTTTGCTTGATGAGGTTGCGCTACGCGCTGCGCGTGCCGATCGGGGCCTGCGCGGCAGCCGTGACGCAGCCACCGAGCCGCAGACGGGTGGTGCACCGGTTGACAGCGGAACTCCGTCATCCCCATCAAGCGTGCGGCGGGTGGGGGGTAAGGTGGCCGGTCCTGCTGGTGAGACCGATCCCAAGGATCTGCTGAGCGCGCTGCGCCGCCTCGACCGCCTGCAAGAGGCTGCGCGCGAGGGCAACGAGATGGCTCAGCGCCTGCCCGAGGGGTTGCCAGAAGATGTGGCCTTGCTGTTGCAGCAAGACTTGGTGGTGCGAGCCAACCGGGTGCGTGTCACCGTGGCCGAGCGGCCCACGCAACAACTCGATATTCAAGCCCAGCAAGCCTGGGGCCGAGTGCACTTGGACAGCGGCCTGCGGCTGGAGTGGTCGCTTGATGCACGCCGCGTGCGAAGCGCCGACCCGAACGTGTTGCGCACCGAGGGCCACACGATACAGCGTGACGTTTCTTTGGACCTGCATTGGGCCAATGCCAACGGTCATTGGCAGATTGGTGCAGGGGCGCTGCAGGGGCCGGCGGCACATGCGACCATACGGTTGCGCTGGGAGCGCCAGCTCAACCCAGGTGCGGTGCTGGCTCTTGAGGCTGCCTTGGCCGAGCGCAGCCAGGAAAGCGAGGCCTTGCGCGCAGCCGGTCGGCAAGATCGGTTACAAGCTACGCTGAATCTGCGCCCGACGCAGCAGATCGACCTTTCGACCGAGCTGCAGTGGTTGCGCCTGTCCAGCGCATGGGGCCGTTACCAGGGCCAGGCCGTGCACTGGCGCAGTGGTGCTTATTACTATCCGCACCGCGATCCCATGGACTGGCGCCTGGGTTTGCAGCTGCAATGGAGCCGCACGCGCGCTGATGGCAGACCCGATCCGCGCGCGTCTTGGTTGCTGCCCAGCGGCGTTGCGCCATCCCCCAGCGACTTTGTGGGGCGGGGTGCCTTGGGCGTGCGGCTGAGCACTGGTTGGGGTCTGGGTCACGAGTCGTCGGAGCTTTATCGGCGCGATGTGCGAAGCTGGGCCGAGGCGTCCTGGGCTCGGTCCAGCACGGGAGACAGCGGCCCTGCGCTGCGTGCTGGCCTGCGCGGCGGGCTGCTCGGGCGCGATCAATGGCACCTGAACTGGCATTGGGACGGCAGTGGCGCTGGTCGGGCGCGCCGCGAATGGCAGGCGAGTTATGAATTGTTGTTTGACTAAGGAGATACAGCACGATGCAAACACCCGAAAATACGATACGCCGCCGCCCGTTTTGCCGGCTGTTCCTGGCCGTGGGGTTGGCTCCACTGGCCGCTTGTCAGGCACTTACGCCGGGTTCTTCGGTGCAGGTCGGTGAGGTCTTTGGCCCACTGCCTGCCGACGCCGGTGTGGCACTGTTGCCAGTAGCCAACTACACCGACGTGCCGCAGGCCGGTTTGCGCGCACTGTCTTTACTGGAGCCGGCGCTGCGCCTGCGTGGCGTCCAGCGTCTGTTGCTTTACCCGTCTCGGCTGGGCAATGAGAGCTTGTTCGAGCCGGGCGAACAGAAAGCACAAGAGTCTGCTTTGACTTGGGCGCGTGAACAGGGTGCGCGGTATGCGGTGCTCGCCGCAGTCAATGAGTGGCGCTACAAGACCGGCATCGACGGTGAGCCGGCGGTGGGTCTGGCTCTGCAGGTGCGCGACCTTGGCAACGACCAGACCGTCTACGCCGCCAGTGGCGGGCGAACTGGTTGGGCTCGCGAGTCGCTTGCGGCGGTGGCACAACAACTCATCCATGAACTGCTCGCTGGCTGGCGTCGGTCTTCGGGTCGCTGATGGGCGAGCCCAATGAAACAGGCGGGACCTCAACGGCCTCTGCGTCAGACCTGGCATCAAGCGTTGCACCAGAGGAAAACACCGTCGAGGCGGCACTGTGGCCGAAACCCGAGCCGATGCCTTCCACCTGGACGCAGACGCCGTCGTTGACGCGTCGCGCTTCTCCGTTGCGCTGGCTGGTTTTGCTGGCGGGAGCCTGGGGCGCGGTACGCCTGCTGCTGATGCACGCCGCTCAGCGGTTCTTCAAACGCTACGGACGTTGGCGCCGAGAGTTCGGACGTTGGCTGTTGCTCAAGGGGTCGGCAACGGCCCATGTGCTGGAGGCCTTGGTCATTCCCTGGATCGCTCTGGTGCTGGGTGCCCAGGCGCGACCGCAAGACCCGTTGTTCAGCGGTGCAGATTTTCCCTGGACTTGGCTTGGGGTGTGGCTGGTGGCGTTGCGCTACGGTTCGCTCTGGGCCGTGCCCGGGGTGCTGGCCTTTGTGCTGGTGTGGGGTCATGTCAATGGCTGGAACTGGGCTGCGTGGCCGCGCGCGTATTTTTTGGGTGGTGCGCTCACCACACTGCTCATTGGTGAGTTCACTTCTATGTGGCGTTCGCGCGCGACCGCTTACGCCGATATGCGCCAGGAACTGGAACACAACACCCAGGTACTGACCCGTCGGCTCTACCTGATGAAGCTCTCGCACGACGATTTGGAGGCCGAAATCGTTGAGCGCCCGGCCACGTTGCGTGACGCACTGCGCGACCTGCGGGCCACCATGAAGCTGCTGACCCGCCACGAGGACGATCCGATCCATGCCTTGCCCGGCGCGGGCAGCATCATGGCTTTTCTGGAGTCGCACTGCGCGCTCATGCGCGCAGGTATGTACCGCGTGCAATGGAAGGGCGGCTGGCAGTTGGAGGAGGTCGCTCGCCTGGGCCGTACGCGCAACCCGTCAGTACACGACCCGCTCTTTGTCGAGTCGCTGCGCTGGGACCGTTTGGTGCACCGCCAGATTGAGCAGGTTGATGATCTGGGCAGCGAGATGTTGGCCGCCTGCGTGTTGCGCGACGCGACGGGTGAGCCCTACGCGTTGCTGGCGGTGTTCCAGATGCCGCTTCTGTCTCTGACGGAAGACAACCTGCGCAAGCTCGGGGTGCTGTTCGAGTCTTATGGCGACTACCTGCATATCCTCGACCGCATTGGTAGCCTGGGGGCTGAGTTGCCCGAGGTGCCGCGTGAGTTGCTCGGTGAGTGTGAAAGCTGGATTCGGTTGGGCCAGCGCCATGGAGAGGTCAGCCAGTTGGTGGTCTGGCGCGCCCGCAGTGACGACGCCGAGTTGGCCGAGCAGGCGCTGCTGACTCTGCTGGAACGCCATGCGGTCGGCGCCAACGCCTGGGTCTGGCCGCCTGGCGCCCAAGGGGCTGAGCTGCGGTGCGTGGTGGTGGTGCTGGGCCTGGCCGACGCCTCGGCCATGCGTGGCTATGCGCGGCGCTTGCGTGGTGAAGTTGAGCAACTGTTGGGCGAGGAGGGGGTACGCACTTTGCGTCACCGCGCCCGCCCACTCGACAGCGCCGATGCGCTGCGTTGGCTGCGCGACGAGCTGAAGGAGCCAGCGCCATGATGCAGAACAAGGTCTTCTGGAGCGCGCTGATGGCCGAAATCCAGGCGGGGTTGGCGCTGTGGGCCGATCCCGGAGCCTACGGTGCGTGGATTGCGCTGGGTGCGCACGCCACGGCCGCTGGCCTGTTTGCTCTGGCGGCCTGGCGCTTGGCGCCTATGTCCTACCGCCAGCCCAAACTGCTGGTGCTGGCCATGCTGGCCAGCACCGGTTTCTTCATTCCTCTGGGGGGGCTGTTCATGGCCCTGGCGCTGTGGGTGGCCCACCGCCACCCCAAGGTGCTGGAGACAAAGGTGGGTCAGCCCATCAGGCCTTTCGAGTTTGTGGCGCTTGACGGCAGTGGGCAGTCGCTGAGCATGCTGCGCTTGCGCGATGCGCGACGCGCGCTATCGGGACACCAGCTCTCGGTCGATGAGCGGCTGCGTCTCTTGCTGGCGATGCAACACGTCTCACCGCGTGCCGTGGTGCCGCTGCTGCAAGACCTGCTGGGAGATCCGGTCGAAGACATTCGCTTGCTGGCCTACAGCATGCTAGACAACTGGGAGAAAACCAGTTCCGAGGGCATCATGCGTGCCCAGAAAGCGTTCGAGCACGCCAAAAATTCCAACGACAAAATGGCTGCGGCGCGCGCGCTGATGAATCTGGTGGATCTGCTGTGGTGGCAGATCGATGCCGGGCTGGTGCGTGGTGATTTGCGCCGCATGGCGCTGGTGCGCTGCAAGGACCGTTGCGAGAAGCTGCTCAAAGAGCAGCCGCAGCTGACCCAAGTCTGGCGCGTCTACGTACAGGTGTTGGTGGAGGAGGGCTCGTTCAACGCCGCCCACCGCGCTGTTTACCTCGCCGAGCGCGCCCGCATGCCGCAGAACTCGCTGCTGCAACTCAAAGCCATTGTGGCCCATGCTCAAGGCGATTGGGTGCGGTTGCGCATCGTTTGTCGCCGTTTCGACGCGCCCCGCAGCCTGCCTTCGCGTTGGCATGCGGTGGTCGCCTTTTGGTCGCGCCGCCATCCTTTGGCCACCGACATTTTGTTGCCATGAGTCCAGGCCAGCTGCTCCAAAGAGCCTGCCATCCCATTCGCACAACGGAAATGCCCCATGAGTTTTCCCTGGTTTTCCCGCGCACGGCCCAAGTCCATCGGCGAGCGCGAACCTGTCGCCGATGTCGGCCTGCTGCTCGAAGGTACTTTCCCTTACGTGGCTGGCGGTGTTTCAAGCTGGGTCAACCAAATCATTTGTGGCTTTCCCGACCTGACCTTCGCCATCTGTTTTCTGGGGTCGCGGCGCGAAGACTACGGCGAGCGCAAGTTTGCGCTGCCCGCCAATGTCACCCACATCAGCGAGTACTACCTGTACGACAGCCGCAAGCCCCCGGTGCTCACACCCCGCGACACCGACCCCGACATTCGAGCCTCTGTTGAGACGCTGCACCGCTATTTTCGGGACCCTGACGCTCACCAGGCCGAAGGCGCACAGGCCATGGAGTTGTTGGTCGGCGAGTTGCGCGGACGCCTCAACCACGAGCAGTTTCTGTACGCGCCAGCGAGCTGGGCCTACACCACCGACCAATACCAACGCCACTGCAGCGACCCCAGCTTCGTGGACTATTTCTGGACGGTGCGCACCATGCACGCGCCGATCTGGACCCTGGCCGAGGTGGTGGAGAAATTCCCGGCGGTGCGCTGCTACCACACCATCTCCACCGGCTACGCCGGGTTTTTGGGTGCCTTGCTCAAGCGGCGCTGGAACCGTCCGCTGATCCTCTCCGAACACGGTATTTACACCAAGGAGCGCAAGATCGACCTGTTTGCGGCGCGCTGGATTGCCGACAACCGCGACGTGCTCCAGCGCGATGCCACCGAGGCCGGCTACTTTCGCCAGCTTTGGATTCGGTTTTTTCAGGCACTGGGCAAGATTTGTTACGACTCCAGCGACCGCATCGTTGCACTCTATGAGGCCAACCGCCTGCGCCAGGTGCAAGACGGTGCCGACCCAGCGCGCACCTGCAACATCGCCAACGGCGTGGACGTACCACGCTTTGCAGCCCTGCGCGTGCTGCGCCCGGCTGAACCTCCGCCGGTGATGTGTCTGATCGGGCGCGTGGTGCCGATCAAGGACATCAAGGCCTACATCCGAGCCACCCGCATCGCTGTGGACCGCATGCCCGAACTGGAAGCCTGGATCGCTGGCCCTGAAGACGAAAGCCCCGAGTACGCGGCCGAATGCCGCGCGCTGGCCGAAGGCCTGGGTTTGAAGGACAAGGTCAAGTTCATGGGGTTTCAGAAACTCACCGACGTGTTGCCCAAGATTGGGTTGGTGGTGCTGTCCTCCATCAGTGAGGCGCTGCCGCTGGTGCTGCTGGAGGGTTACGCAGCGGGTGTGCCAGCTGTCACGACCGACGTCGGATCCTGTCGCCAACTCATCTACGGCCTCGAAGGTGAGGACGCTGCTCTGGGTGCCAGCGGCGAGGTGGTCGGCATCGCCGATTCGCAGGCCATGGCCGAGGCGATTGTGGGCTTGCTGGGCGACCCTGAGCGCTGGCACGCCGCCGCACGCGCTGGGATGGCCCGTGTCGAGACCTTTTACACCCACCCGACCATGTTTGGCCGCTACCGTGCCATCTATGACGAAGCGTTGGGCCGTGTGCCGGGGCAAGACGCGTTGACATCCCCCGTTGTGGTGCTGTGAGGAACCCCGATGGCTGGCATAGGTTTTGAACTGCGCAAGCTGCTGCGCACGGACAGCCTTTTCGGGCTGCTGCGGGCCTACGCCTACGCGGGCATCATCAGCGCCGGGCCCTGGATTCTGTCCATTTCGGGTCTCATCGCGATCGGCATTTTCTCGTCCAATGTGGCGGTTCCCAACATCCTGGTGACACAGTTCCAAGTCACGGTGACTTGGATCATGGCGCTCACACTGATTCTCACAGGGCCGCTGCAACTCTCCTTCACACGCTGGGTGTCCGACCGCCTGTTCGAGAAACGACAGGACATTGTGTTGCCCAACTTCGTGGGCGCCCTGCTGTTGGTGCAACTCGTGGCCGGGGGCTTTGCGTTGGTGTTTTTTGGATTGTTGGTCGAGGGCGCCACGCCGGTTTACCGTGCCGCTGCCATCGCCGGTTTTGTGGTCACTGCCGACATCTGGATCGCCACCATCTTTCTTAGCGGACTGAAATATTACAAAAGCATCGTTGCCCTGTTCACGCTGGGCTACGGGGTCTCGGTACTGGCCGCCTATCTGTTGCGCTCGCTGGGCACAGAGGGCTTGCTGGCGGGCTGGGTCGCGGGCCAGGCCATGATGCTGCTCGCCATGTTCACGTTGGTGGCGCGCAACTTTCGCTCTACCGAGTTTGTGCGATTGGACTTCCTCAAACCTGGCGCCATGTATCCGGCGCTGATCTGGATAGGGCTGCTCTACAACACAGCCATCTGGGCCGATAAGTTTGTCTTTTGGCTGCATCCCCTGACAGGCAGCACAGTGCTCGCACCCATGCGCGCCAGCGTGGTGTACGACCTGCCTATCTTCCTGGCCTACTTGAGCATCGTGCCGGGCATGGCGGTGTTTCTGATGCGTTTTGAGACCGATTTCGTGGACACCTATGACCGCTTCTACAACGGCGTTCGCGGCGGCGCCTCGTTGGGCGAGATCGCGCGGATGCGCGATCGCATGGCGCTGTCCATCCGCACCGGACTGGCTGACATATTCAAGGTCCAGGCGATCACACTGTTGGCTATGTCGGCGTTTGCTCCGACGATATTTGGCTGGTTTGGCATACCCACACTGCACTTGCCGCTGTTTTACGTAGACGCGGTGGCTGCCAGTTTTCAGGTGCTGCTGCTGGCGGTCATGAACGTGCTGTTTTACCTGGACCGGCGGCGTGAAAACCTCGTATTAATGGTTACGCTGGTGCTGAGCGTTCCGCTGCTTTCTTGGTTTTCGATTGGACTGGGCGCGCGCTTCTTCGGTTATGGCTTTGCGCTGGCTATGCTGTTGACCCTGTTGTTGGGTATTCAACTCATGAACCGGGTGCTGGGGCGGCTGGAATACGAAACCTTTATGTTGCAGTGAGGCTGCCTAGCCCTGACGGTTTTGCGTAAGTCCTGAGAAGTCAAGGTTGAACAAGGTTTTCAGCGGGAAATAAGCGATCAGCTGCTGTTTTTAGGTTCAACTTTCAGGGCTGTGCCAGGTAAGCGGCCCGCACTGCTTCGATGCGCTGCCGGTTGGCACCAAAGTCTTCTCTGCCCAGACGGCTGGCGCTGCGCAGCTCCACCACACCTGCCACCGGGTTGATCCAAAACTCCAGATCGTCCACAAATTTGAGCCATCGGGTTTGGGCTTGGGCGTACAGGTAGTCGGGTTGCTGCTCCACCACCGTCACGCCCGGCAGGTTTTGCAGCGCCGTTGACAAAGCGGCTACCGAAGCGAGCGCACCGCCGTTTTTCAGCGGCAGGGGCTCGATCAGGGCATGCGTTTTTTGCGGGTGTTCCGGGTACAGCGCGGCCTGGCTGCTGACGCTGTTGCGCGTGAGGGAGGGGGCTTTGAGGCGCCCGTCCTTCACACCCAGGTCGGTTGGCTGGGTGCCACGCAAGGCGCCCGCTTGGGCCGCCAGCAGGGCAACCCCAAGCAAAACGGGCAAGGCAATGGAAAACAGCTTCAGGGTATTCATGCTGTGCTCAGCGCTTGCCGCCAAACAGACCGCCCAGCACACCGCGCACAATCTGCCGCCCAATGCCGCTGGCCACACTGCGGGCCGCGGTTTTCGCCATGGTCTGCACCAGTCCGTCGTATTGGCCGCCGCGGGGCCCCGTGCGGCCAAAGAGGGCTTCGTTCACCATGCTGCCAATGCCACCGCCAGTGGTCTCAGGGGCTTGCGGTGCGCCCGGAATGCGCGTTGTCTTGGGGGTGCCGGCTGCAGTGTCTTCGGGGGCGCGCGCGGCCACGTGGGCCCGCAAAATTTCGTGGGCGCTTTCCCGATCCACCACCGCCTCGTAAACGCCCGCCACCAGCGAGCCTTGCAGCAGGGCTTGCCGCTGCGCGCTGGTGATGGGGCCGAGCTGGCTCCCCGGTGGCACCACAAACACGCGCTCGGTCTCGCAGGGGCGACCTTTGGTGTCGAGCAGGCTCACCAGTGCTTCGCCCACCGCCAGTTCGGTGATGGCGGCTTCAATGTCTAGGCCGGACTTGGGGCGCATGGTTTGCGCGGTGGCCTTCACCGCCTTCTGGTCGCGTGGGGTGAAGGCGCGCAGCGCGTGTTGCACCCGGTTGCCCAGTTGGCCGAGCACGCTGTCGGGAATGTCCAGCGGGTTCTGCGTCACGAAATACACGCCCACGCCTTTGGAGCGCACCAGTCGAACCACCAGTTCGATGCGCTCGATCAGCACCTTGGGCGCGTCGTTGAACAGCAGGTGGGCTTCGTCGAAGAAGAACACCAGCTTGGGCTTTTCGGGATCGCCAATTTCGGGCAAGGTTTCAAACAGTTCTGACAGCATCCACAGCAGGAAGGTGGCGTACAGGCGCGGCGCGTTCATCAGCTTGTCGGCCGCCAGGATGTTGACCACGCCTTTGCCGTCCACGGTCTGCATGAAATCCTCAATGTTCAGCATGGGTTCGCCATAGAACCGGTCGCCCCCTTGCTCCTCCACCTGCATCTGCCCGCGCTGGATGGCGCCGATGCTGGCGGCGCTCACGTTGCCGTATTCGGTGGTGAACTGCTTGGCGTTGTCACCCACGTGTTGCAGCATGGCGCGCAGGTCTTTCATGTCCAGCAGCAGCAGGCCGTTGTCGTCGGCAATCTTGAACACCAGGTTGAGCACACCGGCCTGGGTGTCGTTCAGGTTGAGCATGCGCGCCAGCAGCAGCGGGCCCATGTCGCTCACGGTGGCGCGTACCGGGTGGCCCTGCTCGCCAAACACGTCCCACAGCGTGGTGGGGCACGCCTGCGAAGCGGGCAGGGTGATGCCGCGCTCCTTCAGCACGGCGCTGAGCTTTTCGCTGAAGCTGCCGCGCTGGCTGATGCCGGTCAGGTCGCCCTTGACGTCGGCCATGAACACCGGCACACCGGTGTTGGAGAACTGTTCGGCCAGCGTTTGCAACGTCACTGTTTTGCCCGTGCCGGTGGCGCCAGTGATGAGGCCGTGGCGGTTGGCCAGGCTGGGCAACAGCTGGCAGGTGGTGTGGGCATTTTGGGCAATCAGCATCGGTTCGGCCATGTTGTCAGCTTCTTTCGGGTGTTGACGTGGGAGCGGGTTTGGGTCAATCGTAAAATCAAGGGCTTCTTATTAGATCAAACCCCCTGCGGGCATAAGGAATCTTTCGTGGCCGGACACAGCAAATGGGCAAATATTCAACACCGCAAGGGTCGTCAAGACGAAAAGCGGGGCAAGATCTGGACGCGTGTCATCCGGGAAATCACCGTGGCCGCGCGCCAGGGCGGCGGTGACCCGGCCATGAACCCCCGTTTGCGGCTGGCGATTGACAAGGCCAAGGCCGCCAACATGCCGGCCGACCGCATCAAATACAACGTCGACAAAGCTTCGGGCAACCTGGAAGGCCAGGCGCTGGAAGAGATTCGCTACGAAGGCTACGGCATTGGTGGCGCGGCGGTGATTGTGGACACCATGACCGACAACCGCGTGCGCACCGTGGCCGAGGTGCGCCATGCGTTCAGCAAGTACGGCGGCAACCTGGGCACCGATGGCTCGGTGGCGTTCCAGTTCAAACACTGCGGGCAGATCATTTTTGCGCCCGGCACCTCGGAAGACTTGGTGATGGAGGTGGCGCTGGAAGCCGGTGCTGAGGACGTGATCACGGACGACGACGGCGCCATTGAGGTGCTGACCGCTTACACCGACTTCGAAACGGTCAAAAATGCGCTGGAGGCGGCGGGCCTCAAGCCTGAGGTGGCCGAGGTGACGATGCGTGCTGAGAACACCATCGAGCTCACGGGCGAAGACGCCGCGCGCATGCAAAAGCTGCTGGACGTGCTGGAAGATCTGGACGACGTGCAGGAAGTGTTTCACAACGCAAGCATTTAGTGAGCTCCCCCGCCGCACTTCGTGCACGCCCCCAGGGGGCAGCGCGAAGCGGCCCGGCAAAGCCGGATCCACCTCGTTCTGTGTGGGCCATTGCGATTCGGCTGCATATGCTGGACGTATCAATGAATTTTGGAGAATGGTTTGAAAGTTTTGGTCATTGGCGGCGGAGGCCGCGAGCACGCGCTGGCGTGGAAATTGAAGCAGTCTGAAGGCGTGGAGCAGGTGTTTGTGGCACCCGGCAATGCCGGTACAGCGCGCGACGACCAGCTGGTCAACCTGCCCATCACCGACAAGGTGGCTTTGCGTGAATGGGCGCAGGCGCAAGGCATTGCGCTGACCGTTGTGGGGCCTGAAGCGCCCTTGGCAGCCGGTGTGGTGGATGAATTTCGTGCCCATGGTCTGGCCATTTTTGGTCCGACCCAAAAAGCCGCTCAGCTCGAAAGCTCCAAAGCTTTCTCCAAAGCCTTCATGCAGCGCCACGGTATTCCCACGGCCGAATACCAGGCCTTCACCGACCCGGTGCAGGCCCTTGCCTACGTGGATGCCAAGGGTGCGCCGATTGTGATCAAGGCCGACGGCCTGGCCGCAGGCAAAGGTGTGGTGGTCGCCATGTCGCTGGACGAAGCGCACGGGGCCATCGACTTCATGCTGCTGGACAACGCACTGGGCGTGGCGCACAACGAAGGTGGCGCGCGGGTGGTCATTGAAGAGTTTCTGGAAGGCGAAGAAGCCAGCTTCATCGTGTTGTGCGATGGCGAGCATGCCTTGGCGCTGGCCACCAGCCAGGACCACAAGCGCTTGCTGGACGCCGACCAAGGCCCCAACACCGGGGGCATGGGCGCGTATTCACCGGCCCCCGTGGTCACGCCGGCGGTGCACCAGCGGGCGATGGACGAGGTGATCTTGCCGACGCTGCGTGGCATGGCCGCCGACGGCATTCCTTACACCGGCTTCTTGTACGCCGGTCTCATGATCACGCCCGATGGCCGCGTGAAAACGCTGGAATTCAACTGCCGCATGGGCGACCCCGAAACCCAGCCGATTCTGATGCGTCTGCAAAGCAATTTGGCGCAGGTGCTGCTGGCCGCCACCCGCGCCGAGCTGGACCGCGTGACCCTGGAATGGGACCCCCGCGTGGCGCTGGGCGTGGTGCTGGCTGCGGCCGGTTACCCCCTGAGCCCTCGCAAAGGCGACACCATCACCGGCCTGCCCGCCGACGAAGCCGACCGCATGGTGTTTCATGCCGGCACCAGCGAAGCCAACGGCGCCGTGCTCACCTCCGGCGGCCGCGTGCTGTGCGCCACCGTGCTGGCACCCACCGTGGCCGATGCGCAGCGCAGCGCCTATGCGCTGATCGATGGCATCCGTTTTGACGGCATGCAGTACCGCCGAGACATCGGTTACCGGGCGCTTTGAACGTTTGCCTCCAACCGCCGTTTCCGGCTTGGTGCTGCGGTACCCAGTACATTCCATTTTTATGAACAACCCGACCCAAGACGTTCGCGACTATCTGACCGATCTGCAGGAACGCATCACCTCCACCGTGGCGCTGGTCGATGGCGGCCAGTTTCTGGTGGACAAATGGAAGAAACCGGTTGGCGAGACTCTGCAAGGCAGCGGCATCACGCAGATCCTGGAAGACGGTGCGGTGTTTGAGCGCGCCGGCTGCGGGTTTTCGCATGTGAGCGGGCCGCGCCTGCCGCCTTCAGCCACCCAGCACCGCCCGGAGCTGTCGGGCGCGCCTTTTGAGGCCATGGGCGTGTCGCTGGTGTTTCACCCGCGCAACCCCTACTTGCCCACGGTGCACATGAATGTGCGCATGATCGCGGCGGCCCCGGCCGGTGGCGAGCCGGTGTGCTGGTTCGGTGGCGGTATGGATCTGACCCCGTATTACGGGTTTGAGGAAGATGCGGTGCACTTCCACACCACCTGCAAAAACGCCCTGGATCCGTTCGGCGTGGACAAATTCCCCCGCTTCAAGACCTGGTGCGACGAATATTTTTATCTCAAACACCGCGACGAGCAGCGCGGCATTGGCGGTGTGTTTTTTGACGACTTTTCCGAACTCGGTTTTGACGGCAGTTTTGCCATGATGACCTCAGTGGGCGATGCCTTTCTGGATGCCTACCTGCCCATCGTGGACCGCCGCAAGAACATGCCCTATGGCGAGCGCGAGCGCAGTTTTCAGCTGTACCGGCGCGGCCGTTATGTGGAGTTCAACCTGGTCTGGGACCGGGGCACGCACTTCGGGCTGCAATCGGGTGGGCGCAGTGAGTCCATTTTGCTGTCCATGCCACCGCTGGTGAGTTGGGCTTACAACCGACAGAGCAAAAAAGGCACGCCCGAAGACCGCCTGTACAAGGAATTCCTGGTTCGCAAGGACTGGGTTTGAACCGCGTGCCAACCGGCTCCCCTTCCGCTGATGTGTCTTCTGCAGGCGCACGGCCCTTGCGTGTGGGTATGTTTGGAGGCGCGTTCGATCCGCCGCACTGGGCGCACCGCGCCCTGGCCGAGGCGGCGCTGGGCCAGCTGGGGCTGGACATGCTGCACATTCTGCCTACGGGGCAGGCCTGGCACAAATCGCGGGTGCTGACGCCTGCCAAGCACCGGTTGGCTATGTGCGAACTGGCGTTTGGAGACTTGCCTCGCACGCGAATGGATGCGCGCGAAATTCAACGCCAAGGCCCCAGTTACACGGCTGACACTTTGCGAGAGCTGGCTGGTGAATACCCGCAGGCCCAGCTCTTTCTGGTGTTGGGTGCCGACCAGCTATTGGCATTCAAAAGCTGGGTGCGCTGGTCCGACGTTTTGGAGCAGGCCACCTTGGCGGTGGCCAACCGTGCCGTCAACATCGGGGCCAACGGGGCCCTTGATCAGGTTCAGGAAATGGACCTGTCGGCCGTCGATTTGCCCTTTGAGCGCTTGCAAATGCCGCTCAAAAACATCAGCGCCACAGCCGTGCGCGCCCACGTTGAACGACCCGTGAGCCGCAGCGGCGCGCTCGACGTTTTGGTGCCCGAGGCCGTCGCAGGCTATATTTCACACCATCACCTTTATCAGAAGCATTCATGACCAGCGAAACCACCGCCAAAAAAGACATCCAAAAACTTCAACGGGCCATCGTCGATGGACTCGAGGACGTCAAGGCCCAGGACATCGTGGTTTTCAACACGGAAAAACTCTCGCCCCTGTTTGAGCGCGTCATTGTGGCCAGCGGCACATCCAACCGCCAGACCAAGGCACTCGCTGCCAGCGTGCGCGATGCCGTGCGCGAAGCGGGTTTTGACAAGCCGCGCATTGAGGGCGAAGACAACGGTGAATGGATCATCGTCGACTGCGGTGCAGCCGTTGTCCACGTGATGCAGCCGGTCATTCGCCAGTATTACCGCCTGGAAGAAATCTGGGGCGCCACGCCAGTCCGTCTGAAGCACGGAGCACCCAAGCCAGCGGTGGCTGAAAAGCCTGCCACCAAAACCAGCAAGCGCAAGGCTGCAGCGCCTGTGAAAGCGGTCGCTGCGAAAACCGTGGCACGTACCGCTGCCAAATCTGCTGCCAAGACTGCAGCCGAAGCGCCTGTGGTGAAAACCGGCCTCAAGGCAACGGCCAAGACAGCAGCCGTCAAAACCACGGCTGCCAAGAAAACCACCACCGCCCGCAAGACGGCCACCGGTACCGCTGCCGCCCAGCCCAAGGCCACGCTGCAAAAACTGGTGGTGAACAAGCCACGCGCCACCGCCAAGCCGGCCGCCAAAGCTGCCCCTAAAGCCGCTCCCAAAGCGGCTGCAAAGCCCGCGGCCAAGAGCGCGCCCAAAGCCGCAGCCAAACCGGCCGTCAAGAAAAAGGCATGAAACTGCTGATCGTCGCGGTCGGGCAAAGGGTGCCTGACTGGGCTCAAACTGCCTACGACGATTACGCCAAGCGCTTTCCGCCCGAGCTTCGGGTGGAGCTCAAAACCGTCAAAACCGAGCCGCGTGGCTCCAAAACGCTGGACACGCTGCTGGCCGCCGAGCGCGAGCGCATCCAGGCGGTGCTGCCGCGTGGCTGCCGCGTGGTGGTGTTGGACGAGCGCGGCACCACGCTGACCACCAAAGCGCTGGCGCAGCAACTGCAGCAATGGCAGCTGGACAGCGACGATGTGGCGCTGGTGATTGGCGGCCCCGATGGGCTGGAGCCTGCTTTTCGGGCGGCGGCGCACCAGCGCATCCGCCTGTCAGACCTCACGCTGCCGCACGCCATGGTGCGTGTGCTGTTGATTGAGCAGCTCTACCGCGCCTGGTCGGTGAACGCGAACCACCCGTACCACCGGGAGTGAAACCGGTGCCTGCCCTGTGGCATTGGGCCTGCCGCTGCGTAGGAGGTGCGCCTTGTCGCCGCACGGCTCCATGCCGACTTTCTGCACTTTTCCACCCGAAACACCATGTCTGACTTCATCTACCTGGCCTCTCAAAGCCCGCGCCGCCTGCAGTTGCTGGCGCAATGGGGCGTGCGCTGCGAACAGCTGCTGCCCGACGTCGACGAAGACGTTGAATCGCTCGAAGCCGTGGCGCCCGGCGAAGCGCCAGCGGCGTATGTGCAGCGCGTGACCGGCCTGAAGCTGCAGGCCTCGTTGGCGCGGCTCCAGCGCCGTGGGCTGCCCCGTGCGCCAGTGTTGTGCGCCGACACCACGGTGGCGCTGGGGCGACGCATTCTGGGCAAGCCGGTCGACGCAGCCGACGCGTGCCAGATGCTGGCCGATCTGGCCGGGCAACGCCACCGGGTGTTGACTGCCGTGGCGGTGGGCCGCCCGGGCGCGCACGGTGCCAAAAGCTGGGCGGCGCTGTCCACCTCGTGGGTTGTGTTTGAGCCGCTGAGCGCTGCGCAGATACGCCGCTATGTGGATTCTGGAGAGCCGATGGGCAAGGCAGGGGCCTATGCCATTCAGGGCCGCGCTGCGTTGTGGGTGAGCCACATCAGCGGCAGTTATTCAGGCATCATGGGATTGCCTGCACATGAAACCGCGCAGGTGTTGGGCGCCGCGGGCGTGCATCTGTTCTGACGACACCAGTCATCAAAAGATACCGAGACAAACCATTCATATGACCCAGGACATCCTGATCAATTGGGCGCCACAGGAAACCCGCGTGGCGGTGGTAGAGCAGGGGGCGGTGCAAGAAGTCCACCTGGAGCGCACGCTGGAGCGTGGGCTGGTGGGCAATATTTACCTGGGTAAAGTGTCACGGGTGCTGCCGGGCATGCAGTCTGCTTTCATCGACATTGGGCTGGACCGGGCGGCGTTTCTGCATGTGGCCGACCTGATGCCCAACATAGCCGCCAAACACGCCGCGCCACGCGATCGCTTGGCCAACGTGTCGGCGGCAGAACCGTCGGCGCAACCGGCTGCAACGAGCGGCAACCCCCGAGTTCTCACACCCAATCCGGTGTTGCCCATTGAGCGCCAGATTTTTGAGGGGCAGGCGCTGATGGTGCAGGTGCTCAAAGACCCGATCGGCACCAAGGGTGCACGCCTGACAGCGCAAATCAGTATTGCCGGGCGCTTGCTGGTGTTTCTGCCGCAAGACAGCCACATTGGCGTGTCGCAGAAAATACCGTCTTCCCAGCGCGATGCGCTGCGCCAGCGGCTGCTGCGGTTGACAGCCTCCGCCGACGGAAGTGCCGCTGGTGGCTTTATCTTGCGAACGAACGCCGAAGACGCGAATGATGAGGAACTGATTGAGGACACCGCCTATTTGCGCAAGACCTGGCTGCGCATCAAGGAGGCGGCCACGCGCCAGCCAGCGGCGACGCTGTTGCACGAAGACCTGAATTTGATGCAGCGCGTGTTGCGCGACCTTGTCGGCACACAAACCCAGTCGATCCGCATCGACTCGCGCGAACAGCACGGCCTGCTGCAGGCGTTCGCCGCCGAATTCATGCCCGATACAGTCCGCAAACTGCAGCACTACAGCGGTGAGAGACCTATTTTTGACCTCTACAACGTCGATGAAGACATTGCCCGTGCGCTCAGTCGCCGGGTGGAGTTGAAGTCGGGCGGTTACCTGGTGATCGACCAGACCGAAGCGCTCACCACGGTGGATGTGAACACAGGTGGCTATGTGGGCGCCCGGAACTTTGACGACACCGTGTTTCGCACCAATCTGGAGGCGGCGCAGACCATTGCGCGGCAACTGCGCCTGCGAAACCTGGGGGGCATCGTCATTGTCGACTTCATCGACATGGTGCGCGAAGACCACCGGGACGCGGTACTGACCGAATTCCGCAAACAACTCGCCCGGGACCGGGTCAAAACCATGACGGGCGGCTTCTCCCAGCTGGGGTTGGTGGAGATGACCCGCAAACGCACCCGCGAGTCGTTGGCCCACATGCTCAGCGAGCCATGCCCGGCGTGCAGCGGCAAAGGCGTGGTGAAAACCGCGCGCAGTGTGTGCTACGACGTGTTGCGGGAAATTCTGCGCGAGGCGCGAGCCTTCAATCCGCGCGAGTTTCGGGTGGTGGCTTCTCCCAAGGTGGTGGAGCTGTTTCTGGACGAAGAAAGCCAGCACCTGGCGGGTTTGAGCGATTTCATCGGCAAGCCCATTTCCTTGCAGGCCGAAAGCTCGATGACGCAGGAGCAATACGACATCGTGTTGCTTTGAATTCCCCCTGCGCCGCTGCGCGGCTTCCCCCCTGGGGGGAACCACGCCTGTGGCCCGGCGAAGCCGGTTCCACGGTGTGTGCTGGGTTGGGGCACGTGCTCCGGTCAGGTGCCTGGGTTGGCTTCAGTCGTGTTCGGTTCGGGCGAGAAACCCTGCGCGTGCAGGCGTGCGTAGAGCCCGTCGGCGCGCATCAGTTGCTGGTGGGTGCCTTGTTCGCTGATCTGACCGTCGGCCAGCACGACCACCCGGTCGGCGTGCTCAATGGTGGACAGGCGGTGTGCAATGACCAGCGTGGTCCGGCCTTTCATCAAACGGGACAGTGCGTCCTGCACCAGCCGCTCTGACTCGTTGTCGAGCGCCGAGGTGGCTTCGTCCAGGATCAGGATCGGAGCATCTTTGTAGATGGCGCGGGCAATGGCCAGCCGTTGGCGCTGGCCACCCGAGAGTTCGGCCGCGTTGTGCCCTACGGTGCTGTGGATACCCTGTGGCAAACGGGCAATCAGATCGCCCAGGTTGGCCGACTGCAGGGCCGCAAGGACGCGCGCCTCGTCAATGGCATCGTCGGTCGATCCCAGGGCCACGTTGGCGGCCAGCGTGTCGTTGAGCATCACCACGTCCTGGCTGACCATGGCGAACTGCTGGCGCAGGCTGGGCAGGCTCCAGTCGGGCAGAGGAACACCGTCCAGACGCACCACACCGCTGTGCACTTCAACAAACCGGGGCAGCAGGTTGGCCAGTGTCGTCTTGCCCGAGCCCGACGGCCCGACAAAAGCCAGCACCTCGCCTGGCGCGATGCGCAGGTGGATGCCGCGCAGGGCGGTGCGGCTGTCCTCATCGGCCGCACCTAGTGCCGTGCCGTCTTTGGCGGGGTAGCGCACCCACACGTTGTCCAGCTCAATGGCGCCGAGCGCACGGGCAGCGGTGTGGGTGCCACCGGTCTGCACGGGGGTGTTCTCAATCAGGTCCAGCCCACGTTCGAGCGCTGTCAGACCCCGAGTGATGGGCCCCGCGATTTCTGCGAGGTGCCGTATGGGGGTGATCAGCATCAGCATGGCGGTGACAAACGCCACAAAGTTGCCCACGGTGATGCCGGTGCGGCTGCTTTGCCACAGCGCCACCGCAATCACGGCCGAGAGTGCTGTGGCGGCGAGCAACTGCGTTAGCGGTGTCATGGCGGCCATGGCCACGGTCGACTTGAGAGCCAGCCGGCGCAGCGCCAGACTCAGGTGGTCAAAGCGCTGGGCCTGGCGTTCCTGGGCGCCGTGCAGACGCACCATGCGGTGGGCCAGTGCGTTTTCTTCCACCACGTAGGCCAATTCGTCGGTGGCCTGCTGGCTGGCTCGGGTGAGTTTGTACAGCCGGCGCGAGAGCACCCGCATGATCAGGATCAAGCCTGGAAACAGCAGCAGCACGATCAGGGTGAGCTTCCAGTTCAGGTACATCAAATAACCGAGCAGGGCGAGCAGCGTGAGGCTGTCTTTGGTCAGGGTCAGCATGGCGGCCACCAACATGGTGGAGCCGGTCTGCACCTCGTACACCAGGGTGTTTGAAAGCTTGCTGGCGCTTTGCCGGGCAAACAGCGTCATTTGCGCTTCATTCAGCTTGACGAACATGGCCCGGCGCATGTTCAGCATGCCCAGGCTGGCCGTGTACGACAGGGCGTACTGGGCCACAAAACCCGCCATCCCGCGCACGCCAAACAAACCCAGCAGCGCCACGGGCACCATCCAGAGGTCGATCTTGCCTTGGGCAAATCCGCGGTCCAGCAAGGTTTTGAGCAGGGCTGGGATCAGGGGTTCGGTGAGCGCTCCGACCAGCGTGGCCACGGCCGCCATCACGATACCGGTGCGTGCAGCGCGGAAGTACGGCCATAACCGTTTCAACCGTTGCAGCACGGTATCGGTCGGGATGGGCATGAGCGAGATGGGCGTGGAAGTCAACGGATGGCGATCAAAAATTTCGGAACTTGAGGAACGTTTCGGCCCATCGGGGAGTCGGAAATCGGAAGTTCGCTGTGGATGGGGTGTCTCTTGGGCAACCGCTTGGCGTTGCGCACATCTTGTCACGGGTCTCGTATAGGTGTCCGTTATTATCGGTTGCAGTGGCGCAACCGGTCCCAATTGGGATCTGCGAGTGCTTGATCAATACCTCAAAGGATGCTGGATTTGACCCGATTTGACCTCAGACTTTCGGCCCAACGGCGCACGGTGTTGGGCGCTATGGCTGCTTTGCCCCTGCTCTCCTGGCCGCTTCGCGATGCTCGCGCACAGTTTCGAGTGGAAGTCTCTGGCGTAGGTTTGACTCAGTTCCCGTTTTCGGCGGTGAGCTTTCGCGGCAATGATGGGGCCGGTCAGGACATCGCCGCCATCGTGCGCGCCGACCTGGAGCGCAGCGGCCAGTTCCGGTTTGTGCCACCGGTCACGGGCGGGCTGGACGAAACCTCCCGCCCTGAACTCGCCCCTTGGCGCGACAAAGGCGCCGATTCCCTGCTCACCGGCAGCGTGATGCGCTTGGCCGATGGCCGTTTTGATGTGCGCTTCAGGCTCTGGGATGTGGTGCGCGGTCAAGACTTGGGCGGTCTTAGCTACCCGGTGTCGGTGCAAGAGCTGCGGCTGGCCGCACACCGCGTTGCCGACCATGTGTACGAAAAGATCACCGGCGAAAAAGGCGTGTTTTCCACGCGCATCGCTTATGTGACCAAGGCCGGCCCGCGCTACACCCTGTGGGTGGCCGACGCCGACGGCGAAAACGCCCGGGCCGCACTGACCAGCCCAGAGCCCATCATCTCCCCCAGTTGGGCGCCGAACGGTTCGCAGTTGGCCTACGTGTCGTTTGAAGCGCGCAAGCCCGTGATCTACGCGCACGACGTGGCCTCAGGCAAGCGCCGACTATTGGCCAATTTCAAAGGTTCAAACAGCGCACCCGCCTGGTCGCCTGACGGTCGCCAGTTGGTGGCTACCTTGTCGCTTTCGGGCAACGCGCAGGTGTATGCCATGGACGTCAACGGCGGTCAGCCTCGCCGCCTCACCCAGACGGCCAGCATCGACACCGAACCTGTGTTCAGCGCCGACGGAAAGAGCATCTATTTCGTCAGCGACCGCGGCGGCTCGCCCCAGATCTACCGCATGGGTGCGCAAGGCGGTAACGCCGAGCGTGTGTCCTTTGTGGGCAACTACAACATCTCGCCAGCGCTCAGCTCCGATGGGCGTTGGCTGGCTTTCATTTCACGCGTCAACGGGGCCTTTCGTCTGCACGTGATGGAACTTGCCAGCGGCACCGTCACGGCACTCACCGACAGCGCCGCAGACGAAAGCCCCAGCTTTGCCCCCAACAGTCGCATGATCATTTACGCCACGCGTGACAAAGGCCAAGAGGCGCTGATGACCACCAGTGTGGATGGCCGTATTAAAACCCGTCTGGCAGGTTCACAAGGCGATATCCGCGAGCCTGAATGGGGCCCATTCTTGCGTTGACCAATGTCGATAACCCACAGCCACACTGTTGTGCATTTGCCTTCCCTATCCTTACTTCGTCACCATTCCAAGAGGACATCACATGTTCAAAGAAAACCGTAACACCGCTGATCTGGACCGGGCCTCCGGCGCATCGTCTGTTCGCCGACCGTTCGTTCCTCGCTGGACGGGCGTGTTCGCCGTGACTTTCGTGGCAGCCACACTGGCAGCCTGTGGTTCCAACGTGAAGCTGGATGATGTGCCCGTTGAAGACCGCAGCAGCATGGTGAGCACATTGCCACAGGCCCCAGGCACAACCGGTACGGGCGCTGCTGTCGATCAGCGTGGGGTCTCTGGTGTCGAAGTGGCTGGCGGCGATGTGGCTCAGCCCACCGCGATGGTGCGCACCGTGTATTTTGATTACGACAGTTTTGTTGTGCGCCCCGAATTTGCCGCGACGCTGGAAGCGCACGCGAAATACTTGGCGGCCAACAGCCGCCTTCGGGTGGCGCTCGAGGGTCACACGGATGAACGTGGTGGGCGCGAGTACAACCTTGCACTCGGTCAGAAGCGGGGCGAAGCTGTTCGGCGGGCGCTGTCGTTACTGGGTGTGAACGAAGCCCAGATGGAGGCGGTGAGTTTTGGTGAAGAAAAACCCGCCGTGGTTGGCTTTGATGAAGCTGCTTTTGCCAAAAATCGCCGGGTTGAGTTGACCTACCGTTGAATGCCATGCTGTCCATGATCCGTGCTGTTTCTCCCGTGCTCTCGTCCTTGCTGTTGGGGGCTTCGGTGTTGTGGCCGCTGCAGGCGCACGCTTTGTTTGGTGATGACGAGGCGCGCAAAGCCATCATCGATTTGCGTCAAAAAGTGGACGTTAACCGTCAGGCGGCCGATGCCGCTGCGTTAGAAGCCCGTGAGGGTCAGGCTGTGACACGGCGCAGCTTGCTGGATCTCGCGAACCAGTTGGAACAGTTGCGTGCCGAGTTGGCCCGCTTGCGCGGTCAGAACGAGCAGCTGTCGCGCGAAGTGTCTGAGCTACAACGCCTGCAAAAAGATGTGCAGACCGGCTTGGACGAGCGCTTGCGCCAAGTTGAGCCTCTGCGCGTCACCCACGACGGCGTGAGCTTCACCTCTGCGCCAGCGGAAAAACGCGATTTTGATGCCGCCATGGAGGTGCTTCGTCGCTCCGAGTTTGAAGCGGCAGCCATGGCCTATACCGTTTTTTTGCGTCGGTACCCCGTCAGTGGGTACGCTCCTTCGGCCTTGTACTGGCTGGGCAATGCGCAATACGCAATCCGTGCCTACAAAGAATCGATTGACAGTCATCGGATGCTTGCCACACAGTTTCCCAACCACTTGCGTGCACCTGAAGCCATGCTGGCCATGGCCAACAGTCAGATTGAGCTCAAGGATGCCAAAGCCGCGCGCCGTACCCTGGAAGATTTGGTCAAAGCCTATCCCGAGTCCGAAGCTGCTGCAGCCAGTCGCGAGCGCCTTGCTCGGCTGCGTTAAATCGAGATTGTTCTCTATAAACAACTTCCGGGAAACGACGGCCTGATTCTCCGAATGTGCCCAGTACCACGGGTACCCTCATTTGATTCAAAGGAAGTTCAAAGCAGTCAGATGACTGTCGCGGATGAACGTATCCGACGGGTTGCCGACACCAGATTTATGCCGAAACCAACAGCCGTTCACATGAACAGAATGGGTAGCGCGTTGTCTGTGCGCAAAGCAAGACAGAGGGCGGCGGCTTACGCGAGCACACCAAGCCGCGAAAGCCAGAATCCTATCCTGGGTTGAAAATCCTGCAGGCGTTCGCTCGCAGCAACGTCAAGCAGAACGAACAAGTCAGTGCCTTCGCGTATGCCGGGTTTTTTGTCTTTGAAGCCGGATAGGTCTTCAGCTTCAAAGTACCTCGCTGGCGAAGTCCGCTAGGCGTGAGCGTTCACCGCGCGCCAGTGTGATGTGCCCACCGTGTGGCCATCCTTTGAAACGGTCCACGGCGAATGTGAGACCCGATGAGCCCTCTGTGAGATAAGGCGTATCGATCTGGGCCAGGTTGCCCATGCAGATGATCTTGGTGCCGGGCCCCGCGCGGGTGATCAAGGTTTTCATCTGCTTGGGTGTCAGGTTTTGTGCCTCGTCAATGATCACATACTTGTTCATGAACGTGCGCCCGCGCATGAAGTTCATGCTCTTGATCTTGACCCGGCTACGCACCAGCTCGTTGGTGGCAGCTCGGCCCCATTCGCCAGCGTTGCCGCCGTCACCTTTGGCCAGAAACTCCAGGTTGTCGTCCAGGGCGCCCATCCAGGGTCCCATTTTTTCTTCTTCGGTGCCCGGCAGGAATCCGATGTCTTCACCCACGCTCACCGTCGCGCGGGTCATGATGATCTCGGTGTAACGGCGGTCGTCCAACACCTGCGTGAGACCGCTGGCCAGGGCCATCAGCGTCTTGCCTGTGCCCGCCGTGCCTGCCAGTGTGACAAAGTCGATCTCGGGGTCCATCAGTAGGTTGAGGGCAAAGTTCTGCTCGCGGTTGCGGCTCGTCACGCCCCATACGGCGTTCTTCAGGTGGGTGTAGTCCTTGAGTGTCTTGAGCACGGCAGTCTTGTCGCGGATTTCTGTCACCCTGGCGTACAGTGAAGGCTCGCCAGGCGCTTCAAAGTAAACAAACTGGTTGATGTAGAACTGCCCCACGGTGGGACCGCTGACGCGGTAAAACGTGTGGCTACCGCTGGCCCAGCTTTCAATGGTTTTGCTCTGGCGTGTCCAAAAGTCTTGTGGCAAAGCCAGAGCGCCGGGGTACAACAGCTCGCCGTCATCCAGCGTCTTGTCGTTTTCGTAATCTTCCGCGGCCAGACCCAGTGCGCGTGCCTTCACACGCATGTTGATGTCTTTGGACACCAGGATCACCTCGCGCTTCGGGTACTTGCCGCGCAGGGCATGCACCACGCCCAGAATTTGGTTGTCCGCCTTGCCCTGGGGCAAGCTGGAGGGTAACTGCGCGTCCAGGGGTTCGGTCTGGAAGAAAAGCAAGCCCTTGGCCGACTGGTGTCCGGTGGCCGAGAGCTTGAGTCCCTTGGTCATGTCACCACCCCGCTGGGCCACCAGTGCGTCCAGCGTGCGGCTGGTCTGGCGGCCGTTACGGGCCACTTCAGTCATGCCTTTCTTGTGCCCATCGAGCTCTTCAAGCACGATCATGGGCAGGAATATGTCGTGTTCCTCAAATCGGAACAGGCTCGTGGGGTCGTGCAGCAGCACATTGGTGTCGAGTACGAACAGGCGATTGGCACCCAGGGTGCCGGACTTGCTGCGGGCAGCACGACGGTTGCTGGCAATGGGTGAGGGTCTCTTGCCGGGGTCGCTGGTGCGAGGCGGGTTGCTTGCCTGGCTGTCTTCGTCGATGGATGTGACTGTGTGCACGGGTTCTGACATGGGCTCAGAGCGAGATACAGCCTTGGCAGATACATCCTCTGCAATCAAGCGGGCGGGCATCTCTGGGGAATGCGTTTTGCGGCTACGCGATTTGGAGCGTGCGTTGCTGGGTGCCGATGCAGATTCGGGTTCAGCCGATCGGATCGGAGCTCCGCTGACGGCCGCTGGCGTGAGGGTTTCACGCACCAATGCCAAGTCCATAGGCTCATCGGCCGCTTTGCGGTTGTATGCATTGGGTGAGAGCAAGGAGGCACGTTTGGAGGGGGCTGGTGGCAGTGGCATAGCGAGCGTGTTTGTTCAGCGCAACATCAGAAAACAAAAAGCCGCCAGGGTGGCCGGGCGGCTTTCAGGGCTGCTGAGGATTTGGGGAGCTGGGAGCGAATGGACTTCCTCGTGTCATGAATTCATTATGCATGACAGCTGTGACGGTTTCGATCCGGTGCGGATCGGACAATCACAAGGCCTTGTAATTCGATCAACCCAATTTTTTCAGTGTTTTCACGGCCTTGAGAACCTCCTCCACATGGCCTGGAACTTTGAGGCCGCGCCATTCTTGGGCGAGTACGCCGTCAGGGCCGATCAGAAAAGTGCTGCGCTCGATACCCTTAACTTTTTTGCCGTACATGATCTTATTTTTGACCACGCCGAACATATGGCACATTTTTTCTTCTGTGTCAGCGATCAACTCGAACGGGAGTTCAAGCTTGGTTTTGAAGTCGTCGTGGGACTTCATGTTGTCGCGCGAGACGCCAAATACCTGAGCGCCCGCTTTGACAAAGTCTTTGTACTTGTCACGGAACTGCATGGCTTCCGTGGTGCAGCCCGGGGTATTGTCTTTGGGATAAAAATACAAAACCACCGTTTGCCCAAGGTGCGTTTGGTTGCTGACCTTGATGCCGCCGGTGGCCTGAGATTCAAATTCGGGAATGGGTTTATTGACAACGACTGCCATACTGCATGGACCCCTGACGTAAGTTGGTGGTGATTCGTTGGCTTGTGCTCAGCTACACGGGCTCCCGTTGGCAGCTGTGGCGCACGGGAGGCAGGCCAGGAAACAATCCGGTATTTTAACCCCGAACCGCTTTTGGGGACAGTCCCAGGCGTCCAGCGACCGAATGGAGCCCCGTAGCGGGCACGAAACGGCTCCATGTGGGTGGGCTGGACAGCCTCTCAGCCTCTCAGCCACACAGTGCGCTCGCCTGCATGCTTGGTTTTTCGGATCTGATGGCTTCAGTCTTCCATCAGCAGGGCCGCCACGACCCGCCTACCTTCGCTCGCCAGAATGTTGTAGGTGCGGCAAGCGGCTGCGGTGTCCATGGTTTCGATGCCAATTCGCTGCCCCATCAGGCTGCGCAGCAGTGCTGGCGGCAGAAAACGCAGTTTGGAGCCGCTGCCGAAAATCACCAGTTCGGGCGTTTCCGGCATGATGTTGGACAACGTCGAAAAATGCGCTTCGGTCAGGTCTTCAAAACGGTTGCAAGCCCAGGGCACCAATTGGCCCGATGAGGTGAGCACGATGCTTTGGGTGTGGCGCTGCCCATTGACGGCGATCCAGCCTTCGCCGTAGGCTGTGATGGACTGGCTGTCCAGTTTGTCGGCGTGCAGTTTCATGACGTGATGGCTCGGGCAACTGAGGTGTGGCTTGGCAAGGGTGGTGCGCCGTTGGGGCGTACGGATGCGGTGCAGAACTGTGGTCAAATTACAGGTTTTCCCTGCTACTGACCCGTAATGTAACGCTCGGCCAACCTGCCCTGGGTGGGTGTGCCGCTTGACCCCTGACTCCCCTTGGGAGGAACTTTGAAAACCATCCAGAAATCCGCCAAGCTCGCCAACGTCTGCTATGACATCCGGGGCCCCATCATGGACGCTGCGCGTCAGATGGAGGAAGAGGGTCACAAGATCATCAAGCTCAACATCGGCAATTTGGCGGTGTTTGGATTTGATGCGCCGGAGGAGATCCAGCAGGACATGATTCGTAACCTGCCGAACTCGGCGGGTTACTCGGACAGCAAGGGTATTTTTGCGGCGCGCAAGGCGGTGATGCACGAAACGCAGAAGCAGGGCGTCAAAGGGGTGACCTTGGACGACATTTACCTGGGCAACGGAGCAAGCGAGTTGATTGTGATGGCCACCAACGCTTTGCTGGACAACGGCGATGAGTTGCTGTTGCCGTCGCCCGACTACCCGCTTTGGACGGCCGCCGTGAGCCTTTCAGGCGGCACGCCGGTGCATTACCGGTGCGACGAAGCCAACGGCTGGATGCCCGATCTGGACGATATTCGCCGCAAGATCACCCCCGCCACCAAAGGCATCGTGGTGATCAACCCCAACAACCCGACCGGCGCGTTGTATTCTGACGCGCTCCTCAAGTCCATCGTCGAACTGGCCCGTCAACATGGACTGGTCATTTTTGCTGACGAGGTTTACGACAAGGTGCTGTACGACGGTGTCAAGCACACCGCCATGTCCAGCCTGTCCGAAGACGTGCTGACGCTGACCTTCAACTCGTTATCGAAGAGCTACCGCTCGTGCGGTTACCGTGCAGGTTGGCTGGTGGTGTCGGGCAACAAAAAGCCCGCCAAGGATTACATTGAGGGCCTGAACATGCTCTCGAACATGCGCCTGTGTGCCAACGTGCCGGGGCAGTGGGCCATCCAGACCGCGCTGGGCGGTTACCAGAGTATCAACGACTTGGTCTGTGAGGGCGGTCGCTTGCGCCGTCAGCGCGACCTGGCTTACGAACTGATCACTGCCATTCCAGGGGTGAGCTGTGTCAAGCCCTCTGCAGCGCTGTACATGTTTCCTCGACTTGACCCCCAGATGTATCCGGTGGAGGACGATCAGCAGCTGTTCCTGGAACTCCTGCAGGAAACGCGTGTGATGCTGGTACAAGGTTCGGGTTTCAATTACCCGGACAACCAGCATTTCCGTATTGTGTTCTTGCCACACGAGGATGACTTGCGCGAGGCCATTGGCCGCGTAGCCAAGTTTTTTGAAGGCTGGCGCAAACGCCACGGCAGCTGATTTAACTGAATTCCATTCAAGCAACGACCGATATGAAACCGATTCAAGTAGGCCTTCTGGGCATAGGTACCGTGGGCAGCGGCACGTTCAACGTGCTCAAGCGCAATCAGGAAGAGATCAAGCGCCGCGCTGGCCGCAGCATTGAAATTACCATGGTGGCCGATTTGGATGTGGCCCGCGCGCAGTCCCTGGTGGGGCCGGGCGTGCAGGTGGTGAACGATGCTCGCGCCGTGATCGCCAATCCTGAGATCGACATCGTGATCGAGCTGATCGGTGGTTACGGCATCGCCAAGGCGCTGGTGATGGAAGCCATTGCTGCCGGCAAGCACGTGGTCACCGCCAACAAGGCGCTGCTGGCTGTGCACGGCACCGAGATCTTTGCCGCGGCTTCGGCCAAGGGTGTGATGGTGGCGTTTGAAGCGGCCGTGGCCGGTGGCATTCCCATCATCAAGGCGCTGCGTGAAGGGCTGACCGCCAACAGCATCCAGTGGATCGCCGGCATCATCAACGGCACCACCAATTTCATCCTGTCCGAGATGCGCGACAAGGGCCTGGACTTTGACGTTGTGCTGAAAGAGGCGCAGCGTCTGGGCTATGCCGAAGCCGATCCGACGTTCGACATTGAAGGTGTGGACGCAGCGCACAAGGTCACGCTCATGAGCGCCATTGCTTTCGGCATCCCGGTGCAGTTTGACAAGGCGTATGTGGAGGGCATCACAAAGCTTGGAGCCGCCGACATCAAATATGCGGAACAACTGGGCTACCGCATCAAGCTGCTGGGTATCACCAAGCGCACAGCCCAGGGCATTGAGTTGCGTGTGCACCCCAGCCTGGTGCCCACCAAGCGCCTGATTGCGAACGTGGAAGGTGCCATGAACGCCGTGGTGGTGCAGGGCGATGCCGTGGGCACCACGCTGTATTACGGCAAGGGCGCTGGCAGCGAACCCACGGCCAGTGCCGTCATCGCCGACCTGGTCGACATCACCCGACTGCACACGGCCGACCCGCACCACCGCGTGCCGCACCTGGCCTTCCAGCCCGACGCCATGAGCGACCTGGCGGTGTTGCCCATGAGCGAGGTGGTGACGAGCTATTACCTGCGGCTGCGCGTGGCGGACGAAGCTGGTGTGTTGGCCAAGGTGACCGGTTTGCTGGCAGACGCCGGCATCAGCATCGACGCGGTGCTGCAACGCGAGGCCGATGAAATTGGTGGAGAGGGTTCGACCCAGACCGACGTCATCATCCTCACGCACGACACCCGCGAAGGCACGTTGGACGGTGTGCTGGCGCAAATGCAGGCGCTGCCTTCGGTGTTGGCACCGATCACGCGCATCCGCAAAGAGGAACTGAATTAACTCCCCCGCGTCGTCTGCGACGCCACCTCCCATGGGGCAATGCCTGTGGTCCGGCGAAGCCGGTTCCGCGGCATTCTGGGAGCGCTCCCTCCGTCGGTGCGTTTCTGTTGATGTATCTGGAACACTGCCATGCTGTACCTCTCCACCCGCGGTCACCCCGACCGCAAACGTTTCTGTGAAATTCTGCTGGAGGGCTTGGCGCCCGACGGTGGCTTGTATCTGCCCGAGCGCTACCCGCAGGTGGACGCAACGACGCTGGCGCGCTGGCGCGGTGTGTTCAACTGCGGTGCAGCCGGTGGCTACGCCGCGCTGGCGTTTGAGGTGCTGTCGCTCTACATCGACGACATACCTGCCGCCGACCTGAAGGCTCTGTGCGACAAGACCTACACCGAAGCGGTTTACGGCACGGCCGCCATCGTTCCGCTGAAGCAACTGGACGATGGCTTTTACCTGGAAGCCCTGTCCAACGGCCCCACGCTGGCCTTCAAGGACATGGCCATGCAGCTGCTGGGCAACCTGTTCGAGTACGAGCTGGCCCGCCGTGGCGAAGAGCTCAATATTCTGGGCGCCACCAGTGGTGACACCGGCAGCGCGGCCGAATACGCCATGCGCGGAAAAAAAGGCGTGCGCGTTTTTATGCTCAGCCCGCACGGCCGCATGAGCCCGTTTCAGCAGGCGCAGATGTTCAGCCTGATGGACGAAAACATCCACAACATCGCCATTGAAGGTGTGTTCGACGACTGCCAGGACATTGTCAAGAACGTCAGCAACGACCTGAACTTCAAGCGCGGCTTCAAGATTGGCACGGTGAACTCCATCAACTGGGCCCGCCTGCTGGCCCAGGTCGTCTATTACTTTGCCGGTTATTTCCAGGCGACCACGAGCGACGCGCAAAAGGTGAGTTTCACGGTGCCAAGCGGCAACTTTGGCAACGTGTGCGCTGGCCATGTGGCGCGCCAGATGGGGTTGCCGATCCAGACGCTGGTGGTGGCCACCAACGAAAACGATGTGTTGGATGAGTTCTTTCGCACCGGGGTGTACCGGGTGCGTGCGAGCGCCGACACGCACGAGACCTCCAGCCCGTCGATGGACATTTCCAAGGCCAGCAATTTCGAGCGCTTCGTGTTCGATTTGCTGGGGCGCGATGGTTCCCGCGTGAAAGCGCTGTTTGGCGACGCGCTGAAAACGGCCGGGCGGTTTGAGCTGGGTTCAGACCCGGTGTTTGCCGAGGCCGCCAGCCATTACGGTTTTGTGAGCGGCAAGAGCACGCACATCGACCGGCTGGCCACGATCAGGGACACGTTTGAACGCTACAGCGTGATGATCGACACCCACACGGCCGACGGGGTGAAGGTGGCGCGCGAGTACCTGCAGCCGGGCGTGCCCATGATCGTGCTGGAGACGGCGTTGCCGATCAAATTTGCTGAAACCATCGTTGAAGCGCTGGGCTGCCAGCCCGATAGACCCGCCCGTTTCAACAGCATTGAAGACCTGCCCAAGCGTGTCCGGGTCATGCCCGCCGACACTGCGGCCGTGCAGGCCTACATTGTTGAGCATTGCCCCGTCGCATGAAGGTCGTCGGCTTTGCGGGTTACTCGGGGTCGGGCAAAACCACGCTGGTTGAGCAGCTGATTCCGGCGCTCAAATGGCGTGGCTTGCGCGTCTCGGTGGTCAAGCACGCCCACCACCGGTTCGACATCGACCACCCGGGCAAAGACACCTGGCGCCACCGCGAGGCCGGTGCTTTTGAGGTGGTGGCTGCATCGCCCAATCGACTGGTGCTGATGCGCGAGTTCGAGCGACCCGCCGAACTCAAGGTGCACCAGCTGATTGCAGAGCTGTACGATGGTGTGGATTGGGTGCTGGTGGAGGGTTTTAAAGACAGCGATCTGCACAAGATCGAGATCTGGCGCACGGCCAGTGGCAAGCCGGCTCTTTACCTCGACGATCCCTTCATCGCCGCCATTGCCACCGACAGCCCGGCCGACTTGCCTGTGCCCACCGGGCGCCCGGTACTGGATTTGAACCAGCCCGATGACGTCGCGGCCTGGTTGGTCGAAAATGGCAATCGATTCGATTACAGCCCAGAGACCTACGCGCCATGACCGTTCATAAGCCAGCAGCCCGATCCCCTTTGATGTCGCTGGACGATGCGCTGGCCAGCTTGCTGGGTCGCGTGGTGCCACTCAGCGCGACGGAATCCGTGGCCACCTTTGATGCCGATCGCCGCGTGCTGGCGCAAGACCTGGTTTCTGCGCTGCAGGTCCCGCCCAACGACAACTCATCCATGGACGGTTACGCCGTGCGCAGCGCTGACGTGACCGCTCCCGGGGTGGTGTTGTCCGTGTCGCAGCGCATCGCCGCAGGCCATGCCGCCGAACCGCTGCGCCCAGGCACTTGCGCCCGCATCTTCACCGGCGCGCCCATGCCCGAAGGTGCTGATGCGGTGGTGATGCAGGAAGACACGCAGGATGTGGGGGGCAATATCCATGGCGTGCACATACACGCCGTGCCCAAGCCCGGGCAGTGGGTTCGTCGGGCCGGTGAAGACGTGGCGCGGGGCGCTGTGGTGCTGCCGCGCGGTGAGCGGCTGTCGCCGGCTGGTCTGGGTTTGGCTGCCAGCCTGGGCTTGGCCCATGTGCCGGTGGTGGCTCGGCCCCGCGTGGCCCTGTTTTCAACCGGCGACGAATTGGTGATGCCGGGCGAGGTGCCGCCGCAGGACATGAAGCCCGGTGCCATCTACAACTCCAACCGTTTTTTCTTGCGCCCGTTGCTGCAGCGCCTGGGCTGTGATGTGAGCGATCTCGGCATCGTGCCCGACCGCCGCGAAGCCACGCTGGCTGCACTTAAAACGGCGGCAGACCACCACGACCTGATCTTGACCAGCGGTGGCGTTTCAGTGGGTGAAGAAGACCACATCAAGCCGGCCGTGCAGCAGCTCGGTAGCCTGGATCTGTGGCAGATTGGCATGAAACCCGGCAAGCCGTTTGCTTACGGCAGCGTGCACCGCGGCGCCAGCGCTGCCCAGCCCTGTCATTTCATCGGCTTGCCTGGCAACCCGGTGTCGAGCTTCGTGACGTTTGTGTTGCTCGTTCGGCCGTTTTTGCTCAAGCTGCAAGGCGCGCCCATTCCCCGTTTGCAGCCCGTGATGCTGCCGGCCCATTTCACCTTGGCCAGAGCAGACAAGCGCCGCGAATTTCTGCGCGTGCGCCGCAACGCAGAAGGTGGTCTGGACCTTTTCCCCAACCAGAGTTCTGGCGTTTTGACGTCGGCCGTGTGGGGTGACGGGCTGGTGGACAATCCGGCTGGCGCCTCCATCGCTCATGGTGATTCGGTGCCGTATCTTTCTTTTGCAGAGCTGCTCGCATGATCGTTCAACTTCGGTATTTCGCTTCCATTCGAGAAGCCATTGGCACCAGCACCGAGTCGGCGACCACCACGGCAGCCACCCTGGCTGCGCTGCGTGAAGAGTTGATCGCGCGCGGCGGCGCTTACGCCGAAGCGCTGGGGAGAGGTCGTGCGGTGCGGGTGGCTTTGAACCAGACCATGAGCGACGAGTCCGCTGCGCTCAGCGACGGCGCCGAGGTGGGATTTTTCCCACCCGTCACTGGGGGGTGAACATGGCAGGGCGCGTCAGCATCCAAACTGAAGACTTCGACCTCAGCACCGAGGTGCACCGTTTGCGCGAGCAGGACAAGCGCGTGGGTGCTGTGTGCAGTTTCATGGGCACCGTGCGTGACCGCAACGACGGGCAGAATATCAACACGATGGAGCTGGAGCACTATCCCGGTATGACCGAAAAGTCCATTGAAGCCATGATTGACGAAGCCTTCAAGCGCTTCGATATTTATGCCGCCCGCGTGATCCACCGCGTGGGCCTGCTGCAACCGCTGGATCAAATCGTCCTGGTGGCGGTGAGCTCGGCGCACCGGGGCCAGAGCTTTCAGGCTTGTGAGTTCTTGATGGACTACCTGAAGACCCAGGCGCCGTTCTGGAAGAAGGAACAGACGCCCGAGGGTGCGCGCTGGGTAGATGCTCGCGTGAGCGACGACGCGGCGCTCGCCAAGTGGGGCATTGATGCCCGCAACGCCTGAGCACAAGGCGCGCAGCGCTTGTTTCGGGCGACCTGTTAGATGGGTCGCTTGCAACGTACTCTGACTTGTCAGCCATCGCCGGTGTCGTGCGCGCTGATGCACTCTGTTTCACCTGTCCTGTTCAAAATGGGCCTCGCGCTCGAACTTGATTGATCTGCATCAACGGCCGAGTGGGGCGTTGGGATCAGGCTCCACGCTTGTCTTGAAAAGTGGTCGTCAAGCACCACGTATCTGTCAATTCAAACATTCGGAGTGCTGATTCATGCGACTCGACAAACTCACCACCAAGTTTCAAGAAGCCCTGAGCGAAGCCCAGACACTGGCGCTCGGCGCAGACCACGCCTACATTGAACCGGCACACCTGTTGCTGGCCATGCTGCGCCAGGCCGACGGCCCGCAGTCGTTGCTGCAGCGGGCGGGTGTCAACGTGCCTGGGTTGACCAAGGCCGCCGAGGCGGCCATGAAGCGCTTGCCGGAGGTGCAGGGGCAAGATCAGGTGCAGGTTGGGCAAGAGCTGTCCAAGCTGTTGCAAGCCACTGAAAAAGAAGCCATCAAACGCGGCGACCAGTTCATTGCCAGCGAGCTCTTTTTGCTTGCTGTGGCCGACAGCAAAGGGGAGCTGGGTCGCATCGCGAACGAGAACGGTCTGAATCGCAAGAGCCTCGAATCGGCCATCACCGCCGTACGCGGTGGCCAGTCCATGGACAGCCCCGAGGCCGAGGGCCAGCGCGAGGCCTTGAAAAAATACACCATGGACCTCACCGAGCGTGCACGCATGGGCAAGCTCGATCCGGTGATTGGCCGTGATGACGAAATTCGCCGTGCCATCCAGGTGCTGCAGCGCCGCACCAAGAACAACCCGGTGCTGATCGGCGAGCCCGGCGTGGGCAAGACGGCCATTGTGGAAGGCTTGGCCCAGCGCATCGTGGCAGGCGAGGTGCCCGATTCGCTCAAGGGCAAACGCGTGCTCAGCCTGGACATGGCGGCGCTGCTGGCCGGGGCCAAGTTCCGTGGCGAGTTTGAAGAGCGCTTGAAAACCGTGCTCAACGAGTTGGCCAAAGACGAAGGCCAGACCATTGTGTTCATCGACGAGTTGCACACGATGGTGGGCGCCGGAAAAGGCGAGGGTGCCATGGATGCGGGCAACATGCTCAAGCCTGCGCTGGCTCGAGGTGAACTGCACTGCGTGGGGGCCACCACGCTTGACGAGTACCGCAAATACATCGAAAAAGACGCCGCGCTTGAGCGTCGTTTTCAGAAGATCATCGTGGGCGAGCCCAGTGTGGAAGCCACCATTGCCATACTGCGTGGTTTGCAAGAGAAGTATGAGGTGCACCATGGCGTGCAGATCACCGACCCGGCCATCGTGGCTGCGGCCGAGCTCAGCCACCGCTACATCACCGATCGCTTTTTGCCCGACAAGGCCATCGATTTGATTGACGAGGCGGCCAGCAAGATCAAGATCGAACTCGATTCCAAACCCGAGGTGATGGACAAGCTCGACCGCCGCTTGATCCAGCTGCAAATTGAGCGTGAGGCCGTGCGCCGCGAAAAGGATGAAGCCTCACAGAAGCGCTTTGGACTGATCGCGGAAGAAATTGCCCGGTTGGAGAAAGAAATCTCCGACTACGACGAAATCTGGAAGTCCGAAAAAGCACAGGCGCTGGGGTCCAAGGATGTGATGGAGGAGATGGACCGCATCCGCTCCCAGATCAAGACATTCACCGACAAGGGCGACTTCAACAAAGTTGCCGAGCTGCAGTACGGCAAACTGCCCGAACTGGAAAAGCGCCTCAAAGACGCGCAAGCTGTGGAATCGGGCAAAGCCGCCAACAAGGACGGTACAGGCCGCCCGCAGCTGCTGCGCACCCAGGTAGGCGCTGAAGAGATTGCCGAAGTTGTGGCCCGTGCGACCGGCATACCCGTGGCCAAACTCATGCAGGGCGAGCGCGACAAGCTCTTGGTCATGGAAGACAAGCTTCACCAGCGTGTGGTCGGGCAAGACGAAGCAATCGGCGCGGTCGCCAACGCGATCCGTCGCTCGCGCTCCGGTCTATCCGATCCGAACCGACCCACAGGCTCCTTCCTGTTCCTGGGCCCCACCGGCGTGGGCAAGACCGAGCTGTGTAAGGCGCTCGCCGGCTTCCTGTTCGACAGCGAAGACCATCTGATCCGCATCGATATGAGCGAATTCATGGAGAAGCATTCGGTCGCCCGCCTGATTGGTGCGCCACCCGGCTATGTGGGCTACGAGGAGGGCGGCTACTTGACCGAGGCGGTTCGGCGCAAGCCCTACAGCGTGCTGCTGCTCGACGAGGTGGAGAAGGCCCATCCCGACGTGTTCAACGTGCTGTTGCAGGTTCTCGACGACGGACGCCTGACCGACGGACAAGGCCGCACGGTGGACTTCAAAAACACCGTGATTGTGATGACGAGCAACATCGGCTCGCACCTGATCCAGGCCATGGTCGGTCAGCCATATGACGATGTAAAAGAAGCGGTCTGGGGCGAACTCAAGGACCATTTCCGTCCGGAGTTTTTGAACCGCATCGACGAGACCGTGGTGTTCCATGCGCTGGATGCTCAACACATTGCGTCTATTGCCGGCATTCAGCTCAAGGCATTGCAGGCCCGCCTGCAGAAGATGGACTTGCGGCTCGACGTGGCGCCAGCGGCATTGGATGAGCTTGCCAAAGTAGGGTTCGATCCCGTATTTGGTGCTCGGCCGCTCAAGCGCGCTATCCAACAACGCATAGAGAACCCCCTGTCCAAGCTGCTGCTAGAAGGTAAGTACCCACCCAAGTCGGTGATCCCGGTCGGGGTGGACCCCGTGCGCAACCCGGGCGTATTTGAGTTTGGTGAGGCGGTCGCCATGGAGTGACGACCCCACTCCCCTGAGTGTCTCTGCACGACAATTTGCATGTCTTGCCATGTACAAGACGACAGGTCGGCAGGTGGGTCTCAGGGGAGGCGGGTACGGAAAAGGGTGGAAGGACAGCCTCCCAACCCAGTTCAAGGTATCTGCGGCTGAAGATGCAAGATTTTCAAAAAACTTTGCTCTCATGTTGACCGAAGGTAAAAATTCGATGTATACTGCAAGGCTTCGCTGATCACTGCAACGCCGCAAGGCCAGCAGCCAAGATCAACAGGAGTGGTTCAAGTCTTCTGGGTAAAAACCCTGAAATACTTTTTCCAGGCACTAAAAACTGTGTCATAATA
>NZ_JAUSOO010000134.1 GCF_030656115.1 Hydrogenophaga sp.
TCATCGTGGACAGCAAGATCGCCGATGCCTTTGTGAAGAAGTTCGCCGACAAGGCCAAAAACCGGCCGCTGGGCGACCCGCGCAAACCCGAGCCGGTGGTGCTCGGCTCGGTGATCGGCATGGGCACGGTCAACCATTGCAATCAACTCATCGACGACGCGCTGGCCAAAGGTGCCAAGCTTGCCTGCGGCGGCAAGGCCGACACCACGCTCATGCCCGCCACCGTGCTCGACCATGTGACCCCGGCGATGCGCATCTACCACGAGGAAACCTTTGGCCCGGTGAAATGCGTGGTGCGCGTGAACGGCGTGGAAGAAGCCATTGCCTGCGCCAACGACAACGAATACGGCCTGTCAGCGGCCGTGTTCGGTGGCGACATCGCCCGCGCCTTCAACGTGGCACGCAAGATCGACTCCGGCATCTGCCATGTGAACGGCCCCACCGTGCACGACGAAGCCCAGATGCCGTTTGGCGGCGTGAAGGGCAGCGGCATCGGCCGCTTCGGTGGCAAGGCCGGCATTGCCGAATTCACCGAACTGCGCTGGATCACGGTGCAGACCACACCGCGCCACTACCCGTTCTGATCGTCCTCAGCCGAACGACGGCATCTCCGGCTTCACCACCGGCTTGCCGGCGGCTACCCAGGCGTCAAACCCGCCGGCGATGGACTTCACGTTGAGGTAGCCCATGTCTTGCATGGCGGCGGCGGCCAGGGCGGCGCGGCCGCTGGTCTTGCAGTACAGCACCACCTTCAGGTCGCGGGCGGTGAGCGCGGGGGTGCTGCTGAGCTTGAATTCGAGCATGCCGCGCGAGGCGTGTATGGCGCCAGGCAGGTGGCCGTTGGCAAACTCGTCACCTTCGCGCACATCGAGCAACACGTCGGCCTCGCGAATGGCCGCTTCGGCCTCGCTCACAGGGATTTCGCTCACACGGGCTTTGGCAGCAGCAACGAGGTCGAGGGCGGTCTTCATGGTCGGTTCCTGGGTGGGTTGTGTGTTGGTGGGTGGCGTTTTCTTGCGTGGGCTGGTGTAAATATACACACCCCTGTATGCACCGAGCCCCATCCGGTGGTGCGCAGGCCTGCCGCTGCGGTGCGAAAATCCTGGTCATGAACGCGACCAACACCACCGAACTCATGAATACCCTGGGCAGCCAGGCCAAAGCCGCTTCGGCCCTGATGGCCAAGGCCAGCGCCGCCACCAAGCTCAAGGCCTTGCGCGGCCTTGCGGCATTGCTGCGCGCCAACGTGGCGCCGTTGCAGCTGGAAAACGCCAAAGACCTGGAGCGCGCCCGCGCCGCCGGCCTGGCCGAACCCATGGTGGACCGCCTGAAGCTCACACCCCAGGTGATCGAGACCTGTGCCCAGGGCTGCGAGCAACTGGCCGCCATGCCCGACATCATGGGTGAAATTTCGGGCCTGAAGCAAATGCCCAGCGGCATCCGCGTGGGCCAGATGCGCGTGCCCATTGGCGTGTTTGGCATGATCTACGAGAGCCGGCCCAACGTGACCATCGAGGCCGCCAGCCTGTCCATCAAGAGCGGCAACGCCTGCATTTTGCGCGGCGGCTCCGAGGCCATTGACTCCAACCGCGCCCTGGCCTCGTTGGTACAGCAGGCGCTGGCGGATGCCGGTTTGCCCACCGACGCGGTGCAACTGGTGCCCACCACCGACCGCGCCGCCGTGGGCCAGCTCATCACCATGCCGCAATACGTGGACGTGATCATTCCGCGCGGCGGCAAGGGGCTCATTGAGCGCATCAGCGCCGAGGCCAAGGTGCCCGTCATCAAGCACCTGGACGGCAACTGCCACACCTATGTGGACGACCCTTGCGACATCGCCATGGCGGTGAAGGTGGCTGACAACGCCAAAACCCAGAAAAACAGCCACAGCAACGCCACCGAGAGCTTGCTGGTGGCGCGCGGTGTGGCGGCCGAATTTTTGCCGCAAATTGGCACCGTTTACGCCGCCAAAGGCGTGGAAATGCGTTGCTGCTCCGAGGCTCGGGCTGTGTTGAACACGGTGGCTGGCGCGCAACTGAAAGACGCCACCGAACAAGACTGGAGCGAGGAATACCTGGCGCCGGTCATCAGCGTCAAGGTGGTGGCGGGGCTGGACGAAGCGATTGCCCACATCAACCGCTACAGCAGCCACCACACCGAAGCCATCCTCACGCGCGACCACATGCACGCGCAGCGCTTCTTGCGCGAGGTCGATTCATCCAGCGTCATGGTGAATGCGAGCACCCGCTTCGCGGATGGTTTCGAGTACGGGCTGGGGGCTGAAATCGGCATTTCCACCGACAAGTTTCACGCCCGTGGGCCGGTGGGCGTGGAGGGACTGACCTCGCTCAAGTACGTGGTGCTGGGTGAGGGCGAGGTCAGGGGCTGACCCCCCGCTGCGCTGCGTGTGGCTCCTTCAATGGGGCGGCACGGCCATGGCGGTTTTGCGGTAGCTGTGGATCAGCGCACCTGGCTCGTGGTCTTGCAGGTCCGGTATTTGCCCCCATTTTTGCCATTCGATTGCAATGGCCGCTCCCTACAATGGGCCAATTGACTCCCTTTTTCTGCAAAGGCCCCTATGGTTCCGCACCTCGTCACCGCCCTGACCGGCCCCATCAACGAACTGGAACAACGCATCCTCGAGTCCACGCCGGTGATCGAGCGCTGGTTTCGGCTGGAGTGGATGGAGCACACCCCGCCGTTTTACAGCTCGGTGGACGTGCGCAACGCCGGTTTCAAGCTCGCGCCGGTGGACACCAACCTGTACCCCGCCGGCTGGAACCACCTCACGCCCGAAATGATGCCGCTGGCGGTGCAGGCCGCCATGGCCGCTATTGAGAAGATTTGCCCCGAGGCCAAGAACCTGTTGCTGGTGCCCGAAAGCACCACCGACATCTTCTACCTGAGCAACCTGCGCCAGCTGCAGCGCATTTTTTACCAGGCGGGCTTGAATGTGCGGCTGGGTTCGCTGTCCAACGACATCAAGGCACCCACCACCATTGAGCTGCCCGGTGGCGAATCGGTCACGCTGGAGCCGCTGATCCGCAGCAAGCGCCGCCTGGGTCTGAAGCATTTCGACCCCTGCACCATCTTGCTCAACAACGATCTGAGCGCGGGCGTGCCCGGCATTCTGGAAGACCTGCACGAGCAGTACCTGCTGCCACCACTGCACGCCGGCTGGGGCACGCGCCGCAAGAGCCACCATTTCAAAGCCTACGAAGAGGTCTCCAAGCGCTTCGGCAAGCTGCTGGGCATGGACCACTGGCTCATCAACCCCCTGTTCAACCAGTGCGGCGAAGTGAACTTTGCCGAAGCGCACGGCCTGGAATGCCTGCGCAGCAACACCGACACGTTGTTGGGGAAAATTCGCCGCAAGTACAAGGAATACGGCATCAACGAAAAGCCGTTTGTGGTAGTCAAGGCCGACAACGGCACCGGTGGCATGGGCATCATGACGCTGCGCGACGCGAAAGACATCGACGCACTGAGTCCGCAGGCGCGCGAGCGCATGGCCTCGGCCCAGGGCGGCCAGCCGGTCACCGAGGTGATCATCCAGGAAGGCGTGCTGACCAACGAGCGCATCAATGCGGCCGTGGCCGAGCCGGTGGTCTACATGATGGACCGCTACGTGGTGGGCGGGTTTTACCGCGTGCATGCCGAGCGCGGCGTGGATGAAAACCTCAACGCGCCCGGTTCGCGTTTTGTGCCCCTGGCGTTTGAGCAAAGCGCGCAGTTGCCGCAGCCCGGCGTGAAGCCCGGCGCCAGTGTGCCCAACCGCTTTTACATGTACGGCGTGATCGGCCGCCTGGCCATGCTGGCCGCCAGCTACGAGCTGGAAGCGACCGACCCGGACGCCGAAATATACGAGTGACCCCCGCGCCGGAAGATAAGGCCCACCCCCGCGCCGCCTTCGGCGTCACCCCCTGAAAGGGGGCGATGCGAGTGGCCCGGCAAAGCCGGTTCCACCGCATCCTGGTTCTCGGGCACGCGCGCCGTTGAGGGGCTGGCTCTCGGTGTAGACAGTTTCCAGCGGCACAATCGCGCGATGCAGTTTTTTCGTGACCTGAACCTCTCGGCCGCCACGGCCGGTTTTGTGGCCGTGCTGGTGGGGTTTACCAGCTCGGTCGCCATCGTTTTCCAGGCAGCGCTGGCGTTTGGCGCCACGCCCGAACTCATCACCTCCTGGATGTGGGCGCTCGGCCTGGGCATGGGCTTGTGTTCGGCCATTCCCTCGCTGGTGCTCAAGCAACCGGTCATGGTGGCCTGGAGCACGCCAGGTGCCGCCGTGCTGGCGACCGCCGGACTGGCTGGGGGCTTCACCATGGCGCAGGCGGTGGGGGCGTTCATGGCGTGTGCGGCGCTGATCGTGCTGGTGGGTGCCACGGGCTGGTTTGAACGCGCCATGAACCGCATTCCGGTGGCGCTGGCTTCGGCCTTGCTCGCGGGCGTGCTGGCGCGCTTTGGCCTGCAAGCCTTTGCCGCCGCACAAACGGCGCTGCCGCTGGTGGTGCTGATGCTGCTGGCCTACCTGGTTGGCCGACGTTGGGTGCCGCGTTATGCGGTGCCGCTCACGCTGGCCGTGGCGTTGGCTTATGTCGCGGCTCGCGGGCAGTTCAACGGCGGCACGGTGTCGTTTGCGCTGGCGCGTCCGGTGTTCACCATGCCCGAGTTGACCTTGGCTGCGCTGGTGAGCCTGGCGCTGCCGCTCTTTGTGGTCACCATGGCCTCGCAAAACCTGCCGGGTGTGGCCGCCACTCGCTCTGCGGGCTACACCCTGCCTATTTCGCGCATCATCACCCTCACCGGCCTGGCCACGCTGGTGCTGGCCCCGTTTGGTGCCTTTGCGCTCAACCTCAGCGCCGTCACCGCGGCCATCTGCATGGGCCCTGAAGCCCACCCCGACCCCAAAAAGCGCTACACCGCCGCCGTGGCTTGCGGTGCCCTGTACGTGGTGATCGGTCTCTTCGGTGCGGCCGTCACCGGGCTGCTGCTGGCGTTTCCCAAAGAACTGGTGCTGGCCATTGCCGGGCTGGCGCTGCTGGGCAGCATCGGCAGCGGCCTGCACGCGGCGCTGCGCGACGATGCCCACCGCGAAGCCGCCCTCATCACCTTCCTCGTCACGCTCAGCGGCGTGGTCGTTGCCGGCATCGGATCCGCCTTCTGGGGCGTGGTCGCCGGCGCGCTGGCGCTGTTTGTGCAACAGTACGGGGCTGCCCGCAATGCCTCCTGAACGCAACATGAACATTCTTTTCGTCGCCGACCCCATCGAGTCCTTCAAGATTTACAAGGACACCACCTTTTCCATGATGCGTGAACTGCAGCAGCGCGGCCACCGCGTGGCCAGCACCGAGCCGCGTTTCATGAGCTGGCGCAGTGGCCAGCCGGTGATCGCGCAGGTGCGTCACCTGCAGCTCACCGGCCATGCCGACGACTGGTACACCGTGACCAGCGAGGCGCTGGAGCCGGTGCACAGCTTTGACGCCGTGCTGATGCGCAAAGACCCGCCGTTTGACAGCGAGTTTTTCTACACCACCCACCTGCTGGAACAGGCTGAGCGCGAAGGTGCTCGGGTGTTCAACAGCCCGCGTGCGCTGCGCGACCACCCTGAAAAACTGGCGCTCATGGAATTCGCCGCCTTCGCGCCGCCCACCTTGGTGACGCGCAACGCCAACGAGCTGAAAGCCTTCCACGCCGAACACCGCGACATCATTCTGAAACCGCTCGACGGCATGGGTGGCACCGGCATTTTCCGCGTCAGCGCCGACGGCATGAACCTGGGCTCCATCATTGAAACCCTGAACCAGGGCGGCGCCACGAGCGTGATGGCGCAGGCCTACCTGCCCGAGATTGCGCTGGGCGACAAGCGCCTGCTGCTGATCGGTGGCCAGGTGGCACCGTTTGTGCTGGCGCGCATTCCGCAGGGCAACGAGGTGCGCGGCAACCTGGCCGCCGGTGGCAAAGGCGTGGCACAGCCGCTGAGCGATGCCGACCGCGCCGTGGCCGAGGCCATTGCGCCTACTTTGGCCCAGCGCGGCTTGCTGCTGGTGGGGCTGGACATGATCGGCAACAAGGTGACCGAGATCAACGTGACCAGCCCGACGTGCTTCCAGGAAATCACCGACCAGACCGGGTTTGATGTGCCGGCCCTGTTTGTGGATGCGCTTGAAACCGGCATGAAGGCGCTGGTATGAGCGACGAACCCGTTAATCCGCCCACCGAAAACGGACCCGCCTCCCCCAAGCCCCAAGCACGCAACCCGCTGCACGGCCTCACGCTGGAAGCCATCGTGACCGCGCTGGCTGATCACTACGGCTGGGAAGAACTGGGTCAGCGCATTCCGGTGCGCTGTTTCAATGTGGACCCCAGCGTGGGGTCCAGTCTGCGGTTTTTGCGCAAAACACCGTGGGCGCGTGAAAAGGTGGAGGGCTTGTACCTCTTCATGCTGCGCGAAGAGCGCCGCGCCAGCGGTGGTGGTCGGGGTTCACAGCGGACCGGCCTCTGATCCCATCCTCCGGATCCCCTTGCCTGTTGGTGTCGAGAAGTCCTGTTGTACGGGTCACGATGCGACCACGTGAAGCAACCGCTCAGGGCCTTTTGGGTATTCAAAAATCGGGATATCCCCATCTTGTTATGGCATACCCGGGTTGTCGCAGACGGGTGCATGAGGTACAAGAAGGGCAGCGATAGTTCATAACCATCCACCGCCCGACCATGCCTGAAACGCTTGACTTGAACGCCGTCATCTTCTCGAAAACCCCTGTTGGGCAGCAGGAAATTCAATCCCGCGGTCTCGGGCTCGCCCCTATGGTCAGGCGTATTCTTGTGCTGATCGATGGCAAGCGCAGCGGCCAGGAATTGGCGCCCTTTGTGTCTGGAGGTGACGATATCCAGCAGATTCTGCAAACCCTGCTTGACCAGGGTTGCGTGCAGACGCAGACGGGCGCCAAGGCGTCAGCAGGGGCGGCCCTGCCGGCATCGGCTCCCGCTCCGTTGGCTGCGTCGCCCAGCGCCAAAGAGTTGGCGGGCTTGCCCGCTGCTGAAATGCGCACGGCCAAAGAGAATGAAATGGCGCGCAATTTCATGATTAATTCTGTCAATTCGATCATTGGTCAAAACATGCGCATTTCGCTCATACACGACATCTTTCATGCCACCTCCACCGAGCAGTTGCGCACGGTCTACCACGCATGGGCGGCCAGCATGTCCGACCACAGCATGGGCACCAAGCGCCTGCCTGAGCTGCGCGAAAAATTGTTCAAGGTGCTGTGAGGTTTTTGATCACGATGCGTCCCAACGCCAGGGGCTCAATGGGCAGCAGTTTTTGAAAACACGTTGAGCACGACCACGCCGGCCATGATCAGGCCCATACCAATAAGTCCAGGCAAGTCGATCTTCTGCCCGTAGAGCACAAACGCGACCAGGGTGATGAGCACGATGCCCAGGCCCGACCACACCGCGTAGGTGATGCCCACCGGCAGTGTCTTGAGCACCAGCGACAGGCAGTAAAACGCGATCGCATAACCCGCCACCACCACCACCGACGGCCCCATGCGGGTAAAGCCTTCGCTGGCCTTGAGTGCGCTGGTGCCGATGACTTCTGCCACGATGGCCAGGCCCAGCAGCAGCCAGGCGCTCATATGCCGTGCCCCTCTGTGGTCAGCGGCAGCCCGTCCACGAAGACCTTGAGCTCGTTGGGCTCAAAGGCGCTCCAGTGTTCGTTGCGGGTGAGGGGGGTGGTGACGATCACGGCAGCGCGGTCGCCGGGCTGGTTGAGGTCGGCGAAGTTCACCGTCCAGTCCTGGTCCATCAGCGTGGCCTGCGCAAACGGGTGCTGGCGCACCAAGTAGTGCAACTTGGTGCTGCAGTGCGCCCACAGCGCGTCGCCATTGGAGAGCAAGAAATTGAAGGTGCCAAAGCGGCGCACCTGGGGCACGAGTTCGCGCAGGGTGAGTGTCATCTCTTCGATGCTGGGCAACCCGGCGTGCGACTTGGCCAGCTCTTGCATCAGCCAGCAAAATGCCCGCTCGCTGTCGGTGCTGCCCACGGGGTGAAACTGGCTGTGCAGCCGGGGCTGGTAGTCCTTCAGATCGCCGTTGTGGGCAAACACCCAGTGACGCCCCCAGAGTTCGCGGGTGAAGGGGTGGGCGTTTTCCAGCGCCACTGCGCCCACCGTGGCTTTGCGAACGTGGGCAATGATGTTGCGGCTTTTGAGCGGGTAGCTGCGCAGGAACTCGGCCATGCGCGATTCAGCCGCGCATTCGTGGTCCACAAACAGGCGCAGGCCGCGGCCTTCAAAAAACGCGATGCCCCAGCCGTCGGCATGGTGGTCTGTGGCGCCACCGCGCTGGCAAAAGCCGGTGAAGCTGAAAGAGGCGTCGGTGGGGGTGGCGCAGTTGAGGCCGAGCAGTTGGCACATGGTGCTATTTTGAACCTTGCGCAGGTGCCGCCGATTTCAGTTTCAGGGCCGCGATCAGCGCGACGGCGCACACCGCGGCCAGCATGAAGAAGGTTTCGTCAAATGCGGCCAGGCGCTCGGGGCTGGGGCTGGCGGTGTCCAGCCGGAAGCCGTGGGCGGCCACGCGCCATTCCAGCACGATGCCGCACAGGCTCACCCCGGCGGCACCGCCGAGCATGCGCAGAAAATTGATCACGCTGGCGCCCTGAGGAATGTGGGCATGGCCGAGACCGCGCATGGCACCGATGTTGAGCGAGGGCAAGATGAAGCCCAGCCCGATGCGACCCAGCACGGCCCACACCACCAGCAAGGGCACGATCTGGGTGGGACGGCGCAGGTCGATGGTGAACATCAGGGCAAACGACACCGCCAGCAGCACCAGGCCGATGCTCACCAGCACATGGGTGGGTTGCCGGTCGGCCAGGCGGCCCACCACGGCAATGGTGATGGCCAGCACCACACCCGCTGGCAGCAAGATGGTGCCCACATACGAGGGCGATAGGCCCAGCCCCATCTGCATGTAGACCGGCAGCAGGTAGGTGGAGCCAAACAGCGCAATGCCGTAAATAAACGCCACGATGCTGCCCATGGCAAAACGCCGGTCGGCAAACAGCGAGAGGTTCATGAGCGGGTCCACACCCTGGTCGGGGTGGCGCTGGCGGGCCTTCAGCGTGCGCCGCTGCAGCACCACAAAAGCCACCAGGATCAACGCCGCGCTGCCCAGCAAGGTGGCGGCGCTGGCGGCGGTGCCGGTTTGCAGTTCGACCAGGCCGTTGAGCAGGCACAGCGTGCCTGCCGTGGCCAGCAGCAGACCACGCCAGTCCAGGGCAGTGCCGGCGGCTTCGCTGCTGGGATGGGAAGTCGGAGTCCTATTTTGGGGCGACCCGGCCACCGATAGGCCCGGTACAAAGCGCTGCGCCATCCAGAGCGATGCGATGCAAAACGGAACCACCATGAAAAAGATGGAGCGCCAGCCAAAGCCGTCCACCAGCAGGCCTCCCATGCTGGGTCCCAGGGCGGGGGCCAGCACCACGCCCATGCCAAAAATGCCGCTGGCACGGCCCTGTTCGTGTGGTTCAAAAGCGCGCAGGATGATGATGGCGGGGATGGGTTGTACCACCCCCGCAGCCAGGCCTTCGGCCACGCGGGCCGCGAGCACCAGCGCAAAGTCGTTGGCAAAGCCGCCGGCCACCCCGCCCAGCAGCAGCAGCCACATGCAGCCCGAATAGGTTCGGCGGTAGCCGTAGCGCGACAGCAGCCACGGGGTGGTGAGCATGGACACCGTCATGGCCGCCATGAAACCCGAGGTGACCCACTGTGCCCTGGCTTGACCAATGGTGAAGTGCTGGCTCATGTCGGGAATCGCCACGTTGATGATGGTCGACGACATGATGGATGCCATGGTGCCGACCATGACCGAAAGCAGCAGCAGCCAGCGGTAGCGCTCGCCGTAGCGTGCCTTGAGGGTGGCGATGGAGTGGTCGGGTGGGTTTGCCATGGTGTTCCAAGGGATGCGCGAATATCCCGATGGTCGATCATAGGCAATCTGGTTGGGTTGCCTTCAGGTCTGCCGCCAGACCAGGCCTTCAGTGCCCAGATTGGCGCCGCTGTGCGTCCCGCCACAACCGTACAGCCAGCAACACCAGCGGTGCGCTGTGCAGCAGCAGATCAAACATGTCGATCGGCTTCACCAGCATGCCCTGGCTGAGCATCCGCAGTTTCTCTACCAGGTGAGGCTCGGGCACGATGGGTGCCACCCCCAAGTACAGCGCAATCACCACCAACCACACCCGTGGGAAACGATCAAGCCAGCCCATCATGGTGTGTCCTGGGTGTTGAAGGTGCTCAGGCAGTTGGCGCAGATACAGGCCTTGCCCTGCGCGTCGGCGGGTAGGCGGGCCAGCAGCTCGGCACTGAAGGTTTGCGACACGCACCAGCACGGACCTTGCTTCAGGCCGGTGGCGCGTTCGATTTCCATGGCACAGCGGTTGTCGCCGCCGCACAGGGGGCAGCGGGTTGCGTCGGGCGGAGGTGCGTTCAGGTTCATCGGCGGTGCTGGGGGTTCTGGTACCCCTCAGTGTATCGGTCGTGCGTTGCTATGGTATTTTCAAGCGGTGTTTATGACCCGATCTTCTATTTTTCAATCCCGCGCACGCGCCGTTTTGCTGGTGCTGGCGGCTGTGTGGTGCGCTGGGGCGGTGCAAGCTGCCGGGCCCGCTGCCGCTGCCCACACCGTGCCCGACACCATAGCTCAGCGCATGCAGGCCTGCACCGTGTGCCACGGTAAAGAAGGGCGCGCCACCCACAGTGGCTACTTCCCGCGCATTGCGGGCAAGCCTGCCGGTTACCTCTACCACCAGTTGCTGCACTTTCGCGAAGGCCGCCGCCAAAACGCCGGCATGACGGCGCTGCTTGACCCGCTGTCAGACGCCTACCTGCACGACATCGCCGCGTATTTTTCGGGTCTTGACTTGCCTTACCCACCACCCCAGGCCAGCACGGCAGCGCCCGCTGAGCTGGCGCGTGGACAGGCACTGGCCCAGCACGGCGATGCTCAGCGCAACATCCCCGCCTGTGTGGCCTGCCACGGTCCGGCGCTCACCGGCGTGCAGCCCGCCATCCCTGGCCTTCTGGGTTTGCCGCGCGACTACCTGATCGGCCAGTTGGGCGCCTGGCAAACGGGGCTGCGCCATGCCCATGCGCCCGACTGCATGGCCCAGATTGCACAAACCATGACGGCTGCCGACGTCAGTGCCGTGTCCCACTGGCTGGCGGCACAAGCGCTGCCCGCCAACACCCACCCCGCACCGCCCGCTGGTCGCTCCTTGCCCTTGCGCTGTGGTTCTGCGCCGCAGGCGGCCCAATGAAACCGATCATGTTTGTTTTAAATGGCCCCATGACCCGCCACGGCCTGTCAGCTTTCCTGTTTTAAGTCTGGTTGTTCATGTCTGTTTCGTCCTCGCCGGTGGTCCGGCGGTTGTTGTGGGTGGTGCCGGTGACTGCCGTTGTACTGTCTCTGGCCGTGGTGGCCCTGCTAGTGCGTCAGCTGAACGTGGACCCCTTGCCACCCCTGGCGAGCGCGCCTGCCACCGCGTCTGCTGAGCAGGTTGAGCGTGGCGCCTACTTGGCACGGGTGGGCAACTGCGCAGCTTGCCACACCGCGCGCGGCGGTGCACCCTATGCCGGAGGCCATGCCATCCACACGCCATTTGGCCCTGTGTACGCCGGCAACCTCACGCCCGACCCGACGCACGGCCTGGGCGCCTGGAGCGCCGACGCCTTCTGGCGCGCCATGCACCATGGCCAATCGCGCGACGGTCGCCTGCTCAACCCCGTGTTCCCCTACGAAAACTTCACCCTCATCAGCCGCGAAGACAGCGACGCGCTGTACGCCTTTTTGCAAAGCCTGCCACCGGTGGCTCAGCCCAACCAGCCCCATGGTCTGCGCTTTCCCTACAACACCCAGGCTGCACTGGCGGTCTGGCGCGAACTGTACTTTGAACCTGCCAGCTTCAAGCCCGACCCCACACGCCCCGCCGACTGGAACCAGGGTGCCTACTTGGTGCGTGGCCTCGGCCATTGCGCGGCTTGCCACTCGCCGCGCGATGCGCTCGGCGGTATCCGCCAAGCCAGCGCACTCAGCGGTGGCCTCATGCCTGCGCAAGGTTGGTACGCGCCTTCACTGCAAGCACGCAGTGAGGCGGGCGTGGCCCAATGGAGCGCGCAGCAAGTGGTTGAATTGCTCAAAACGGGCGTGCTGCACGGTGTCGATGGCGGTGTCTCGGTCATGGGGCCTATGGCCGATGTCGTGTTTCAGAGCACCCAGCACCTGAGCGATGACGACCTGCACGCCATGGCCGTTTACCTGCAATCCTTGCCACCTAGAGAACCCGTTGCCGTACCCGCGCCCCGCGCCAGTGCGGCACAGCTTGCGCTGGGCGAACAGGTGTACCAGCGGCATTGTGTGGATTGTCATGGCTCCAACGGCCAAGGCGCAGCCTTCGCTTACCCAGCGCTGGCGGGCAACCGCGCCGTCACCCAGGCCTCACACGTCAACCCCGTGCAGGCCATTTTGAGCGGCGGTTTTGCACCCGCCACCGCCGGCAACCCCCAGCCCTATGGCATGCCACCTTACCGAACCCTGCTGACCGACTTGGAAATCGCTGCTGTGGCCAGTTTCATTCGCCAGAGTTGGGGCAATCAGGCCGGTGCGGTCACGGTGCTCAACGTGCAGCGTGTGCGCTGAGGACCCGCACAAGAAGCCATCTCTGCGGCACAGGAGTCGTACACGCATGGGATATGGCTGCGATGTGTGGTGTCTCGGTGCTTCAGCTTCCCTGTGAATCTTTGTACATCCAAAGGCTTCACCAAACGCCCCGGGTAACTCAAAATGGATTTCAGCTTGAGAAGCCCGGCCGTCGTGCATCAGTTCATCAAACTCCCCTGCGAGCAAAACCCTGGCCACCATGGCCGTGGGTGATGTCTGCCAAAAGCTCATCAATGATTGCCCAAAAATCTTGCTGATCCTGTGCACACAAGGTCCTGTCTATCAGAACGCGAGTTCACCACGGTACATCTTGCCCGGTAAATGTTGACTGTTGGCGGCACTGCCGATAACCCATGCGGGTAGGTGGCGTAGCCATATGAGGTGTTGCGCCTCAGCCGCCAGGTAGTGTGCTGGGCCAGTGCTTGTACCTTGTGTCATTGCCCTTTGAGCATGGAATTTTCGAACAAAATCAATATCTTGCAGCGTATACATGGCTTGACTTGCAGACTTCGGAGCGTTACTGTTCGAGGCATGAAGCTCTGTATATCCGCACTTTTGCTCAGCAGTTGCATGGTCGTCCACGCGATGCCTTCCACCGGTAGTATGGAGAATCTTCTCGCTAACAAAGGCTTGATCGGTCGACTCGGAGATCATCTGCAGCAAACCCGCGAATCGGTCGGCGAACGTGCGTCGGAGCTTGTTCTGAATGCCATGGGTTTTCTGGGTGTCCCTTACAAGTTCGGGGGCAGCACGGCGGAGGCAGGCTTCGATTGCAGTGGTTTTGTTCGCGCAGTGTTCGAGCAATCGGTTGGAAAGGTGTTGCCTCGCCGCGCCGAAGAGCAGGCGGCCGCGGCAGAGCAAATTGACCGCAGCGACCTCAAGCCCGGTGACTTGGTGTTCTTCAACACCATGAAGCGCGCCTTCAGCCATGTCGGAATTTATGTTGGTGATGGCAAGTTCATTCATTCTCCTCGTAAGGGCTCACACGTTCGGGTCGAAGACATGCGACAAGCCTATTGGCAGACACGGTTCAATGGAGCCAGACGGGTGGCTTTGCCTGTGCAAGGCACAGAAGCATCAGCCATCCCCGCTGTCGACTTGGAGTCGATTCTCCGGTGACGGTGGTCTTGTGTATTCGGCGCCACAGAGCCACCAGCCATGCTGAGGCTTCGCAAAATAGCGAGGTTTTTCAGATCATCTTGATTGATCTTCAAAATTCGATGTATACTGCAAGGCTTCGCTGATCACTGCAACGCCGCAAGGCCAGCAGCCAAGATCAACAGGAGTGGTTCAAGTCTTCTGGGTAAAAACCCTGAAATACTTTTTCCAGGCACTAAAAACTGTGTCATAATA
>NZ_JAUSOO010000146.1 GCF_030656115.1 Hydrogenophaga sp.
AGTTTGGCGACGAATTCATTGCCAAGAGGGGCGCCGAAGGCATCAAGGAATTGCTGCAGGCGATTGATCTCGAAATCGAGATCGACAAGCTGCGCAACGACCTGACCGGCTCCGAGCTCAAGATCAAGAAGAACGCCAAGCGCCTCAAAGTGCTGGAAGCCTTCAAGAAGTCGGGCATCAAGCCCGAGTGGATGGTGCTGGACGTGCTGCCTGTGTTGCCGCCCGACCTGCGTCCGCTGGTGCCGCTGGACGGTGGCCGCTTCGCCACCTCCGACCTGAACGACCTGTACCGCCGCGTCATCAACCGCAACAGCCGCCTGCGCCGTTTGCTGGAATTGAAGGCCCCGGAGATCATCGCGCGCAACGAAAAGCGGATGCTTCAAGAAGCGGTGGACTCGCTGCTGGACAACGGTCGCCGTGGCAAGGCCATGACCGGTGCCAACAAGCGCGCGCTCAAGTCGCTGGCCGACATGATCAAGGGCAAGAGCGGTCGTTTCCGCCAGAACTTGCTGGGCAAGCGCGTGGACTATTCGGGTCGTTCGGTCATTACCGTGGGCCCCACGCTCAAACTGCACCAGTGTGGTTTGCCCAAGCTGATGGCCCTGGAGCTGTTCAAGCCCTTCATCTTTGCCCAGCTGGAGCAGCGTGGCATTGCGACCACCATCAAGGCCGCCAAGAAAGAAGTGGAAACCGGCACGCCGGTGGTGTGGGACATTCTGGAAGAGGTGATCAAAGAGCACCCGGTGATGCTCAACCGCGCGCCCACGCTGCACCGCCTGGGTATCCAGGCGTTCGAACCCATCCTGATTGAAGGCAAGGCCATTCAGCTGCACCCGCTCGTTTGCGCGGCCTTCAACGCCGACTTCGACGGTGACCAGATGGCTGTGCACGTGCCGCTGTCGGTGGAAGCCCAGATCGAAGCCCGCACCCTGATGCTGGCCTCGAACAACATCCTGTTCCCCGCTTCTGGTGAGCCGTCCATTGTGCCGTCGCAAGACGTGGTGCTGGGTCTGTACTACGCCACCCGCGACCGCATCAACGCCAAGGGCGAGGGCATGATCTTTGCCGACCTGGCTGAGCTGCAACGCGCGCTGGACAACGGCGCGGTCGAGATCACCGCCAAGATCAGCGTGCGACTGCAGCAGTACACGCTGGACAAGGCAACGGGTGAATTCACGCCGTTCATTTCCCTGGTGGACACCACCGTGGGCCGTGCGCTGCTGTCCGAGAT
>NZ_JAUSOO010000063.1 GCF_030656115.1 Hydrogenophaga sp.
GGCTTGCCGACATTCTTTGCCAGCTCCGACACAAAACCCAGGAAGACCTCGGCGGTGCTGCTCAACCAGTAGCGGGCATGCACAACCTTGCCACTGCTGAACAACGCAGCCATCACGTTCAGGCGCTGCCCGCGCGGTGCCTCAATGCAGTGCTGCTCGCCGCAGGGTGTCCATGCACTGCGGTTGGGGTGGACCTGCGCGAAGCCGGATTCGTCGAAGTAGACCAGCTCAATGGCTCCCGCCTGCGCTTGATCCCTCAAAGCCTGGAGTTCTTCCCGACAGCGCTCGAAGGCGGCGTCATCTCGCTTTTTTTTGTGCTGTGGCGGGTGCGCTTCCACACCAAACCCTCTTCCTTGAGGTACCGGATGAGCGTCTCGACGTGGACTGGGACACCTTGCGCTTCGGTGTGCTGCAGCAGCAGTTCGGGGGCACTCAACGCTTTCTTCTGTGCCCATTGCGCCAGCCGCTTGACCGCTGTCTCGTCGAGTTTGCGCGGCGCGCCACTGCGCGGTTTGTCGCTCAGGCCGTCCATGCCGTCCTGGCACCAGCGCTGCCAGGTCTGGCCGACGGTGCCGACATTGAGATCTTGCAGCTGGGCGACCTCGCGGCGCAGCAACCCTTGTCCGAGCAGCAGCAGGGTCTTGGCGCGTTCGCGTGCGCGCCAGTCCGGTGATTTCTTGTACACCCGCTCCAGTGCCCACTTGTCCTCTTCGCTCAGGCGTGTGTCCAGCCGCTTGCCCACTGCAGTCTCCTATCTTGGTTGCACGGCTGTGTGCCGCTACAGCATGAGTAGACCCCATCAAAGCCTCATTTCGGTCAATTCGATGGAGGATTTCTGTGGGTTGACTTATCGGCCAGTGTTGGCGAAATGGCGCTCCGCACAGTCAACCAAATCTCGGAAAACTTCCACCTGTTCAAGAATGCTGAACGCAAAACCATCCCTCTCTCCGGCAGGCGCAATTGAGTTGGCATCCTCTTCCGGCTCACCCTTGAGCTGCTTTTCAGCCCACTCTCTGTCGATATATTTCCACTCCCAGGGTGCTACGCCAGTGGCCGCGGCATCAGCAATGTCCTCGGCGCTGTAGCCACGGTCGTGCATCTCATATAAAAATTCCCAATCGCTCACAATATCCTCCTCAGCTTTTTTTCTCACGATTATTGACCGCTATGCGACCATCCGATGTATGCCGCGCAACAATGACTTGGGCGCCGAAACGGCAGTTTTGAAGCAGCCATTCTGTCTTCTTGTTTGACCCACATGATGGAACCCATGTACGCCGCCGATCTCTTCAAGTCCAAACCATCATCGCTGCTGCACGCGATTGCTGAGCACTTTCAGAACGATAGCCGCGACTTTGCGACCCGCTTTGATGTGCTTTGGGAGAACGCAAGTCTGCTGCACAAGATGGGACGCACAAAGTCATTTGTTGACCTTCTAATGTCAGTGGAGTGCGTACTCAAGGCTCACGCACTTTTAAGCCAGACAGGACAACCGGTGGAAGAGGCTTACCTAGCCGTGCGACGATCGGGTCACGACCTGAGAAAGCTGGTCAGTCTAGCCAACTACACGCCCGACCGCACAGCCTACGAAAGGCTTGCGGACAACGTTGCGGAACTTCAAATACACCTCCGATATTCATTCGAGGCCTACGAAACCTTCTTCCCGGCCTGGACTGGCCGCAACGACGCGGAGATGAACTACATCGCCACGATCTCTAACAATCATTGGGTCCTATCCATCAGAGCTGACGTGCAAACGCTAATCGACGCCTCACAACCTGAGTTCACGGGGTTCATTGGTGACGACATTGAGACTATCTTGAAGGGCGAGGCCGAGATGCGTCAGTTTTACGACGAAATCATCAAGAGACGCAGATGGGCGCCTACTCAATCTAACCGCGCTACCATTTTTGACGGGAATCCGACTTCCAACAATATGGGCGGCGCCTCTACACGTGCAGACTTACAGCTCAGCACATTCAAGGTCTGATCATGGCCGGGACCGGGTTTCGCCAAGGGTAGCAGCAAGGTGAAGTTGGCCGGCAGGGCTACCATGCCGAAGGTCAGCTTCTTGGGGCCGACACGAACTCACACTTTCGGCCAGGAGCAGTCGTTCAATATTTGTACCCGAGCGCAGTGTAGTTATGCTTCCAAAAGCTACTTGTTATGCAAATAGCGAATTTACTGCCAGTAGCTTTTTTCCTGCCGCCTCGATAGTCGATGAATTTTCTCTAATAAATGCCTTCTCCCCCACAAAAGACATTTGCTTTTGTGCTGGCACTCTAATTCTAAGAACGGACATTCCCCTGTAATCAACGTAGTCTGCCTGCGCCAAAACATGACTCCGCAAAGGCTCTGTTAACTCAGAGCTTCTGATGAAGCCAATTATTTTCTCCAAGTACTGCTCTGCATTTACTGATAGAAGTTTCAATTCTCTTTCCAATCCAACAATGTAACGCGCACCCACCACTACCGGCTCAACTCCGTCCAGATTAGTCACTCTCTGCGCGTCTGTTTTTTTGTCGGCAACCCCAATAAAAATAAATCCATCTGCATCAGGACCAACATTCGCTATACCACATATCGTCTCAACAATTTTTTCAAGTAGATTTACGTCGAATTTTCTATTTGGCGAAAGATCGACCATCCCTTGCTTGCACTCATAACGAGAGGTTTCCAGCCTAGACCTTCTAAGTGAGTTTTCCATATCAAGAGCGAGTCCAGCTCCATGCCTTAACATAGGTGGATCCTTTTTTACAAAATATCGCTGTATAAGCCCGGTGGTTCTGTCAACGTTCTTTACTCTATCTTCCGTAGTCGAAAATTTCGCGCTAACAATCATTGAACGTTGAAGACCCTTGAGCGCCTTCATGATTTTTTGATAATCTTCTGGTGTTTTTTCTTCGACTATAACGAGCTTATGAAATGCCATAAATATTGCAAAGAAGGAGCTTTTGATAGGGTTTCTTGCGCCCGGGCTAACGACGCTTCTCAGCGCGTTTGGCTGGTCATCGAACTCTTCAATAACTTCCCTTATTACGGACAGCGTTACCTTTATCTCTTCTTTTAAGCGATCACGTCCGTACCGATAAAACTCACGGCGCAAGTTCTCATATTCAGTTGTATTTTCATCATATATCTTGTCAAAAAAATCTTTGCTCTTTGCGATGGGATCTCCAAGGGCGATTGATGCACAGATGTCAACAATCATCTCTTCATCTTCACTATCTCGCAGCTGCTTGGTCCAAAGAACGCCTTGCTTACACCAAAAGATGTCCTCAGCCTTTAGGGCATAGCCCATATCGGTCCTGGTGGAATCGATACTTATTTCAGTCATTCCCGAAAGTGGAAGGCGACTCATTGAGGAGTCACCACGAATTTCGGATGCAAGTTCACGAACTAGCATTGAAAAGTCATCGACCATCCCGGCTTGACGCTTTTCTTGGGCGCTAAGCTGCCGCCCCCCTGAATTTATTCTGCCAAATACATCAGTAACCTGATCTTCCGTTTCAATTGGAAAAATGGTTACTGCCAACTGATAGTCCAAAATATCCGCACAAACCGAGGGCGGGAGTAGTTCGCTCAATTCTGTGCTAGCAGGCACGAAAGCGCCAGCATCGGCAGCCTGCTTTGCCCTTGAAAACTCCTTTATATCAAAGTATCTATCATCCAAAGCGTAAGCATTATCAATAAAAGAAAAAATGGCGTTCAATCTCTGCATGCCATCCATGATCTCGTAGTAGGTCAAACCACCCTCAGAGGCATCGGCCAATAAAATCAATGGGATTGGATAATCTTTGATTAGACTGTCAATGAGATACTGTTTTTCTGCCAAAGTCCAAACTAGTTTTCTTTGATATTTACGATTGACAATTAATCGATCATCGCGAAAAAGCCGGTATGCCTCTTGGACACTCATCCCGCGTGGAGTAATGCTCATGTTTGTATTCCCTGTTGGTAAAATAAATCGGATCTTCTGTCTAATGCAATTCAATCAAGCACCAGATATTCACAACCGAAGTTGACAAATGGAGTCGTATCCAGTCAAGAGTAACTGAAATTCCATGTCCGAGCGTGCTCATTTGATTTGTACATTATTTTCGGTCAAACGTACCGAGTACTCATCGTGTTTCTGAATTTTCTCGCCTGTTGAGCCACTCTGATAATCTAAAACGAAAGAATTAAAATACTGACTTATTGGTCCGAATTGTAGATACAGATAATTATCTTGACCGAAATATTGTGAAGCTAAAATCTTATTATCTGTGTTATCACTTGCATAGCTCTTTCTAATGTCAGGTGGATCGGAGTATGTATAGCCTACCCAAGTAAAAGATAGAGGTTTACCTATTCCATAGGAATATCCAGTTAAGTCATAGCGCCACATTTCATCAGAATTCTTCTTGATTGGTGTCTTTATGTGGTAATAGCGTTGCGACCATTCTTGTTTTTCTCTCTCGTTATATCCGCCCTCCGGATGAGTAAAAGTTAGAACCGATCTGCGTCTTATTATTTTTTTATCACTAATTTCCGTACGAATTTTTTCGAGTATGTCACTTGCCTCTTTATTTTTTTTCTTTAAATCATCTACTGCATTTTCCGCTTCTTCTTTTGCTTTCTTTATAAATTCTTCATTAAGTATTGATTCGATTTTTGAGTATGTAAATCCAAAAAAAGCAAGTGATGCTGCTGCGAACACAGAAAAAGACCAGATGATGGCTTTGCGATCAGACCTGTATTCGAAGTTTAACGAGTTCAGATTCTTCTGTAGTTCGGAAATTTCATTAGTCATAGGTGATCCTAAATTCTTTGTTGACTAGCACAATAAAAATCGCCGTCCAATCAAATAAACCTAGACCAGACAATAGCATAAGCAGGGAATAGTGGATATGAGTAATTGCACGGAACTCGACACACCAAGAAAGACTGCGCTGCCAATTAGGCCGAAAAACTTCCCGATCATCCCAGTACTAATCATCATGACCCAAAAGCCCCAGCCAAGATAGGCGCTTGCTGTAACTTTTGCTTTTTTGATTCTTTTACATATGTAGCTCCTGAGGAACATCTGCGAAACCCTGTTTTGTAAAATCTAGGCCTATATAAATCAATGGCTTGCAAGCTCAAAGCCTCTGAATAATGGGGTTTTGCAGACTTTCCCTAACGTGTAAGTGTGTGGCCTGCGCGGTTTTTTTGCGCAGGTCCGCTCTACTTCCGGGTTAGCCATGTTTTATTTCGTAGGCTTAGCGATTTCGGCGGCCTTGTCGATGGCCTTACTCATTAGTGCATTAGCTTCAGTTGGAGTGATCTTTCCCGATCCTGCCATCATACAAATATGAAACATGGAAACATTGAGGAAGGATGCAGATTCACCTTTTTCGCTTAGCTTCGTTACTGTGTCTATAACCTTCAGTTTTTCTTCTATTTTCGCGCTGTCGATCTTGTCGAGAACCTTTCCAAGATCGACCTTAAATTCGTTTTCGTAATTTCTCGCTTTTGCAACATCAGCGGATGACACACAAGCAGCAGTCGAAGAGTCCAATTTTTGGAAAATGTACGCTGCATTATTATTTGGATTCCAGACATACAACTTATCAGGTTGTGTTTGACCCGCTTCCAGTGAGACATAACTGATATGCGGCTTATCCGCACCCCATTTTGCTTCCCAAACGGAAGTTGCGCAGCCGCCCAAAAAAAACACTGGAGCAATTGCTAGTAGCTTTACGAAATTCAGTGCATTCATCGTGAATATTCTTGCTGGAAGTGAAACTAGCTAACCTGTGGTTTATCTGACCAAACACCGGATAAGTCAACCCACAGAAATTCTCCATCGGATTTACCGAAATGAGGCTTTGATGAGGTCTACTCATGCTGTAGCGGCACAAAGCCGTGCAACCAAGATAGGAGACTGCAGTGGGCAAGCGGCTGGACACACGCCTGAGCGAAGAGGACAAGTGGGCACTGGAGCGGGTGTACAAGAAATCACCGGACTGGC
>NZ_JAUSOO010000156.1 GCF_030656115.1 Hydrogenophaga sp.
CCCCGTTTTTTCAGGTGCCCGAAGGCACCTTTTTTGCGTTCCCCATGGCCATCAAGAAATCCGAGCTGTATTCCTCCCTCTGGGCCTCGTGCGACGAGCTGCGCGGGGGCATGGACGCCAGCCAGTACAAGGACTACGTGCTGGTCCTGCTGTTCATCAAGTACATCAGCGACAAATTCGCCGGCCAGCCCTTCGCACCAATCCAGATTCCCGCTGGCGCCAGCTTTGCCGACATGGTGGCCCTCAAGGGCAAGTCCGACATTGGCGACCAGATCAACAAGCACATCCTGCAACCGCTGGAGAAAGCCAACAAGATCCGCCTCAAGGCCGACTTCAACGACACCGCCCTGCTCGGCCAGGGCAAGGAAATGGTCGAGAAGCTGGGCAACCTGATCGCCATCTTTGAAAACCCGGCGCTCGATTTTTCCAAGAACCGGGCCGATGGTGACGACATCCTGGGTGACGCGTACGAATTCCTCATGCGCCACTTCGCCACCGAGAGCGGCAAAAGCAAGGGACAGTTCTACACGCCCGCCGAAGTCAGCCGCATCCTCGCGCAGGTCATCGGCATCCACCAGGCCAAGACCACGCCCGACACCACCGTGTACGACCCGACCTGCGGGTCCGGATCGCTGCTTTTGAAAGTGGCCGACGCCGCGCCCACACCGGTCACGTTGTACGGGCAAGAGATGGACGAGGCCACCAGCGGCCTGGCGCAGATGAACATGGTGCTGCACAACAACGCCAGCGCCCTCATCACCCAGGGCAACACCCTGGCCAACCCCAAGCACCTCGACGGCGCTGCGCTCAAAACCTTCGACTACGTGGTCGCAAACCCACCGTTTTCAGACAAGCGCTGGAGCACCGGCCTCACGCCCGACAGCGACAAGTTCGAGCGCTTCAAAGGCTTTGGCATTCCGCCCACCAAACAGGGCGACTACGCCTACCTGCTGCACATCATCCGCTCGCTCAAGCCCCAGGGCAAAGCCGCCTGCATCCTGCCGCACGGCGTGCTGTTCCGGGGCAATGCCGAGGCC
>NZ_JAUSOO010000159.1 GCF_030656115.1 Hydrogenophaga sp.
GAAGTCGGCGATTCAGCACGGATGCAGCAGCAACAGCTATTGGCAGATGTCCAGAACACCGGTGATCAACCAGGCCATCTCCAACGCGTGGTTACAGGAACAAGGTTTGCTCAGCGTGAAAGACCTGTGGTGCAAGGCACAGGGCTATACGGCAAAGAAGAAAAGAGGGAAAGCTTCGTCGAGCGAGCCGACTTGTTGTTCCGCCCACTGCGGACCCGCACGGTGGGTGGTGTGGGGGCTGGGAGTTAGAGACTCCCGGCTACCCGATTAGGCGACACTGATTGTGAGAAGCGAAAGCTATGCATTGTCATGCCCTCCAATGTACGAGAGGAGAGAGACCAAATAGCAAGTAGATAAAGCTTGCCGATATGAGCATGCCAAGACTGCCGATCGCATAGCGAGCGTAACGGGAACTGACAGGGGCAGCTCGCAGCAGTGCAACTGCCGAAAGTGCTGTAAGTATGACCAATAGACTGTAGAACTGAGCCGCAGACTTGCCGAGATCGAGTGATGTTTCCCCAAACTTACCAGCGCGCCAAGGCAGTTCAAGAAAGCGCGCAATTACCGAAAAGCAAAGCCCATAGGCGACAACGCCAATTACAGCAGCTGCAGCCGATAAGGCAATAGACGATTTGCTCTCCATTGGCTCGCGATCATTTCCATTTGCGAGCCGACACGAAAGGTAAGCAACGCAGAGCGGGACAATGAATGCTGAATAGGGCAGCACGAAGTACGCGAACTCAAAAACTGGCGACACGCTAGCAAAGAGAAATGCAAAGACGCAAGCGAGTGCCCAAATTGCCAGGAATGCAAGTGGTAACGACGGTGGAATACGCATGCGAATTTTGGTGTTGCCTAACGTGCTAGCTCAGGGGCGAGAAGCCGGCTTGCCGGCGTAGCGTCCCTTTGGAGCGTAAGGTTAAGTTGCACACTAGTTCTCCCCAAACTCCTCGAACCGCTCACGCTCCATAACGAACACTAGCGGCGCAAGAAGGACAGCAAACGGAATCGCAATGGAACCGAAGGTGTCGAACAGGTTTATTCCTTCGCGAATTACGTAGACGGCTCCTATGAAGAACGTGACAGCGCACACCCCAAACCAAGCTTTCAGTAAAGGATACTCCGCTAGGATTTCCGCCAGACGAGAGCGGCCTGCCTCCTCCGCTTCCGAACCAATGCTTGCTGTAGCCCTTCCCCACGCGGCGAACGGGACCAAGAGCCAGCCGATCCAGTGAACTGTCGTGGCGAGGACAAGCAACGTACAGCCTGCAATCCAGCTCCAGATGAGTCGACGCTGTCTGAGTGTCATGAACTCTGCAACTTAATACCAAGGTAACCGGCGCCGGAGCCCGCCAGGGCGGAGGGTACAACCAAGGGCCATGAAAATGCCGAAGGCATGGCCCTTGGTTGCGTCCGCGTTGACCTGACAGTGTGCGCCCAGCACGGGCGCGAACTTATGGGGTGAAAGTCCCCTGTGGGAGAACCGAATGGGACTCATAGAGAGCCATGTTAACCACTAGCCGACGGCAAGGGCAGGCCCGCGAGGTCCTGTCTGGAGGAAGCCCGAGTGCAAATGTGCGAGGCG
>NZ_JAUSOO010000163.1 GCF_030656115.1 Hydrogenophaga sp.
AGGCCCTCGCGGCGCAGCAAACGGCTGATACCTGAGCGGGATGCGTCAGCGTTGATGAACTCCCGGGTGACACTGACCAGGTCGTCCAAAGGCAGCAGGCACAGGCGCCGTATCTCCATCACGATCACCTCTTGCGCCGGACTCAAGGTGGTGGGCAACTGGTGCGCGCGGTGCGAGCGATCAAGGTGTCCGAGCGATTGCGCCACTTGCGCGCCGTACCACGGCTGATGTTGTAGGTCTGAGCCACTTCGGCAAGGCCGGCCTGGGATTCATGAATCTCAGCACGCGTGCGTGGGGTGGTGCGTGCCATCGGATGGACCATACTCATGATGCGTTCTCCTCAGTACCAGAGGCCAGAAGGCCCGCCAAAACAGCACGGGCCCGGAACAACGGCCAGCTGCGACGGGGTACATAATCGCACGGAACTCGACACGTAGAGAAATTCGAGGTTTGGGCATCTGGCTCCTGAGGGCAAAAGCCGTCGAGATTAAGACGCCCGGTTGAGTTCTCTACGCAGCACCGCCAGCAACAGACCCTCAAAAAAATGGGGACTGAAACGACGGTCACGATGACCGAAATGATCGGTCACGATGCCGAAACGGCCGGTCACGATGAGCCGAAAAGGAACGCGGTCACGATGCCGAAATCACCGGTCACGTTGGTCCGAAATACCCACCTCGCGTACCCGCTGCATCACTTGCGCAAAATCCAGCGTCTTACCCTTCACCATTCCAGCCTCCGCCTGAAGTCTCCACACCCCCAGTTTGCTCCCGTTCGGCCATATTGAGAATTGCTGCAGGGGTTCACATGTCGTTACCTGGATGGTCTTTCACGGTAATCTGCTGGGAGCTTTTTGGGCGCGGGTGCTGTACGTGCTGCAAAGTCCGACAAAACACGTAGGCATCGTTGTCTTTTGTAAGTATGATTCATGCTTATATTGACAAAAGTGATGCATACCATGGAACAGATGATCGAATCCGATGCAAATGTGGAAAAGGTCCGTGTGTTTGAGTTGGCTGCTGAATTGTTCGGTGTGCTGGCTACGCCCATGCGCCTGCGCATCCTGAGTGCACTGTGCGACAAAGAAAAATCTGTCTCGCAACTTTTGCAAGAAATTGACACAACCCAACCCAATCTGTCCCAGCACCTAAATCTGTTGTATCGAGCTGGCGTGCTGGCCAAACGTAAAGATGGTACCCAGGTGATTTACCGCGTTCAAAGCGAAAAAGCCGTTACCCTGTGCCGCACCGTGTGCACCCAAATTGCCATCGAAATGGATGAGCCCAGCGCGGTACCTGCGTCCGAACGGCTGTCTCCTCGCGTTGCCTCCTGAAGGGCGGACACTTTCGGTACTTCAGGGCATCTCGTAAACTTCTATTGACTGTCTTATGGCGCGAAGCGCCATTGGAAGAAGTGCTGCGCGTGGTGTGCGAAGGTTTGCAATGGCTCAGCGGCGGCGAGTCGGGCGCGGTACAGGCCAGCAAGTCGGCGATCTCGCAGGCGCGTACTCGCCTGGGCCCGCAGGTCATGAAGCAACTCGCTGATCGGGTACTTAAGCCGATGGCGCGCCCCGAAGCGCCTGGGGCGTGCTACCGGGGCTGGCGCTTGATGGCAGTGGACAGCAGTTGCATGGACGTGGCCGACGAGGCGGGCAACGCCAAGTTCTTCGGCTATCCGGCCGCGTCGCGTGGCCAGAGCGCATTCCCGCTGGCGCGCTTGCTCGGCTTGGTTGAGTGCAGCACGCATGCGGTGGTGGCCGCGAGCATAGCGCCCTACGGCCACAGTGAGGTGGCCATGACGGCGGAGTTGCTGCCGGCCAAGCTCAACGGCGACATGTTGGTCATGGCCGACCGCAACTTCTACAGCTTCAAGTTGTGGCAGGCGGCGTGCGCCAGCGGCGCCAAGCTGCTGTGGCTCGTCAAGACCAATCTGGGCCTACCAGTGGAGCAAGAGCTTGCCGACGGTTCATACCTGAGCACCGTGTTCGACAGCGAAGATCGCGCCAAGCGCAACGGCCAGCGAGTGCGGGTCATTGACTGCACGTTGAAGGACTCAGCGAGTCCCGTGCAAGACAGCTACCGATTGGTCACCAATATCCTGGACCCCGAGGCAGCGCCAGCGCCAGCGCTGGAACTGGCGGCGCTGTACCACGAGCGCTGGGAGGTCGAAAGCGTTTTCGATGAGTTCAAGACGCACATGCGCTCGACCAGCACGGTGCTGCGCAGCAAGACGCCCGATTTCGTCCAGCAGGAACTGTGGAGTCTGCTGCTGGCGCACTACGGAGTGCGCCAGTTGATGGAGCGCGCGGCTTGGCAGTAGGGACTCGATCCGGACCGACAGAGCTTCTGTCTATCCGTTGCGAGCGATCAAGAGAAAGATGCCGCAAGCCGCGGCCATTCCCCCTGAGCGCCTGTCGGCATGGCGCAATGCGTTGCTGGGCGAGATCGCCAGTGGCCGCTGCGTGAGTAGTCGTGGGCGCCTCACCCCGCGTGGCGTCAAACGCACGATGAGCAACTACGCCGTTCGACGACGTGGCACCCCTCTACACCTCAAGCATGAGTCGGTGCCAGTGTTGCGTATAAAAGCAATCTACAAGAAGTTTTTCCGTGCAAGCTGCCAGCAGCCCTAAAAATGGAGATCGGATAAGTCAGACCATACAAATAGTCCACCTCAAAACTCCATCTTGAATTTCCCGCCAAAGTTGGCAAAGACATGATCCACAGCCTGCTCAAGCTCCTCCTTGCTGCGCCGCTTGAGCGCCAACCAGCGATGCTTCATCAGCCGCCACATCACCTCGCTGCGGTTGAGTTCAGGTCTG
>NZ_JAUSOO010000172.1 GCF_030656115.1 Hydrogenophaga sp.
GCGGCCACGTGCAGCTCTACCAACAGGCGATCTGCCGTGAGTGCGGTAGCGAGCGCCTAGAGCACCGCGCCGCCAGCGGTCGCGCCAAGGTGCATTCGTTCAGCGTGGTTCACCGGGCACCCGGCCCGGCTTTCAAACAGGACACGCCCTATGCGGTGCTGCTGGTCGAACTCGAAGAAGGTCCGCGGATGATCAGCTCCTTCATCGGCGCAGACCCTTCAGCAGTCACTTTCGACATGGCTGTCGAGTTGGTTTGCGAACCCGTCGGTGGTGGTGTGTCGCTGCCGCGATTCCGGGCGGCCGGACCTCCAGCGTGAGGCAGCGTCGTCGTGCGCCTTCTGAGTGTCTGAGGACATGACCCAACCCAACGCGGGATTTCGGTGGCCGCAGCTTGCTGCGCCGTCCTCCCAGGCGGCAGTCGAGGGGGCTCCTCCTGACCTGACGTCGGCCACAGTGGCGCGGCGGGCGATTGCGCCCTTGTCCATGCATGATCGGATCGTGGCCATCGTTGCGCCGGTCGGCTATGGCAAGACGACATTGATGGGCGGATGGTTTCGCGCTTGCAAAGACGCAGACCCCGTGTGGGTGGGACTCGATGCTTCCTGGCGCGACCAGGTGTTCTTTGTTCGCTCCTTGTTGAATGCGGTCGGAGGCCCGTCGGAGCCGGTAGCGATGGGGGCCATTGACGCGGCGGCGGTGGTCGAGAGCGGCTTGCTGGCGTTGTTGCAGGCCCTTGGACAACGTCGTCGTCCCATGATGCTTTTTTGCGCCGCTATGCCAGGTCTTTGTGCGCCAGTGGCCGGCAGCACCACAAGATCAGGACCCATTCCACTATGGCGCCGCACAAACGGTTCTGGCCTATGCGCACAAATGCAATTGACGTTTCACCGAGGCCACCCAGTCCTTGCGCGAGGTGCAAGTGAAGTTCGGGGAGGCTCCTTCGCCTTTCGGCCACATGTGGGTGCGGGTGATCTTTTCCGCCTTGCTGTTCAAGGCGGGGCGGCATCGTTAGGCCCTGGCAGACAGCACCTCGGCGCTGACCGAAGAGCTGGCTTTCGCTCCCGACGCCTCGTGCCTGGCGGTCAGGCTGCGCGCGATCCGCGCGTTGCTGCTGTACGAACGCAACCTGTGCATCGAGGCGATGGTGGATTTGGAGGTGGCGTGACCACTACTGTCGCACCAGGGCATCGTCGATAAGATGGCGTAGATCGTGTGGCCGATGGGGTGCAGCAGCAGCCCCTGCGCCAGCGCGCGGCAGGCATAGCGGCGGCCGAAGTCGGGCAGGCGTGCTGAGCACGTGCCACGCGAAGACCATGCCCTTGCGTCGATCGAAGCGCACACGCGGGTGCTTGGAGAT
>NZ_JAUSOO010000181.1 GCF_030656115.1 Hydrogenophaga sp.
GGCCGTGGCCAGATCGCGGATGGACGCCACACCCAGGCCGGCCGACTGCAAGGTCGCATCGAGCTGGCGGTTCTTCATCAGCTCCACCGACTCACCAAACGGCAGGTACTCCACCTTGGCCATGTCGCTGTAGGCCAGGCCAGCGGCCTTGAAGATGGCGCGTGCGTTCAACTCGGTGCCCGACTTGGCCGCGCCCACCGAAATGCGCTTGCCCTTGAGGTCGGCCAGCGTCTTGATGCCCGAGTCGGCGTTGGCCACGATCTGGATGTAGTTGTTGTAGGTGGCGGACAGGCCGCGCAGCTTGTCGAGCTTTTTGGGGAAACCGGCCTCGGCCTCGCCCTTCCAGGCGTCGGACACCGAGTCGGCCAGGGCCAGCGCCAGTTCACCTCGGCCGGCCTGCAACAGGTTGAGGTTTTCAGCCGAGGCCTTGGTGACCTGCGCGGTGGATCGGGCGTTGGGAATGTCCTTGGCGAAGATCTGCGACAGCGCCACGCCCATGGGGTAATACACGCCGCTTTGGCCGCCGGTGAGCACGTTGACGAACTGCTGCTGGGCGTTGGCCACGCCGGTGACAAGGGCCGCACCCAAGCTCAAACCCAGACCGATTTTGTGAATCAAACGCATGCTGTGTGTCTCCTGTCGGTGGATGAAATCAAAGGGGCAGAATACAGCAACTTGTGTGCACCCGGCTGCGGAAACTGCGTACCGCCATGGGCGGGTTTTCCCGGGTGTGGCGGTGTGTTTTGGCACCGTTTCCGACCCCCCAACTTCTGGCAACACCCGCCACCGCCGCCATGCCCGAACCCCAAACGCCGTCTTCCGCCGCCGCCGCACCCTCGCCCCAAGAGGTGGCCAGTCGCGCAGCGGCCGACGCCTTTGCCGACGCGCTCTGGCTCGAAGACGGCCTCTCGCGCAACACCCTCGACGCCTACCGCCGCGACCTGGTGCTGTTGGGCCAGTGGTTGGCCGGGCAGGGCACGGCCTTGCCCAACGTGTGCGAAGACGATCTGAAGCGGTATTTTGAAGACCAACACAGCCAGACCCGCGCCACCACCGCCAACCGGCGTCTCACCGTGTTCAAGCGCTACTTTCGCTGGGCGCTGCGCGAGCGCCTCATCACCACCGACCCCACGCTGCGCCTGCTCGCCGCCCGCCAGCCGCTGCGTGTGCCCAAAACCATGAGCGAAACGCAGGTGGAAGCGCTGCTGAACGCGCCCGACACCAGCACCCCGCTGGGCCTGCGCGACCGCGCCATGCTGGAGCTGATGTACGCCAGCGGCCTGCGCGTGACCGAGTTGGTCAGCCTGAAAACCTGGCATGTGGGCCTGAACGAACACGTGCTGCGCATCACCGGCAAAGGCAACAAAGAGCGCCTGGTGCCGTTTGGCCACATCGCCGCGCAGTGGCTGCAGCGCTACCTGGGGCAGGGTCGGGGGGAGATTTTGGGTGGGCAACAAACCGAAGACCTGTTTGTGGCCGCACGCGGCGCCCGCGCCGGCGAGGCCATGACGCGGGCCATGTTCTGGCAAATCGTCAAAAAATACGCGCAGCTCGCCGGCATCACCAGCCCGCTCTCGCCGCACACGCTGCGCCACGCCTTCGCCACCCACCTGCTCAACCACGGCGCCGATCTGCGCGCGGTGCAAATGCTGCTCGGCCATGCCGACATTTCCACCACCACCATCTACACCCACGTGGCCCGCGAGCGCCTCAAGACGATCGTGGCGCAGCACCACCCGAGGGGGTAAATGGACACCCCCGCAGCACTTCGCGCTACCCCCAAGGGGGCGGCACTGGCCGCCCGGCAAAGCCGGCCCGGCGGTGCCCTGGGATCGGCCGTATCACGCCTGGTTCTGCGCTTGAATGTGAACCCGTGTGAGCCAGACAGCGCAGCTCACTGCCCCATGCGCAGCTTGCGCGCCGCGTTTTCATCGCGCGCATCGTCAATCTCGCGCATCACGCTGGCCAGGTCCACATTGGCGCGGGTGGGGGTGTAACGGCCCGTCAGCGGCGTGTCGTTGCTCAGCAAACCGCTTTGGTACAGGCTCCATATTTCGGGGCCGTATTGGGTGGCGCGCAGCTCGGGCGCAAACTGGCCAAAAAAGTCGCGCAGGTTGGCCACGTCGCGCAGCAGCATGCGCGGGGCGTGGTTGTTGCCCGCCGCGTCCACCGCCTGGGGCAAGTCGATGATCACCGGGAAGTCCACCCCATCCGCGTCACCCGAGTGCGCCAGCAAGATGTTGAATTCGGACAAATCCCCGTGCACCACGCCCGCGCACAGCATGCGCACCACCTCGGCCACCAGCGTGGCGTGGTGGCGGCGCGCCTGCTCAGGCGTGAAGCGCACGTCGTTCAGGCGCGGCGCGGCGTCGCCGTTGGCGTCGGTCACCAGCTCCATCAGCAGCACGCCGTCGCAAAAGTTGTAGGGCGTGGGCACGCGCACGCCAGCGGCGGCCAGGCGGTAGAGCGCGTCCACCTCGGCGCTTTGCCAGGCGGCTTCTTGCGCTTCTCGGCCAAACTTGGTGCCCTTGGCCATGGCGCGGGCCTGCCGCGAGTTTTTCACCTTGCGGTTTTCGGTGTAGTCCACCGCTTGCCGAAAACTGCGGTTGTTGGCCTCTTTGTAAATCTTGGCGCAGCGCGTTTCGTCGCCGCAGCGCACCACAAACACCATGGCTTCCTTGCCGCTCATGAGCTGGCGCACCACGGTGTCGATCAGGCCTTCTTCAACCAGCGCTTGCAGCCGGGGCGGGGCTTTCATGCGGGGCGGCGCCGGTTCAATCGACCACCACCGACCAACCCGCGCGCTGGTTGGTCGTGTCGTTGGTGTAGTGCCAGTGGGTGCCGCAGCGGTCGCAAAAATAGCCGGTGATGGTCACCTGCACATTGCCGTGCAGTTCTTTGCGGTGGTTGCCTTGCTGCAGCTCGGCGTGGCCGGGCGCGCCGCGCCAGTTGCGCTGAATGCCCTGGCAGGGTTCGCACAGCGGCGCGGGTGGGGTTGCTTCGGGGGCGTTGGTGGAATCGGTCACGCGGTGTCTCTTTTCAGTGGGTGGGGTGTTGGGGGCGGTGTTTGGGCATGGGCAGGGTAGGGCGGTTCAGTCTTCCAACACCCGCACCTTCACGCTCTTGCCCTTGATGCGGCCATCGTTCAAACGGCTCGCCACCTGCTGGGCAATGGCGCGGTCCACCGCCACATAAGTAGACCACTCGTTCACATTGATCTTGCCCACCTGCTCGCGGGTGTAGCCCAGGTCGGCGGTGAGCGCGCCCAACACATCGCCGGGGCGAATTTTTTCTTTGCGCCCGCCCTGAATGTGCAGCGTGGCCATGGGCGGCACCAGCGGGCCTTTGCCGGTGGGCGTGAGTTCGTCCAGCTTGTGCCATTCCGACTCGCGGCCCTGCAACTGCTCAATCTTGCCGACCGAACCCATCTCGTTCATGCTCGCCAGGTTCAGCGCCAGGCCGCTTTCGCCTGCGCGCCCGGTGCGGCCAATGCGGTGAATGTGCACCTCCGCGTCGGGCGTCACGTCCACGTTGATCACCGCCGCCAAGCTGGCAATGTCCAGCCCGCGTGCGGCCACGTCCGTGGCCACCAGCACCGAACAGCTCTTGTTCGCAAAGCGCACCAACACCTGGTCGCGCTCGCGCTGCTCCAGTTCGCCAAACAGCGCCAATGCGCTGAAACCCTGCGCCTGTAACACCGCCACCAAATCGCGGCATTGCGCCTTGGTGTTGCAAAACGCCAGCGTGCTCGCCGGGCGAAAGTGCAGCAGCAAACGGCTCACCGCGTCCAGCCGCTCGTTTTCGCTCACCTGGTACCAGCGCTGCTCAATCTGCCCGCCCGCGTGCTGCGCCTCCACCGTCACCGTGACCGGCTCGCGCATGAACTGCGCGCTCAGCTTCGCAATGCCCTCGGGGTAGGTGGCCGAAAACAGCAGGGTCTGCCGGGTTTTGGGGCACTGCCGCGCCACCTTCACGATGTCGTCAAAAAAGCCCATGTCCAACATGCGGTCCGCCTCGTCCAGCACCAGCGTGTTCAGCGCCTCCAGCTGCAGGCTGCCGCGCTCCAGGTG
>NZ_JAUSOO010000184.1 GCF_030656115.1 Hydrogenophaga sp.
GTTGTCTTTCATGCTCAGCACGTGTTTGTCGTGCGCCACGATGCGGCCCTGGCTGTCTTTCACCTCATAAGGCAGGCGGCAAGCTTGCGAGCAGTCGCCCCGGTTGGCGCTGCGCCCGGTGTGGGCGTGGCTGATGAAGCACTGGCCGCTGTAGGCCACGCACAGCGCGCCGTGTACAAAAAATTCGAGCGTGCAGCGCTCGGGGTCGGTGGCGGCGCGAATGGCGGCGATTTGCTGCAGCGTGAGTTCGCGCGCCAGCACGATCTGGGAGAGACCCGCGTCTTGCAGAAAGCGGGCTTTTTCAGGGGTGCGGATGTCGGTTTGCGTGCTGGCGTGCAGCTGAATGGGCGGCAGGTCGATTTCCAGCAAGCCCATGTCCTGGATGATGAGTGCGTCCACGCCCGCGTCATAGAGCTGCCAGGCCAGCTTGCGGGCCGGCTCCAGTTCGTCGTCGCGCAAGATCGTGTTCATCGTCACAAAAATGCGGCTGCCAAAGCGGTGCGCGTATTTCGCCAGGCGGGCAATTTCTTTCACCGAATTGTCGGCGCTGGTGCGGGCGCCAAACGATGGCCCGCCGATGTAGACCGCGTCGGCCCCGTGGTTGACGGCTTCGATGCCAATGTCGGCGTCGCGGGCAGGGGAGAGCAGTTCCAGTTGGTGGGGCAGCATGGGCGTTGAGCGTGCAAAATCGGTGGTCGAAAAAACCCCGATATTGTCCCGGAGAACACCCATGCCTGCACCCACCGATTCCGCCCCGAACGTTCCCACTGCCGTCGTGCTGGTGCACGGCTCGTGGCATGGCGCCTGGTGTTGGCGGCGGGTGCTGCCGCTGCTGCGAGGCGCGGGGGTCGAGGTGCACGCGGTCACGCTCACCGGCGTGGGCGAGCGGGCGCACCTGCTGAGCCCGGCCATCGACCTGCACACCCACATTCAAGACGTGATCGGGTTGATCGAGGCCGAAGAGTTGCAGCGTGTGGTGCTGGTGGGCCACAGCTATGCGGGCATGGTGATCACCGGCGTGGCCGACCGGCTGCAGCGCGAACGCCCGGGCTTGCTGGCGCATCTGGTGTACCTGGACGCGGCGCTGCCGTACCCCGGCGACAGCTGGAGCAGCCACCACGCGCCCGAAACAAAACAGGCGCGCATCGACGCCGCCCAGCCCAGCGGTGGCCTGAGTTTTCCGCCACCCGACGCGGCGCTGTTTGGGCTGGAAGGCGCCGACCGCGACTGGGTGAACCGCCGCCAGACGCCGCAGCCCTTCAAGCTGTACCAGCAGCCGCTGGACTTTGACGCCGAACGCGTGGCCGCCGTGCCGCGCACCTTCATTGACTGCACGATGCCCGCGCTGGCCACCATTGCGCCGTCGCGTGTGCGGGTGCGCAGCGAGCCGGGCTGGCAGGTGCTGGAGCTGGCCACCGGGCACGACCCGATGGTGAGCGCGCCACAAGCGCTGGCTGACCTGTTGCTGGACATTCAGCGCCGGGCCTGAGCGTGGGGCGCCGCGTGAAAAAACCAGCCGGGCCGCCCACCGCCCGCCCAGCCACCGAGGCCGGGCGGCTGGACCGCATCGACCTGCTGCGCGCCGCCGCCATGCTGTGGATGACGGCGTTTCATTTCAGCTTTGACCTGAACCACTTTGGCTTGATTCAGCAAAACTTTTACAGCGACCCGTTCTGGACCTGGCAGCGCACCGCCATCGTGAGTGGCTTTCTGTTCACCGCCGGTTTGTCGCAGGCGGTGGCGCTGCACCGGGGGCAAAGCTGGCCGCGTTTCTGGCGCCGCTGGGCTCAGGTGGCCGGGGCCGCGCTGCTGGTCACGGTGGGTTCGGTGGTGGTGTTTCCCAACAGCTTCATCTACTTTGGCGTGCTGCACGGCATTGCGGTCATGCTGATCGTGGCCCGGCTCACGGCGGGGTGGGGCGCCTGGCTGTGGTTGCTGGGTGCGCTGGCGGTGGCGCTGAAATGGGTCGCGCCGTGGCTGATCGGCGCCATGCCCGCGCTGGAGGTGTTCAACACACCGTGGCTGAATTGGTTGGGGTTCATCAGCCGCAAACCCATCACCGAAGACTATGTGCCGCTGCTGCCGTGGCTGGGTGTGGTGTGGTGGGGCCTGGCGGCGGGGCAGTGGGCGCTGAAGCACCGGCCCACCTGGCTGGGGTCTGCCGACGCGCCAGCAGGCGGTTTGCGCCGCGCGCTGGTGACGCTGGGGCAATGGAGCCTGAGCTATTACCTGCTGCACCAGCCGGTGCTGATGGGATTGGTGGGCGCTTTTGTGTGGTTGCGCGCGGGCTGATCAACCCGCGCAGAACGGCCGCAGAAACTGCCCGGCCACAAACAGGTCGCGCTCGATGGCTCGGCGCACCCCGGCGCTGTCGCGTTGTTGCAGGGCGCTCATGGCATCCCCGTGGGCATGGTTGAGCACCCGCGCCGCGCCCTCGGCCTCAAACAGCCGGTTCGACAGCGGCCCCACCTTGAGCCACACCGTTTCAATCAGCGCCATCAGCATGGGCGAGGCGGCAGCCTGGTACAGCCGCAGGTGAAAGGTCTCGTTGGCGTCCAGGTAGGCTTTGGCATCGCCCGCGGCCAGGGCTTCGCCCATGCGCTGTTCCAGCGCGGCCAGCTCGGCCACACCGGCGCTGTCGATGCGGTGGGCGCCGCGTTCGGCGGCTTCGCCTTCGAGCAGCAGGCGCATTTGCAACACATCGTCAAACTCGGCCACCGAGAGCCGGGGCACCAGCATGCCGCTGTGCGGCACGTTGACCAGTGCACCTTCGGCCGCGAGGCGCTGCAGCGCGGCGCGCACCGGCATCACACCCGCGCCCAGTTGCTGCGCAATGGCGTGGATTTTCAGCCGCTCGCCGGGCAGAAACCGGCCGACCGTGACCCACTGGCGCAGGCGCAGGTAGGTGCTGTCTTGCTGGGTGGGGGCGGGGGTGGTTTTCATGCGGACAGGCTCAGCGCGGTGATTTCGCTCAACACCGCGTCCAGGGCGTCCAGCAGCTGGGCCACGTGGGCTGGGGTGGTTTGCGGGCACACCAGCATCATGTTGTGGAACGGGGTGATCAAAATGTCCCGGTTGAGCAGGCTCAGGTGGATCAGGTGCTCCAGCTCGCCGTCGAGCACGCGGTCGGCTTCGCTGCCGTTGCGCGGCGGCGTGGCGCAAAACTGAAACTCGGTTCGCGCGCCCACCTGGGTGACACACCACGGCAGGCGGTGCTTTTGCAAGATGCTGTGCAGCCCGCTGGCCAGCGCCTGGGCCTGGGTGAGCATGTGGGCGTAGGCGCTGGTTGTCATCACCTCGGTGAGCGCGGCGCGCATGGCGGCCATGGCCAGCATGTTGCCGGTGAGCGTGGTGCCAATGCCGCTGTGGCCGGGCGGGGCCTCTTGCTTGGCCCGCATGGCGCGTGCGGCCAGGCTGGCGCTCATGCCGTACACCGCGCAAGGCACGCCGCCACCCACGGGTTTGCCCAGCACCAGCGCGTCGGCCTGTATGCCGTGGGCGCGCGCGTAGCCGCTGGGCCCGGTGCTGATGGTGTGGGTTTCGTCCATCACCAGCAGGGCGCCGTGTTGCCGGATGAGCGCCTGCGCGGCGGACCAGAAGCCGGGTTCGGGCAGCACCATGCCGATGTTGGTCATCACCGGTTCGGCCAGCACACAGGCCACGTCGCCTTGCTGCAACGCGGCTTCCAGCGCGGGCAGGTCGTTGAATTCCACCACCACGGTGTGTTTGGTGAGGTCGTGCACCTGGCCCATCAGGCTGCTGCGCTGCACCGGCTGGCCGTTCACCAGGTCCACAAACACGTCTTCAATGGTGCCGTGGTAGCAGCCGTTGAACACCAGCAGCTTTTTGCGCCCGGTGGCGGCGCGTATCCAGCGCACGATGTAACGGTTGGCGTCGGTTGCGCTCATGGCGAACTGCCAATAGGGCAGGCCAAAGCGCTCGCTCAGGGACTGGCCCACCGCGGCGGCGTCAGCCGTGGCCAGCATGGTGGTGTAGCCGCGTGTGGCCTGGTTTACCAGGGCTTGCGCCACCGGCGCGGGTGCGTGGCCAAACATGGCGCCGGTGTCGCCCAGGCAAAAGTCCACCAGCGTGTGGCCATCGACATCGGTCACCAGTGCGCCGCTGGCGTGGGCCACGTGCAAGGCAAATGGGGTGCCCCAGTCGCTCATCCAGTGCAGCGGCACGCCAAACAGCAGGTGCTGCTGCGCCTGCGCCGCCAGCTCGGCCGACTGCGGGTTGCGTGCCACATAGCTGGCCCGTTCACGGGCCAGAAAGGCCTGGGCGCGGGGCCAGTCAATGCCGGTGCGGCTGGGGTGGGAAACGGGTGAATTTTTCATGTTGATTTCACGTTCACGTCGGTAATCGATCAGCGAGAGTTTCCGGAGCTCTTGACTCCATTCCAGGGCGCCCGTGGAACCGGCTTAGCCGGGCCACCAGGTGCGTCCCCCTCTCTCGCCGAAGGCGAGAGAGGGGGAAGCCGCGCAGCGGCGCAGGGGGTGATTCTCAATTCACACCAGCAGCAACAGGTGTTCGCGCTCCCACGAGCTGATGACCCGGTTGTAGGTGGCGTATTCCAGCTCTTTCACCGCCAGGAACGCATCGACAAACGCGCCGCCCAGCACCTCGCGCAGCGGCTCGCAGGTGCGCATGCGGCGTATCGCGTCTTCCAGGTGGTTGGGCAGCTCGTAATCCATGTCCCAGGCGCTGCTGCGCATGGGCGCGGTGGGCTCCAGCGCTTGTTCCATGCCCAGGTAACCGCAGGCCAGCGTGGCCGCCATGGCCAGGTAGGGGTTCACGTCCACGCCGGGCACGCGGTTTTCCAGGCGGCGGTTCGCTGCGTCGGACTCGGGCACGCGGATGCCGCAGGTGCGGTTGTCAAACCCCCACTGCACGTTGATGGGCGCCGACATGTTGCGCGACAGGCGCCGGTACGAATTCACATACGGCGCCAGCATGGGCATGACCAGCGGCACGTAGCGCTGCAAACCGGCAATGTAGTGGCCAAAAGCCGGACTCACCGAGCCGTCGGGCAGGCTGAAGATGTTGTGGCCGGTCTCGGCGTCCAGAATGCTTTGGTGAATGTGCATGGCGCTGCCGGGTTCGGCTTCCATGGGCTTGGCCATGAAGGTGGCAAAAATGCCGTGGCGCAGGGCGGTTTCGCGCACCGTGCGCTTGAACAGAAACACCCGATCGGCCAGGTCCATCGGATCGCCGTGGGTGAAATTGATTTCCATCTGGCCCGCACCGGCTTCGTGAATCAGCGTTTCAACGCCGAGGCGGTGCACCTCGCAAAAGCGCGACAGCTCCAGAAAGAAGGGGTCGAAGTCGTTCACCGCGTCAATGGAATACGACTGCCGCCCGGCCTCGGGCTTGCCCGTGCGACCCAGTGGGGGCTGTAGCGGCTCGTGCGGATTCTGGTGCCGGGCCACCAGGTAAAACTCCATCTCGGGCGCCACCACGGCTTGCCATCCGCGCGCCTGGTAGCGGTTGAGCACGCCGCGCAACACGCTGCGCGGCGACAGGGCCACCGGTGTGCCGTCAAACTCCTCGCAGTCGTGAATGATCACCGCCACCTGCTCAGCCGCCCAGGGCACCACGCGGGCTGTGCTCAGGTCGGGCACACACACCATGTCGGGGTCGGTGTCGCCCACAAAGGCGGTGTTGTCCGGTTGCTGGCCGTTCACCGTGTTCAGCAGCACGCTCTTGGGCAGGCGCATGTGGCCCGACTTCAAAAACAGGTCTTTCGGCAAGATCTTGCCGCGCGCAATGCCGGTCATGTCCGGGATCACGCATTCCACTTCCTGGATGCGGTGCTGGGCGAAAAAGTCTTGGAGGGAGTCGGTGCTCATGGGGTGGGCCAGGTGGTGCCGCACAGGGTGTGTGCAGTTTTTATTTGATCAAATAATTGAGAAATTATGGCGTAATTTCAATAATTTATGCAAATTTGATCAAATTCGATATCAATACCTGGTCAAGGAAGACGACAACCCGCCTCAACCAGGTGTTTGTGGTCAACGAGACCGACCGTGTGCTCTCATTCCGCCTGAGCAATCTCACGCTCGACGATGTGGAGAACGCGCCCGACGACGCCTTCTTCAACCTGCAGGCCAACCAATCCGTGTACAACATGGGCTCGGCCTTGATTTCGACTTGCTGACTACTGGATCTCTTGGGCAAATGGGCCGACACCCCCGCAGGAAAACGCAAAATGCAACTGGCGATCAAACAAGCCGACTTTGCTCGGCAACAACTCACCCGAGGCGTCATCGACACCTCGCCACTCAAGAACATGGTGTACGAGCACAAAGGCTCCAAGCAATACATCATTGAGCAGCCCCGCGTCGCTGCGGACGGCACGCCCATCTCGTCCGGGCGCATCATCAAGGCGGAGGACTACAGCCAAGCCGCCAAAGGCATCGCCCGTTTGGACGAAAACGGCAAGGTGGTCTACCAGGCCTGCTTTGCCGCAGGCACCCTGGTCCACACCGACCAAGGCCCCCTGCCCATCGAGAAAGTGCGTGTAGGCACCAAAGTCCTGTCACAACCCGAGAACGGTGGAAAAATCGCTTACAAGCGTGTGATCAACACCGTGGCCCACCTGGACCAACAAGTGCATGCGGTGCAGGTCAAGGTGGAAGGCAGCGACGAGCTCACCACCCTGATCACCACCCCCAACCACCCCTTCTGGGTGCAAGAACGGTTGGTCCATGACCAGCACTGGCTGGCGGCGGAACATCTGGCGCCGGGGATGGTGCTGCAAATTGCGGGTGGTGGCGCAGGGGATAACAGCGCACCTCGACAAGCCACGGTCTACGCCAACGGCCTCATCCGCCACACCCAGCATGCACACATTGGTTTTGCAGCGGACGACCGCGTGGGCGTTGGCATGGTGCTGGACTTGACCGATCCCAAACAGGTCCACTTGGTCAAGCCCGAGCAGGCCAGCGAGCTGGGTAGCTTGCAGCTGGGCAAACCCTTCCTCACCCCGGTCTACAACTTTGAGGTGGAGGACTTCCACACCTACTACGTGGGGGATGCGGCGGTTTGGGTGCATAACACCAATTGCGCCCCGGGCGCGCCGGTTGACTTCGTTTTAAGGAAGGTTGACCGGGAGGCTCCCCGCCCTCAATGCTTCCCGGTGGACACCTACGTTGTCACAAGAGATCGGCAATGGATCGAAATCGACCGTTTGGATGTGGGGCATTGGGTCTTGTCTCGCTGCGAGAAAACGGGGCAGCAAGACTATCGCCGCGTAGTCAAGAAATTTGAGCATCAAAGAGAAAGCATTTTTGCCCCTGAGACCCCGCTTTACAGAATCATCATCGTTACCGCTGAAGGAAGAAAGGACGCCCTACAGGCGACCGCCGAACACCCCTTCTGGGTCAACGGCGTGGGCTGGGTCAAAGCCTGTGAACTTCAGCCCGGCCAGATGCTGGAGATTTGTGACCCCATTGGAGAAGACGACTGCAACCGACCAGAAGGACAAAAAGCGGCCGACCTGACCTTGAGTGGTCAAAGATGGCAGGCTGAAATTGAATCGGTATGCCAGGACAGTGAGAGCGGTCTTGTTTACAACATTGAAGTTGAGGACTTCCATACCTATTTCGTTGGGTGCCACGGGGTTTGGGTGCACAACAAAGACAGCCATGACGGTGTGCCTGTATTCAGCCAACCGCTGAAACTGAGCAACCCCGACGCCAAAGCGTTTGCTGGAAAATTCAACCAGAACCGACGGGTTGAAAAGGCAGGCGATACGATCGAGAACAACAATGCCGCCCGCGCAGAAAACGAGTTTGCCGACGCGTTGGCCCAGCACGACAACCTGGAAGTGGTACAACTCTCTAACAAAAATGGCCTGGGGAAAAATGGATCAAGCAACCCTGACGTGCTGGTTAATGCACGCATCACCGACTTTTACACACCCCAAAAACCACCCCTGGACAAACCGCAACTCACCGATCCTGTGGTTTTGCAGAAAAAGCTAGTCACCATTTACGACACCATCAAATTAAAGTCGAAAGAGCAATCATCAGACGTTGCATTGAACCTGCGGTATTTGGACGGGGCGGTCACCGAAGCGCAGATTTTGGAAATGATGGCGGCCAAACCCATCCCAACGTTGGGACGCCTAAGTCAACCCACAGAAATTCTCCATCGGATTGACCGAAATGAGGCTTTGATGAGGTCTACTCATGCTGTAGCGGCACACAGCCGTGCAACCAAGATAGGAGACTGCAGTGGGCAAGCGGCTGGACACACGCCTGAGCGAAGAGGACAAGTGGGCACTGGAGCGGGTGTACAAGAAATCACCGGAC
>NZ_JAUSOO010000002.1 GCF_030656115.1 Hydrogenophaga sp.
ACGCGCCCGCCAACGTCTTTGCGCACTTTGCCCAGTTGGGTTTCAACCGCTTGATCAAACAAGCGGCGGTCTTGTCGGCTGTACCGGCTGTGGTGAACGGTGCTGACGCCGTTGACTTTGAACAACCAGTTGTCGGGTCGATTCGCGGTCTGATCCCACTGCTGTGCCAGTGCTTCCAGTGCCTTCAAAGTGGCGACAGCGTTTGTCACGGTATTGCGCACCACCAGCACGCGTGCGCCTTGCGCTGCGGCGTCTGCCGCCAACGTAGCAACGCGCACGGGGTCGTCCATGGCGTCGCAGGTCGTCCAATGAACCGTTTTGTGTTGCGGGTTGCCCGCAACCGGTTGCAACTGAATGCCAGCGGCATTGCGGGAACTCACAGCGGGATAAGGCACTGCGCAGGCCTGTAACAGCGTAGACACTTCAACTTGTTTTGAGCAGCCTATGTTGAGATAGCGCGTACGCGCTGTGGCACCCAGCGTGGCGGAGAGCAGCATGGCCTGACCGCCTGTTTTGAGGTGTGCTTGCAGCAACTTTTCGAGCAACACGGCCATGTAGGCATCAGACGCATGAATTTCGTCAACAACCAACAGGCTACGGGCCAGCAAGGCATGGCGCATGTGGGCGTGACGCAGCTTGAGCGCGCCGAGCAAGGCTTGGTCGATGGTGCCCACGGCGATGGTGGCCGCTAAAAACCGCTTGGGGTTTTCTGCCACCCAGCGTTGGTGGGCCTTGGCGTCAGCGGGATGGTCGGGCCACTGCACTTCAAAGTCGGGCAAGCGGATTTTGAGTTGATCGTCGGCAGCTTCGTCGCCCGGCAATGCACGCACCACAACAGGCGCATGGATCGGCCAGAGTTTCTTGACCATGTCAAAAACACGCTGGTACAGCTGCGAGGCCGCTACGCGTGTGGGCAGTGCAAAGTAAAGGCTGTCAACACGGCCCGCTTGGAACAGTTGGACAAAGCGCCAAAGTGCCGCCTCGGTTTTGCCACTGCCCGTTTCTGCCTCAAGAACCACGGTGTTTTCCAGCGCCAAATCTGCGGCAGCGGTTTGCATGTGGCGGGCAGTGGGTACACCAAATGCAACGCTGAAAGTGGGTGGCGCGGTGAGCAATTCCGTGCGCCACGGCATGGCGTCCAGGCCAATGGTTTGCACGGCATACGCTGCATTTTTAGGTGCAGTTTTCACGCGGTTTTCGCCCGGTGAGGTGTAAGGGAAAAACCCGTCGCGGGTGTCTGAGCCCAGCCAGTCGGCCAATTGAACCAACCCGGCGAACAGGTGTGCAAACGCGGGCTGGTCTGGCAATGGGCGGTGACAGGTGGCAAAAGCCAGCGGGTAACTGTGTTGCAGGCGCTCCCCCATGTGGGCCATGGTGGCTGCGGGGTCGTAAACCACGGTGCCGCTTGGGTTGCGAACCGGTTGCCAGATGCGCTCTGCGGCTTGCATGGCGGGGTCTTCACCCAGTGGTCGTCCGTGGTGGCTGATGCTGGCGTGTAGCAATTGGGTCACAGCCTCTTCGCCCCACATCACGATTTCTGCAATGGGCAGACCCGCTGCATAGTGCTCGCCGTTGTTGACACCGCCTGAAATCAAGGCCCACCCTTCCGGGCCATGGCCCGAGGGCGAGCGCGCCGTCCAGTAGGCCGGTGGACTGTCTGGAGCCTGCCAGCGCCGCGCCTGAAACCCCGCATTGGCTTTACCTACATCGTGCAGAAAGACCAGCACGGCCAGTCGCTGTAAATCGGTTGCGTCGAGTTCTCGACCTGCCGTTTTTTCCAAAGATCTGCGAATGGCGGCGCATTCGGCCAGTGCCAAAAAGCAGGCCGCCACATCGGTCATGTGATCGAGCAAAGGATGCATGCCCGTCAACTGACCCGCCTTGTCCCGCGACAGCTTTCCCCATGCGACATTCGACGCCAACAAATTCCTATCCGTCTGTGCCTGTGGTTCTGACAAGATTTTTCCCCCTGAAAACGTTGAGTTGTTCAACGCTGATTTGCTGGTTGGTGGAGTGTCAAACCATTCGATCTCAATTCATGCGACATCCCCCAAGCGTTTCAGGCCCTCCCGCATTTTTTTCACCACAGCCGCCCGCAGCGCTGGCGGCGCCAGCACCTCCACCTCCGGCGTGTGCCGCAGGATGTCCATCACCAGTTCGCGGTCGTCGCTGTAGGGAATTTGCAGCACCCAATGGCCTTGGGCGTCCCATTCGCCTTTCTGCTCGGGGTGCCACTGCTCGGCGGCCACCCAGCGGGCGCGCTCGGGTGTGAAGCGCAGGCTGGCCCATTGCACGGCCTTGCCACTGAAGATGCCGTAGCCGTTGCCCAGGGTCTGGTTCAGTTCTTCGGTGTCCACATTGATGGCGGGCTCGTCCAAAACCACGGGGTGGCGGATGGCGTCCAGGCTGAAGCTGCGCAGTTCGTTGCGCTTGTGGCACCACGCGTCCAGCAGCCAGTTGCTGCGGTAATACACCAGGCGCTGGGGTGACACGGTGCGTTCGCTGTGTTCACCTGTTCCGCGCGCCTGGTATTGCATGGCCAGGCGGCGGCGCTGGCTCAGCGCCAGGCCCACGGTCTCGAAACTTTGCGGTGGCACCTGGCGCTGCCCAAGGCCGATGACGCGGATGCGCTCGCTGAGTTGCCGCTCGGCGGCGCTGTCCAGACCCGATTGACGCAGTATTTTTTTCAGCCGTTGTTCCAGTGGCTGCAGGTGGCGCTGCATCAGGTCGCCGGGCTGAATTTCCCGCAGCAGGTGTTCCAGCGTGAGCAGCGCCAGCACCTCAGACGGTTTGAACCACAAACCGGCCAGCTCTTCGGGAGCGTCTTCCGCTTGGCCAGAAGCGCGCCAGTGGTAGCACTGGGCTTCTCTGTCCCAATGAATGGGGTGGTTCAGTCCATTGCGCAGCCAGGCCAGATCGCGCATGAGGGTGGCGCGTGATGCGCCGGTCTCGGCCTGCAATTCGGCCAGCGTGGTGCGCCTGCGCGTGCGCAGAAACGCGGCGAGGTGGTAAATCCGGTCGGTCTTGTTCATGCATCGTCCTCCCTGTGCGGTGGCGACCTGATGGCCGCTCTGGTTTGTCCGCGATGATGTGGTGATCTGCCTCGCTCCCTCAGTGCGCCTGGTCCCAGTTCGCCCCCACGCCCACCTCGGCCAGCAGCGGCACTTTGAGCGCGGCCACACCAGCCATGAGGCGCGGTATCTCGGTTTTCAGCCAGTCCACCTCCGCCTCCGGCACCTCAAACACCAGTTCGTCGTGCACCTGCATGATCATCTTGGTGCCCCTGCCCTGCTCGTCCAGCGCTTTTTGCACCGCCACCATGCTGAGTTTGATGAGGTCGGCGGCGGTGCCTTGCATGGGGGCGTTGATGGCGGCGCGCTCGGCGCCGCTGCGGCGCTGGCCGTTGGGGCTGTTGATTTCGGGCAGGTACAGGCGCCGGCCGAACACGGTTTCCACATAGCCCTGGGCTTTGGCTTGTTCTTTGGTGTCGTCCATGTACTGCTTGACGCCGGCGAAGCGGTCGAAATAGCGGGTGATGTAGTTTTTGGCGGCGGTGTTGTCGATGGCCAGGGCTTTGGCCAGGCCGAAGGCGCTCATGCCGTAGATGAGGCCGAAGTTGATGACCTTGGCGTAGCGGCGCTGCTCGCTGCTGACTTGGGCGGGCTCCAGGCCAAACACCTCGGCGGCGGTGGCACGGTGCACGTCGATGCCTTCGTGGAAGGCTTTGAGCAGGGCCGCGTCGCCGCTGATGTGGGCCATGATGCGCAGCTCGATTTGTGAATAGTCGGCGCTGGCAATGACGCTGCCGACGGGGGCCACGAAGGCTTCGCGCACTTTGCGGCCTTCGGGCGTGCGGATGGGGATGTTCTGCAGGTTGGGGTCGTTGCTGGACAGGCGCCCTGTGACGGCCACGGCCTGCGCGTAGTGGGTGTGCACGCGGCCGGTGCGCGGGTGGGCCAGTTGGGCGAGTTTGTCGGTGTAGGTGCCTTTGAGTTTGGACAGGCCCCGGTGCTCCAGAATTTTGGCGGGCAGCGGGTAGTCTTCGGCCAGCTTTTCCAGCACCTCTTCGTCGGTGCTGCGGGCGCCGGTGGCGGTTTTCTTGATGACGGGCAGACCGAGTTTGTCGAAGAAGATTTCGCCCAGTTGCTTCGGGCTGCTCAGGTTGAACGGTTGGCCCGCAATCTCATACGCCTCTTGCTCCAGCGCGTGGATGCGCGAGCCGATGTCGTGGCTTTGTTTGGCCAGCGTGGGCGCGTCGATCAGCACGCCGTTGCGTTCAATGCGGTACAGCGCTTCGCTGCTGGCAATTTCCAGCTCGTAAATGAAGCGCAGCTTGGCGTCGGCCTGCAGTTGCGGCCACAGCACGCGGTGCACGTCCAGCGTCTGGTCGCTGTCTTCGCACGAATATTCGGCGGCTTTGGGCACGTCCACCTGGGCAAACGGGATTTGGTGGGCGCCTTTGCCGCACAGGTCTTCGTAGGCAATGCCGCTGCGGCCCAGGTGGCGCTGGGCCAGGCTGGCCAGGCCGTGGGGCTTGTGCACTTCCAACACATAGCTTTGCAGCATGGTGTCGTGCGTGTAGCCCTGCACTTCAATGCCGTGGTTGGCGAAGACGTGGCGGTCGTATTTGATGTGTTGGCCGAGTTTGTGGTGGGCCGGGTTTTCCAGCCAGGGTTTGAGCTGGGCCAGCGCCTCGTCGAACGGCAGTTGCTCGGGCGCGTCGGGCCCGGCGTGGCGCAGCGGAATGTAGGCGGCCTGGCCGGGCACCACGCTGAAGCTGATGCCGACGATCTCGGCGCGCATGTCGTCGAGCGAGGTGGTTTCGGTGTCCACGGCCACCAGCTCGGCGGCTTGCAGGCGGGCCAGCCAGGCGTGGAAGGCTTCCCAGGTGAGGATGGTTTCGTACTGGACGGCGGGGGGTTGGGCGTTGTCCGCTGTGGGGGGTGGCGTGTCGTCGGGTTCTGAGAAGAGGTCGTGGGTGGGGGAGCCCCTCACCCCAGCCCTCTCCCCAGAGGGGCGAGGGAGTGAAGACCCCAGTTCGGCTGCGGGGCGAGGGGACGAAGACCCCAGCGACTGCGCCAGGCCTTTGAAGCCATAGGTTTCGTAAAAGGTTTTGAGCGGCGCGGTTTGCGGCTTGCCGAGGCGGATGGCGTCGAGCGCCGGCAGGTCGGGCACCCAGCCGTTCAGGTCGCAGTCGGTCTTGATGGTGAGCAATTGGCGGCCGGTGGGCAGCCAGTCCAGGGCTTTGCGCAGGTTCTCGCCCACGGCGCCCTTGACCTGGTCGGCCTGGGCCATGAGGGCGTCCACAGAGCCGTATTCCTGCAGCAGCTTGACGGCGGTCTTGGGGCCCACCTTGTGCACGCCGGGCACGTTGTCCACCGTGTCGCCCACCAGCATCTGGTAGTCCACCATGAGCCGCGCAGGCACGCCGAACTCGGCCTCCACACCGGCCAGGTCGCGCACCTTGCCGCTCATGGTGTCGATGATGGCGATGTGCTCGCTCACCAGCTGCGCCAGGTCTTTGTCGCCGCTGGAGATGACGACCTCGATGCCCTGCTGGGCGGCGATGACGGCCAGGGTGCCGATCACGTCGTCGGCTTCCACGCCAGGCACGTCCAGCACCGGCCAGCCCATGAGGCGAACCACCTCGTGGATGGGTGCGATCTGGCTGCGCAGGTCGTCCGGCATGGGGCTGCGCTGGGCCTTGTATTCGGGGTAGATGGCGTCGCGAAAGGTGGGGCCTTTGGCGTCGAACACACAGGCACCGTACACCGAGGGAAAGTCTTTCAGCAGCTTTTGCATCATGTTGATCATGATGCGGATGGCGCCGGTCTTGTACACCGTGCCGTCGGGCAGGGTGGTGCTCATGGATTCACCGCCGGCAAAGAAGGCGCGGTAGAGGTAGCTGGAGCCGTCGACCAGCAGCAAGGTGGGGCGGCGGGCGGCATCGGCCGCGGCGCTGGGCGGGGTGTGGGGCGTGGGTTCTTCGGACATGGCGCCATTGTGGGGGATGGCGGCGCTGGCGCCGGGCCGGCTTGCCTACAATTGGGCATGCACTTGACTTTGCGTCTGTTGACGTTTCCCACCCTGTGGCTGGCCCTGAATGCTGCGGCCCAGACACCCACCACACCGCCCGAGACGCCCGTCACACTGCCGATGGCGCCGCACCCCGAGCGCATCACGCACGAAGACGCGCTCTCGCGCATTGACGAGTTGCGTGTGGGTGGACAAACGCAGCGCATCGACGTGCAACCCAAAAACGGTGCACCCGCCTACCACATACAAACCGGCCAGGGGCAGCCCACCGGCCTGGACAGCGCGAGCCAGCCCGCCGGCAACGCCGGGCGCAGCAGCTGGCGCATCCTGAGTTTCTGAACCCCCTTCCGCTCTTTCACATGGCCGTTTACACCGAAGTCCCGTTCGACGAAGCCGCAGCCCTGCTGCGCACCCTGAACCTGGGCCAACTCACCCAGCTGCAGGGCATCAAGGGCGGTATTGAGAACACCAACTATTTCGTGACCAGCGAACGCGATGGCGTGGTGCTGGAGCACGTGCTCACGCTGTTTGAGCGCCTGGGCTTTGATCAACTGCCGTTTTACCTGCACCTGATGAAGCACCTGGCGGGCCAAGGCATTGCCGTGCCCAACCCGGCCGCCACCGCCAAGGGCGCCATCTTGCACCGCGTGCAGGGCAAACCGGCGGCGGTGGTGGACAAGCTGCGCGGCAAAAGCCAACTGCAGCCGGCCGCGAGCCACTGCCGCGCCGTGGGCGCCATGCTGGCCCGCATGCACCTGGCCGGGCGCGATTTCGCCATGAGCCAGCCCAACCTGCGCGGCCTGCCGTGGTGGAACGAGACGGTGCCGGTGGTGCTGCCGTTTTTGAGCGCAGCGCAGGCCGCGTTGATCCGCTCTGAGCTGGCTTTTCAGAACCATGTGGCGGCCAGCCCGGCGTATGCGGCCTTGCCGCGTGGGCCCATTCACGCCGACCTGTTTCGCGACAACGTGATGTTTGACGGCGAGGAGCTCACCGGCTTTTTTGACTTTTACTTTGCCGGCTGCGACAGCTTTTTGTTTGACATTGCCGTGTGCCTGAACGACTGGTGTGTGACACACAGCAGCGACGACACCGATGGCGCCCACCACGCCGAACGGGCGCAGGCGTTTCTGGCCGCTTACCAGGCGGTGCGCCCCTTGACGGCGGCCGAGCGCAGCCTGCTGGGCGCCATGCTGCGCGCGGGGGCGCTGCGCTTCTGGATCTCGCGGCTGTGGGACTTGCATCTGCCGCGCGAAGCCGCCATGCTGCAGGCACACGACCCGGCGCATTTTGAACGCGTGCTGCGCCACCGGGTGCGCCACGCCGAACACCTTTCAACGTCCCTGCTCGATGCGCCCTGCCCGGCGCACTGAGACGGCCTCAACCTGTGCACCCTCTTCCATGAAACTCCAAATCGTCCCCGCAAGTACCGGCCTGTCCTGGGTCAAGCTGGGGGTCAAAACCTTCTTCCGCCAGCCGCTGGCCATGTCGGGCCTGTTCTTCATGTTCATGGCGGTGGTGTCGTTGCTGTCGGTGGTGCCGTTCATTGGCACCGCCATTTCGCTGGGGCTGGTGCCCGCTGCAACACTGGGCCTGATGGCGGCGAGCCGCGAAGCGGTGGCGGGGCGGTTTCCCATGCCGGTGACGCTGCTCACGGCCTTTCGTTCGGGCGCAGACCGCACACGCCCCATGCTTGTCTTGGGCGGCCTGTACGCCGGTGCGCTGCTGCTGGTGCTGGGCCTGGCGGCTTTGCTGGGGCCTGCGGGCGGCACGCCGGTGGCGCTGACCGACGGCGAGGTCACGCCCGAGGCCATGCGCTCGGCCTTTATGAGCCAGGGTATGTGGGTGGCCATGCTGGCTTATGTGCCGGTGCTCATGGCCTTTTGGCACGCGCCGGCGCTGGTGCACTGGCACGGCGTGAGCCCGGGCAAAAGCCTGTTTTTCAGCGCCATGGCGTGCTGGCGCAACAAGGGCGCCATGCTGGTCTACACCCTGGGCTGGGTGGGCGTGTTCATGCTGATGGGGCTGGTGATGAGCTTGCTGGGCGCCATGTTGGGCGGAGCGAGCGCACTGAACCTGATCATGTACCCCATGGTGCTGTTCATGGCGTCGATGTTCCACACCTCGATTTACTTCACCTTTCGCGACAGTTTCGACACGGGCGAGCCGCCCGAACTGGCCGATGCCGCGGCCTGATCGCTTTGTTTGAATCTGCCTCTGGAGAATGCGCATGACCCAACACACCTTGCAAGGCCGCAGCGAAGACGAAGTGACGTGGTTTCAGCGCCGCGACACCCTCAAGGCCGCTGCCGCCTGGGTGGCCATGGGCGGCATGCCCATGGCCCTGGCCCAGCAGCGCAGCAACGTGGTGGAGTTCGTGGGCGACATTGCGCTGAACGGTCAGCGCATGGTGCCGCAACAGAACATTCAGACCGGCGACGAGATTGCCACCGGCCCCGCCTCGCGCCTGGTGTTCGTGGTGGGCAATGCCGCTTTTCATGTGCGACAAAACTCGCGCCTCACGGTGGAGCGCGGCGCAACGCTGAACACGGTGAGCCTGCTGCGCTTGCTGACGGGTGCGGTGGTCAGTGTGTTCGGGCGCGGCGCCAACCGCGCCATCGTCACGCCCACACTCACCGCCGGTATTCGCGGCACGGGGGTGTACACCGAAATCATGGACGACCAGGGTGGGCGCACCTACTTCTGCAATTGCTACGGCACGGTGGACGTGACGGCGGGCGGCGGCCAGCGGGCTTTGTCGGAGGCCAGTTACCACCAGTCGTTCTGGGGCGAGCCTGCGGCCCGCAACGGGCGCTTTCTGCGGCCTGCGAACGCCATCAACCACACCGACGAGGAACTCGAATTTCTCGCCCGCCTGATCGGCCAGCGCACCGCCTGGCAGATTGCCGGCAAACCCGGTGTGAAAGACGGCAAAGGCTACATGGAAGACCAGCCGGGGCGGCTGCACCCGGCGATGACGGTGCCGTTGCGCTGAGCCCGCCGGAATGACCGCGCAGGGCGTCGCGGAAACTTCATGCAGGCTTCATGCCTGTGTCACAGACGGTAGCGAGACTGGGTGTTTTCAACCCAGCCATGAGACCGTCCATGAACGCTCGAACCCCCGTTGACCTGCAAACCAGCCTGAAGATGGACGAAGACTCCAACCAGTCTTCCAACCCCAGTTTCGACGCCGTGCTGTCCGCACGCCTGAGCCGCCGTGGCCTGCTGCGAGGCAGCGTCGGCACCGTGGGCACCGCCATGCTGGGTGGCGTGGCCCTGACCGCCTGCGGTGGCGGTGACGACGCTGTCATCACACCCGTGACACCCACAGAAACCCTGCTGGGCTTTGATGCTGTGGCCAAGAGCTTGGCCGATGTGGTGGTGGTTCCCCCCGGTTACTCCACCAGCGTCCTCTACGCCCTGGGCGATCCGCTCACCGCCACCACCCCAGCCTATAAAAACGACGGCACCGACACCGACTTTGAGAACCGCGCGGGCGACCACCACGATGGCATGGAGTGGTTTGGTCTGGACACTGCGGGCAAGCCGTCGCTCACCTCCACCGACCGTGGCCTGCTGGCCATGAACCACGAAGCCACGACCGACGAAACCCGCAGCTCGTTCTTTCTGCACGCCGACGGCGGCACCACCACGCTGCCGCGTCCGGCCAGCGAAGTGGACAAGGAAACGGCCATCCACGGCATCTCGGTGGTTGAAGTGAAAAGCACCAGCGGCAAGTGGGCCACCGTACCCGCTTCGGCGTTCAACTTCCGCCTGACGTCTTTGAGCGAAAACATCCAGCTCACCGGCCCAGCACGCGGTAACTCCTTGATGGTGACCAAGTATTCCAACGACGGCACCAAGACCCGCGGCACGCTGAACAACTGCGGCACCGGCAAAACGCCCTGGGGCACCTTCCTGACCGGCGAAGAAAACTGGGCGGGCTACTTCACCCGCAGCGCCACCGACGACACGACCCGCGGTGGCGCCACCGCCAAGAGCGTGGTGGCCCTCAAGCGCTACGGCCGCAATGCAGGATCGGGTAGCCGCCACGGCTGGGAATCGGCTGGCACCGCCGACAAATACGCCCGCTGGGACATCAGCCAAGGCACGGGCGCGGCCACCGACGACTACCGCAACGAAATCAACACCTTCGGCTACATCGTCGAGATTGATGCCTACGACAAGACCAAGACCGCCCGCAAGCGCACCGCTCTGGGCCGCTTCGCCCACGAAAGCGCGGCCTTCGGGAAGCTCGTGGTCGGTCAGCCGCTGGCCGTCTACATGGGTGACGACTCGCGCGGCGAGTACATCTACAAGTTCGTGTCCACCAAAACCTGGGTGGCCGCCGATGCCAACCCGACCGACCGCATCACCACCGGCGACACCTACCTGGACGCTGGCAAGCTCTACGCCGCCAAGTTCAACAGCGACGGCACAGGCGACTGGATCGAACTGTCCATCAGCAACACGCTGATTGCCAACTTCGCGACCTACGACTTCGCCGACCAGGCCGATGTGTTGGTGAATGCCCGCCTGGCTGCCGACGCCGTGGGCGCCACCAAGATGGACCGCCCGGAATGGTGTTCCACCAACGTGGCCAATGGCGAGATCTACTTCACACTGACCAACAACAGCAACCGCGCGGTCAACTCCGCCACCATGCCCCCCGACAGCGCCAACCCGCGCGTGTACGCGGACATCAAGAACGGCACCAGCACGCAGAACGGCAACCCGAACGGCCATGTGCTGCGTGTGAAAGAAGGCACCGTGGGCAACGCCGCCACCGGCTTCAGCTGGGACGTGTACGTGTTCGGCGCCGAATCCAGCGCGGCACCGGGCACGGTCAACCTGTCCAGTCTGACCGACGACCAGGACTTCTCCAGCCCCGACGGCCTGGTGTTCAGCCCGGCCACCGGCATCATGTGGATCCAGACCGACGACGGCGCCTACACCGACGTCAGCAACTGCATGATGGTTGCGGCGCTGCCCGGCACCGTGGGCGACGGCGCCAAGAAAACACTGACCTACGCCGCCACCGCCGGCACGCTGACAGTGGACACCTATGTGGGCAAAGCCCCGGGTGCCGACAACCTCAAGCGCTTCCTGGTGGGCCCCAAGGCCTGCGAGATCACGGGACTGTGTGAGACGCCTGACGGCAAAGCGATGTTCATCAACGTCCAGCACCCGGGGGAAACCACGGCCCAGGCCGACATTGCCGACGCGACGAAATACACCAGCCAGTGGCCCAGCAACGCAGGCTACGGCGCAGGCAAGCGGCCACGCTCGGCCACCATCGTGATCACCAAAAACGACGGCGGCCGCATCGGTAGTTAAGGCCAGCGCACAGGCCCGCTGACAAAATCAGCGGGCCTGTCGCCGCAACAAAAATAAAAACCTTGAGACGGGCAGCATTTCGCTGACCCGTCTTTTTTGCCTTTGGGCTGTCACGAAAATTTCATGGCACAACCCGACACTGACCGGACCAGCAACCGCCATCGCAAAACCATGCACCACGACACCACGCGACTTGCCACCGACTTCAACGAAGAAGACTCCAACACCAGCAGCAACCCGGCCTTTGTGCAGGTGCTTGAAACCCGCCTGAACCGCCGCAGCCTGTTCAAGGGCGCGGGCATGGCCGGCGCTGCCCTGGGCGCCACCGCCCTCACCGGCTGCGCCACCACGGGCCAAGCGGGCAGCACGGTCCAGCAGTTGGGCTTCAAGCCGGTGGCCAAAACCACCGCCGACCGCGTCAGCGTGCCCGAGGGCTACACCGCGCAGGTGATTTACGCGCTGGGCGATCCGCTGACCGGTAACACACCTGCCTTCAAAAACGACGGCACCGACACCGAATGGGGCGCCCGCGCCGGTGACCACCACGACGGCATTGAATGGTTCGGCCTGGACGCCAGCGGCCAACCCTCGGACCGCTTTGCCTCGCGCGGTCTGCTGGCCATGAACCACGAAGCCACGACCGACGAAAAACGCGCCTCCTTTTTCATTCACGCCAACGGCGGCACCGCCACCCTGCCCCGCCCCGCGTCGGAGATCGACAAAGAACTGATGATTCACGGCATATCGGTGGTGGAGGTGCAAACCGATGGCAAGAAGTGGGCTTACAAACCCGCGTCTGCCTTCAACCGCCGCGTCACCACCATGACCGACGTGGCGCTGAGCGGCCCCGCCAAAGGCAGCGAACACCTGGTCACACGGTACAGCCCAGACGGCACCCGCGCCCGTGGCACGCTGAACAACTGCGGCACCGGGCGCACGCCCTGGGGCACCTTCGTGAGCGGCGAAGAAAACTGGTTTGGCTATTTCCACCGCGACGCCAAGGACGACGACACGCGCAAAAAAGACAAACAGGTGCAAGCCCTGAACCGCTACGGTCGCAAAGCCGGTGCCGCCAGCCGCCACGGCTGGGAATCGGGTGGCAGCGCCGACACCTACGCCCGCTGGAACAACAGCGCTCTGGGGGCCAGGGCCCAAGACGACTACCGCAACGAAATGAACACGTTCGGCTACATCGTGGAGCTGGACCCGTACAACACCGGCGCCCAACTGGTCAAGCGCACCGCGCTGGGCCGCATGGGCCATGAAAACGTGACCTTCGACCGCGTGGTCGCTGACCAGCCGGTGGTGGCTTACATGGGCGACGACGCGCGCGGCGAGTACATCTACAAGTTCGTTTCTAACGCGAAGTGGGACCCGAAAGACGCCCAAGGCGCCAACCGCCTGGCCGCGGGTGACAAGTACCTCGACAAGGGCACGCTGTTTGTGGCCCGCTTCAAGGAAGATGGCACGGGCGAATGGGTCGAGCTGTCGATGAAGAACCCGGTGATCGCCAACAGCTCGTACTTTGAATTCAAGAGCGACGCCGACGTGGCGATCTTCACCCGCCTGGCCGCCGACGCCGTGGCCGCCACCAAGATGGACCGCCCCGAGTGGGCCGGTGTGAACCCGAAAAACGGCGAGGTCTACATCACGCTGACCAACAACAGCAACCGCACCGTGGCCACCGCCGACAGCGCCAACCCGCGTGTGTACACCGACCTGAAGGGCAGCAAAGAGCAAAAGGGCAACGTCAACGGCCACATCGTGCGCCTCTCGCACAGCAAACCGACCGACGCCGCCTTCCGCTGGGACATCTACCTGTTCGCCTCCGAGGCGGGCGCTGACAAAGCCACCGTGAATTTGTCGAACCTGACCGACGAGAACGACCTGTCTTCGCCCGACGGCCTGGTGTTCAGCCCGGCCACCGGCGTGTGCTGGATCCAGACCGACGACGGCGCCTACACCGACAAGACCAACTGCATGCTGCTGGCGGCCCTGCCCGGCCAACGCGGTGACGGCAGCACGAAGACCTTGGCCTACGGTGACAAAACCGTCACCACCCATGTGGGCAAGCCGCCGTCCCCGGCCACCCTCAAGCGCTTCCTGGTGGGCCCACGCGGTGCCGAAATCACGGGCATCACCGAAACGCCGGACGGCCGTGCGATCTTTGTGAACGTGCAGCACGCGGGCGAAAACACCGCCATGGCCGATGTGAACAACCCGGCCAAGTTTGAAAGCCAATGGCCCGCCAACGCCGGCTACGGCGCCGGCCAGCGCCCACGCTCGGCCACCATCGTCATCACCAAAAACGACGGCGGCGTGATCGGCACCTGAACCCAGCCCAAGCCAGGACAACTCAGGACAACTCGGAGATGCCGGCCTTCGCAGGCTGGCTTCAAGCGGCCCTCGGGCCGCTTTTTTTCTTCACCGTTCTGTCAACGGCTTTACACACAAGGTCCGCAGCATAGGGTTCTTGTCCACAAAACCTCCTTGCGCCATGACCCTGCTGCACCGAACCTTTCCCTCGGCCCTGATCTCGTTGCTGATGGCGGCCACCCTGAGCGCCTGTGGCGGCTCCGACCCTGTGCCCGCCGCAGAACCCAGCTTTGCTGCGGTGAGCGTGACACTGGCCCACGTCAACGACCACCATTCTCAGTTGGATGCCTTCGCCAACACCGAATTGGTGCTGGGTGGCGTGGCCACACAAGTGGATCTGGGCGGTTTCCCCCGGGTCACCACCGCCTTTCAGCGCTACGCCAACCGCTCGGACGTGATCAAACTGCACGCGGGCGATGCCATCACCGGCTCGCTGTACTACACCTTGTTCAAAGGCGAAGCCGATGCCGCCATGATGAACAGCGTCTGCTTCGACGCCTTTGCCCTGGGCAACCACGAGTTTGACGATGGCGATGCGGGCCTGAAAAAGTTTCTGGACTTCCTGCGCAGCGGCAGCTGCCAGACGCCGGTGCTGGCCGCCAACGTGAAGCCGCAAGCCGGCACACCGCTGGCCAGCGGCTACCTGCAGCCCTACACCCTCAAAACCGTCAACGGCGTGAAGATCGCCGTCATCGGCATCGACATCAAGGGCAAGACCACCAACTCGTCGCGCCCGCTGAACACCACCGTGTTTGAAGACGAGGCCACCGCGGCCCAGCGCACCATCGACGAACTGAAGGCGCAGGGCATTCGCCACATCGTGCTGCTCACGCACCAGGGCTATGAGGCCGACAAGGCACTGGCAGCGCAACTGACCGACGTGGACGCCATCGTGGGCGGCGACTCGCATTCGCTCCTGGGCGACTTCACGGCCCTGGGCCTGAGCAGCTCGGGCGAATACCCCACCCGCGTCACCAACAAAGACGGCAAGCTCGTGTGCGTGGTGCAGGCCTGGGAATACAGCAAAGCCCTGGGCGAGCTGAACCTCAACTTCAACACCCAAGGCGAGGTGGACAGCTGCACGGGCCAGGCCTCGCTGCTGGTGGGCTCCAGCTTCAAACGCAAAGACGACAAAGGCACGTTTGTGGCGGTGGACGATGCCACCCGGCTGCAGATCATCCAGTCGCTGGCCAGCGTGCCCACGGTGCGGGTGGTGGAGCCCGAAACCGTGGCCGCGCTCACGCTGGCGGGCTTCTCCAGCCAGGTGACGGCCAAGAAGGCCGAAACCATTGGCACGGCAACCGAGGCCTTGTGCCTGGTGCGCGTGCCCGGTGAGAGCACCAACCGCTCGGCGGGCACGGCCGGCTGCGAAACCGCCAACACGCTGGCACGCGGCAGCGACGCCGCGCAGGTGGTGGCCGAGGCCTTTTTGGCCGGTAGCCTGGCAGCGGACGTGGCGATTCAGAACGCCGGTGGCGTGCGCATTCCCGTGCCCGCCGGCACGCTGAGCATGAACACGGCCTTCACCCTGCTGCCCTTCACCAACGTGCTGGTGGAGTTGCCCATGACGGGCCAGCAGATCGTGAATGTGCTGGAAGACGCGGTGTCCAACCACCTGGACAGCGCGCAATCCAATGGCTCGCACCCCTACGCCGCCGCGCTGCGCTGGGACCTGGACATGAGCAAGGCCAAAGGCAGCCGCTTCAGCAATGTGCAGGTGCGCAACCGCGCCACCGGCGTCTGGAGCGCCATTGAGCCCGCCCGCACCTACACCGTGGCCACCAACGACTTCATTGCCAGCGGCAAAGACGGCTACACCACCTTCGGCACCGTCTACGCCACCGGCAACTACGTCAACAACTACCTGCTCTACACCCAGACCTTTGTGGACTATGTGCTGGCGCAGGGCAGCATCAGCCGCCCGGCTGCGGCCAACTACGCGCACCAGAAGGTGACCACGGTCGGCGGCACGGTGCTGCCGTAAGGCGTATGCAGACGCTGGAACAACCCACCCCCACGGTTGCGCCTCTGTCGCGTTGGCAGCGGCTGGATCGGCGGTTGTTCGCCTGGCTGGGTGCGGGGCACCGCCCCCAGCCCATCGCACTGGCAGTGGCCAAAGCCGTGGCCCGCTGGAGCTGGGTACCGTTGGTGGGCCTGATGCTGAGCGTCGGGCAAAACAACGGTGCGGGGCTGTGGGTATTGGCGCAATGCCTGCTGGCGGCCGGCTTGGTACAGGTTGCCAGCAAACGCCTTTCACGGCGCATGGGGTTCGGTCGGCCCTTCATGGAAGGTTTGAGCCCAAACCACCTCCAGCACAGCCATCGCTCGGGGTTTCCCAGCACCCACGCCACCGTGATGGGAACCGTCTTCGGTTTCATGCTGCTGCACATGCCTTCCAGCCCTGCGTTGGCCGGCATGGCGGCCATCCTGGTGGCAACCGGCTGGGCACGCGTGTATGTGGGCGCGCATTTCCCGCTCGATGTGCTGGCGGGTCTGGCACTGGGATGCGTCTGCGGAACCTTTTTTGCAGCCGCCCTGTTGGTGTGAAGGCCTCCAGGAAACGGGGCCAGCGGGCCCGCCAGCGGGTGCAAGGGCGAACGTTGGCTTCGGGGTTGGATCAGCCCTTGAGCAACATCACACCCAGCGCCACGCTGAGGGCCGCCAGCAAACCCGGCTTCAAGCGCCCTTCCTTGAACCACAGGCTGCCAATGAGCACGGCAAACACCACCGAGCTTTCGCGCAGCGCGGCCACCACGGCAATGGGCGCTTGGGTCATGGCCCAGAGCACGATGCCGTAAGCGCCGGTGGAAATGCTGGCGCCCAGAAAACCCAGGGCCCAGTGCCGGCGGGCGTAGGCCAGCAGGGCGGCGGGGTTGCGGCGCAGCTGCAGGGTCAGCACCACCAGCGGGTCCAGCAGCACCAGGGTGAACACATAGGCCAGCGGGTTGCCCGATAGGCGCACGCCCTGCCCGTCCAACAAGGTGTAGGCCGCAATCAGCCCCGCGTTGAGCAAAGCGGCCCGGCCCGAGCGGTGGCGCACCAGCAGCGCCAGTGGCTGGCCACTGAACGCGGCGATGGTGAGCACGCCCGCCAAAATGGCGGCCACGCCCAGCCAGGCCCACGCAGACAGCGACTCGTTCAGCACAAACACCGACACCAAAGCCACCAGCAACGGCGCCAAACCGCGCATGGCCACATAGCCCACGGCAAGCTGTCCGCCGTCGTAAATGCGCATGAGCAGGGCAATGTAGGCCCAGTGCAACAGGGCCGATGCCGCAATAAAAGGCGCACTGTCCCCACTGGGCCAACCGGTGAAACACAGGCCCACGGCGGCCAGCGCGGCGGCGCAGGTGTGCATCAGGATGGTGTACTGGCGCTTGTCGGGCGCGCCGCGAATCAGCGCGTTCCAGCTGGCGTGCATCAGCGCGGCGGCCAGCACGGCCAGCACCACGCCGCTGCCCATGTTGCTGCCCGGCTCAAGCACCTGGGCCTTCTTGCAGGGCTTGGGCGATGCAGTCGAGCGCCCACCACAAATCGGCCTCTTCCACGTTCAGCGGCGGGGCCAGCACCAGCACCTGGCCTTGGCCCACCTTGAACGACAGCCCGGCGCTCAGGCAGCGGTACAGCACCGCCTCGGCCAGGTCGGCGTCGTGCAGTTCAATGCCGATCAGCAAACCGGCGCCGCGCACCTCTTTGACCGCGGGCAGGTCGGCGGTCAAGCTGCGCAAACGGTTCAGGACTTCTTGACCCAGGCGGCGGCTGCGCGCCAGCAGGTCTTCTTGCTCGATGACGTCCAGAACGGCCAGCGCAGCCGCGCAGGCCAGCGGGTTTTTTTCGTGGGTGTAGTGGCCCAGCGAGATGTGCTGGCCCAGGTTCAGGCCCTCACGGGCGATGAGTGCGGCCAGCGGCATGCTGCCTCCGCCCAGGCCTTTGCCGATGACGACCATGTCGGGCTCAATGCCGTAGCGCTCAATGGCAAACAGGTGGCCGGTGCGGCCCAGGGCAATCGGGATTTCGTCCAGGATCAGCAGCGCGCCGTGGCGGTCGCAGATCTGGCGCAGGCGGCGGTAGTAGTCCAACGGTGGCACCTGCACATCGGTGCAGCGCACGGTTTCCACAATCACCGCCGCCACGTCGCCTTCTTTTTTCAGCACGTAGTCGATGTAGTCCACACAGCGCAAGGCGCAGCGCCCGGCGCAGCCGAACACGCAGGCGCCGGGGTCGCAGGGCGGCACGTGTTCGCTGCCGGGCAACAGCGGCCCCATGCCCCGGCGAAACACCGCTTCGCCGCCGATGGAAATGGCGTCGAGCGAGGCGCCATGGAATGCGTCCCACATCGACACGGTTTTGAACCGGCCCGTGGCCAGCCGCGCCAGCTTGAGCGCCATGCCCATGGCCGCCGTGCCGCCGGGCGCCAACAGCAGGCGCGCGCCTTGCATATGGGCGGCCTGGCACAGGCGGCGCGCCAGCTCCACCGCCGGGCGGTTGGTGTAGCGGCGCGGGCAAAACGGCAGGGTGTCCAGCGTTTCCCGCATGGCGGCCAGCACCGCCGGGTGGCCGTAGCCAATCTGGTGCAGGCTGTTGCCGTGAAAGTCCAGAATGCGGCGCCCGGCGGTGTCGGTCAGCCAGGCACCTTGCGCGGCGTCCAGCGCGTTCAGGCAGGGGGTGGACATGGACTGGTGCAAAAACCAGCGCGCATCTTCGTCCAGCAGGGCCCGGGTGGCGGGGTCGATGTGCTGCGCCTGCCAGGCGGTGCGGCGGTCGCCCAGGTTGATGTCGCCCTCGCTGCGGTCCGGTTCAGCCTTCATGGGGTGCTCCGGCCCATTCGCCGCCCTGCAGCATGCGCTGGCGCCCGCCCCGGGCGTGGGCAAACAAGGCCTCGGCGGCGCCCGCGGCGTTGCGCGCCTCCAGCAGGTCGACGATGGCGCTGTGTTCTTCGGCGAAATGCGGAATGGCCATGGGGGCGAGCAGGTTGCGGCGGCGAAACAGCGCCAGCAACCGGGTCAGGCGGCGGTACTGGTCGATCAACACGGGGTTGCCCGTCATGCCCACGATGGCGTCGTGAAAGCCCAGGTTCAGTTCGTGGAACCGGTCCACGTCGCCGCTTTGCACCTCGCGCATGGCGGCGGTCATGTCGCGCAGGGTTTTGAGCTGTTCGGGCGTGATGCGCTCGGCCAGCAAGCGGCCAGCGGCGGCGTCCAGCCCGGCGCGCACGTCGTAGATGTCAGCGGCCTCGGACAAGGCGATTTTGCGCACCTGGGCGCCCCGGTTTTTTTCTTGCCGGATCAGGCCCGACTCCTCCAGCATGCGCAGCGCCTCGCGCAGCGGCCCGCGCGAAATGCCAAAGCGCTGCGCCAGCGAGGTCTCGTTGAGCTTGCTGCCGGGCGCCAGTTCACCTCCCAGGATCATCTCTTCCATGGACTCGACCACCAGACGGGTGAGCGATGTGCTCTGCAGCAGGGCCAGAGCGTTTTCAGGGGCGGATGGGAAGGTGGTGTTCATGTGCGGCTCGAATGGCGTGGATTCTAAAGAAATTTTTATATTGTCGATTGTCAACAATCTGACACATACCCGCCATAAGCTGGGCAGCGTTGTGCTGGCTGTGAACATTTTTTGCGTGGCGGCCCGCAACGTCCGGTTTGTTTGATCGTTCTTCCACGGAGCCCCCATGAAGCTGAAAACCCTGCTAAAAACCGCGCTGGTTGGCGCGATGGCCGCCTTGCTGACCCTGCCCGCCATGGCGCAAAAGACGCGTTTGTCCGTTTACACCGCACTGGAAAACGACCAGCTCGGCCCGTACAAACAAGCCTTTGAAGCGGCCCACCCCGATGTGGAAATTGCCTGGGTGCGCGACTCCACCGGCATCATCACCGCCCGCGTGCTGGCCGAAAAAGACAACCCACGCGCCGACGTGATCTGGGGCCTGGGTGCTTCCAGCGTGGCCTTGTTCGACACCATGGGTTTGCTGCACCCGTACCGCCCGAATGGCGTGGACCAGCTCAAGCCGGCCTTTCGCAGCAGCAAGACGCCCATGGCCTGGACCGGCATGGACGCCTGGCTGGCCGTGATGTGCTTCAACACGGTGGAAGGCGGCAAGAAAAACATGCCCAAGCCCACGTCGTGGGCCGACCTGACCAACCCGGTCTACAAAGACGCCATCGTCATGCCCAACCCGGCCTCGTCGGGCACGGGTTACCAGGCCGTTTACGCCTGGCTGCAGATCATGGGCGAGAAAGCCGGCTGGGAGTTCATGGACAAGCTGCACAACAACGTGGCCGTCTACACCCATTCCGGTTCGGCCCCTTGCGTGCAGGCCGCCAAGGGCGAGCGCGTGGTGGGCATTGGCTTTGACATGCGCGGCGCCAAGGAAAAGACCGCTGGCGCACCCATCGACATCATCCTGGCCAAAGAAGGCGCCCCCTGGGACATGGAAGCCACCGCCATCGTGCGGGGCACCAAGAACCTGGCCGCGGCCCAAAAGCTGGCCGACTTTGCGGTCAGCAAACCCGCCTACGAGATGTACGGCAAGTTCTACGCCATCGTCGGCTACCCCGGCATGAACCCCAGCCCGCCGAACTACCCACCGAGCGCCGACAGCGCCATGGTGAAGATCGACCTGGGCAAGATGGGCTCCGAGCGCGCCCGCATTCTGGCCGAGTGGACCAAGCGCTACGACGGCAAGTCGGCACCGAAGTAACAGTCGATCGGACCCTGCGCGCTTGGGGCGTGCGGGGTCGCCACCGGGGCGCTGCGCAGCGCCCCTTTCTTTGCGGAACTGTGCCGTGACCGAATTGAAAACACCGTATCTGGACGTGCGCGGCGTGGGCAAACGCTTTGGCGCTTTTTGGGCTTTGAAGGATGTTTCGCTGCGCATTGAAGCGGGCGAGTTCCTGTGCTTTCTGGGCCCGTCGGGCTGCGGCAAAACCACGCTGCTGCGCATCATTGCCGGGCTGGAGCAGCAAGACGGCGGGCAGATTTTGCAAAAAGGCCGCGACATCTCGGGCCTGCCCTCGTCGCAGCGCGACTTTGGCATCGTGTTCCAGTCGTATGCGTTGTTCCCGAACCTGAACGTGAAAGACAACGTGGGCTACGGCCTGAAGGGCAAAGGCCTGGCGCGCAGCGCGGTGGCCGAGCGTGTCAACGGCTTGCTGGAACTGGTGGGGCTGGCGCAGTCGGGCGCCCAATACCCGGCGCAGCTCTCGGGCGGCATGCAACAGCGCGTGGCCCTGGCGCGGGCGCTGGCCACCTCGCCCAGCTTGCTGCTGCTGGACGAACCCCTGAGCGCCCTGGATGCGCGGGTGCGGGCGCATTTGCGCACCGAGCTGCGCCAGTTGCACCAGCGCCTGGGGGTGACCACCATCATGGTGACGCACGACCAGGAAGAAGCCCTGAGCCTGGCCGACCGCATTGTGGTGATGAACCACGGCGTGATTGAGCAAGTGGGCACGCCACAAACCATTTACCAACAACCGTGCAGCGCTTTTGTGGCCGACTTTGTGGGCAAAACCAACCCCCTGCGCGCGCGCCTGAGCGGCCCCGGGCGCGCCAACTGGCACGGTCTGGAACTGGCTTGCGAGCACATGCCGCACATGGCCCACGACACGGATGTGACGCTGGCGGTGCGGCCCGAAGACATCGTGCTGCACCACGAAGCGGAGCACGGCAACGACAACAACAACGGCCACAACCAACACCCGCCGCAGGCCAGCAACCGGCTGGGCGCCACGGTGCAGCACCTGGAATTTCTCGGGCCGTTCTGCCGCATCAGCATGCACCTGCCGCAAAACGGCCAAACCCTGGTGGCCGATGTGCCCACCGCCCAAGCCCTGCAGATGGGCCTGGCCGCGCAGCGCCGCCTGACGATTGACCTGCCGGCACGCCACATCCGCGTGTACGGCGCCCACGCGCGGGCCAACTGATGCGCGCGCGCTGGCAGCGGCTGGACCGCGACGACCTGTGGATGCGCCTGGGCGTGCTGCTGCTGGCGCTGTGGCTGGCGGTCACGCTGGTGCTGCCGCTGGGCAGCTTGCTGATCAAAAGCTTTCGCGATGCCGACGGCGCCTGGGTGGGTCTGGCCAACTACGCCAGCTACTTCGCCACACCGTCGCTCACCGAGTCGTTGTGGAACAGCCTGTGGGTGTCCACGCTCATCACCGCGCTGGTGCTGCCGCTGGCCTATGTGTACGCCTACGCCCTCACGCGCAGCGCCATGCCGGGCAAATCCGTGTTCAAGGCGCTGGCCCTCATTCCCATTTTGGCGCCGTCGTTGTTGCCCGCCATCTCGCTCATCTACCTGTTTGGCAACCAGGGTTTGCTCAAAGACTGGTTGTTCGGCGCGTCCATTTACGGGCCGATTGGCATCGTCATCTCGCAGGTGTTTTATTGTTTTCCGCATGCGCTGATGATTTTGGTGGTGGCGCTGTCGATGGCCGATGCGCGGCACTACGAAGCCGCCCGCGTGTTGGGCGCGTCCCCGCTGCGCACCTTTTGGACCGTGACGCTGCCGGGCAGCAAATACGGCCTCATCAGCGCCGGTTTTGTGGTGTTCACCCTGGCCATTACGGACTTTGGCATTGCCAAGGTGATCGGCGGGCGCTTCAACGTGCTGGCCACCGACATCTTCAAACAGGTGATTGGCCAGCAAAACTTTGCCATGGGCGCGGTGGTGGGCTTTGTGCTGCTGCTGCCGGCGGTGCTGGCGTTTGGCGCCGACCGCTGGGTGCAGCACCGCCAAGTGGCCTTGCTCACCGCCCGCGCGGTGCCGCTGGTGCCGGTGCGCGACACCGCGCGCGACGCCAGTTTGTGGCTGTTTTGTGCCCTGTTGGCATTCGCCATGCTGGCCATGCTGGGCATGGCGGTGTGGGCCTCGCTGGTCACGCGCTGGCCCTACAACCTGACGCTGACGCTGGCGAACTACGCGTTTTCCAACTTCGACAGCGAAGGCTGGCAGGCCTACCGCAACTCCCTGAGCCTGGCGGCATGGACCGCCGTGCTGGGCACCGTCATTGTTTTCACGGGCGCCTATGTGATGGAGAAAACACGCGGCTTTGCCCTGGTGCGCAGTGCCACACAGCTCATGGCCATGCTGTCCATGGCGGTGCCGGGGCTGGTGCTGGGCCTGGCCTACATCTTTTTCTTCAACGCACCGGGCAACCCGCTGGGCTTTGTGTACGGCACGTTGGCCATTTTGGTCATCAACTCCATTGCCCACTTCTACACCGTGAGCCACATCACCGCCACCACGGCCCTGAAACAGCTGGACGCCGAATTTGAGGCGGTGTCGGCCTCGCTCAAGGTGTCGCTGGGTCGCATGTTTGCCCGCGTCACGGTGCCGGTGTGCATGCCGGCGGTGCTCGACATCAGCATCTACCTGTTTGTCAACGCCATGACCACGGTGTCGGCGGTGATCTTTTTGTACGGCTCCGACACCAAGCTGGCCGCCGTGTCCATCATCCACATGGACGAAGCCGGTTTCACCGCCGCCGCAGCCGCCATGGCGGTGGTGATTGTGGCCACGTCGGCGGGCGTGAAAGGGGTTCACAGCCTGTTGACCTGGCAGCTCAGCCGCCGCACCCAAGCCTGGCGCATGCGCTGAAGCCGCCTTGAACCGCTCATTCCATGCCCTTCAAGCCCCTTCAACCCACCGCAACCACCCAGCACACCATGCCGCTGATTGACCGAGACCCGCTGCTGCTCACCCCCGGCCCTTTGACCACCAGCCTGCGCACCAAGCAGGCCATGCTGCACGACCACGGCTCGTGGGACCCCGGCTTCAACGGCATCACCGCCAGCGTGTGCCGCCAACTGCTCGACATCGTGCACGGCGCCGACACGCATGTGTGCGTGCCCCTGCAAGGCAGCGGCACCTTTGCGGTGGAAGCCGCGCTGGGCACGCTGGTGCCGCACACCGGCAAGGTGCTGGTGCCCAACCACGGCGCGTATTGCGCGCGCATCTTGCGCATCCTGGGCGTGCTGGGCCGCGATGCGGTGGAGCTGCCCCTGGCCGAAGACCAGCCCATGGACCCCGCCGCCATCGAAGCCGCTTTGCAGGCCGACCCCGGCATCACCCACGTGGCGGTGGTGCACTGCGAAACCGGCACCGGCATCTTGAACCCGCTGGCCGAGATCGCCCAGGTGGTGGCGGCGCAGGGCCGCGCCTTGATCGTTGACGCCATGAGCTCGTTCGGCGCCCTGCCCATCGACGCCCGCGCCCTGCCCTTTGACGCGCTGATTGCCGCCTCGGGCAAGTGCCTGGAAGGGGTGCCCGGCATGGGCTTTGTGCTGGCGCGGCGCAGCGCCCTGGAGGCCAGCGCGGGCCAATGCCATTCGCTGGCCATGGACCTGCACGACCAGTGGGCCTACCTGCAAAAAACCACGCAATGGCGCTTCACACCGCCCACCCATGTGGTGGCCGCGCTGGCCGAAGCCTTGCAACAGTTTCAAGAAGAAGGCGGCCAAGCGGCACGCGGCGCCCGCTACGCCGCCAACGCCCAGCGCCTGGTGCAAGGCATGTCGGCCCTGGGCTTGCAGCCGTTTCTGGCCCCCGCGGTGCAAGCGCCCATCATCGTCACCTTTCATGCACCGCAGCACCCGGCCTGGCACTTTCAAACCTTCTACGAAGGCGTGCGCGAACGCGGTTTCATCCTGTACCCCGGCAAGCTGACCCAGGTGGAAACCTTCCGGGTGGGCTGCATCGGCGCCATCACCCCCCACGACATCGACCAGGTGGTCCACGCCGTGGGCGCCACCCTGCGCCAGATGGGCATCGTCAACCACGCTTGAAGGGGTGGCACCTCAACCCGCCGGGGAAAGCCCCCACCCAACCCTCCCCCAGAGGGGGAGGGCTTCAGACACGCCCAACAACAGGCACTGCGCCGAAGCCATGCCTTACTCCTTCCCCCTCTGGGGGAAGGTTGGGATGGGGGCCAGCGTGCCAACACAGCAGAAGACCCTTACCCAACCCTCCCCAAAAGGGGATGACCTCAAACACGCCCAACAACACCCCGGAGACCCCATGCAACACACCCTAGAAGCCGTCATTTTTGACTGGGCTGGCACCACCGTCGATTTCGGCTCGTTCGCTCCGACCCAGATTTTTGTCGACGCCTTCCAAACCGCCTACGGCTTTGCGCTGAGCCTGGACGAGGCGCGCGGTCCCATGGGCCTGGGCAAGTGGCAACACATCGAAGCCCTGGGCCGCGACCCCGCCATTGCGGCGCGCTGGCAAGCCCAGTTTGGCCGCCCCATGGGCCAAGCCGACGTGCGCCACATTTACGAGACCTTCATTCCGCTGCAAGTGGAGCGCGTGGGCGCACACAGCGCCCTCATTCCCGGCGCGCTGGACGTGGTGCAAAGCCTGCGCCAACAGGGTTTCAAAATTGGCTCCACCACCGGCTACCCCCGGCAGGTGATGGAACGGCTGATGGCCCTGGCCAGCGCACAGGGCTACACGCCCGACTGCACCGTCTGCGCCGACGACCTGCCCGCCGGCGCCCGCCCCGGCCCCTGGATGGCGCTGCACTGCGTGCAACAACTGCGTATTGGCGCCGTGTCGCACTGTGTCAAGGTGGACGACACCCTGCCCGGCATGGCCGAAGGCCTGAACGCGGGCATGTGGACCGTGGGCGTGGCGCTCTCGGGCAGCCCGGCGGGCTGGACGCTGGCGCAATACCAAGCCGCTGACGAAGCCAGCCGTGCCAACATGCGCAACCGCGTGAGCGCCGAGTTGCTCGCCGCCGGTGCGCACTACGTCATCGACACCGTGGCCGACCTGCCCGTGGTGTTGCAAGACATTGAGCAACGCCTGGCCCAAGGCCAACGCCCTTGAACCTTTTGCCCCCCGAGGCCCATGCCGCCTGGCGCCAAGCCGTGTGGCAGCAAGCCCACCAAGCGCCCACACAGCCCCGGCTGCCCTTGTGCGCCGGGCAAGACACCATTGGCTCGGTGGCGCCCGCCTTGCTGGAACGGCTGGCCGCGCACGGGGTGCCGCTGCACAGCCTGGGCCTGCACCACCGGCGCGGCGCGCAGGGCGAAACCTGGCACCTGAACGGCCCGCTCACGCCCGCGCTGGCGCAACTGGCGCTGGCCTTGCAAGCGGCTGGCCTGGTGCGCCACTGGCACGGCGAAGCCCTGGCGGTGCGGGACGCGGCGGGCAGCTGCATCGGCGCGGGGGAACGCGGCATTGCCCGCCTGCTGGGCATGCCCACCCAGGGCGTGCATCTGGTGGGCGTGGCGCCCAGCGCCAGCGACGGCGCAAGCACCTGGGTACAACAAAGGTCGGCCCACAAAGCCGAATTCCCTGCCCGCTGGGACACCCTGATGGGCGGCACCGTGGCCCTGGGCGAAACGCCCGAGTCTGCCTGGCAGCGCGAACTGTGGGAAGAAGCGGGCCTGCACACCACCGACCTGCACGCGCTGCAACACCATGGCCGCATCCGTGTGGCGCACCCGGTGACCCATGGCGACAACGACGACGGCCTGTCGTACAGCGTGGAACACCTGGACTGCTACCTGGCCCAACTGGCCCCGGGCACCACACCCAACAACCAGGACGGCGAGGTGCAGCGCTTTGAGCTGCTGCCACCGCACGCACTGGCCGAGCGCATGGCGCGCGGGTGTTTCACACCGGAGGCGGCTGGTGTGTTGTTGCGGGTTTCGGGTTGGGGATTTGATGAAAATGGAACCTGGTGATCCGGCCCCTTGAAGCGTCAACCGCCCGCTCTGAGCTTATCGAAGGACTTCAACAGGCGCAGCCCGAACGGGCCTCATGACGGCGCAACCCCTCACCCGCCCCCCATCTGCTGCCCCACCGCCACGCCACGCAAAAAGGCCACCAATTCAGCATCGGCGCCCCATTCGGCGGCCAGGGTGCTGGCGCGGGTCACGTCGCGTGTGGTGCCCAGCTGGGTTTGCCAGTGGCTGGCTTGTTGTGCCCAGCGCTGACGATCTTTTTTGGGCAACAGGGTGCGCAGGGCGTCGGTGCTGTAGCGCAGGCGCTTGGCCAGTATGCGGGCCCGGTGTTGGCTCTCCAGCGGCCCCAGGGTTTGGGTGGCGGTGCTCAGGCGCTGGTGCAGGCGGGCCAGGCGCCGCTGCGCCCAGTGTTGCAGGGCGAGCGCCTTTTTGGGGTGTTTGGCGTGCCGGGGTTCGTCCTGCGCGGCTGGCTCTGGCATGTTGCACAGCGCTTGCAGGGTGCTCAGCAAGGTGTGCCCAACAGCTGGGTTTTGCAGGGCCTGGCGCACGGTGTGGCGCTGGGTTTGGCTGGCTTGCGCCAAGGCTTGTTGCAAGGCTTCCCAGTGGGCCAGGCGGTGGGCCTGGTCTTCGGTGTAGGCGTGTTGCAGCGGGGGCAGTGTTTCGGTCAGGGCCACGTCCTGGTCGCGCAGTGCGCCCAGGGCACTCAGCAGGGGTTCAAGCGGTGCCCAGTCGGGCAGCGCATCGGGTGGCAACACCGGTTTGAACAGGCGAATCCCGCTTTTGAACCGGCGCCACGCCACACGCGCCTGGTGAACCACCTCGGGGTCGTCTGAGTGCGGCAGCTGCGCCAGATGGGTAGCGAAGGCGTGCAGCATGTGGCTGAGCACCCGCTGGGCCAGTTGGGGCAACGACGTGCCTGGGTCGGGCTTGGCAGTGGGTGCGGTTTGAGCGGTGTGGGCGCCCTGTGCCAGCGCGAGGCAGCGCTCGGCCAAGGTGGCCTGGCTGGGCAGCATGGGCACGGTCTTTGCCAGCTGAACGGCCATGCCGTGGAGCGCAGCCGGTGTGCCCGCCAGCAACACCCCTTCAAGCTGGCAGACGGGGCGACACAGGCCACCCACCAGCACATGCCTAGTTGTCAGCGCCAGTTCGACGTGCATGCCCTGGCGCTGGCGTACCGTCCAGCGGGTGGTTTGCAGGGGTGGGGTGCAGCCACTCTCGCGCGGCTGCCACTCAAGGGACTCGGGGCTGTCGAGGTCCAGTGCTTCTTCGCCGTGCTGCGTGGGCTTGCGCCGGCGCAGCAGCGGTGTTTGGCTCAGTTGCCTGAGCACATCCGCCGGGTCTGCACAGGGCAGCGCCAGTTGCAGTGCCACGCAGTGGGTACGGTGAATGGCATTTGGGGGATTCATGGCATTCCTTGACCAGGTTCAAACGGGACAGCATCTCTGCACACACCACACGGGTCGACATTGGCCGAGCCCCACCATTTCAACGGGCCGGCAAGGCGCGATGATGACAGCTGTCTTGACGAACGCACCAACACCGCTGCAGGCGGCGATTCCACCACCCGGCTTCAAACGGCTGTCACAAGCACTTCATACACTGCAACCATGAACCCTATTCCATCTTCCACCACGCTGCAGCAGGCGGCTGACGCACTGGATCAACTGGCCCATGCCGCGCTGGCCCGTGGCAGCGCCGGGCTCTCGCCCGTTTCCATGGCCCGGGCCTGGACCGACTGGGCGCTGAACCTGGCGGTGTCTCCGGGCACGCAGGCCCGCCTGTTCACCGAGGCACAAACCCTGGGCCTGGATTGGCTGAGCGGTTCGCTGCGTGCCGCATGGCCCACGCTGTTCACGGCCGACGCTGCCGCCCCAGCACCCCACAGCGCCGCGCACGATGCGCGCTTTGCCGACCCGGCCTGGAGCGCCTGGCCCTGGAACGCCATGGCCACCGCCAACCTGGCTTGCGAGCGCTGGTGGCAGAGCGCCAGCGCCTTGCGGGGCATGGAGCCGCACGCCCGCGAACAGCTGCTGTTTTTGACGCAACAAGGGCTGAACATGGTGTCGCCCAGCAACGCCCTGCTGTCGAATCCACAGGCGCTGCGCAAAGCCGCCGACACCCACGGCCAAAGCCTGGTGACGGGCCTGGGCCATGCGGTAGACGCGTGGCGCGAGCGCCATGGGCTGCCTCCCCTGCGCCCCGGTGCCGAGACACTGGCCCCGGGGCAAGGCTTGGCCACGACGCCAGGGCAGGTGGTCATGCGCAACGACTTGGTGGAGCTGATCCGGTACCAGCCGGCCACGGCGCAGGTGCTGGCCGAACCGGTGCTGATCATCCCGTCTTGCATCATGAAATACTACATCCTGGACCTGTCGCCGCACAACTCCATGGTGCGCTGGCTGGTGGCGCAGGGGCACACGGTGTACATCGTGTCGTGGCGCAACCCGGACGAAAACGATGCCCTGCTGACCCTGGACGACTATGTGCGCCTGGGCGTGCTGGATGCGCTGGCGCAGGTGCAGGCCGACACGCAGCAGCCGGTGCACCTGGCGGGCTATTGCCTGGGCGGCACCTTCACCGCCATCGCGGCTGCCGCGCTGGCGCACCAGGAAGCGGCCACCGATGCACCCGCCGCCCTGGCCAGCCTGACGCTGATGGCCGCCGAAACCGATTTTTCCGAACCCGGCGAAATGGGTGTGCTGATTGACGCCGCGCAAGTGGCCATGCTGGAGAGCATGACGGCTGAGCAGGGCTTTTTAACCGGACGGCAAATGGCCGGTTCGTTCCAGTTGCTGCACTCGCGCGAACTGGTGTGGCAGGAGCGCACCCGCTCGGTGCTGCTGGGCGAACCCACGTTCAGCAACGACCTGATGGCCTGGAACGCCGACGTGACGCGCCTGCCCGCCGTGATGCACAGCCAGTACCTGCGCAGCATGTACCTGGGCAACGATCTGGCGCTGGGGCGCTACAGCTTTGATGGACAGTTGGTGTCGCTGCACGACATTTCGGTGCCCGTGTTTGTGGTGGGCACGGTGAAAGACCATGTGTCGCCCTGGCGCTCGGTGTTCAAAATCCACCGTCTGGTGGACACCGACGTGACCTTTGTGCTGACCAACGGCGGGCACAACGCGGGCATCGTGTCCGAGCCCGGGCACGCCGGGCGGCATTACCAAATCCACACCACCGCACACGGCCAGCACCGGCCCCACCCCGACGACTGGGCACACAGCGCGCCGCGCCGCGAGGGCAGTTGGTGGGAAGCCTGGAGCGGCTGGCTGCAAACGCACAGTGCAGCCGAACCTGTGGCCGCGCAACCGCTGACCGAAACCGCTTGGGGCGCGGCCCCCGGACAGTACGTGATGCTGCGCCACGGCGACTGAACACCCCCCACACACCATGCACCACACCTTGTTGTTGACCCTGAACGCGGGCTCGTCGTCCGTGAAGTTTGCGGTGTACGCCGCCACCCCTGCGCTGCCACTGCTGGCCGTGGGGAAAATTGAAGGCTTGGGCGCACAGGCGCGGTTTTCGGTGCGGTCCACGGCGGATGTGGCGTCTGGTTTTGGCTTGGCGCCCGAGCCCGCGCTGAACAACCACGCCGAGGCGGTGCAGGCCATTTTGCGTTGGCAGCAGCACGCTTTTGCGGGTGCGCAGGTGCTGGCCGTGAGCCACCGGGTGGTGCACGGCGGCACTTCGCACGTGGCGCCGGTGCTGATTGACGACGCGCAGGTGGTCGCGCTGGAGCGCCTGGTGCCGCTGGCCCCGCTGCACCAGCCGCACAACCTGGCCGGCATTCGGGCGGCGCGGCTGGCGTTTCCGGGCGTGCCGCAAATCGCCTGCTTTGACACCGCGTTTCACCGCCACCATGGCTTTGTGGCCGACACCTTTGCGCTGCCGCGCCGCTATTACGACGAGGGCATTCGGCGCTATGGTTTTCATGGGCTGTCGTACGAATTCATCGCGCGGCGGCTGCACGCCGATCACCCGGCTCTGGCCGCAGGCCGGGTGATCGTGGCGCACCTGGGCAACGGCGCGTCGATGTGCGCCATGCGCAATGGCCGCTCGGTGGCCTCCACCATGGGCTTTACCGCGCTGGACGGCCTGCCCATGGGCACACGCTGCGGCCAGCTGGACCCCGGCGTGGTGCTCTACCTCATGACCGAAAAAGGCATGGACGCGGCAGCCATCAGCCACTTGCTGTACCAAGAGTCGGGGCTGAAGGGTTTGTCGGGTCTGTCGCACGATGTGCGCACGCTGCAAGCGTCGGACAACCCCGCCGCACACGAGGCGCTGGCCTATTTTGCCGACCGCTGCCGCCGCGAAATCGGCAGTCTGAGCGCCAGCTTGGGCGGGCTCGACGCGCTGGTGCTGACCGGCGGCATTGGCGAAAACGCCGCCGCCGTGCGCGCGGCCATCTTGGCCGACATGGGCTGGCTGGGCATTGAGCTGGACCCGCAAGCCAACCAGGACCACGCCACCGCCATCAGCACGCCCGCATCGCGCGTGTCGGTGCTGGTGTTCAAAACCAACGAAGAACGCATGCTGGCCGAGCACGCGGCCGAGCTGTTGATGCTGTGAGCCACCCTATTTTTGAAACCCCAGGAACCGCCATGTTTACCGACCCGAATTCCATCGACCCCCTGCCCAAAGTGTGGGACGAAAACACCCGCATTGGCGACATGCTCAAGGGCAAACGCGGCCTGGTGGTGGGTGTGGCCAATGGCGACAGCATCGCCTTTGGTTGCGCGGCCAAGCTGCGCGCCTTTGGCGCCGACATTGCTCTGACCTACCTGAACGAGAAAGCCAAGCCGCACGTGGCCCCGCTGGCGCAGCAAATTGACACCGCCCTGCTGCTGCCGCTGGATGTGTCGCAAGCCGGGCAAATGCAGGCGGTGTTTGAAGAGATTCGACAAACCTGGGGCTCGATCGACTTCGTGATCCATTCCATCGCCTTCGCCCCACGCGACGACCTGCACGGACGCATTGTGGACTGCTCGCAAACGGGCTTTTTGCAGGCCATGCAGGTGTCTTGCCATTCGTTCATTGAAATGGCGCACCACGCGGAGCCACTGATGAACCCCGGCGGCGCGCTGATCACCATGAGCTATTACGGCGCCGACAAGGTGGTGAACAACTACAACCTGATGGGGCCGGTGAAGGCGGCGCTGGAGTCGAGCGTGCGCTACCTGGCCAAAGAGCTGGGCGAGAAAGACATTCGGGTGTTCGCCGTGTCACCCGGCCCGCTGCGCACCCGCGCGGCCTCGGGCATTGCGCACTTTGACGAGCTGATCGACATGGCCGTGACCCGCGCCCCCGGCCGCCGGCTGGTGGACATTGCCGAAGTGGGCCGCGCCGTGGCGTTTTTGGTGGGCGGCGGCGCCTCGGGCATGACCGGCGATGTGGTGTACGTGGACGCGGGTTTGCACATCATGGCTTGAGGCAAGTGGGGGGGTTGAAGGTAAGTGAAGGTAAGAAGAGCGGGAGAGCCCCCACCCCAACCCTCCCCCAGAGGGGGAGGGAGCCAGAAAAACCCATGCCGCAGTGGTTTTTGGCCCCTTTCCAACAAGCGCATCCGGCCCCTCCGCTGGGCGCATCTGCCCCCTTCCACGGGTGCGCCTCTGGCCCCTTCCCCCTCTGGGGGAAGGTTGGGATGGGGGCTGTCGTGGCAATACGGTTGCGGCCCACATTTGCTTTTCTCTACCCCCTTCAAATCAACTTCTCGCGCACCTTCGCCGTGACCCACTCGCTCACCACCACCGTAACCAGAATCAAGATCAGCAGCGTGGTGACCTTGGGCCAGGCCAGCGAACCCAGGGCGGCTTCGAGCTTCACGCCAATGCCCCCCGCCCCCACCAGGCCCAACACGGTGGACTCGCGGATGTTGATGTCCCAGCGAAACACCGTGATACCGGCCAGCGTGGGTGCGACCTGCGGCGCCACACCCCAGGCCATGGTTTGCGCGGTGCTGGCGCCGGTGGCCTCAATGGCTTCGACCTGCGCGCCGTCAATCTCTTCAATGGCTTCGTACAGCAGCTTGCCAATGAAACCAATGGAGCGCAGCGCAATGGCCAAAATGCCAGCCAGCACGCCGGGGCCAAGGATGGCCACCAGCAACAAGGCCCAGATCAGCGAGTTGATGGAGCGCGAGGCCACGATGACGAACAGCGCCACCGGACGCACAAAACGCGTGCTGGGCGTGGTGTTGCGCGCCGCCAAAAAAGCCACCGGCACGGCCATGACCAAACCGATGAGCGTGCCCAGCGTGGCGATGTTGATGGTTTCCCACAGCGGCCACCACAACTCGGGCAAAAAGCCCCAAGCCGGGGGCAGCATGCGCGAGCCAATGTCTTGCACCTGCGCGGGCGCATCGAGCACAAAGGCCCAGATGGTGTCCTGCGTCATCACCTGAAAGGTCCAGGAGACGAAGGCCAGCGCCAGCACCCAGCTGCCGAACACCAGCCAGTCGGCGCGGCGGGAGCGTTTGCGCCACACGGGCAGGCTGTGGTGGTCGGTGTTCACTGGATGCGCTTTCTGAGCCAGCCCGAGCTGTACTCGGCCACCATGACGATGGCGATGATGACCAAAATAATGGCGGCGGCGGAATCGAATTCGTACCGGTCCATGGCGGTGTTGAGCGTGGCGCCAATGCCGCCCGCGCCCACAATGCCAATCACCGCCGACTCGCGGAAGTTGATGTCCAGCCGGTACAGCGACAGGCCCACCAGCCGCGGCATCACCTGCGAGAGCACCGCAAAGTCCAGCACCTGCAGGTAGCCCGCACCGGTGGCGCGCAGCGCCTCCAGTTGCGAGGCTTCAATTTCTTCGATGTCTTCGGCCATGAGCTTGGCCATGAAACCAATGGTGGCGAAGGTCAGCGTGAGGAAGCCGGCAAAGGGCCCAAAGCCAAACATGGCGACCAAAAAGATGGCGACGATGATTTCGTTGAGCGTGCGCGAGAGCGCCACAAAGCTGCGGCAAATCAGGTAGATCCAGGTCGGTGCCAGGTTACGCGCTGCACCCACCGCCACCGGTATGGACAGCAATACACCCAGCGCGGTGGATGTGACGGTCATGGTCAGGCTCTCTTGAAAGCCGATCACGATGTCGTCCCAGCGGCTGGTGAAGTCGGGGTTCAAAAAGCCCTGCACAAAAGCCCAGCCGCGCTCCAGCCCTTGCAGCACCCGGACCCAGTTCACATCGAGCGAGGCGGTGGCGAGCACCAGATACAGCGCGGCGCCAGTGTACAAAGCCCAGCGGGTGAATGGGCTGGCGATGAAGGGCGGGCGCTGCCATGTGCGCGGCGGTGCTGCCGCCGGGGTGGCCAGCGCGCTCATGCGGCCACCAGCGCCAGCTTGCGTTCGTCGGCCTCATCGGCGGCTTGCGCCGTGGCCTGCATGCGCTGGGTGATGGCGGTCCAGTCTTCGTCGCCGTAAATGCGGGTGAGCACCGCGTGGTTCACGTGGGCGGCGGGTCCGTCGTACACCACGCTGCCCGCGCGCAGGCCCACGATGCGCGGCAAAAATTCGGTCGCCAGCACCACGTCGTGGATGTTCACAATGGCCGCCAGCCCGCGTTCCTGGCACAGCTCCAAAATGAGCCGCATGATCTGGCGCGAGGTCTTGGGGTCCAGGCTGGCGGTGGGCTCGTCCACCAGCAGCAGCTTGGGGCTTTGCATCAGCGCCCGCGCAATGCCCACGCGCTGGCGCTGCCCGCCCGAGAGCGCGTCGGCGCGTTTGTTCTCCATGCCGCTCAGGCCCACGCGCTCCAGCAGCGAATACGCCTGCGCGATGTCATCGCCCTGAAAGCGGCGGAACCAACTGGCCCAGAAACCGGTGTAACCCAGTCGCCCTGAGAGCAGGTTTTCCATCACCGTCAGGCGCTCCACCAGCGCGTATTCCTGAAAAATCATGCCGATCTGGCGCCTGGCCTGGCGCAGACCCGACGCGCCCAGCGCGCCCAGGTCTTGGCCGTCCAGATCGATCTGCCCACTGCTGGGCTGCACCAGGCGGTTGACGCAGCGGATCAGGGTGGACTTGCCGGCCCCGGACGGACCGATCAGCCCCAACACCTCACCCGCCCCCACACGCAGACTCACGCCCTGGAGGGCCAGGTCGCCGGTGGGGTAGCGTTTGTCCAACTGACGCAACTCAAGCATGGTTCGGTTCCCTTATTTGCAGGCGTAGCTCACGCTCATGGCCTGGTCAATGTCGCGCACCACTTGCCAATGCTGCTTGTAGGTGATGGGCATGAACTTCTCTTGCGGTGGCTCGGCCTTGTTGAACTCGGCGGCCAGGGCGGTGCCTTCCCAGTTGTAGCTGAAGAAGGCCTGCTTGACCTTCTCGGCCAACTCGGGCTTGAGGTTGTAGACGTGGCCATAACCGGTGGTGGGAAAGGTCTGCGACTTGTAGATGACCTGGGTCTGCTCGGGCTTGACCACACCGCGCGCCTCCATGCGGACCTTCACCGAATTGGCGATGGCGGCTGCCGGGTAGTCTTTGTTGGCCACGCCCAAAATGGAGTTGTCGTGTTTGCCGCTGAAAACGGGCGTGTAGTCTTTGCCCGCTTCCATCTTGAACTGCTCGCGCAGCAGGGCCGACGGGGCTTTGTAGCCCGAGTTGGAGGTCTCGGACGTGAAGGCCAGGCGCTTGCCCTTGATGTCTTCGATCTTGTCGATGCCGCTGCCCGGGAACGTGATGATCTCCATCTCGTAGCCAAAACGGTTGTCTTTGGACGCCATCATGGTGAACGGCACAAAGCCCGCGCAGTTCACCGCCAGCGGGTTGGAGCCGGTGTTGAAACCCGCCACGTGCAGGCGGCCTGCGCGCATGGCTTCGAGCTGGGCTGCGTTGCTCTGCACCGGGAAGAACTGCACTTTTTTACCCGTGGTTTTGGCCAGGTGGTCCACAAAACCTTCCCAGACCTTGGCGTACACGGCGGGGTCTTCAACGGGCGTGTAGGCAAAGACCAGGGTGGCGGGGTCGATCCACTGCTTGGGGTCGGTGGGCGCATCGGCCACCAGATCGCCGTTGGCGTCTTTGAAGCGGGGGTCCATGGCGTGGGCTGTCAGGGCAATGTGACGAACTGCAAACATATGAACTCCGTTGCGGGGTTGAAAGGAAAAAATGACGTTAATCAACCCTTGTGACACCGGGGTGACAGGGTTTTGAAGGTCGAATGAAAAGGCGGGCACCCGCGCAGAGGCAGGTGCCCGCTCAGCAAGCCATCTGTTCGCCCATGAGACCGCTCTGCCTGCAGCCCGGTCCATTCACGCAGCAAGGCCCCACCAGCCCGCTGCATCCCTGGTTTAGCTTTTGCCGGTTTTTCCGTGGTGGGCCACCAGCTGCGCCAGCAAGGCCGAGGCGGCGCGAGACCTTGGGCCATCGGCCCGGCTCGTCAGCGCGATCGGCACGCGGGCGCCGAGCACGATACCGGCACCGGTGGCACCGGCGAGGTATTCGAGTTGCTTGGCCAGCATGTTGCCGCTCTCCAGGTCGGGCACCACCAAAATATCGGCCTGCCCGGCCACGGGCGACTCGATGTTTTTGATGAGCGCAGCTTCAGCGGAAATGGCGTTGTCAAAGGCCAGCGGCCCGTCCAGCAGGCCGCCCCGAATCTGGCCCCGGTCGGCCATCTTGCACAGGGCGGCGGCGTCCAGCGTGGACGGCATGTTGGAGCTGACGTTCTCCACCGCCGACAACACGGCCACCCGGGGCACGTCAACGCCCATCAGGCGCGCAAAGTCGATGGCGTTTTGCACGATGTCCACCTTCTCTTCCAGCGTGGGGCGGATGTTGAGCGCGGCATCGGTGATGAGCAAGGGCTTGCTGTAGAGCGGCACATCGAACCGGAACACATGCGACATGCGCCGCCCGGTGCGCAGCTCTTTGCGGGCCAGCACGGCCTGGATGAACTCGTTGGTGTGCAGACTGCCCTTCATCAGGCTTGCCACCTCGCCAGCGGCGGCCAGGGCGGCGGCGTGTTCGGCCGACGCGTGGCTGTGCGGCGTGTTGACCAGTTCCATGCCGTTCAAATCGAGGGCGAATTCTTCGGCCAGCGCCCGAATGCGGTTTTCAGGGCCCATGAGCACCGGCAGCAGCAGCCCGTAGCCTGCGGCTTCCACCGCGCCGCGCAGCGAGCCCTCGTCGCACGGGTGGGCCACGGCGCAGCGCACGGCGGGCATGTGGCGCACCATGGCCAGCAAGTCGTTGAAGCGGGCTTCGGGGTCAAACACCTGAATGGTGGGCACGCTGCCCCGGGGCATGCGCACCTTGTGGGCGGGGGCCAGCACGCGCGCCACGCCGCTGACCACGCATTCGCCTTTCTGGTTGAGCGCTTCGCAGGCCAGTTCCACCACTTTTTTCTGCGTGTCTTTGGCGATGACGGTGGCGCTCACGGTCAAGGTGTCGCCAATGCGAACCGGGCGCGAGAAGTGCAGGGCCTGGTCCAGATAAATGGTGCCGGTGCCGGGAAACTGGGTGCCCAGCAACGCAGAAATGAGGGCGCCGCTCCACATGCCGTGGCCAATGACGCCATGAAACAAGGTGTCGTTGGCGTATTCGGCGTTCAGGTGCGCGGGGTTGGTGTCGCCAGAAACCGCCGCAAAAGCCTGGATGTCGTGCGGGGTCAGGGTGCGCAGCAAGCGGGCGCTCTGGCCAATGTGCAGTTCGTCAAAGGTGTGGTTTTCGACAAAGTCGTTGCCCATGTTCATGGTGGCTTTCTCCGGGGTGGCTCTGGATCGTGGACTTATAAGGCGGTGGTGGCGGCGGGCTGCGCATGCTTGCCCGGCTTGTGTTGCGTGGCGTGGTTGGCGGACTGGCGCAGCGCAGCCAGCCGCGCCAGCAAATCCTCGTCGGCCACCGCCACCGTGGTCACTGGGCCTGCGTAGACCCGACCGTCGTTGCCGTCGAGCGTGATCACATCGCCCTCGGCGAACGCGTGTTCACCCAGTCGCACACTGCGGTGGGCCTCGTCGATCTGCAAGGCGCTGCAAGCCACCAGGCAGACGCGGTTCATCTGCCGCGCCACCACGGCGGCGTGCGAGGTGCGCGCGCCGCGCTGTGTCAGCAAACCGACGGCGGCATTCAACGCGGCGATGTCGGTGGTTTGGGTGTCTTGCCGCACCAACACCACCGCCACACCGGCGTCGGCGCGTTCCTGCACGCGCTGGGCGTCCAGCGCAATCTCGCCACTGACCACGCCATTGCAGGCCGACAACGCCTGTGCCACGGGCGTGGCGGGCGCCGCGCCGGGCTGGTCCGCGTGTTGCGCCACGAGCCGCTGGGTGGTGAGGTCGCTGTCTTGCAGCGCTTGGGTGCGCTCCAGCGCCTGCTCGGCGCTGATCAGGCCTTCGTCCAGCATGTCCAACGCGATGCGGGCTGCGGCCTGCGGCGTGCGCTGGCCCGAGCGGGTTTGCAGCATGTAGAGCGCGCCGTCCTCTACGGTGAATTCAAAGTCCTGCATGTCCTGGAATTCTTGCTCCAGCCGCAAGGCAATGGCCTGCAGCTCGTTCCAGGCGTCGGGAGCGGTCTGGGCCAGCACCTCGTGCCCATGCGCGTTGCGCTGGCCGGCCACCACGTCTTCGCCCTGGGCGTTGGCCAAAAAGTCCACCCAGATGGTGTTGTGGCCGCCGGTCGGGTCGCGCGTGAAGCCCACACCCGCGCCACAATGGCAGCCCGCGTTGCCGAACACCATGCGCTGAATGGTGACGGCGGTGCCCATGGCGTCGTCGATGCCGTGCATGCTGCGGTAGCTGGTGGCCTTGGGCAAGTGCCACGAGGCGAACACGGCATGCACCGCGCCGCTGAGTTGGGCGCGCACATCTTGCGGAAAGTCTTCGCCTGCGTTCTCGCGGTAAATGGCGAGGAAGCGCTTGCTCAGTTCGCGCAGCTCGCTGAAATCGAGCAAACGTTCGTCCTGGCCTTGTGTGGTGCGCTGGATTTCGTCCTCAAACAGAGCACCCGGCAAGCCGGCCACCACCTCGCCGTAGCTGGCGATCAGGCGGCGGTAGGCATCCCAGACCAGGCGTGGGTTGCCGGTCTGGCGCAGCAGGCCGGGCAGCGTGGCCTCGCACAGGCCCACGTTGAGCAGGGTTTCCATCATGCCGGGCATGGACACCGGCGCGCCCGAGCGCACCGAGACGATGAGGGGCTGGCGTGGATCACCAAACACCATGCCGGTGGCCGATTCCAGCGCCGGCAGACCCACGCTGAAGAGCGGCAGCATGCAGTCTTCGGGCGCACGGGTGAAGTGGGTGCCCACCACCAATGCAGCTGGCACCGGCAAGCCGATGGCGGCCATGCGCAGCAGGTTGTGGGCTTTGGAGCCCATGTTCTCGCGCGTGGGTTTGTGGTGCGGCGGCGTCTGGCCGCTGGCGACCAGGTAAAAGTGCTTGGGCCAGTGGTGCGTGGCGTTCATGCGGTCATTCCCGATTTGTTGAAAACCAGTTTGCGCAGCGCGTAACCCGCGCTGAGCAGGCTGTCGGTGGCTTTCTCGATGGTGGCGGCCAGTTCGGTGGCGAGTGAAAACAAGGCCGGTGTCGCATGCAGGGTTTGCACGATGCGTGCCCGGGCGCTGCGCAACAGGTCGTCGCAAATGCGCTCGGCGCGCAGCATGCGCCAGAGCGCCTGCAGGAAGGCTTCGCTGTCGGCGGGTTCGGTGTGTTCGCTCATGTGGCGCGCAATTTCGATCGCCTTGATCTGGTCCTGAATGGCGGCCAGCGTGGTGTCGGCCAGTTCGCCCAGCACCGCATTCACCGCTGCGGGCAACCCGGCCAGGGGCTGTGTCAGCGTCATGCTGTGGATGAAAGTGGCCTCTTCCAGTGCGTCGGCAATGTCGTCCATGTCGTCGAGCAGCTGCACCATGGGCAGCCAGCGCGGCTGGCGCTCGGCGCGTCGGCGCGCCTCCATGAGCAGGTGGTCGGCCTTGCGCTCCCAGTTTTTGGCACGCTGCACCGCGTCGGCCGTGGTGCTGGCGAACTCCAGCGCCTCGCTCAGTGCCAGGGCCAACGCGTGGCAGAAGGCCGCATGTTCGGCCAGCAAATCAAATTCAAAGGTGCGCCGCTGCAGCACGCGGGCCAGCAGCAAGCGGGCTTCGTCGGCAATCAGCGCCACCGGCTGTTGCTCACGCAGTTTCACGCTGGCCATGCGCAGCAGGTCTTGTAAAAAGGCTTGCGTGGCGGCCTCGCCCAGCACCTGGTCAAGCCGGTCGCCAATGCGAAACGCGTCGGCGTCCACCGCCTGCATGGCTTCGTAAATGAGCTGCTCACCACCGGCCAACAGCCAGGCCATGTGGCCCAGATCGTGGTCGGCTGCGTAACGCAGCACGGCCATGGCCACCGGTTTTCGCACAAATTCCTGCAACCGCTTGCGGGCGCGGTTCCAGTCGATCACAAACACAATGCGCGAGGCCACCGCTTCCAGCGCCATGTGCAAGGCCTCGTCATCGGCCGCCGTGAAGACCGCGTTGCCCACCTGGTACGGTTTGCCCTGGTTCAGCCCTGCCGTGGTGCGCGGGTCAAACACCGTCCATTCAAAGCCAGCGCCTTCCAGCATCTGCCGGAAGAAGCCAAACCGGGGCACATGCAGATCGGAATAGGTCAGGTGGATGCGGCGCCCTTCCACTTCGATCACCAACACATGCGCATCGTTGGTGCCAATATCGTTCTGAATCAACAGGCGACCGCCGTCGCGGGTCACAGCCGTGTCCAGGCCCGGATGGCTGAACTTGAGCACGGCGGTGCGCGCCAGCCCGCGCATGAAGGCGCGGATCAAGGGCCGGTCGCCGTCCTCGACCTGCCAGACGTGCGCACCGTCCACATCCTCCGTGGCCACCGCCACCGCCATGGTGTTGAGCTGTTTGTGCAAGTCCATCACCAGCAGGTGAAAGCTGTCGCTGCCATGGCGGTTGCCGTGCGTCAGGTCGCTGAGCGCCTGCGGGCTCAGCCCTTCTTCGTCGTTGAGTTCTTCGATTCTCTTGAGCCAGTGGTCGCGCCGCGCGGCGAGGGCCACGTTTTTGTGCTCGGCCACGTCGCACAGCGGGCGCGCCATGATGCTCAGGTCAGAGGCCAGCGCCGTCAGCCACTGCGCAAGCTCGGGCACGATCAATGTCTGGTCTTGCAGGTAGGCGGTGGTAGCCACGTCTTTGAGCCAGGAGGCATCGCGCAGGCCCAGGTGGGCAATTTCGCGCGACCAGTCGGGGGAAGTCGCTGCGGGATTGGCGGCACGCTGCGCCGCCGACTGCAGCACCGACAAGTACAGCTTGAGGCGGTCGTTGGCCTGCAGGGCCGCCTTGACCCAGGCGGGCAGCAGCAGCGTGGACTGGCCGAGCGAAGCCACCGCATTTTCTTTTTCCATACAACCTCCTTTGCAATCTGTTGGTTTTCAATCTTGCACAAGACTTGTGGCGACACAGTGACAAAACGGTCGCAACCGGTGTCGATCCAGCAGGCGATACGACCGACAGAGGCCGTTTTTCAGTCACAAAACTGCCACACAACCGTCATCACGCCACGCAGCGACCCCGTTATGCTTTGTCACAAATGACTGGGATGCGGTGCCTGAACTTCATCCCTCCTGCATCCACTGTTTTGAAAGCACGAGGTTGTCCATGAGAGCCCTTAAAAAAACCCGCAAACTGATTGAGCGCAACCCCGAAAAACCAGAGGCCAAGATCCTGTCGGCCTTGGTCGTGGCGTTGGAGTCAGAAGAACCGTTCAAACTCGCCGAGTTGTATCAACTGGACTACGACGATTTCAACCTGGCCCTGCAGTTGCTCAACGAATGGCGACTGGACCGTTACTACAGCAGCAAGGCGGTTTTGCTGGACATCTCGATGCAGCTGGGCCAGCTGCTGGAAGATCAAACTCAAACGGCACCGGTTGCCACCGACGTCGCCGCAAAACCCTAACGGGCCAACGAGCGGCGTGCGCGGGCGCCGCCACACCCGGCGCCGTTTCGCCACAACATCCTTCATAACGCCCAACGCACCAAGGGTTGGGCTGTCTTTACAGTTCCTCTTTCCTCATTCACTTGGCAGGCAGACCCAGCGCAGGCTCCTGACCCCTCAATAGCTGCAGCAGGTTCCGCCAACGGGCTTGGCCTGCAGACCGTTATCGCCGGCCTCTGGCGAGACTGGGTGTGCAAGAACGCACCACCCCACGGCGCCCAACACAGGTGCGACCCCGCAAATCCCTGAGAATTTTGTTGCCAATTTACAACAACAAGGGGAAATACGGCTTGTGTCACAAAGGTTTTATGGTCGTTGGATAAAATACACCTACCTGATTGCAATCGGCAACGGGCTCGGGTCAAAAACCCTTGCGACACACTTTTTTTGGAAACCCTCATGAAAAAATCCCTTATCGCTTTGGCCGTTCTGGCCGCTTCGGGTGCCGCACTGGCACAGTCGTCTGTGACCATCTATGGCCGTCTGGACGCATCCGTGGGTAGCGAAGACAAGATCGCCGCTGGCAGCGACACCAAATTGTTCTCGGGCGGTACCGTTGGCCTGACCACGCCGCGCCTGGGTTTCCTCGGCAGCGAAGACCTGGGCGGCGGCCTCAAGGCCACGTTCAAGCTGGAGCAGCGCATTGACATCGACACCGGCGCACTGCAGGCTCCTTCGTTCAAGGGCGAAAGCAGCGTCGGCTTGGCCGGTGGTTTTGGTGCCGTTCGCATGGGCCGCATGACCACGCCCTTCGACGACGCGCGCGCGCTGTCGAACAAATACAACGTGTTCGATTCCAACGGATTCACCCCCACCGCTGCCGTGTTCAAGACAGGCGGCGCTAACGCCGATTACAGCAGCCGCAACAACGGCATGATCCGCTACGACAGCCCCAACTTTGGCGGTGTGTACGGTACCGTGTCCCACGCTTTCGAGCAAACGGCAGGCGCCGACGACACCGTCACCAGCATGCTGCTGGGCTACAAGGCAGGCGGCCTGAACGTGGGTCTGGGCTACCAGGACGAGAAGACCAAGCAGCAGTACACCGCCCTGGTCGCTGCCTACGACTTCGGTTCGTTCGCTCTCTCCGGTGGCTACAACACCCGCAAGGCCGATGCCGCTGCCGGTGGCAAAGACAACGAGTACAACTTTGGCGTGGAAGTGCCCTTCGGCGCAGTCAAGCTGTCGGCTGGCTACGCTGGCGGTGAGACCAAGGTCAACGGTGTGAAGACGATCGAGTCGTCCGGCTTCGGTCTGGGTGCGAAATACGCCCTGTCCAAGCGCACCAGCCTGTACGGCGGCTACAGCAGCGTGAAAGCGGAAAACGCCGCTGGCGTGAAAACCACCGACACCCAAATCTTCGCTCTGGGCGTGCGCCACGACTTCTGATCTGCTGAGATGGCGCACGGGGTGTGCGCCTTGTGTTCTCCAAGGTTGCGCGGAGGTTCCAAGCCGATCAGAGACCGCGTGACTTTTTGATGCCGTGACCGGTTCGCCGGTCGCGGCTTTTTTGTCCGCGCAACAGAGTCAGACCCCGCGTTCAGTCGTCCACCGGTGTGAGTTTGGCCACGCTCAAGGCCAGCCACTTCACCCCGTGGCGTGAAAAGCTCACCTGAGCGCGGGCGTCGGCGCCAGCGCCCTCAATGGACAGCACCTTGCCTTCGCCAAACTTGTTGTGAAACACCTTTTGGCCGGCCTTCACGCCGGTCTGGCGGTCGGGCTCGGGCGCGTTGTGTCCCAGGCCCTTGGGGTCGCCGCGTTCGGCGAACCCGGGCGACCACGACGGCTGCAGCACGGGTGCCGCACCCAAACTGCGCTGCCCGTTGTGCCAGGCACCTGTGCCACCCGCCATACCCGCACCACCACCCGCCCCCCAACCCGCTTGCTGCGGTGTGAGCCACTTCAGGCACGCGGCGGGCAGCTCGTCAAAGAAACGGCTGGGCATGTTGTAGCGCGTCTGCCCGTGCAGCATGCGTGTTTGCGAATGGCTCAGGTACAGGCGCTTGCGCGCACGCGTGATGGCCACGTACATGAGGCGGCGCTCTTCTTCCAGCCCGTCGCGGTCGTTCATGGCGTTTTCGTGCGGAAACAGGCCCTCTTCCATGCCGGTGATGAACACGCAGTCAAACTCCAACCCCTTGGCGGCATGCACCGTCATGAGCTGCACCGCGTCTTGGCCGGCCTGGGCCTGGTTGTCGCCCGACTCCAGCGCGGCGTGCGTGAGGAAAGCGGCCAGCGGGCTCATGGTTTCGCCGGTGTCGGCGTCCGGGGCGAGCGGCTCGTCGAGCATTGGCAACGATGCGTCCAGCCCCTGGCTGGCCGGGCTTTGCGTGAGCGGCTGGCCTTGTGCATCCACCGTGCGCGCCACCGCGTCGCGGCCAAAGCCTTCAATGCCCACAAAGCTGTTGGCGGCGCTCACCAGCTCTTCCAGGTTCTCCACCCGGTCTTGGCCTTCGCGCTCGGCGCGGTAGTGTTCCAGCAGGCCGCTGTGCTGCAGCACCAGCTCCATGATTTCGCTCAGCGTCATGCCCGCGCTTTGCTCGCGCAGCACATCGAGCTTGGCCACAAAGCCGCCAATGGCCACACCGGCCCGGCCGGTGACGGCGCTCACCGCATCGTGTAGCGAGCAGCCCGAGGCACGCGCCACGTCTTGCAGCTGCTCGATGCTGCGCGCGCCGATGCCGCGCGGCGGGAAATTGACGACGCGCATGAAGCTGGTGTCGTCGTTGGGGTTCTCCAGCAGGCGCAAATAGGCCAGGGCGTGCTTGATCTCGGCGCGCTCGAAGAAGCGCAGGCCGCCGTACACGCGGTACGGCATGCCGGCGTTGAACAGTGCGGTTTCCACCACACGGCTTTGCGCGTTGCTGCGGTAGAGCACGGCCATTTCGGTTTTGGGCACGTCTTCGCGCGCGAGTTGCTTCATCTCGTCCACCATCCACTGCGCTTCGGCAAAGTCGCTGGTGGCTTCAAACACGCGCACCGGCTCGCCCGCGCCGGCGTCGGTGCGCAGGTTTTTCCCCAGGCGGTGGCTGTTGTGGCTGATGAGCTCGTTGGCGGAGTCCAGGATGTTGCTGCAGCTGCGGTAGTTCTGCTCCAGCTTGATCTGGTGACGCACCCGGAACTCGCGCACAAAGTCGGTCATGTTGCCCACCCGCGCACCACGAAACGCGTAGATGCTCTGGTCGTCGTCACCCACGGCAAACACCGCGTTGCCGGGGCCGCTCAAGCCCTCCACCGGCGGTGCGCTGAACATCTTGATCCACGCGTATTGCAGGCGGTTGGTGTCTTGAAACTCGTCAATCAGGATGTGGCGAAAGCGGCGCTGGTAGTGCTCGCGCACCTGGTCATTGTCGCGCAACACCTCGTAGCTGCGCAGCATGAGTTCACCAAAATCCACCACACCTTCGCGCTGGCACTGCTCTTCGTAGAGCGTGTACAGCTCCACTTTTTTGCGGGTTTCTTCGTCACGCAGCTTCACGTCAGCGGGACGCTTACCGTCCTCTTTGCAGCCGCTGATGAAGTGTTGAACCTGTTTGGGCGGAAAGCGCTCGTCGTCCACGTTGAACTGCTTGCACAGGCGCTTCACAGCGGAGAGCTGGTCTTGCGTGTCCAGAATCTGGAAGGTTTGCGGCAAATGGGCCAGCTTGTGGTGGGCGCGCAGGAAGCGGTTGCACAGGCCGTGAAAGGTGCCGATCCACATGCCGCGCACGTTGATGGGCAGCATGCTGCCCAGGCGGGTCATCATTTCCTTGGCGGCCTTGTTGGTGAAGGTCACCGCCAAAATGCCCCCGGGCGTGACCTGCCCGGTTTGCAACAGCCAGGCAATGCGGGTGGTGAGCACGCGGGTTTTGCCCGATCCGGCGCCCGCCAAAATGAGCGCGTGCTCGGCGGGCAGCGTGACAGCGGCACTTTGCTCGGTGTTCAGGCCCGCCAGCAGCGGGGACGGGGAAGCGGATGGTTCAAACAACATGCGGTCGATTGTAGAAAGGCCCGCCAGCGGGTGCACGCCATACGCCAAACCTTATAAAGCCCATACAGGCCCCGGTGTCCGCGCGCCCTGTTGAAAGGCGGGTGATGCGCCTAGAATCGGTCACCGGGCCCAAGATTCTTGCGCCCGGTTTCTTTTTGGCCGGATGGTTTCCCGCCAGATGGTCGACCGGACTGCAGGCCAAGCGCTCTCCCTGTTCACACACAACAGTTTTCTGGAGCCTGGTTTTTTTATGGAAATTTTTGACTACGACAACGTTCTGCTGCTGCCGCGCAAATGCCGCGTGGAGAGCCGTTCGGCGTGCGACGCTGGCGTGGAGCTGGGTGGGCGCAAGTTTCGCCTGCCGGTGGTGCCGGCCAACATGAAAACGGTGGTGGATGAAACCATCTGCCTCTGGATGGCCCAGAACGGTTACTTCTACGTGATGCACCGCTTCGACCTGGACAACGTGGCGTTCGTGCGCCACATGCATGCCCAGGGCGTTTACGCCTCCATCTCGCTGGGCGTGAAAGCGCCCGACCGCGCCACGGTGGACACGCTGGCCGCCGAGGGTCTGGTGCCCGAATACATCACCATCGACATTGCCCACGGCCATGCCGACAGCGTGCGCGACATGATCGGCTACATCAAGGCCCGGCTGCCCAGCAGCTTTGTGATTGCCGGCAACGTGGCCACGCCCGAAGCGGTGATTGACCTGGAAAACTGGGGCGCCGACGCCACCAAGGTGGGCGTCGGGCCGGGCAAGGTCTGCATCACCAAGCTCAAAACCGGTTTTGGCACCGGCGGCTGGCAGCTGTCAGCCTTGAAATGGTGCGCCCGCGTGGCCACCAAACCCATCATTGCCGACGGCGGCATCCGCAGCCACGGCGACATCGCCAAGAGCGTGCGCTTTGGCGCGTCCATGGTCATGATCGGCTCTCTGTTTGCCGGCCACGAAGAGTCGCCCGGCAAAACGGTGGAGGTGGATGGCCAGCTGTTCAAGGAATACTACGGCTCGGCCAGCGACTTCAACAAGGGCGAGTACAAGCACGTCGAAGGCAAGCGCATCCTGGAGCCCATCAAGGGCAAGCTGGCCAACACGCTGGTGGAGATGGAGCAAGACGTGCAAAGCTCCATCAGCTACTCGGGCGGCACCAAGCTAATGGATGTGCGCAAGGTCAACTATGTGATTTTGGGCGGCGACAACGCGGGTGAACATTTGTTGATGTAGGGGATGTTCCACCCCCGCGCCGGAAAAGCCTGGGCCTATTCCTTCAACAGTTGCAGCGCCAGCTGGTGCAACCGGTGCCCGGGCTGCACCAGCGCTTCCAGCACGCTGAAGTGGTTCAGGCCCGGCAGGGCTTCGCACACGGGCACCACGTCCTGGCCCCAGACCTGCTGGATCATCTGGTTCTGGCGCAAAAACTCGCTGCTCTCATCGCCGCCAGCCACGGTGTAGAGCAGGCCACGGCCTTGCTGCGCGGCTGGGGCGGGCAGCAAGGCCGGGCTGGCTTTCTTGACCTGCGCCGGTGTCAGCCGCAGCGAATCGGCCAGAAACGGGGTGTGACGCAGCGGCTCCAGGTCGTACAGGCCCGAGATGGACAGTGCGTTTTTCACCAGAGCAGGCGGCAAACCCGGCAGGTAAGCGGGCCATTGGCAGGCCAGCAGCATGGCGGCCAGGTGCCCTCCGGCCGAATGCCCCACCACCGTGATGCGGTGGGGATCACCGCCGCAGGTGGCGATGTGTCGGTACACCCAGGCCAGGGCTTTCACCATCTGCAAGGCGATGTCGGGAATGGTGACCGCCGGGCACAGCGCGTAGTTGGGCACCACCACGCAGGCGCCCTGCTTCACAAAAGCCGGGGCCAGGAAAGCATGTTCGGCCTTGTCCAGGCTGCGCCAGTAGCCACCATGAATGAACACCAGCACCGGCGCAGACGCCCCGCCCGGCTGGCTTTCGGCGGGAAAGATATCCAGCGTTTCGCCGCTGCCGTGTCCATAGGCCAGGTCCAGCCCGGCCCCGCTGGCTTGGCGGGCCACCGCCGAGTCGCGCACCCAGCGTTCAAAATGGCTGGCGTACTCGGGCACAAGGGCACGGTTGTTGTACTGGCTGTCCAGCCAGGCCGGGTCGGGGCGGTTGGGGGTTTTCATGCGTCGGCATTGTGTCACGCACCCCGGCACACGCCGCCTACAATTTTCGACACACCGCCCTCCCCGGTACCCCAATTCCTTGAGAACAACCCCAGTGAACACCTCGACCACACACCCAAACCCATCCCAACGACCCGCTCAAGTGGCCGTGCTCGGCATCGGCATGATGGGTTTTCCCATGGCGCGCCGTTTGTGCGAAGCGGGCTGCGCCGTGAGTGTGTGGAACCGATCCCAAACCAAGGCCGAACGCCTGCTGCCGTTCGGTGCCCGGGTGGCGGACACACCGGCCGACGCGGTGGCCCAAGTGGACACCGTCATCACGCTGCTGGAAAACGGTGCGGTGGTGGAAGACGTGCTGTTTGCCCAAGGTTCGGCGCAAGCCCTGCGCCCCGGCACGCTGGTGGTGGACATGTCGTCCATACAGCCACGCCAGGCGCGCGAGCACGCCGCGCGGCTGCAAGCGCAGGGAGTGCACCACCTGGATGCACCGGTGTCGGGCGGCACGGTGGGCGCTGAGGAGGGCACGCTGGCCATCATGGCGGGCGGGGCAATCGCCGACTTTGAGCGTGTACAGCCGCTGCTGGAACTGCTGGGGCGCCCCACCCACGTGGGCCCGCACGGTGCCGGTCAGCTCGCCAAACTGGCCAACCAGATGATTGTGGGCATCACCATAGGCGCGGTGGCCGAGGCGCTGTTGCTGTGCGAAAAAGGCGGTGCCGACATGGCCAAGGTCAAGCAAGCCATCAGCGGCGGCTTTGCCGACAGCCGCATCCTGCAGGTGCACGGCCAGCGCATGGTTGAACGCGACTTCACCAAACGCGCTGCCATCACGGTGCAGCTCAAGGACATGCGCAATGCGCTGGCCACAGCGGGGGAAATTGGCTTTGAAGCGCCCATCACCGGCCTGTTTGAACAGCTGTTTGCCCAGGCCACCGAACACGGACTCGGCGACCTGGACCACTCGGCGCTGTTTGTGGAGCTGGCGCAGCGCAACGGCATGCGCTGAAAAACAGCGTGTGAACGGCTGCGCAGGTGTCGACAGCGGGTGCGAGCAGACGCAAAAAAGCCGGACACAAGTTCCGGCTTTTTTGGATGGGCCCAAAGGCCCCTTCACATGCTTGCGCGCTTAACGTGGGCTGCGGCGTGCCACTGGGCGGGCGGGTGCGCCACCTTCGGTGCGGCGGGGAGCGAACTCACCACCGCGCATGGCGGTGCGCTCGGAGTTGCCACGGTCGCTGAAGCGGTCACCACCGCGGGTGTCGGGGCGGCCAAAGCCGGATGCACCCGCAGGCTTGGCACCAAAGCCACTGCGCGCTGCGGGCTTGTCACCAAAACCACGGCTGGCGGGGCGGCTTTCGCCCCGGTTGTCAAAGCGGTTTTCGGTGCGGGGGGCTTCGCGCTCGAAACGGTTGCCTTCAAAGCGCGGTGCATCGCCGCGGCCCTCGAAGCGGGGTGCATCACCACGTCCTTCGAAACGGGGGGCTTCGTTGCGACCTTCGAAGCGCGGTGCGTCACCACGGCCTTCGAAACGCGGGCCACGCGGTGCGGGTGCGCCACGGCGATCTGCAAAACGGTCGTTGCTGTTGCCACGGCCGGCTGGGCGGCCACCGGGTGCGCCACGGCCAAACGGCTCGGCGGACGGAGCGCGCTGGCGCGGCTCCATGCCAGGGATGGTTTCCACCGCAATGCGCTGGCGGGTGAAAGCTTCGATGTCGAAGATCTTGCGGCGGTCGCGCATTTCAGCAAACGTGATGGCTTGGCCATCGCGCCCAGCACGGCCGGTGCGGCCAATGCGGTGCGTGTAGTCTTCGGCTTTCATCGGCAGGCCGAAGTTGAACTCGTGGGTGATGGTGGGCACGTCAATGCCACGGGCCGCCACATCGGTGGCCACCAGAATTTGCACCTGGCCGTCGCGCAGCGCCATCAGGCGGCGGTTGCGAATGCCCTGGCTCAGCGCGCCGTGCAATGCCACAGCGGCACAGCCGGACTGCTGCAGGTCGGTCGCCAAGCCGTCGCATTCAATTTGCGTGATGCAAAACACAATGGC
>NZ_JAUSOO010000008.1 GCF_030656115.1 Hydrogenophaga sp.
AATTACTTCAGCTTGATTTCTTTGTAGTCCACGTGCTTGCGAGCTTTTGGATCAAACTATTTGATCAGCATCTTTTCGGGCGTGGTCTTTTTGTTGTTGGTGGTGGTGTAGAACTGGCCGGTTCCAGCGGTGGATTCCAGCTTGATTTTCTCGCGTGCGCCGTTGGTTGCCATGGTCGGTTCTCCTTAAGCCTGGCCGCGTGCGCGCAGGTCTGCGAGCACGGCATCGATGCCGTTTTTGTCGATCAGGCGCAGAGCTGCACCGGAGACGCGAAGACGCACCCAGCGGTTTTCGCTCTCAACCCAGAAACGGCGGTATTGCAGGTTCGGCAGGAACCGGCGCTTGGTTTTGTTGTTGGCGTGGGAAACGTTGTTCCCAACCATGGGCTTCTTGCCCGTTACGTCGCAGACGCGTGCCATGAGGACACTCCAATCATTTTCTAACAGCTGTTTGCCGTGGACCTGCCACCGTGTGTCGGCAGGCCGTGTCTGGCATTTCAGCCTCACCTCGCCAGAATAGGGTGGCGGTAACCCGGGTCTTGCTGCACAGAGCGAAGCCAAAGCCCAACGTCTGGGAAATTGCAGCAAAGCCTTGAATTATAGCCTTGGGTTGCAAACCACCCAAGCACGCGCTCTTACAGATTGTTTTGTTCGAGGTAGCGCTGGGCATCCAGAGCCGCCATGCAGCCGGTGCATGCGCTGGTGATGGCTTGGCGGTAGATGTGGTCTTGCACGTCGCCTGCAGCGAATACGCCAGGCACGCTGGTCATGGTGGCCATGCCTTTGAGGCCCGACTGGGTGACGATGTAGCCGTCTTGCATCTCCAGTTGGCCTTTGAAAATATCGGTGTTGGGGCTGTGGCCGATGGCGATGAAACAACCCTTGACGGTCACGTCTTCGGTGGCGCCAGTTTGCACGTTTTTCAAGCGAATGCCGGTGACGCCGGTGTTGTCGCCCAGCACTTCGTCCAGGGTGCTGTGCAGTTTGAGTTCGATCTTGCCTGCGGCCACTTTTTCCATCAGTTTGTCGATCATGATGGCTTCGGCCTTGAACGTGTCTCGGCGGTGGATCAGGTACACCTTGCTGGCGATGTTGGAGAGGTACAGTGCCTCTTCCACGGCGGTGTTGCCGCCGCCCACCACGCTACAGATTTCGTTGCGGTAGAAAAAGCCGTCGCAAGTAGCGCAGCCCGAAACACCCTTGCCCATGAACGCTTCTTCAGACGGCAAGCCCAGGTATTTGGCCGAGGCGCCGGTGGCGATGATCAAGGCGTCGCAGCTGTACTCGCCGCTGTCGCCTTTGAGGACAAAGGGACGCTGTGAAAAGTCGACGGTGTGGATGTGATCGAACACGATCTCGGTTTTGAAGCGCTCGGCATGCGCCAGGAAGCGTTGCATGAGATCGGGGCCTTGCACGCCGTCCACGTCAGCTGGCCAGTTGTCTACTTCGGTGGTGGTCATGAGCTGGCCGCCTTGGGCGATGCCGGTGATCAACACAGGGTTCAAATTCGCGCGTGCCGCATACACGGCTGCCGTGTAACCTGCCGGGCCTGATCCAAGAATGAGAACTTTAGTGTGCTTCATGATGCAAAACCCGGCGTTTATTCGGGTTCATTGGGTTAGAGTAATAGGATAAAAGATTGCTGGCAACGCCATTCAAGCCATTCCTTTGGGCATGGGGTGGTCTGTATGGCATTGTATGAAACAGCGCTGCTGATGCAGTCTGACCAGAGGAAAAACGCATGTCCATTCTCTCCAATCTGGATTTGATCCGCCGGGTTCCCTTGTTTTCAACCCTCACCCAGGCTCAGGCAGAGTCTGTCGCTGCGGCCGTGGTCAAGCGCCGCCTCAAGCGCGGTGAGTGCATCGTGGAGCAGGACAAAAAATCCAACTTTTTGGCTATTGTGCTGACAGGGCGCGCCCGTGTGGTGACCACCGATGCCCGTGGCCGAGAGGTGATTCTCGCCACCCTGAAGCCCGGCGACTACGTGGGTGAAATGAGCTTGATCGACAACCAGCCGCACTCGGCCACGGTGCGTGCCGAGGTGCAGACCGATGTGTTGATTTTGGGGCGCCCCGAGTTCGCCCGTTGCCTGCCAGAGAACTCATCGATGGCTTATGCGGTGATGAAAGGCTTGGTGCAGCGCCTGCGCCATGCCGACCGCAAGATCGAATCGCTGGCGCTGATGGATGTGTACGGCCGTGTGGCGCGCGCCCTGCTGGAGTTTGCGCAGCCTGGCAAAGACGGTCAGTTGACGATCCGCGATCGTGTGTCGCGCCAGGATGTGGCCAAGATGATCGGTGCCTCACGTGAAATGGTCAGCCGTGTGATGAAGGACCTGGAAGACCGCGGATTCATTGAGTTGGCCGAAGACGGCAGCACGATCATCAAGGACCGTCTCAATACACTGGGTTGATATCTGGTGAGGGTGGGTTTCGTCGTTCGACGCTTTATGGCTTTGGGCCCACGTGTGCCTCAGAGACGGTCCAAAGCCTTGGGTTAAGCTTGCTTCAGGAAGATTCTGAAGCATATGACCTATTCATTGAATACGCTCAACGCCGACCGCGCCAGCGCTGCACCGGTGGGGGTGGCCCGTTTTGCCCAGGAAATCGGGTTGGTGCTCGGAGCGGCTGCGTTGGCATTTTGGCTGTTGGCACTGCTCAGCCATTCGCTTGCTGATCCGGCCTGGAGCACAACCGGTACGCAGTTGGAGGCGGGCAACTGGGGCGGGCGTCTGGGGGCGTTGCTGGCCGACGGTAGCTATTACATGCTGGGTTTCTCGGTGTGGTGGTGCTTTTTCGCTGGTCTGCGCGCCTGGTTGTCCTCACTGGCTCGCTGGATTCGCGGGCAACAGGGCCGTGATGGTGGAGACGACGGTGCTGCCGTGGCCTTGGTCACGCGATGGGGCCGATTCTGGAGTCGCCGGAGCGCTTTCTGGATGGGGCTGGTGGTGGTGGTGGTGGCCAGCGCGGTGCTGGAGTGGACCCGCATGTACCGCCTGGAAAGTGTGTTGCCTAGCCATGCTGGTGGTGTGATCGGTTACACGTTGGGACCGCTGGCGATGCGCTGGCTTGGGTTTACCGGTTCGGCGTTGGCCATGCTCGCGTTGCTGGTTTTGTTTTTGCCTCGGGTGTTTCGATTCTCGTGGGGTCATTGGGCTGAGCGGGTCGGCTCCACGCTCGATGGTTGGTTTGAGTCCCGACGTGAGAAGCGCGAGGCGGTGGAAGACCAGCGCATTGGCGAGCGTGCCGCCCGCGAGCGTGAAGAGGTGGTGGCTGTGGAGCGGGTGGAGATCGAAGTTCATCACCCCATGCCGGTGGTGATTGAACCCACGCCGGTGGCCGTGCCCAAGAGCGAGCGTGTGGCCAAGGAGCGGCAAAAACCGCTGTTCCAAGAAATCACCGACAGCAAGTTGCCGCAGGTGGACTTGTTGGACAGTGCGCCGCTGAACCAACCCGGTGTGGACAGCCAGACGCTGGAGATGACCAGCCGCCTGATCGAGAAAAAGCTCAAGGATTTTGGCGTCGAAGTGCGTGTCGTGGCGGCAGCACCTGGTCCGGTGATCACACGTTATGAGATCGAGCCCGCCACGGGTGTGAAGGGCTCGCAGATCGTGAACCTGGGCCGTGACCTGGCGCGCTCGTTGTCGCTGGTGTCCATTCGGGTGATCGAGACCATTCCCGGCAAAAATCTGATGGCACTGGAGTTGCCCAATGCCAAACGGCAGATGATCAAGCTGAGCGAAATTCTGGGCTCGGTGGTGTACAACGACGCCAAGTCGCTGCTGACCATGGGGCTGGGCAAGGACATTGGTGGCCAGCCGATCGTGGCCGATCTGGCCAAGATGCCGCACTGTCTGGTGGCCGGCACCACCGGCTCGGGCAAGTCGGTGGGCATCAACGCCATGATTTTGTCGTTGCTGTACAAAGCCGACGCCAAAGACGTGCGCCTGCTGCTGATCGACCCGAAGATGCTGGAGATGAGCGTTTACGAGGGCATTCCGCACCTGCTGGCGCCTGTGGTCACCGACATGAAGCACGCCGCCAACGGCCTGAATTGGTGCGTGGCCGAAATGGAGAAGCGCTACAAGCTCATGAGCAAGATGGGTGTGCGCAACCTGGCGGGCTACAACGCCAAGCTTGACGAAGCCAAGGCCCGCGGTGAGATCATTGGCAACCCGTTCAGCCTCACGCCCGAGCAACCCGAGCCGCTGGAGCGCCTGCCCTACATCGTGGTGGTGATCGACGAGCTGGCCGACCTGATGATGGTGGTGGGCAAGAAAATTGAGGAGCTGATTGCCCGCTTGGCGCAAAAGGCGCGCGCGGCTGGCATCCACCTGATATTGGCCACACAGCGCCCCAGCGTGGATGTGATCACAGGTCTGATCAAGGCCAACATTCCCACCCGCTTGTCGTTCCAGGTCAGCAGCAAGATCGACAGCCGCACCATCCTGGACCAGATGGGCGCCGAGAGCCTGTTGGGCATGGGCGACATGCTCTACATGCCGTCGGGCACCGGTTTTCCGATCCGGGTGCACGGCGCTTTTGTGAGCGACGACGAGGTGCATCGCGTGGTGGCTTACCTGAAACAGCAGGGCGGAGAGCCCAATTACATCGATGGTGTGTTGGAGGCGGCGCCCGGTGAGGGCGATGGGTCTGATGCATCCGGCGAAGGCGGCGAGGGCGGCGGTGAAAAAGACGCGCTCTACGACCAGGCGGTTGAAATTGTCCTGAAGGACCGCAAGGCCAGTATTTCTTACGTACAGCGCAAGCTGAAGATTGGCTACAACCGGGCGGCCCGCCTGCTCGAAGACATGGAAAACGCCGGCCTGGTGAGTGCGCTCACCTCCAGCGGCCAGCGCGACATTTTGGTGCCTGGGCGCAACGAATGAGGCGCCGATGCAACCTTGTGAATGCCAGTGGGTCTGACTTGCCATGATCAAAACATTTATCACCACCGCCGCGCTCGCGCTGACCAGCTTCACAACGCAGGCCGATGGTCTGCAAGATCTTGAAAAATTCCTGCGCGAAGTCAACAGCGCGCAGGCCAGCTTCACCCAGGTGGTCACCTCGCCCAAGCGCACCGGCGAAACCGTGGCACGCAGCAAGACGTCCAGCGGACGTTTTGAATTTTTGCGGCCCAACCGGTTCCGGTTTGAATACACCCAGCCGTTTGAACAGACCATCGTGGCCGATGGCCAGACGCTGTGGCTCTACGACGTGGACCTGAACCAGGTGACGGCCCGCCAGCAGCAAGAGGTGTTGGGCAGCACGCCCGCCGCCCTGATTGCAGCGGGCACCGACATGCGGGCCTTGTCGCAAGCCTTCGAGCTGAAGGCGGCGCCTGCGCACAACGGCATGGAGTGGCTGGAAGCCCGTCCACGCGCCCAAGATGGCCAATTGCACAGCGTGCGTGTGGGTTTTCGCCAAGGTCAGCTGACGGCGCTGGAGATTGCTGACAGCCTGGGGCAGCGCTCGGTCTTGACCTTCAGCCAGTGGCATGGCAATGCACCGCTGACGGCCGAGCGCTTTCGCTTCCAGGTGCCTGTGGGCGCCGATGTGATCCGGCCCTGAGCATGCCGCTTTTTTCTTTTTCACTGTGAGTTCGGCCGCACCCCAGCACACGCCCCTGGCCGAGCGCCTGCGCCCGCGCACGCTGGCCAGCGTCATCGGGCAGCAGCACCTGCTGGGCGAAGGCATGGCGCTGCGGCTGGCGTTTGAATCGGGCCAGCCGCACAGCTGCATCCTCTGGGGCCCCCCGGGTGTGGGCAAGACCACCATAGCCCGGCTGATGGCCGATGCGTTTGATGCCCAGTTCATCACCATCAGCGCGGTGCTGGGCGGTGTGAAAGACATCCGCGAAGCCGTGGACAAGGCCGAGGCCGCGCGTGATGGCCTGCACCCGCAGCGCACCATCGTGTTTGTGGACGAGGTGCACCGCTTCAACAAAAGCCAGCAAGACGCCTTTTTGCCGCATGTGGAAAGCGGCCTGTTCACCTTCATTGGCGCTACCACCGAAAACCCCTCGTTTGAAGTGAATTCGGCCTTGCTTTCCCGGGCGGCGGTGTATGTGCTGCAGCCCATGGGCGAGGAAGATCTGCGCCAGATCATCGGGCGGGCGCAGGCCATTGACGCTGTGCCCCCGCTGCAAGCGGCAGCCGCCGACCGCCTGATGGCCTACGCCGACGGCGACGCCCGGCGCCTGCTGAACACGCTGGAGACCCTGGCCGTGGCCGCCGGGCGCGAGAAACTGGTCGAGGTCACCGACGACTGGCTGCTGCGCGTGCTGGGCGAGCGCATGCGGCGCTACGACAAAGGCGGCGAGCAGTTTTACGACACCATCAGCGCGCTGCACAAAAGCGTGCGCGGCTCCGACCCCGACGCCGCGCTGTACTGGTTCGTGCGCATGCTCGACGGCGGTGCCGATCCGCGCTACATGGCGCGCCGTTTCATCCGCATGGCGAGCGAAGACATTGGCCTGGCCGACCCCCGTGCGCTGCGGCTGGCGCTGGACGCGGCCGAGGTGTACGAGCGCCTGGGCACGCCCGAGGGCGAACTGGCCCTGGCCGAGTGCGTGGTGTATCTGGCTGTGGCGCCCAAGTCCAACGCGGTCTACAAAGCCTTCAAAGAAGCCCAGGCTTTTGTGAAAAAGGATGGCACCCGTCCGGTGCCCATGCACCTTCGCAATGCACCCACCCGGCTGATGAAGCAGTTGGACTACGGAAAAGGCTACCGCTATGCCCACGATGAGGCCGACGGTTTTGCCGCAGGCGAAAACTACCTGCCCGAAGGTATGGCTGCACCGGGTTTTTACCGTCCGGTGGAGCGCGGCCTGGAGATTCGCATCGCCGATAAGCTGCGCGAACTCAAAAAACTGAACAATCAAAAAAACTAATGCAAGCCCAATCGCACTGATGCAGAGCGATTTGAAATCTGGAAACCAGGGTAAACCCGTGTGTCATAAGGGCTTACACGCATGGGGCCCCTCAAAACGCCTAGATACAATCCGGCACCAACCCGCAGCCTGCCCTGTACCAAGGTCGAGCCTGGCGGGTTTTTTGCTAAGTTGAAACAGGCCAGTCCGGGCAATCCGCCCGTGCCTGTCAAATACACGGAGAAACTTCATGGAAACCTTGCTACAGCAGATCATCAACGGTCTGGTGTTGGGCAGCATGTACGCGCTGGTGGCGTTGGGCTACACCATGGTGTACGGCATCATCGGTCTGATCAACTTTGCGCACGGCGATGTGCTGATGATCGGCGCGCTCACGAGTTGGACCATCATCGCGGGCATGCGTGAATCCATGGTCGGCGTGCCCGGCTGGCTGATGCTGCTGATGGCCACCATCATCGCCATGGTGGTGTGTGCGGCGCTGAACTTCACCATCGAGAAACTGGCTTACCGACCGCTGCGCAACTCATCGCGCCTGGCCCCTTTGATCACCGCCATCGGTATGTCCTTGCTGTTGCAGACGCTGGCCATGATCATCTGGAAGCCCAACCCCAAGTCGTATCCGTCCATGCTCTCCTCGGAACCGTTCCACCTGGGTGGCGCGGTGATCTCGGTGACACAGGTCACCATCCTGGCGGTCACGGCGATCACCCTGGCTTTCCTGATGTGGCTGGTCAACCGCACCAACCTGGGCCGGGCCATGCGCGCCACGGCCGAAAACCCCCGCGTGGCTGCGCTCATGGGCATCAAGCCCGACGTGGTGATTTCCGCCACCTTCATCATCGGCGCCATGCTGGCCGCCATCGCGGGTGTGATGTGGGCGTCCAACTACGGCACGGTGCAACACGCCATGGGCTTCATGCCCGGCCTCAAGGCTTTCGTGGCCGCGGTCATGGGCGGTATTGGCAACCTGGCCGGTGCCGTGGTCGGCGGCATTGCGCTGGGCCTGATCGAGTCGCTGGGTGCTGGTTACCTGGGCAAGCTCACCGGTGGCGTGCTGGGCAGCCAGTACACCGACATTTTTGCCTTCGTTGTGCTGGCCATCGTGCTGACCCTGCGTCCTTCGGGTCTGCTGGGCGAGCGTGTGGCGGACCGGGCCTGAGCAGGAGATCACCATGATGAATTCCAAAATCGGCAAACTGATTGTTTTTCTGCTGGCCGCCGCAGCCTTGCTGCTGCTGCCTATTTTGTTGCAGGCCACGGGCAGCAACTCGTGGGTGCGCATTCTGGACATTGCGCTGTTGTATGTGTTGCTGGCGCTGGGCCTGAACATCGTGGTCGGCTATGCCGGCCTGCTGGACCTGGGCTACATCGCGTTCTTTGCGGTGGGTGCCTACATTTTTGCCCTGCTGGGCTCGCCGCACCTGGCTGAAACCTTCCCGGCCATCAAGGCCATGTTCCCGAACGGCCTGCACTACAGCATCTGGTGGGTGATGATCCTCGCCGCGGTGGTGGCGGGCATTGTCGGCATGATTCTGGGTGCGCCCACGCTCAAGCTGCGCGGCGACTACCTGGCCATCATCACGCTGGGTTTCGGTGAAATCATCCGGATCTTCCTGCTCAACATGGACCGCCCGGTGAACATCACCAACGGCCCCAAGGGCATCAGCCAGATCGACACCATTTCGGTGTTCGGCCTGGACCTGGGACAGCGACTGACCATCGGCGACTACACCTTTCAGCCGGTTACGCTGTATTACTACCTGTTCCTGTTCTTTGTGGTGCTGGCGGTGATCATTTCGTACCGCCTGCAAGACTCGCGCATTGGCCGCGCCTGGATGGCGATTCGCGAAGACGAAATTGCCGCCAAAGCCATGGGGCTGAACACCCGCAACCTGAAGCTGCTGGCTTTCGGCATGGGCGCCTCGTTTGGCGGCGTCTCGGGCGTGCTGTTTGCTTCGTTCCAGCGTTTTGTGTCGCCCGAATCCTTCTCCCTCATGGAGTCGGTGATGGTGGTGGCCATGGTGGTGCTGGGCGGCATTGGCCACATTCCCGGCGTGATTCTGGGGGCCTTGCTGCTGGCCGGTCTGCCCGAATTGCTGCGCCATGTGGCGCACCCGCTGACGGCCATGACCGATGGCCGTCTGGCCCCCGAAATCTTGCGCCAGCTGCTGATTGCGCTGGCCATGGTGGTGGTGATGCTGATCCGTCCAAAGGGTCTGTGGCCGGCGCCTGAGCACGGCAAGTCCTTGTCCAAATGAGCGGAGTTGCTGACATGTCTGAAACCATTCTCAGGGTGGCCAACGTTTCCAAGCGTTTTGGCGGCCTGCAAGCCCTCAGCGATGTGGGTATGGAAATCAAGCGCGGCCAGGTGTACGGCCTGATCGGTCCCAACGGCGCCGGCAAAACCACTTTCTTCAACGTGCTGACCGGTCTGTACACCCCCGACGGTGGCACGTTTGAACTGGCGGGCAAGCCCTACACCCCCACGGCGGTGCACGAAGTGGCCAAGGCCGGTATTGCCCGTACCTTCCAGAACATCCGCCTGTTCGCCGAAATGACAGCACTGGAAAACGTGATGGTGGGGCGCCACGTGCGCACCCATTCCGGCCTGATTGGCGCGGTGCTGCGCACGCCCGGCTTCAAGCGCGAAGAGGCCGAAATCAGAGCCCGTGCGCAGGAGCTGCTGGACTATGTGGGCATTGGCAAATTTGCCGACTACAAATCGCGCACGCTGAGCTACGGCGACCAGCGTCGACTGGAAATCGCCCGAGCGCTGGCCACCGACCCGCAATTGATCGCGCTGGACGAACCCGCCGCCGGCATGAACGCGACCGAAAAAGTCATGCTGCGTGAACTGATTGACCGCATCCGCAACGACAACCGCACCATTTTGCTGATCGAACACGACGTGAAGCTGGTCATGGGCCTGTGCGACCGCGTGACTGTGCTGGACTACGGCAAACAGCTCTCGTCGGGCACGCCTGCTGAAGTGCAGAGCGACCCCAAGGTGATTGAAGCCTATCTCGGCACCGGCGGAGCTTGAGGAAAGAACAACATGGCAAACACATTACTCAAAGTCAGCGGTCTGAAGGTCTCCTACGGCGGGATCAAGGCCGTTAAAGGTATCGACCTGGAGGTGCGCGAGGGCGAACTGATCTCGCTGATCGGTTCCAACGGTGCCGGCAAGACCACCACCATGAAGGCCGTCACGGGTTCGCTGGTGTTCGAAGGTGGGGATATCGAATACCTGGGCCAAAGCATCAAGGGCAAGGGCGCCTGGGACCTGGTGAAGCAGGGCCTGGCCATGGTGCCGGAAGGTCGGGGCGTGTTCACCCGCATGACCATCACCGAAAACCTGCAGATGGGCGCGTACATCCGCACCGACAAGGCGGGCATTGCCAACGACATCGAGCGCATGTTTGGCATTTTCCCGCGCCTGCGCGAACGCAAAGACCAGCTGGCCGGCACCATGAGCGGTGGCGAACAGCAGATGCTGGCCATGGCGCGTGCGCTCATGAGCCAGCCCAAGGTGTTGTTGCTCGACGAGCCGTCCATGGGCTTGTCCCCCATCATGGTGGACAAGATTTTTGAAGTGGTGCGCGACGTGTCGGCACAAGGCGTAACGGTGTTGCTGGTGGAGCAAAATGCCCAGCGCGCGCTGCAAATTGCCGACCGCGGCTACGTGATGGATTCGGGCGAAATCACCATGACAGGCAGTGGCAAAGACCTGTTGGTCGATCCGAAGGTGAAAGAAGCGTACCTGGGGCACTGAAGCGCCTTGGGACGGCGTTGGCGTCTGTGTCGGCAGCGCAGGGCCAGGGAACTAAAATGCAGGGTTTTGTGTGATGTCTGCGCGGCACGCCTTCTGTGTCGCCGCTCCACCCCGATCTGCCCGCCGGGCTTCCACCTGCTCTTTTTATGTCCCAAGCCACACCCAACAGCCCTGCCGCCGACACCGCCGTGAGCGGTGCCCACCCCGCGTTTGATGACAACCAGCTGATCATTGAGCGCCGTGAAAAGCTCAAGGCCCTGCGTGAAGCGCAGCAGCAGGGTCAGGGCGTTGCGTTTCCCAACGACTTCAAACCGTCTGACAAAGCCGAGGGGTTGTTTGCGTCGCACGGCGAAGCCACCAAGGAAGACTTGGAGGCCAACCCGTCGCGCGCCCGTGTGGCCGGTCGCATGATGCTCAAGCGGGTGATGGGCAAGGCCAGTTTTGCCACGTTGCAAGACGCCTCGTTCGGCCCATCGGGTGGCCGCATCCAGATTTACCTGAACAACGACAGCGTGGGCGAGGCGCTGCACAACGCGTTCAAGCACTGGGACCTGGGCGATATCGTGGCCGCCGAGGGGGTGCTGTTCAAGACACGCACCGGCGAGCTGACCATCCACGCCGACAGCATTCGCCTGATCACCAAGAGCCTGCGCCCGCTGCCCGACAAGTTCCATGGTATCCACGACCAGGAAATCAAGTACCGCCAGCGCTACGTGGACCTGATGACCGACGAAGCCGCACGCCGCCGCTTCGTCACGCGCAGCCAGGCCCTGTCCAGCATCCGCGAATACATGGTCAGCCACGGCTTTCTGGAGGTGGAAACGCCCATGCTGCACCCGATCCCCGGCGGTGCCAACGCCAAGCCGTTCAAGACGCACCACAACGCGCTGGACCAGGAGATGTTTTTGCGCATCGCGCCCGAGCTGTACCTCAAGCGCCTGCTGGTGGGTGGGTTTGAGCGGGTGTTCGAAATCAACCGCAACTTCCGCAACGAAGGCATCAGCGTTCGCCACAACCCCGAGTTCACCATGATGGAGTTCTACGCGGCGTACTGGAATTACCACGACCTGATGGATTTCAACGAGCAACTGATCCGCCACGTGGTGCGCCAGGTGCACGGCGACACGCCGCTGACCTACAACGGCCAGCCGGTGGATGTGTATTCCCCGTTTGAGCGCCTGACGATCCGCGAAGCGATCCTGAAATACACCGAGGCCGGCGAGGGCGTGGACAGCACCGAGTGGCTGATTCCCGCGCTCAAAAAACTGGGCATGACCGAGGCCAAGCACCAGTTGAGCACGCGCAGCCTGGCCAGCCTGCAGGTGCTGTATTTTGAAGAGACGGTGGAAGAAAAGCTCTGGAACCCGACCTTCATCATGGAGCACCCGACCGAGATTTCGCCGCTGGCCCGCGCCAACGACGAGCGCCCGGAAGTGACCGAGCGCTTTGAGCTCTACATCACCGGCCGCGAGTTCGGCAACGCGTTCTCAGAGCTGAACGACGCCGAAGACCAGGCCGCGCGTTTCCACGCGCAGGTGTCGGCCAAGGACGGCGGCGACGAAGAAGCGATGTACTACGACGCCGACTTCATCCGCGCGCTCGAATACGGCATGCCGCCGGCCGGCGGCTGCGGCATCGGCATTGACCGTTTGATGATGTTGCTGACCGACAGCCCCAGCATCCGCGATGTGATTTTGTTCCCGGCGTTGCGCCGCGAGGCTTGATCGAACCAGGCTGTTAAAAATTCAGCGTCTGGATGCTCTTGCGCTTGTTTTTGCGCAGTTCATCCAGGCTATTTCGCAGCCAATTCAGGTGGGCTTGGGCGTCTTGTTGCAGGTCCTGACCTTCTGCAGGCAGCAAAGCCAGCACCACTTTGAACCGCAATGTTGCGCCCACGGGCAGTTGATCCGACGGGCGCAGGCCGCCGGCCACGATGCTGGTGGCCGCAGCCACCACTTGTGCGGCCCGCACCGGGCCTTCCATCAGCAGCGTGAAGCTGCGGTTGTCTACCCGGGCGGCCGTGTCCACGTCGCGTGCCACCGAGCGCAGCAGCGAGCCGGTGAGCACCAGGGCGCGGTCGGCCACTTCCCGTCCGTGCTCCTGTTCAAACCAGGCGTGGTTGTCCAAGTCAATCAGCAGCAGTCCCATGGAGTGCCTGTAACGCTGGGCGCGCACCAGGCTGTCGTGCAGGCGCAGCATGCCGTTGTGGCGGTTGGTCAGGCCGGTGAGCGGTTCGGTCAAGGCCAGTTCGTTGGCGCGGGTCTGCGCTTCGTGCTGCATGGACGAGCGTTGTAGCAGGCCGTAGATCAGCAACGGCGCTTCAATGGCCGCCGCGATCACCATGCCGTATTGCGACAAGAAGCCCGACGACATCAGGCCCAAGTTGCGCAAGATGGGCAGTGTGCCGGCCATCAATACCGGCAGAATGCCCAGCGCAATCCAGTGCACCCAGCGCTCACCCGTGCGCCAGGCGGTCCAGAGCATGGCGTAGACCAACACCATGGTCAGGGCGCCTGCGGTGGTGATGGCTTGCAGGGTGACGCTGCTGGGACGGAGCAGGTCCCAGGCGGTCAACACCATCAGCACACCGGCCAGGGTGAGCGACAACCGGTCCAGCCAGCGCCCGATGCGCTGTGCTTGCACCACATGCCGCACAAACAGCAAGCCCACCACGGCCACCAGGGGCAGCAGCACAAATTCGGCCATGCCGTTCCACCTGGCGGAATGGGGCCAAAGAAACTGACCACCCACCCCCAGCGAAGCGGCCAGCGCCAGACCCAACACCGAGGTGTAGATTGCGTAGGCGGCAAAGCTGACTTCGCGAAACACCAGTGCATTGACCACGGCCACCACCGTCAGCAGCAGCGCCATGCCGAAATACGCACCCAGCAAAAACTGCTGGGTCATGCGCTGTTCGCGCAGATGGCTGTGGCGGTGCACAAAGAGTTCGCCCGAAAACGGCACCCGGGTATGCTGGATACGGACCCAATAGGTCACGGGCGTATCGGCCCGCGTGTCCAGTGCAAACACCGGGTAGCGGTCTGGCGACGCCCAGTCGCGCACCGGAATGCTGTCGCCCGCGTGCTGTGCTTGCCAACTGCCGTCTGCGCGCTGTTCGTACAGACTGATGAGGTCGATGCCCGATTGCGTCAACTCGACTTCCCAGTGCGCACTGGTGTCTTTCACCCAGGCGTCAAAGCGCACCCAGAGCACGGCTTGCGGGTTGATGAGCAGACGGTGCTTGGGGCTGCGTACCGCCCACGGCAGGCTGTCTTGCCGTTGTGCTACGTCCTGTGCCGTCAGTTGACCGGAGAGGTCAACCCAGAACAGGCTGCGCTGGGCCAGCGGCACATGGTCTTGTGCCGTGTCAAGCAACACCGGTGGCAGTTTCAAGCGTCCGGTTGTGTCGGTCGCGTGTGCACTGCCAGTCCCGATCACCGTCCACAAGAGAAGTCCGATGAGGCCCAGCAGCCGGAACCGGTGGAACAGCGCCGTGCTGCAGTGGGGCGGGCGGTGGAGTTGAAAAATGCGCATCGCCTATTTTGGCTTGTGCCGCCGTCCATTCTTCGGACGCCAACGGCAACGCAGAGGTTGATCCCGGTAAGCTGCAAGCGTTATTTCCGCAGCCGGCCACAGGCGGCAAAAAGCCCCGGCTGAGGCTTCAGCCGGGGCTTTTTGCGTGAAGGGCGGAGGCCCCAGGTTCAGGCGTAAACCGCCAAGGCCTTGCGCATTTTTTTCATGGCCGCCACCTCAATCTGGCGCACCCGCTCGGCGCTCACGCCGTATTCGGCCGCCAGTTCGTGCAGCGTCATGCCACCCGAGCCGTCGTCGTTCACCTTCAGCCAGCGTTCGCTGACGATGCGGCGCGAGCGCTCATCCAACTCGCTCATGGCCAGTGCAATGCCCTCGGTGGCCAGCGCGTCGCGCTCGGCCGACTCCAGCACCGCCGTGGGCTCGTGGGTGGCGTCGGCCAGGTAGGCAATGGGGCCAAAACTGTCTTCGCCGTCGTCGCCCGGGCCGGGGTCCAGCACCACATCGCCGCCCGACAAGCGGGTTTCCATTTCACGCACCTCTTCCGGCTTCACCTTCAGCTCGCGCGCCATCGTGCCCACTTCGGTGTCGGACAACACGTCGCGGTGCGTGTCACCGTCCAGCGCGTCGGCGCGGAAACCTTGCTTGCGCGAGCGCAGGTTGAAAAACAGCTTGCGCTGCGCCTTGGTGGTGGCCAGCTTGACCATGCGCCAGTTTTTCAGGATGTACTCGTGGATCTCGGCCTTGATCCAGTGCATGGCGTAGCTCACCAGGCGCACGCCCTGATCGGGGTCGAAGCGTTTCACGGCCTTCATCAGGCCCACATTGCCTTCCTGAATCAGGTCGCCGTGGGGCAGGCCGTAGCCCAGGTATTGGCGGGCGATCGACACCACCAGGCGCAGGTGCGACATCACCAGCCGGCCCGCAGCGTCCAGGTCGTTGTGGTCGCGCAAACGGCGCGCGGCGCTTTGTTCCTCTTCCAGCGTCAGCAGAGGCATGCGGTTGACGGCAGAAATGTAGGCGTCCAGATTCCCCAGCGGGGGCAGGGTGAGCGAGCGGCTGGCCCATGGGCTGGCCACAGCCAGGGTGGCGGTGGGCAAGGCGGCGGGAGCAAGTGATACGGACATGTGAAGAACCCTCCTCAGGTTGGCTTTCATAAATATTAGCACTCTCTATGAGTGAGTGCTAATGGAATGGTTCCATGGGTGTGGGTTCGCATGGTTTTGTGGCGTTACAAAAGCAAGAAAAAGTGATGGGCGCCTGCCCCTGCGCACGTTTGGCGATGCTCGCGTGGGCTTGGCCTGTTGGCCGATGCCGGTTGTGTTCGATAGACGAGGGTGGTAGGCGGGAGGGGAAAGTTGTCCATGCTTGTTACAACACACCGGTCGCGCGACACAATAGGTCGAAATGGAGAATATGCATGACAGTGGAGCCCGGTCGGTTGGCCGATGAAGAATCCAGCAGGGATGCCACCCTGGCTGAAGCGCAACAGACCCACTCGGTTCGTTTGCAGGTCAGCGCGGCCGACAAGCTGAACCTGGCGGCTTTTCAAAATGCGGTCCCTGTGTTGCACGCGCTGGCCGTCGTCAATGCATCGGCCACAACGTTGAGTGACCTGACGATTCAACTGCGCAGCGAGCCTGAGTTCGTCAAGCCACGCGTCTGGCGTCTGGCGTCAGTGGCATCCGGTGAAACCTACCACCTGCGCGATCTGGATGTGCAGCTCCAGGGCGCTCTGTTGTCGCGGTTGACCGAGGCCGAGCCGGCCTCGTGGCACTTTGAATTGCGCAGCAGCCAGCAACCCGATGTGGTTCTGGCCACGCACAGCTGCACGGTGGAACTGCTGGCCCGCAACCAGTGGGGTGGCCTGGGGCCGTTGCCTGAAATGGTGGCCGCCTTCGTTCAGCCCAACGATCCGGCGGTGGATCGTTTGCTCAGGGATGCGGCGCTGGCTTTGCAGTCGGCGGGCAAGTCGGGGTCGATCGACGGCTACACCCAGGGTGCCAAGCGGGCCTGGGAGCTCGCTTCGGGCCTCTGGACGGCGGTGCTTCAGCGCCGACTCACTTACGCACTCCCGCCGGCCAGTTTCGAGCACACCGGCCAGAAAGTGCGCAGCCCCGGGCAGGTGCTGGACGCGGGGCTGGCCACGTGCCTGGACCTCACGCTGCTGTTTGCGGCCTGCCTGGAACAGGCCCACCTCAACCCGTTGCTGGTGTTCACCCGGGGCCATGCGTTGGTGGGCGTGTGGCTGCACGACGAGCAGTTTGCCACCGCGGTGGTGGACGACATCACCGCTCTGCGCACGCGGGTGAAGCTGCAAGAGGTGTTGGTGTTTGAAGCCACCCTGGCTGCCCGAGGCCAGGCTGTGGCGTTCAGCCAGGCCATTGCCAGCGCCAACCGCCAGCTGGAGGAGGCTGCGGCGGACACGTTCGAGCTGGTGGTGGATGTGAAGCGCGCCCGCATGTCCCGCATCAAGCCGCTGGCGTTGGCCCAAGGTGTTGAGCCCGTGTTGCCGGCCGAACAACCCGAGCCCGGCTGCGCGGTGGAAGATGCGCCGGACGTACCGGACCGCACAGCGCCCGCCGCACCGAGCGCCGACCTCGACCCGACAGACCGGCTGGAGCGCTGGCAGCGCAAGCTGCTCGACCTGTCGTTGCGCAACGCCCTGCTGAACTTCAAGCCCGGCAAGAAAACCTTGCCGCTGGAGGTGGCCGGTGCCGCCCTGGAAGACGCACTGACCCAGGGGCACACCCTGAAGCTGCTGCCCAGCCCCCCAGGGATGCAGGGCGACGACCCGCGCAGCCAGCCCCTGCACGAGGCACGCAGCCTGGAAGACCTGCGCCAGGCGCAAGCGGCCGAGGCGCTGATGCGCCGCGAGGTCTTGATTCCGCTTGAAGCCGAAGAGCTCGAAGGGCGCCTGGTCGATCTGTACCGGGGCGCGCGCCAGGCCATGCAAGAGGGTGGGGCCAACACGCTGTTTGTGGCGCTGGGCTTTCTGGTCTGGAGCCGGCGCGACAAGCCCGAGCTGCGGCTCCAGGCGCCGCTGGTCTTGCTGCCCGTCACGCTGAACCGCAAGAGCGCGCGTTCGGGGTTCACACTGCAGGTGCAAGAGAGCGAGCCGCTGTTCAACCCCACCCTGGTTGAAATGCTGCGCCAAGACTTTCAGCTGGAGCTGGGTGTGTCCGTGGCAGACGCACCCAGCGACGGCGTGGGCCTGGACATACCCGGCATCTGGGCACGCGTGCGCGCCGCCGTCAAAGACATTCGCGGCTGGGAGGTCAGCGAAGACGTGGTGCTGTCGATGTTCTCGTTTGCCAAATACCTGATGTGGAAGGACCTGACCGAGCGCACCGGCGACCTGCGCAAGTCGCCCGTGGTGGCCCACCTGATGGACTCGCCGCGCGAGCCCTACCGCTCCAGCATCGCGTTTCCCGACGTCCGCCGACTTGACACCGACTTTGCGCCCCAGCAGGTGTTTTGCCCACTGCCGGCCGACTCGTCGCAACTCTCCGCCGTGATGGCGGCAGCCCAGGGCAAAGACTTTGTGCTCATCGGCCCGCCCGGCACGGGCAAGAGCCAGACCATTGCGAACCTGATTGCGCAGTGCCTCGCCGAGAACAAGCGGGTGTTGTTTGTTGCCGAGAAAATTGCCGCGCTGGAGGTGGTTTACCGCCGCCTGCGCGAAGTGGGCCTGGGCGAGTTTTGCCTGGAGCTGCACTCCAACAAGAGCCGCAAGCTCGATGTGCTGGGCCAGCTGCAGAAGTCGTGGGATGCGAAGGGCGAGGTCGATTCGGCCGCCTGGCTGGCCCAAGCGCAGCAGCTGGGCCGCTTGCGCGAACAGCTCTCCACCTACGTGGCCCGCCTGCACCACCGCCACGGCAACGGCTGGACGGTGTACCAGGCCATCGGTTGCGTGGCCGCCCACGGCGATGTGCCCGACCTGCACCTGAACTGGCCATCGCCGTCGGCGCACAACGAAGCCGACTTGGCCAGGCTGCGCGAACTGGCTGGCCGGCTGCAAGCCAATGCCTCAGCCGTCGGCCCCCACAACCTGCTGGCAGGCCCTTGGGTGCCGGTGCACGCCACCGATTGGTCGGTCCGCTGGCAGCAAGACATGGTGCGCGCCGCGCAAACCCTGCAAGCGGTCGTTGGCCGCTTCTCCCAGGCCGTTGAACACCTGGGCCAGTCACTGGGTCTGGAATGGCCGGCGTTGAACATGCAGACCCGCTTGGCGGTTGCGGTGCTGGTCAAGGCCTTGCCGCAGGCCGCCCACGGGGCGTGGAGCTTTTGTGCCTTGCCCGACAGCCGAGCTCTCAGCGTGGCGCTGAAGGCGGGCACGGTGTTGCTGCACCAGCACCGCGATCTTTCGGCACAAATGTCCACCCCATGGCCGGTGGAGTTGCTGGAGTTGCGCCGGCGCCTGCAAACGGAACTGGGCACGCCGTGGCCCAGTGGCGTGAGCGACGACCTGGAGCGCGGCGTGCAGTGGATCGAAGAAATCACCGAACTGCGCGCGGGCCTGTCGGTGCGGTACGGCGCAGGCGTGGGCCAGCTCCCTGTGGTGCAACTGCAGCGCGATTGGACCCAGGCCCAAGGGGCGTTCTGGCCGCTCTCGTGGCTGGGGCAGCGCCGGGTGCGGCGCGCGCTCGAAGCGGTGACCCAGGACGCCGGTGTACCGCGCATCGCCGAGGATCTGACCTTGCTCGTGCGCATCCAGCGCTTGCACGACGAGGTGAACCAACTGGACCTCGGGGGCGCGGGCGAAGGGTTTTGGGCCGGCGTCAAGACGCGCACCGACCACGCGCGAAGCGTGCTGAAAGCCAACGCTGCGCTGCGCGCCGCACGGCTGCACAAGCCCTTTTCGTTGGAGGGCCTGGGCGCCGTGCTGGACGGCAGCTGTGGCGAACGCTGGGCCCAGGAGGGGCAACGCCTGAAGACCTGGCTGGAGCTGGAGCAGCGTCTGACCGAAGCCATGGCGATCGGTGAGGCCAGCCACGCCACAGCGCCGGGCCAAGACGCCTCGATCCTGCGGTCTGCGCTGGCTTTTGAGCGCGAACGCATGGGTTTGCGGCACCGGGGCAGCCTGAAAGCGCCGCACCCCGATGTGGCCGAAGGCCGCTGCGGCCCCGTGCTGCAGCAGCAGCACGCCCTGCTGCAGGCGCGCAGCGCCCTCGAAGTCCGGCTGTTGGCCATGGACTCCCTGCGTGACCCGTGCCCAGACGTCTGGCGTGGGCTGGACACCGACGGCGAGGTCGTCACCCACGCACTGCGGTTCCATGCGTTGTTGCATGCCGGTGTGTCGGGGCTCGGTCTGTCACCCGCCGCAGAGGCGCAGCTCATGGAGCGGCTGCTCCCGTTGCTGGGCGCGCGCTGCCACGAACTGGGGGAAACGGGCCCCATCGGCCAGAGCTGCCAGCAGGTGCTGGCGCTGCTGACCGAGCTGAGCAGCGCCACCGACCACTTCAGCACCACGGCGGCGCAGCCCGAGCCGGTGCGCCGCGCCCTGTCCGATCTGGCGCCCGCTGCGCTGGCCGAAGTCGCCGCGCGGCTGGAGGCGCACCACCCCGGACTGCACGCCTGGTGTGCCTGGCGCCACGCCCAGGCCAGCGCCCGCAGCGCCGGGTTGGCGCCGCTGGTGGACCGCATCGAGGCCGGTGCCGTGGCGCCGGCCCAGGCAACGAACGTGTTGGAGGTGAACTACGCCCGCTGGTGGCTGGCCGAAGCGGTGGACGGCGACGAAGTGCTCAAGCGCTTCGTCTCCGCCGAGCACGAGCTTCGCATTCAGGCGTTCCGAAACCTGGACGACGAATTCACCCAGGTGTCACGCGCGTGGATACGCGCCAAGCTGTGCGCCGACCTGCCCGCGGCCGACAGCATCCAGCGCAACAGCGAATGGGGCATCTTGCGCCGCGAAATCACCAAGAAGCGCCAGCACCTGCCGCTGCGCCAGCTGTTGCAAGAAATTCCGTCGGTCGTGCTGCGCCTGACGCCGTGCCTGTTGATGAGCCCGCTGTCGATTGCGCAGTACCTGTCGGCCGACGCCAGCAACTTCGACCTGGTGGTGTTCGACGAAGCCTCGCAAATTCCGGTGTGGGACGCCATTGGCGCCATGGCGCGCGGCAAACAGGTGGTGATGGTGGGCGACCCGAAACAGCTGCCCCCGACCAACTTCTTTGCCCGGGCCGACAACGGCGACGATGACCTGGAAGAGGCCGATCTGGAAAGCATTCTCGACGAATGCCTCGGCGCCAGCCTGCCCACGCGCCACCTGTCGTGGCACTACCGCTCGCGCCACGAAAGCCTGATCGCCTTCAGCAACCACCGCTACTACGGTGGCGGTCTGGTCACCTTCCCATCGCCTGTGACCGACGACCGCGCCGTCAGTTTCCACTGGGTGGACGGCCGTTACGGAAAAGGCGGTGCCCGCACCAACCCGCCCGAAGCCCAGGCGCTGGTGGCCGAGTTGGTGCAGCGCCTGCAATCGCCCGGCTTTCGGGCCTCGGGTCTCACCATCGGCGTGGTCACCTTCAACGCCGAACAGCAAAGCCTGATTGAAGACCTGCTGGACGAAGCGCGCCGCCAAGACCCCGGCCTGGAGCCGTACTTTGCCGACGGCGAGATCGAACCCGTGTTCGTAAAAAACCTGGAAAGCGTGCAGGGCGACGAGCGCGACATCATGTACTTCTCCATCACCTACGGGCCCGACCTGGCCGGTGCCGTGTCCATGAACTTCGGTCCGCTCAACCGCGACGGCGGCGAGCGCCGCCTGAACGTGGCCGTCACACGCGCCCGGCACGAACTGCGCGTGTTCAGCAGCCTGCGCGGCGACCAGATGGACCTCTCACGCACCCAGGCCGCTGGCGTGCGCGACCTCAAGCACTTTCTGGAATTTGCCGAACACGGGCCGCGCGCGCTGGCCCAGGCGCACCGCGGCAGCCAGGGCGACTTTGACAGCCCGTTTGAAGCCAGCGTGGCCGCCGCACTGGGCCGCAAAGGCTGGCAGGTGCACACCCAGATCGGCGCATCGTCGTTTCGCATTGATCTGGGCGTGGTGCACCCCGACTTTGCCGGCCGCTACCTGGCGGGGGTGGAATGCGACGGCGCCACCTACCACCGCTCGGCCACCGCGCGCGACCGCGACAAACTGCGCGAGCAGGTGCTGCGCGGCCTGGGCTGGGAGATTGTGCGCATCTGGTCCACCGACTGGTGGGTCAACCCGGATGGCACGCTGGAACAGGCGCACGCCGCGCTGAGCGCGTTGCTGGAACGCGACCGCAGCCAGCGGGCTGGTGCCGTGGCGGCAGATGGTTAGGACTTTTTGACCTGAAAACCGCAGTTGAGCGCCAATTGCCCGCTGGAGATCTTGATGAAACTTGGCTTTTGTTGCTTCGAAGTGGCGCACCCGTTGGGACCGCAGCACCACGGGCAACCCTTTCGCCACCCCAAGCCCGACAGGCGCCTGCTTCGGGTGCGGTTGTCGGCACCCCGAGGGGCGTTTGCTCGGTTGGGGGGCATCCTGCCAACCACCGATGCTGCAAGGTGTTAGAGAATGTACTTACATTTACTCCGCTCCCATGCGTTGCCATGCCTCACCATTCTCCTCACAAGACGGTTGCCCTGTCATCGTTGGTCAACCACGAGCCGGTCACCATCGCACCCGACACACCGTTGGCCGAGGTTTTGGCCATCATGGAACATCGCAAGATCGGGTGTCTGCTGACGGTGGATGAACAACACCGGCCTGCAGGCATCTTCACCGAGCAAGACGCGGTGCGGTTGTTGGTCGGCACGTTGGGTGAGCAACGACAGCCACAGACCATGGCTGACGTGATGCAACGGCCCGTTTTTGCACTGGCCGCCACGGTGGACTGCCGCGATGGCTTCCGTGAAATGATCTCGCGGCGCTTTCGCTATTTGGCGGTGGTTGATGCATTGGGCAAGCTGGTGGGGGTGGTCAGTGAAGGTGACTTCATGCGCTACCTGGGTTTTGAGCGCATGTTCGAACTCAAAACCGTGGCCAGCGCCATGACCCTGAACCCCTTGGCACTGGACGGCACCGAGACCCTGGACCGCGCAGCCCGCCTGATGGCCGACAAGCGCATAGGCTGTGTGTTGGTGACCCAGGGTGGAGCGCCTGTGGGTCTGGTGTCTGAGCGTGACATGGTGCGGTTCTCGCGCATGGGGCCTGCGCAGCTGCAGCGCCCGTTGGCCGAGGTGATGTCTGGACCCCTCCAAACCGTGCGCCCCGACATGCCGCTGCAAGAGGCCGCGCACCACATGGAAGCTTTCCATATTCGCCGTTTGGGTGTGGTGGAAGAGGGCCGGCTCGTGGGCATCCTCACCCGGCACGATGTGGTCAAGGCGCAGCAAGGGCGCTACATCGAATACCTGCACGAAACCATCCAGCGCCACCACCACGAGGTGCAGAAAGCCCATGCCGAAATGGGTTTGCTGAGCCAAAAGCTCAAGGCCTACAAGCTGATGGAGCATGTCAGCGACGCCATTCTGGTTGCGCAGGCCGACACGGGCCAGGTGGTGGAGGCCAACGCCAGTGCCTGCCGCTTGCTGGGCTACGAGCACACGGCTTTGCTCCGGGTCAGGCTCGACAGGTTGCTGCGCCCCAACCGCCCTGACAAGGGATGGGCCAGCCTGGGCGACAGTTTGCCCCCACACGGTCGGGGTACGTTCCACCTCGATCTGCTCACCAGCGACGGCCGCTCGGTGCCGTGCCAGGTCGATATCCGTCAGGTGAGTGAAGACGGATCCGATCACATCGTTCTGGTGGCCCGCGATATGTCCGACCTGATGGCGCAGAGCGATCAGATTCGCCTCCAGATCCAGGCGCTCAATGCCCTGGATCACGCGGTGGTGATCACCGACATCACGACGTCGGTGGTGTGGGCCAATGCCGCCTTCACCCGGTTGACCGGCTACGAATTGGCCGAGGCGGTGGGCCGCAAGCCCGCCGAACTGGTCAAATCAGGGAAGCAAGACAAAGCGTTTTACGAGCGCATCTGGTCCACCATTCTGGCGGGCAACGTGTGGCGCGGTGAGTTGATCAACCGACGCAAAGACGGGCAGTTGTACGACGAAGAAATGGCCATCACCCCCATTTATGCGGGAGCGGACGGGGTCATTACCAACTTCATTGCCGTCAAGCAAGACATCACCGAACGCAAGGCGCAAGAAGCGAAGTTGCGGCAGCTGTCGATCACCGACCCCTTGACCGGGGTTGAAAACCGCCGGGGTTTTATGGTGCAACTGGAGCGGCTGCACGCCCGCCAGCGCCGCCACGGACATCCGTTGTCGGTGCTGATGTTTGACCTCGACTGGTTCAAGCGGATCAACGACCAGCACGGCCACGCCGTGGGCGATGAGGTGCTCAAACGCGTGACTCAGCTGGTGGGGCAGCGTTTGCGCCGCAGCGACCACCTGGGCCGCCTGGGCGGCGAAGAGTTCGCGGTGCTGCTGCCCGACACCCACCTGGACGGCGCCCACGCAACCGCCCTGGAGCTGTGTCAGAGCGTGGCCATGGAACCGGTCATGACCGCGGGGGGGCCGATACCGGTCACGGTCAGCGTGGGGGTGGCCGAGGTGGGGTCGACCGACGCCAACCCGGAAGATGCCCTGGTGCGTGCCGACCTGGCGCTCTACCGGGCCAAGGCCCAGGGACGCAACCGGGTGGTCATGGCCGAGCCCGAACTCACCGCCGAACGGTTGACACCATGAACCTGCGTCTTCGGCGGCCGTTGTGGCAGACCCGCTGGCCGAGGGTGGTCTGGGTCTTGTTGGGCGCGCTGTGGCTGGTCTCTTGCAGCCCCGCTCCCCCAGCCGCTCTTTGGCGCATTGCCGTCAACCCCTGGGTGGGTTACGAGCCTTGGGTGTTTGCGCAGGAAATGGGCGCGTTGCCCCCCGCCGTGCGCGTGGTGGAGCTGGCTTCCAACACCGAAACCAAGCGCGCTTTTCGCAACGGGCTGATTGAGGTGGCCGCCCTCACGTTGGACGAAGCGCTGCGCCTGGCCGATGAGGGGCAGGCGCTGCATATTGTGGCGGTGCTCAGCGACTCGGCCGGGGCCGATGCCGTGCTGGCCAGGGCCGATGTTGCCGCCAGCCTTGCCGCATCCACGTCCACATCGGCTCCCTCGAAGGCCATGCAGCCGTTGCGCATTGGGCTGGAGCGCACCGCGCTGGGTGAGCTCATGCTGGCGCACTGGCTGGACAAGGCACGCCTCACCCTGGCCGATGTGCAGCCTGTCCACATGGAGGCGGCGGACCATGAAAATGCCCTGACCAGCCGCCAAGTGGACATGCTGGTGACCTTTGAGCCCATGAAAACCCGTCTGGAGCAGCGCGGTGCTGTCAAGGTGCTCGATACCCGCGAACTGCCCGGCGAGGTGGTCGATGTGTTGGTGGCACGCCCCGGCCTCGACACCACCCGGCTGGCGGAATTGCTGCTGGCCTGGGACCACGCACGCCAACGTCTGACGCTCGTTTCGGGCCCGCCGCCGTGGCTGGCTGCGGGTGTGGACTTGACCCCCACGCAGTACCTGCAAACCTTGGAAGGTTTGCGGTTTTTGTCGCTGGCCGACATGCTCCAGCGCCTGCAGCCCGACCTGTCCCAGACGGGCCCAGCCGCTGCGCCGCTGGCTCAAGGCGGTCAGGCCATGAGCACCGTCTTGCAAAGCCTGGGGCTGATCCGCCAGCCACCCGATTGGGTCAGCCTGCTCAACCCCGCTCCGTTGGCATTGGCGTTGACGCGGGCGCCGCAGTCGGCCACCGCCGCAGCGGACCATCCGTCGGTGTCTGGAGGGCGGCCATGAGCGCTGCGCGCGCCCCAGATGTGCCTGCCCATGGCGCCGCGCCGCCCGCACGGCCCTGGATCGTGCGCTGGTTTGCACACTGGCCCTCGCGCTATTCCATTCCGTTGATCGTGGTCTGCGTGGTGCTCCCGGTATGGCTGTGGATCAACGTCCTGAGCTGGGCGTCCGTGCGCCACAACGTGGTGCAGGACGCACAGGCGACCTTGCGGGACCGGCTGCACCTGGAGCAAACCCGGCTGGAAACCCAGCTGGGTAGCGATACCGCCCAAGGCAGTTGGCTCGGCGTGCGCCGGCTCGTCGGTGCCTGGGGTTTGTATCCCGGCGTCACCCACGTCTGGTTGGTGGACGCGCACGGTCGGGTGCGGGCTTCCTTGTCCCGCCGCGATGTGGGGCAGCCGCTGGCGTCGGTGCTTCAGGCCATGGCCGATCCGACACTGGCTTCCGCCTGGGGTCTGCACCGGAATGGGGCCGCCAGCGCCGCTGAGCATGCCGCCCAAACCCACGTTTTGTCGGATGAAAAGACGGTGTTGCTCGGGCATGTCAGTGTCTATCCGCAGCACCAGTTGTTGGTGCAGGTGGACAGTGCCGGCGCCGTGGCGCAGGCCTGGAACATTGCGCGTGTGCGCACACTGCGCGAAACGGCAACGGTGTTGCTGTTGTTGGCGTTCATCACCTGGCTGGTTCACCGCACCTGGATACAGCGCATGGAGCACCTGAAGGCCACGGCCACGGCCTTGGGTCAGGGCCATTGGTTGGCCCGCACGGGCATGCACGAATCGGACGAACTCGGTGGCATTGGCCGGGCGATGGATCACATGGCCGAGGCCTTGCAGCAGCAACACCAGCACCTGCACACGGTGGCCAATGCATCGCCGGCGTTGCTGTGGACGTCTGGACTGGACAAAGGTTGTGACTGGTTCAACGAGCGCTGGTTGGCTTTTACCGGGCGCACGTTGGCGCAAGAGCGGGGCAACGGGTGGGCCGAGGGTGTTCACCCCGAGGATTTCGCCCGATGTCTGGCCGTGTATGTCGCGTCGTTCGATGCGCGCGAGGCGTTTTCAAGGGAGTACCGGCTGCGTCGCCACGATGGTGAATACCGGTGGATGCTCGACCAGGGCACGCCCCGCCTGGACGCACAGGGGGTGTTTGTGGGTTTCATGGGTTCTTGTCTGGACATCACCGACATCAAAGCGCTGGAAGCCCAGCTGCTGGCCCAGGCCGACTTCTTCCGCGTGCTGGTTGAGCGGGCCACCAGCTTCATCACCGTGAACGACATTCAGGGCCGCCGCCTGTACGCCAACCCCGCCTACCGCGAATTGCTGGGCGACGAGCGTGCCCAGCCTGGCCGGCTGTCGTGGGACGATGTCCATCCCGATGACCGGGCCGCTTTGCAGTGTGTCTTTGACGAGACGGTGCGCACCGGCGTGGGGCAGACAGCGCGTTTTCGGTTGATCACCGCTCAGGGCGAGGTGCGCCATCTGTCGTCGCATGGCGGTGTGATCCGCCTGCCCGATGGCCGTGTGAGCCAAGTGGTGGTGTCGCACGATGTCACCGCACAGGTCCAGGCCGAAGAGAACTTGCGCCAAGTCAACGCTGGTTTGGAGCAGCGCGTGGCCGAGCGCACGGCCGAGTTGCAGGCCGTCAACCAGTCGCTGGAGAGCTTTGTGTATTCCGTCTCGCACGACCTGAAAGCGCCGCTGCGCGGCGTGGACGGTTACAGCCGCCTGCTGGAGCACGACCACCTGACCCAACTCGATGCCGAGGGGCGCTTGTTTGTGGCGCAAATCCGCTCGGGCGTGCACCGCATGGAGCAGCTGATTGACGATTTGTTGGTCTACTCGCGCATGGAGCGCCGCCACCTGGAGCTGCGCCCGCTGCCGCTGGCAGAGCAGCTCAGCGACGCACTGGCGTTCTCGCAAGCCGCCCTGGAGGCCCAGCACTGCAGCGTCAGCACCGCCTGGGACGACAGCGTGGTGTGGGCCGATGCCACCGGCCTGGCCATGGTCCTGCGCAACCTGCTGGGCAACGCCATCAAGTTTTCCGCCCAGGCTGCGTCGCCGTGTATGGAGGTGGGTTGCCAGCGCGGCAACGGTGTGGCCCGCGTGTGGGTGCGCGACAACGGTGTGGGCTTTGACATGAAGTACCACGACCGCATTTTTGAGATGTTCCAGCGCCTGCACCGCCAGGAAGCCTTTCCCGGCACCGGCATTGGGCTGGCGCTGGTCAAAAAAGCGGTGGAGCGCATGCACGGCCGGGTATGGGCCGAGAGCCAGCCCGGCGCTGGCGCCACCTTCTGGCTGGAGCTGCCACTGGCCAGCCCATGCGCTGCGGATGCCGGACTCGGCCAGGGGCCATCCGGTGCGCAGCACCCCTGACGCCGATGGCCCTGCCAACGCGCCCATCTGTTGCATTCGTTACAACAGTTGTATCTGTTGCATTTTTTCACCAAGTCCATGCAGGCCAACCCACCCCGCTGACCCACCCATGTTCCTGGTGGAAGACAACCCGGTTGACTTGGTCTTGACCCTGCGCGCCTTCAAAACCGACCCGGTGGTCCGCCGCGTGCCGGTGGTCATGCTCAGCACCTCGCAAGAGGTGTCCGATGTCAATATCGCCTATGACAATGGGGCCAACTCCTATATCGTCAAGCCGGTGGGTTTTGACGATTTCATGGCCGTGGCCCAGCGCATTGAGCGCTATTGGTGCGGTGATAATCTGCCACCCGAGCCTCCGCTGCTGGGTCGTGCCAGCGCCCATGAAGAGCACACCTATCGAATGCCGTCATGACCCTGAAGCACATCCTCTATCTTGAAGACTCGCAGGCCGATGCCGACCTGGCTCGCCTCTATCTTCAGCGCAGCCTGCCCAGCGTGGTGTTGACGCTGGTGCACGCCCAGCACGAGGCACTCGACCTGTTGTCCCAGGCGGCCAGTGGCCAGCGCGTGCCGTTTGATCTGTTGTTGACCGATGTGGCCCTGCCCGATGGCTCGGGGCTGGACCTGTTGCGTGCCGTGCGCGATGCCGGCTGGCCCATGGCGGTGGTCATCGTGACCGGCCACGGCGACCCCGAGGCGGCCGTGTCGGCCATCCAGGCCGGGGCCAACGATTACCTGGTGAAGCGGGACGACTACCTGGAAACTCTGGGTGCCCACCTGCAAGCCGCCTGGGTGCGGTACCAGCAAATGCAGGTGACGATTCGCCACTCGTTGCGGGTGTTGCTGGTGGAGCACAACGCTTTTGGCTTGGACCTGGCCCTGCGCCACATGCAAAAGCACGCGCCGCACATCCACATGACGGCGGTGTCTTCGGCACACCAGGCGTTGAAACGCCTGCCCCTGAACGAGCAGCAGCCTTGCGAGTGGGATGTGCTGGTGGTCGATTGCCACATGCCCAGCATGGACGGACTGGAACTGCTGGATGTGGTGCGCCAGCAGCGCAAGCTTGACCTGCCCGTGGTGCTGGTGACCGACCACGGCAGCGAAGACATGGCCGTGCTGGCCCTGCTGCGCGGGGCCAGCCACTACATGGTCAAGCACACCGGTTACCTGTACGCCATGCCCACGGTGCTCGACAGCGTGCACCGCCAGCACCTGCTGGTGCACGAGCGTGCGGCGCTGTGGGCGGCCCAGCAAAAACTCGACCACCTGTTGGTCGCCGGTGCGGTCGTTCTGTTCAGCATGGCGTGGGATGGCCCCAGCCTGTCTATCCACTGGGTCAGCAGCAACATCCAGCCCTTGCTGGGCTTTACCGTGGCGCAGACGTTGGCACCCGGCTGGTGGACCCAGCATGTGCACCCCGACGATCTGGGTGTCATGACCCCCACCGCGGAGTGGTTGCAACAGCCCCGCCCCTGGGTTCGGGAATACCGGATGCAGTCCCATGGGGGCCACTGGGAATGGGTGCGTGAAGAGCTCAACGTGGACCACGGTGCCGAAGGCACGTTCAACGAGGTGACGGGCACCTGGGTCTTGGTGACGGGCGACAAACGCACCCAACTCATGGAGCACGCACGCACCGAGCTGCTCACCAAGTTGCTGGCCGGGGCCGATCTGCTGGCGTTGCTGCGCCAGATTGCGTTGGGCCTGGAAGGGCTTGACCCCAGCATGCGAGCCTCCATTCTGCTGCGCGATGAGCACACGGGCAGCCTCCGGCTGGCGGCTGCCCCCAGCATGCCCGAGTCGGTCAACCGGGCCATTGACGGTTTGCACCCTGCCGATGGCGAGGGGGCTTGCGGCACGGCGGCTTTTACAGGCCAGCCCGTGTGGGTGAGCGACATCAGGACACATCCTTTCATGGCGGCCTACCGCTCGCTGGCCAGCGAGGAAGGGCTGCTGGCCTGCTGGTCCGTGCCTTTCAAGGGTGGTCATGCCAACGCCCCCGACCAAGTGGGTGGCACCCTGGCGGTGTACTTCGACACCGTGCGCACGCCCACCGCTCCCGAGCAGGCGATGCTGCACGAGTTTGCCAACCTGGTGGCGCTGGCCGTGCAGCGCACCCGTGCCCGCGACGAGCTGCAACGCGCCGCCGCCGTGCTGCAGTCCACCCGCGATGCCGTCGTCGTCACCGACCTGACCCCGGCCATCGTCAGTGTCAACCCCGCGTTCGAAACCGCGTCGGGCTACAGCGCTCAGGAGGTGCTCGGCCAAAACCCGAGCCTGATGTCTTCAGGGCGGCACGACGTGGCGTTTTACCGTGCTCTGTGGTCCAGCCTGCTGGCCCACGGCAGCTGGGAGGGCGAGTTGTGGAACCGGCGCAAAAACGGGGAAATTTACCCCCAGTGGCTCACCATCCACCGCCTCAACAACCCGCAAGGCGAAGCCACCCACTACGTGGGCGTGTCCACCGATCTCTCCCGCCTGCGCCGCACCGAAGCCGAATTGGCCCACCTGACGCACCACGATCTGCTCACCGGTTTGCCCAACCGCCTGTTGACCTTGTTGCGCCTGGACGAAATGGTTGAACGCTGCACCAAGTACGGTCAGCGGGTCGCGGTGCTGCACCTGGACGTGGTCCGCTTCAAACTCATCAACGACAGCCTGGGCCACCCGGCCGGTGACGAACTGCTGCAGCAGGTGGCGCGTCGGCTGCAAGCGGTGATAAACCCCGACCACCTGCTGGCTCGGCTGGGGGGTGACGACTTTGTGCTGTTGATGGAAGCGGTGAGCACCCCCCGCGAAGCCGCCTTGATGGCCCGCCAACTCACGCTGCAAATGGACATGCCCTTTGTGCTGGCCGGCGAGCATGAAGTGTTTGCCGATCTGAGCGCGGGCATCAGCCTCTACCCCGACGATGCCGACTCCCCCCAGACCCTGATGGCCCATGCCGAGGCGGCCATGTTCCAGGCCAAGCGGCAGGAGCGTCACGCCTTCCGTTTTCACACCCGCGCCCTGACCGACTCCGCCCGCCAGCACCTGGCCCTGGAAGCCCGTCTGCACCGCGCACTGGAAGGCGATGAAATGGTGCTGCACTACCAGCCGCTGGTGGATGCCGCCTCGGGTCGCATCAAGGGTGTGGAGGCGCTGGTGCGCTGGCAGCCACCGGGTCAGGCCTTGGTGCTGCCCAGTGAGTTCATTGCGCTGGCCGAAGACTCCGGCCTCATCGTGCCGCTGGGCAACTGGGTGTTGCGCACGGCTTGCCGCCAGGCCAGGCAATGGCTGGATGCAGGCACGCCCCTGGTGGTGGCGGTCAACCTGTCGGGCCGGCAGTTTCAGGCCACCGATGTGGCTGTGCTGGTGGCCCAAGCCCTGACCGAGGCCAGGCTGCCGGCCCAATGGCTGGAGCTGGAGCTGACCGAAAGCATCATCATGGACAGCGCCGAACGCTCCATCGTGGCCTTGAAAGCCTTGAAAGCCCTGGGCGTGCGTCTGGCCATCGACGACTTCGGCACCGGCTATTCATCGCTGAGCTACCTCAAACGCTTCCCGCTGGACAAGCTCAAGATCGACCAGAGTTTTGTGGCCGGCATGTCCTCCGACGCCAACGACCTCGCCATCGCCACCGCCGTGGTGGCGATGGCCCACAGCCTGGGTCTGGAAGTGCTGGCCGAGGGGGTAGAGACGGCGATGCAACTCGACATGCTGCGCACCCTGGGTTGTGAAACCGTGCAGGGCTACTTGCTGGGCCGCCCCGTGCCGGCCGAGCAGCTGAACCCTTCGGCGATTTTGATGGGTTGATGTTGCGCGAACCTCACCCAAACTGTGCGGCATGCACGGTGTCGAGTGATGGCGGGGTAGGTTCCGCCGCCCGCCCGGGTCATGCCACGGTGGGTGGTGCCAGGTAGCGTTGAGCAAACTCGGTGCTCGGCATGGGCGAGCTGTGCAGGTAGCCCTGACCCCGCTCGCAGCCCAGGTGGTGCAGCAGCCGGCGTTGGGCATTGTTTTCCACCCCTTCGGCCACCAGGGTGTGGCCCAGTTTGTGGGCCAGGGCAATCATGGCCTCGATCAGCACGCGGCCGCTGCTGTCCAGGTGCCGCGGTGGGTCCAGCACCAGGTCGCTCACAAAACTCTGGTCGATTTTGATCACCGTGATCGGCAGCGACTTCAGGTACGACAGGCTGGAGTAGCCGGTACCGAAATCGTCGATGGCCAGATCCACACCCAGATCGCGCAGCGCTTGCAACCGCTCCAGCATGCTGGGGGTGGGTTGCAGCAGGGCGCTTTCGGTCAGTTCAATTTGCACCAGGCTGGCCGGCACCTGGTTGTCCACCAGGTTTTTTTGCAGATCGCTCAGCCAGTGGGGTTGCAGCAAGTCGCTGGCGGTCTGGTTGATGGCCACCGTCCAGTGCGCGGGCCAGCGGCCTTCGGTGTGCCATTGGCCCAATTGCGTCACCGTTTCGGTCAACATCCAGCGGTCAATCAGCGGCAGCAAACCCACTTTTTCGGCGATGGGAATGAACTCCGCCGGGCTGGTCAGGCCATGGATGGGGCGTTCCCAGCGCACCAAGGCCTCCGCTCCCACCACCGACATGTCCGCCAGGCTGAATTTGGGTTGCAGGTACAGCCGCAGCTCGCCGTGTTGCATGGCATTGGACAGTTCGGTCTGGATGGCAAACACCCGCGCGCCTTCTTCGCTCATGGCGCGCGTGTACACCTCGGCGCGGTCGCGCCCACCGGTCTTGGCCACGTACATGGCGGTGTCGGCGTTGCGCAGCAGTTCATCGCTGGTGTCGCCATCTTCGGGGTACATGGCCACACCCACCGAGGCGCGGGGGCGGTAGTCGTGCGTGCCCGACAGGCTCAGGGGCTGGCGCAAGGCCTCTTGCAGCTTGTGCGCCAGGTTCAAGGCGTCGGCACCCCGGGTCATGGGCAGCAGCATCACAAATTCGTCGCCCCCCATGCGGGCCACGGTGTCTTGCGAGCGCACGTTGTCGCGCAGGCGCTGGCCGATCGCACACAGCAATTCGTCGCCCACCAGGTGGCCCAGCGAGTCGTTGACTTCCTTGAAATGGTCCAGATCGGCAAACAGCACGGCAAAGGTCTGGCTCTGGCGTTTGGCCAGGGCCAGCAGCTGGTGCAGCCGGTCCATCAGCAACGCCCGGTTGGGCAGGCCCGTGAGGCTGTCGAAATGCGACAGGCGCTGCACCGCGGTTTCAGCGGCCTTGAGTTGAGAAACGTCGGTTTGTACTGCCACATAACCGGTGAGCTCCCCCGTGGGGCTGCGCAAGGCGCTGATGCTGCAATGCACGGTGTACAACGAGCCACTGACGTTGCGGTTGATCAGCTCTCCCTGCCAGTGGCCACGCTCACCCAGCGCCGTCCACATGTCCTTGTACACAGCCGCTGCCACCCGGCTGGAGCGCAGCAGACTGGGCTTGTGCCCCAGCACGGAAACCGACGAAAATCCCGACATTTTTTCAAACCCGGCGTTGACGCGCACGATGTGACCATCCACATCGGTGACGATGATGGCCTCGGTGGCGTGTTGGAACACGCTTTCGCTGAGCAACTGGGCTTGCTGGGCGACCCGCTCGGCAGAGATATCGTGCGAAATGCCCCCCACACCCAGAACGCGGCCCTCGGGATCGCACAAGGGGAACTTGCTGCTCATGAACACCTGCACCGGACGGCCGGGCTGACCGTGCATTTCTTCCACAGTGTTGATGGGTTGCCCAGTGAGCAGCACCTGCTGGTCGTTGGCATCTTGAACGATGGCATCGCGCAGCGGCATCACGGTTTCGCGGCGCGTGCCCCGGGCCCGGTCCGGGTGGATCTTGAGCCGCTCCAGCACCGCGCGGTTGGCCAGCATCAGCCCGCCCTGAAGATCGGTGGCGTAAATCAGATCACGGCTGCTGTCGAGCAAGCTCTGGTACAGGTGGCGGTCTCGTTCGCGTTGCTTTTCAGGCGTTCGGTCCACCAGCAGCACCAGAAAACGGGTGTCACTGTGGTAGGCCAGTGGCAGGCTGAGCAGGTGCATGTCAACGTGGTGCAACTGGCCGCTGTGGGTGGTCAGAGAAACAGCCTGCAGGCATTGGGCTTCTTGGCGCTGCCCAGCCCGCAGCGCTTTGAGCAGCTCGGTTTTGCTGGCCTGCGGCAGAGCGTGCAGCAAGGCCGTGGCGTGGGGGGTGTGCCGGTTGGCACGCTTCACCTCCGGTCCCATTCCCAGCCACTGGCGGGCGCTGAGGTTGGATTCGTACAAAAAGGCGTGCTGATCGATCACCAAGGCGGGCTGCGGCATGTGCTCGAACAGCAGTTGGTAACGGCTGCTCGCCAGTTCGGCCCGAAATTGCGTCTGGCGCAACTCTTCGTTCTGGATTTCCAGCTCTATCTGGTGCGTGCGCAGCGCTTCCTGAAGGTGTTCTGTGTCCCGGTCCTGCGCGTTGTCTGGTGGTGCGCTGGCGCCGGGTGCCTGGGGTCTGGCCTGGGCCTGTTGGTGCAAGTCTGGCGTTTGTGCCGTGTTGGGTGCGGCAGCCTCTGTGGCTTCGGGGGTGCCAACCGAGGGGGGCTGGGGTGGGTGTGTCATGGGTGCAACGGTCACAGAGGGGTTGCGGTGCGGGTCGGATGCCAGGCGGTGATGTCGATGTGGCTGACGACAGCGCCCGGCCGGTCCGGCTGGTGTGGCAGCTGCAGCGGCGCAGCGTGCATCACAAACCAGCGCGGCTCGGTGGTGCTGTTGCAGGGGTATTCCATGCAGAACTGCGCGCTTGAGCCCGACAACACCGCCCGCAGCCCCGATGCGGCCCGCTGGGCGTAGTCGGCATCCGGGCCTGTGGCCTGCTCGCAAATGCGCAGGTAATGGCTGCCCACGGCGGTGTTGGCGGGTGTGAGCACGCTGTTGTCTGTGGTGAACCCGTTCCAGGCGCGGTTGGTCATGGTGATCACGCCTTGGTGGTCCAGCACCGCAATGTGGGCGGTCATGGCGTCCAGAATGGTTTGCAACAGGTTGAGCCTGTGAACCGTGCTCATGTCCATGAAGCTCACCACCACGCCGTGCGAAGACGACGACGGAATGCGGTAAGGCAGCATCTTGACCAGGTAGTACCGCGGCTCGGGGTTGCGCAGTTCCCGCACTTCTTTTTCGCTGGGCTGGCTGCGCAGCAAGGCGCTGCGCAGGTCGTCCATGAAGTCGGGGTAGTCCAGCGAGTGGGTCAAATCCTCCAGCGGACGGCCAATGTCGGTGGTGCGCAACCGGAAAATCTGTGCCGCATCGGGGCTGAAGCGGGTGAGTTGCAGGTGCTCGTCCACAAACACCGTGCCCGACGACACCACGCGGGCCAGGTTGTCGAGGTCGGCGTTCACGCGGTTGAGGATGTCGATTTTTTCCTGGTACTCCGCGTTGACGGTGTTGAGCTCCTCGTTCACCGATTGCAATTCTTCGTTCGAGCTTTGCAGCTCTTCGTTGGAGGCCATCATTTCCTCGTTGGTGGCCTGCAGCTCCTCGTTCGAGGTTTCCAGCTCTTCAATGGTCGCTTGCAGACTCTCGCGGGTGGCCGCCAACTCGTGCTCCAGCACCTCCAGCCGCTCCGAGGTTTCGGAGCCAATGTCCACCTGCGTGGGCCTGTCGGTGCGCTCCGGGCTGTTGACGGGTTCGAAGGTGAGCAGCGTCAGGCGCTCGCCGTCCACTTCGCCCACCGGCCAGGCACTCAGGCGCAACGGCGTCTTGACCGGCTCCTGGTTGGGCTGCCCCGGGTTGGGCGGCAGGGTGAGTCGGACCACATCCGATGTCACGCTGGTGTTTTCGCGCGCACTTTTGAACAGCAGCGCCGCCGCCACCGGAATCAGTGCGTCGGGCAGGATGCGGCTCAGGTCCAGGCTGGGCTGGCCTTCGCGGATACGCAGAAACGCATGCACCTCGCCGTAAGAGTGCACCAGTTGGTGGCTGCTGTTGACCAAAATGGCCACCGGCGGGGCAAATGCCTTGAGCAAAGTGGCATAACCTCGATCAACCGCCCCTTCACCCAGGCGCGAGAGGCTGTTGCCGACCGATGGGCGGCGTGCCAACGCCAGTGCCGACACATTGCTGGCGGTGCCCCGCGATAGGTCCATCGGCAGCGAACTCGGCCGCAGCACCTGCCAGATTTTGTGGCGCATCGACAGGGTCTGAAAGTCCAGTTGCAAGTCACCCAGCGACTCGCTGGAGCCCAGAAACAGGTAGCCCTTGGGGTTCAGCGCGTACTGCATGCGCCGCAAGGCCCGTTCTTGAGCGGTGTTTTTGAAGTAAATGAGTGCGTTGCGGCACACCACCAGATCCATCTTGGTGAAGGGTGGGTCGTTCAGCAGGTTGTGGCGGGCAAACACGATGCATTGGCGCAGCTCGTTTTTGACCACAAAGCTGTTGCCCCTCTTGATGAAAAACCGCTCCAGCTGCTGGGGCGGCACTTCGGCCACGATGGACTCGGGGTACACGCCCGCCCCGGCGGTCTCCATGTTGAGCTGCTCCACATCGGTGGCAAAAATCTTCAGCGCGGGCCAGCGTTTCACCTGGTCAAACGCCTCCAGGAACAGCATGGCAATGGAGTAGGCCTCTTCGCCCGTGGACACGGCAGCGCACCACACCCGGATGGTCTGACCGGCCTCTTTGCCCGCCACGATGGGATCGACCACCTGGCGCATCAGTGCATCGAACGATTCGGTGTCGCGAAAGAAACGGGTCACCGGGATCAGCAGCTCGCGGCGCAGGGTCAGCACCTCGGCGCGGTCCTGGTTCAGCAGGGCCAGATACGCCTCCAGGCCACCCACCTGCCGCACGGCCATGCGGCGCTCAATGCGGCGCATCACCGTGCCAAGCTTGTATTCCTCGAAGTTGATGCCACCGAGCTGCAGCAGCAGATGCAGGATGCCCGAGAGGGCCGCCTCCGGCCCCACCGCCAGCGCCTGCCCGAGCGGGTGGCGGGCGGCATCGCTCAGCGGTGGCTGGTTGGTGATGTGGGCCACGATGCGCTCGGCCATGGCCTCCACGGGCAAGATGGCATCGACCAGACCGGTGGCAATCACGCTGCGGGGCATGCCGTCGAACTTGGCGTTTTCGGGGTCCTGGGCCAGCAGAAAACCGCCCGCCTCGTTGATGGCGCCGGCCCCGCGTGTGCCGTCCGAACCGGTGCCCGACAGCACCACGCCCACCGCGTGGTCGCCGTGGTGGGTGGCCAGCGACTGGAAAAACACGTCAATGGGCAGCGTCAGCGTGCGCGGGTTCTTCGGTGTCAGCCGCAGCAGCCGACCGTCCATGTGCATGATCGAGCCGGGCGGGATCAGGAACACCTGGTTGGCGGCAATCGGCAAGTTTTCTTCCACCACCACCACCGGCATGCGCGTGCGGCGGGCCAGCAGGCTGGCCATCATGCTTTTGTGGTCGGGCGAGAGGTGCTGAATGACCACAAAAGCCGCGCCAGAGTCGGCCGGCAAGCTGGCAAACAACTTTTCCAGCGCATCCAGGCCGCCGGCCGATGCACCAATGGCCACCACGTGCAGCGGCTTGTCAAGGTGTTCGTCCGGCGCCGAGTCCGGCATGTCCCGGTTGTCTTCCCACTGAAACGGGTGGGCCGGTGGGCTGAGGCTGAACGGGGTGAGGCGTGTGGGCATGGGTGCGTTTTGACGGGGGTATTGGCGCGGGGTACGTTCAGCGCCCATTGTCCATTGGACGCCGTTCCGGTGCTCGTGCCGAAGAGGGGGAAAAACGTTCGCGCCACGGCATCCACCCGCCCTGCCAACCCCTCCAGTTCCAACGAACAACCTCAGTGCCACTTTGGCGGGAGGGGCTGAGGCCACTTGGTGCCCGAAGCGGCGTGTGCTGGCGGTCCTGCCCGAGAGATCCCGAGCGGGCATCCAGGGTACGGACAGGTTGGTGCACTCCACACATGCCATACTTAAACGCCGTGCGCGCGGTTCTAGATTCTATTTTCCAGCCCGTTAATATTTGCCAGCCAAAAGGCCCTCTGCACTTGACTCACTTCAGAAACTTGTTGGTGCAACCGCAATTTTTCCCGTACCCGCTTGTGCGCCTGGGCATTCCGGCCAAGCTTTTTGTTCAACCACCGCCTGCGTTCGTGGCCCATCGCCATGCCGCCGGCGGTTTTCACGCAGCGGTCCGGCAACGGCGCACTTGACTTCGAGAGTCCACCTTGTCCTCCCTCTATCTTGAACATTTCCGCTTGAGCGAACCGCCGTTTGGCCTCACGCCCAACGGCAGGTTTTTTTTCGAAGGGTCTGCCCGCAGAGCCATTCTGGAGGCCTTGCAGCACGCGGTGCTGGACGACGACGGCATCATTGTGGTGGTGGGCGAGGTCGGCAGTGGCAAAACCATGCTGTGCCGTGTGCTGGCCGATCGCCTGCCACGCGACAAGGTGGAGCTGGTGTACCTGGCCAACCCGTCCTTTGGGCCGGGTGAAATCCTGTACTCGCTGCTGGCCGACTGGGGTTTGCAGGCGCCCGCGGGCAAGCCGCCGTTGCTCGTCATTCAGGAAGCCCTGATGGAGCGCCATGCCCAGGGGATGCATGTGGTGGTGCTGATCGACGAGGCACAGGCCATGTCGCCCGAGTCGCTGGACGAAATCAAGCTGCTCTCCAACCTGGAAACCTCGCAGCGCAAGCTGCTGCAAATCGTGTTGTTTGGCCAGCCGGAACTGGACCAACTGCTGGCCCTGCCCCGGCTGCGCCAGGTGCGAGACCGGGTGGTTCACCGCTTTGACCTCACGCCGCTCAACGACGACGATGCCTGCGCCTATGTGTACCACCGCCTGCGCCGGGCCGGCTGGCAGGGTGGGGCGCTGTTTGAGTCCAAAGCCTTGCTGCAGCTGGTCAAGGCTTCGCATGGGCGTGCCCGGGCCATCCATCTGCTGGCCGACAAGGCTTTGCTGGCCGCCTTTGCCCAGGGCGCGCAGCAGGTGAGCGCCAGCCATGTGCAGCGGGCCATTGCCGATTTCAAGCTGCTCGCAGCCCCCGAACGGCTGGCGGTGGGGCCGCGTGGCGCGGCTGCGCTCTGGAGCGGCCACGGCCTTTTGTTGGGCGTGGCAGCGGTGGGCGCGTTGTTGGTGCTGGGTATGGGGTTGGGCTACGTTCTGAGCAAGACCCAACGGCCCAACCCGGTGGCGCTGGTGTCACCAACCCCGAACAGTCCCTCTGTGCCCGCCGTGACCGGGGTCGTGACGCCTGCTGCCGTTCTCGCGCCCGCCGTGTCGGCCCCGGCGCCGGATGCGGCGGCTGCACCCACGCCCAACCCGGCTCCGGTGGAGACATCGGCACCTTCGGCCGCTGCCTCGCCCGCCGTGTCGGTGGCGGTTTCTGCCCCACCCGCAGCCCCGGCCGCTCCCGCCGTGGCCTCCGATGCGCCCACCGGTGTTTCGGCATCTGACGACCTGGCCAACCGCTACGCGCTTCTGCCAGCGGCTTTGCGCGACGGAGTGCTGCGCACCCGCCAGGTGTTTGACAACACGGCTGAAGACGGCTGGACCGTTCAGATCGGCATTGCCACCGACGTGCCCGCCGCCATGCGCCTGCTGAACAGTCTGAAAACCCAGGCACCCGTGTGGGTGCATGACCGCCAGTACGCCAACCAGCAGACCCCCAGCTGGGCCGTGTATGCGGGGCTTTATGCGTCCCGCAATGAGGCTGCGCAGGCGGTACCCGAGTTTGTCAACGTGGCGGCCAAAGCCGGCCGGCCCATGGTGCGAAGCTTGCAACGCATCCGCACCGAAACCTACCCCGAGCGCGCTCCGTCATGATTCCACGCCACCTCCCCGCACACCGTTGGTTCCGCTGGAGCCGTGTTGGCCGTATCCCCAGCCCTCAGCACGCTGAAGGTGCGGGGCCGGCCGCCGCGGTGGTGCCCGCTGGCCAACCCCGTGCGGGCGCCTGCGGGCCGCTGCAGACGCTCCTGTTGGCCGTGAGCCTGGCCGTGTCGGCCTGCGCAGCCCCGCCCCGAGAGCCCGGTTTGGGCCACCTGCGACCCGACGCCCAACCCCAGGGCAAGCCCCCCGAGCTGGTCGATGCGCCCCTGCTGCCCCCGCAGCCGCGCCCGGGCCGCACGAAGGCCGAGGTCTATTCGGTCAGCGTCCACAACCTGGCCATTCGCGACCTGCTGTTTGCACTGGCCCGCGATGCCCGGCTCAACCTGGACGTGCACCCCGACCTGGCGGGCACCGTCAGCATCAACGCCATTGACCAGACCATCACCGAAATTCTCGACCGCGCCGCCATGCAGGTGGACATGCGCTACGAAGTGGAAGGGCGCAACCTGTTTGTGATGCCCGACGCGCCCGTGCTGCGCCACTACCGGGTCGACTACCCCAACGTGTCGCGCGAGGCGCGCAGCAGCGTCAGCGCCAGCAGCAGCGTGGGCGGCAGCGGCGCGGGCAACAGCTCCAGCAGCTCAATGGCCAACACGTCCAACAACCGCTTCTGGGACACCCTCACCCAAAACATCCGGGATTTGCTGCGCGAGACCGACAAACTGCTGCCAGAAGGCACGGCGACCGCAGCCGCTCCAGCGGCCGCCGCCGGCACGCCCAGCACAGTGGGTGGTGGTGCTGTGGCCCCAGCCGCAGCGCGCTTTCGCGAAGCCGCCTCCGTGATCGCCAACCCCGAAACCGGGGTCATCTCGGTGCGGGCCTCGTTCCGCCAGCACATGCGCATCCGCGAGTTCATGGACCGGGTGATGCTCAGCGCCGGACGGCAGGTGATGATCGAAGCCACCATCGTCGAGGTCAACCTGTCCGACCAGTACCAGCAGGGCATCAACTGGACGGTGTTCCGGCGTGGCCTGCCGCTGTTCCAGCTCGGGCCGTCGGGTGGCGACATGCCCTCTGGGGTGCCGATGAGCGGGGTCATTCCCAGCATGGCCGCCTTCACACCCTCCTACACCAGCGCCAGTGGACTCACGCAGATCAGCGCTGCGGTGCGCTTGCTCGAATCGTTCGGCAATACCAAGGTGCTCTCCAGCCCCAAGATCAGCGCACTGAACAACCAGGCAGCCTTGCTGAAGGTGACGGAAGACATCGTGTACTTCACCATCGACACCAACTACGTGGGTGCCACAACCACCTCGGCCGGCACCCTGACCGTGACGTCCCGACCCAATACCGTGTCGGTGGGCTTTGTCATGAGCGTCATGCCCCAGGTGGGTGACAGCGACCAGGTCACACTCATCCTGCGACCCACCCTGTCGCGGGTGGCCGGCTATGTGAACGACCCCGCTGTGTCCATCAACCTGGCCCTGGCCCGAGCCAGTGGCTCCGATGTGCCCGAGGTGGTGAGCCGGGTGCCCCAGATCCAGACGCGCGAGCTGGAGTCGGTCATCAAGGTGCGCTCGGGCGACACCGCCGTGCTGGGCGGCCTGATGCGCGAGAACTTCACCAGCAACACCGACCAGACCCCCGGCCTGGGCAACGTGCCGGGACTGGGCGAATTGTTCAAATACAAAAGCCGCGACAACGGCAAGAGCGAACTGGTGATTTTTTTGCGCCCCACGGTGGTGACCGATGCCAGCCTGGGCGGTGACTACCAGGCGTTTGAGTCACACCTGAGCGAAGCCTTGCGCGCCATGCCCGACCAGGCTGCTTATCCGTCGGGCGCTACCCAACCCACCCGGAGGCAGCCGTGAGCGTGCTGCTGGACGCCCTGCGCCGCAGCGAGATGAGCCTCGCAGCGCCCACCGCATCGGCCCCACCGGACCGGTCTGATGCGCCCGATACACTGACGCTTGGCCCGGGCCGGCTCCCCTCCGAGCCTTCCGATTCGCCGGTGTCGACGGCCCCCCCAGCCATGCCCGAGCAGCCTGAGCAGCCCGGGCCGCTGGACATGGGCACGGCACCTGCCGGTGCCCCCAGCCCTGCGCAGGCGGCGCGCAACCTGCTGAACGCTTCGGGGCCCGCTGTGGCCCATTCCGCCCGCCAGCGCAAGCTGTGGCTGGGCGCGGGCGCAGCCGTGCTGTTGCTGCCCATGGCGGGCTGGCTGGGCTGGATGGTTTGGGAAGATGCTCAGCCCACCAGCACCCTGGCCTTGGCGCCCCCGCCGGATGTGCCCGCCCTCCCTGCGGGCGAACCGCTGCCAGACAACGCCCCCCCCGCGGCGCCCATGCCTCCAGCCGGCGATGCGGCTGCCGTGGCTGAGCCGTCCCCAGCCGTGCCACTGGAAGCCCCCCGGGCCGTCGCAACCCCTTCCGCGCCGGCCCCTGCGGTTGCGGCCCCTGCCAAGGTGGAGCGAGCACCCGTTCAACCCGCCAGACCGGCTGCGCCCTCACCGTCCGCAGCACCCGCCGCGGCTTCGGCCTCTGCAAGCGCTGCAGCGGCTTCAACACCGACCAAACCGGTGGCTGCGCCGCCGGCCCGGGGCGCGGCGGCCCGTGCGCCGGTCGCTGCGCCGCCCACCGCCCAGCCCCTGCTGGTGCGTTCCGAAGCCAACCGCCAACTGCAAGACGCCTGGACGGCACTGGGCCAGGGCGATGCAACGCGCGCTTTGAGTCTGTACCGCCAGGTGCTTACCGAGCGCCCCGACGACCCCGACGCCGCCCTGGGCGTGGCGGTGGCGTTGCACCGGCAAAAAAACCTGCCCGAAGCCTGGGTGGCTTACCAGCGCAGCCTCAAGCTCTGGCCCGACAACGCCACCGCCCGCACCGGCTTGCTGGCCATCCTGTCCGAGTCCGATGCACAAACCGCCGAAAGCCGTCTGAACGAGTGGGTGCAGGCCCGCCCCCGCGACGCCGCCGCACAGGCCGCGTTGGGCAACCTGCTGGGGCGCCAATCCCGCTGGGCCGAGGCCTTGCCGTGGCTGGCCCGAGCCCAGTCGCTGGAACCCATGCAGGCCACCTACGCCTACAACCTGGCGGTGGCACTCGACCAGTCGCGCCGCTACACCGAAGCGGTGCAGCACTACCAACTGGCGTTGCAACTCGGCGGTGCGGGCGTGCCTGTGCAGCACATCAGCAGCCGGCTGCGCGAATTGGCCTACCTGGGCACGCCATGAGCACGCAGACCACAGCCAACCCATCGGCAGCGGTTCGCCGCCCCATGCGCCTGGGCGAACGCCTGCTGCAAATGGGCCTGGTCTCGGCAGACCAGATTCAGATTGCCCTGCTGGAGCAGCAAAAAACCGGCAAACAGATCGGCGACGCGCTGATCGCCATGGGTTTTGTCACCGAAGAGGCCATGCGCGAGGTGCTGGGCGCCACGCTGGGCCAGCAGACCATTCTGCTGCAGTCGGTGTTGGCCGAGCCCGAAGCGCTCAAGCGCCTGCCCAAAGACCTGGCCAGTCGCTTCCAGGCGTTTCCGGTGTCGTACAACCCTGAAACCAAAGAACTGGTGCTCGCCAGCCCCAAGCCCAACGACATCATTGCCGCCGACCAGATTCGCGCCCAGGCCGGCTTGGGGGTGCGCATTGCGTGGCGGCTGGCCAGTTCCGCCGATGTGCTGGCCGCCATCGACCAGTTCTACGGCTACGAACTGTCCATCGACGGCACCATCCACGAGATTGAAACCGGTCAGATCGACCTGCTGGCTCTCACGCAAGGGCGGGGCGGCTACAGCCACCCGGTGGTGCGCCTGGTCGATGCCTTGTTGTCCGACGCGGTGCACAAGCTGGCTTCCGACATCCACTTTGAACCCGAAGGGCAGTTCTTGCGCATCCGCTACCGCATCGACGGCGTGCTGCGCCAGGTGCGGGTGCTGCATGGCCGTTACTGGTCGGCCATGCTGGTGCGCCTGAAGCTTGTCTCCAGCATGAACATTGCCGAGAGCCGGGCGCCGCAAGACGGGCGCGTGTCGCTGTCCATTGGTGGACGCACGGTGGACTTTCGGGCCGCTGTGCAGCCCACCATCCACGGCGAGAACTTTGTGCTGCGCGTGCTCGATGCCAAGCGCGGCATTGTGGACTACGACAAGCTCGGCCTGACCGAGCGCCAGTACGGCTTGCTCAACCTCATGCTGGCCCGTCCCGAGGGCATTGTGCTGGTGACCGGGCCCACCGGCTCCGGCAAAACCACCACGCTGTATTCGGTGCTCAACCACCTCAACACCGAAAGCGTCAACATCATGACGCTGGAAGACCCGGTGGAATACCCCATCACCCGCATCCGCCAGACCTCGGTGGCCGACGGCAGCAAGATCGACTTCTCCGAGGGCATCCGCTCCATGATGCGGCAAGACCCCGACATCATTCTGGTGGGCGAGGTGCGCGACAAAGACACCGCCGAAATGGCCTTTCGCGCCGCCATGACCGGGCACCAGGTGTTTTCCACCTTGCACACCAACTCCGCCATCCGCAGCATTCCGCGTCTGAAAGACCTGGGCGTGGCGCCCGACGTGATCGCTGGCAACATCATCGGCATCGTGGCCCAGCGCCTGCTGCGCCGCCTGTGTTTGCACTGCCGCGAGCCGGTCGAGGTGGTCGCTGGCAGCCCCGAGGCCCGCATTTTGGGCGATGCGCACGCCGGCCACACCATTTACCAACAGCACCGCGGTGGCTGCGTGGCCTGCGACTACCAGGGCTACAAAGGGCGGCTGGCCATCATGGAGCTGCTGCGTTTTGACACCGAACTCGACGAACTCATCACCCGCAACGCCACCCTGGGCGAACTCACCGCGCACGCCCTGGCCCATGGTTTCATACCCATCGCCGAAGACGGTTTGCGCCGCGTGCTGGAAGGCATCACCAGCATCGACGAAGTGGGCCGCGTGGTCGATCTCACCTTGCGCTTGACGCGCTGAAAGAGCAACACCCATGGCCCGCTACAGTTACCGCGCCATCAACGCCCTGGGCGATGTGGTCAAGGGCGAGCTCAGCGCCCTGCACCTGCCCGACATGCAGGCCCAGCTCAAGGCGGCGGGCTTGTCGCTGATCAGCTCCAAGGAAGTCAAGCGCCGGGTCATCAAGCTCTCGGGGCTGCCCCAGCGCGAGCTGATCAACCTGCTGTTCCACATGCAAATGCTGTTGCGTGCGGGCGTGCCCATCGTGTCTGCCCTGGAAGATTTGCGCGACGGGGCCGACAGCGTGGAGCTGCGCCAGGTGGCCGCCAGCCTGATCGACCGCATCCAGAACGGCAGCACCCTGGCCGATGCCATGGCCGCCGACCCCGGCATTTTTGCCGAGGTGGTGGTGCACCTGATCCGCTCGGGCGAAGTCACCGGGCAGCTGCCCGAGGTGCTGGAGGCCTTGGTGCGCTCCCTCAAATGGCAGGCCGAGCTGGCCGCCCAAACCAAAAAACTGCTCATGTACCCGGCCTTCGTCACCATCACCATTTCGGGGGTGGTGGTGTTCCTGATGGTGTACCTGGTGCCCCAGTTGGTCGGCTTCATCGTCAACATGGGGCAGGAAGTGCCCCTCAACACCCGCGCGCTCATCTGGCTGTCCAACGCGTTCGTCAACTACTGGTGGCTTATCCTGCCCGCGCCGGTGGTGTTGGGTTTGGCCGTATCGATTGCAGCCCGAACGAGTGAGCGGCTGCGTTTCCGGTTGCACCAGGCCTTGCTGGACTTGCCCGGTGTGGGGCCGGTGATCAAAAAAATCATCCTGGCCCGGCTGGCCGACAGCTTCGGGCTGATGTACCGCACCGGCATTCCCGTGATCGAAGCCCTGGGCTACTGCGAAAAACTCAGCGGCAGCCTGCCCATCCAGCGTGCGGTGGCCCGGGTGCGCGAACGCATTGCCACCGGCACCCCCATCAGCGATGCGTTTGCGGTTGAAAACCTCTTCCCTTCGCTGGTGGTGCGCATGCTCAAGGTGGGCGAGGCCACGGGCGCGCTGGACGATGCCCTGGCCAATGTCAGCTACTTTTTCAACCGCGACATTGAGGAGTCCATTGGCCGGGTGCAGGCGCTCATCGAACCCGTGCTCACCGTCACGCTGGGGTTGATTCTGGGCTGGATCATGCTGGCCGTGATGGGCCCGATTTACGACACCATTTCCAAAATCAAGGCATGAAGCTGCGATGAAGCTGCGCATTCCGTCACCGCTGAAAGCCTCTTCTGCCACCCAGGCGTCGTCTGCCGCAGGCGTGTTGCTGGTGCAGCCCCTGCAGTCGCAATGGCTCAGCGCCGCCGGGCAGCCCTTGCCGGAGCCCCCGCCGGCAGAACAACCCACGCGCGTGGTGGCCGACCTGATTGAAGAAACCCATGTGCAGGTGGACGTGCCCGCCCTCATGGGCTCCGACCGCACCGGCTTCATTCAGCAGCAGATGCAAACCCTGCTGCCCGATGTGCCCCTGCGCGCCACCTGGCAAACCGCGGCCAGCCAGCCTTTGCTGCCCAAGGCGTTTCAGATTCACGCGGTGGGTGTGGCGTCGCAAACCTTGCAAACCGCTCTCGACCAGGCCGTGGCCCAGAAGCGCCCGGTGCAAGGGGTGTGGTCGCTGAGCTACCTCATGGCGCAGTGGGCCGGCAAGCAGCCCAGCCTGAAACCCGTCGCCTGGCTGCTGTTGTGCCTGAGCTTGCCGCACGGTTTGCGCATGGTGTTGCTCAAGCAAGGCGTGCCGGTGTTTTCGCGCCTGCTGCTCGACCTCGATCCCCAGCAGCAAGCCATCGAAATCAGCCTTACCCTGAAGTACCTGATCGACAACCGCATGCTTGACCGTGGCGCGCAGCCCGGCATCGTGCTCATGCAGCCCAGCACCGGTCTGGCCGAGGCCCTGCAAGAGGAGGGTGTGGGCGTGCTGCCACCGGTGCTGGCCCAGTCGGCCCACGGCGTGCTGGCCGATGTGCTGGCGCTGGCCGGCAGCAAAACGCCGGGCCAACTGGCCCCAGCTCCCGTGCGCCGGTATTTTTTGGCCTACCAGGCGCGCCAAGGGCTGGTGCTCGCCACCGCTGTGCTGGCGCTGGGCGGTTTGTGGATGGTGGTCGGCCAGGCCCAGGCCGTCATGGACCAGATGGACCAAACCCGACAATGGCAGCAACAGGCCAACAACATGACGCAAAGCGCGCAATCCATCCAGCAAAGCATTGCCGCCAGCGGTGTGGACACCAGCCTCATGCGCCTGGCCATTGAGGTGAAGCAGCGCGAACTGCAGGCCGGCATTGACCAGCCGGCGGCCTTGATGCGCCTGGGCCAGTTGATGCAGGCCCAGCCGCAGGCCGAACTGCTGCGCTCCGAACTGTCGCTGGTGCCCAGCGCCTGTGGCGGCGCGCAACCCGCAAGCGGGGCGGCTCCCTTTCAGCCCCCCCCCGCCGATGGGCAGGCAGGAGCCGAGACCGCCCAGGTGGAGTGGCAATTTGAAATCCGCCCCGCCATCGGCCTTTCGCCCCGCACCCGCCAGCAGGTGCTCGACGCGCTGGGCAAAGCCGTGCGCGACTGGCCCGATTGGCAGGTGCGCCAAGACCCTGTGCAATCGGCCAGCGGTGCCGTCATCGCCAGCAACCAGGCCGGTGGTGGGCCGGGCGCCGAGTGGCGTTGGTGCCTGTCGCCAGCGCCCCCACCACCGGAACAACCCTCATGAACGTGTTGTGGCCCCTGCTGCTGCCGCTGCTGCGGCCCTTGCTCATCAAACTGGGTGCCCTGCTGGGTGTGCTGGTTCTGGTTTGGGGTGGCCTGTATGCGCTGCAGCAATCCCTGTTGCCCGACTGGCAACAGGCGCAAGGCCAGCAGCAAGCCGCCCAGGCCCTGCTGGCCGAAGCCCAGGCCGACCAGATCGATCTGGACACCCACCGCCGCACCTACGAACAGCTCAAAGCCAGCGGCCTGCTGGGTGGCGAGCCCCGCGCCGTGTGGGTCGAAGACCTGCTGCGCACCTCTGCCAGCCTGGGCTTGCAGGCCCAGGTCAGCTTCACCCTGGGCAGCCCCCAAGCCGTTGAACTGCCGCAGGCCCAGGCCATCGGAGCCCGCGTGACCCGCCACACCCTGGACTACACCATGACCGGTGTGCACGAACTCGAGGTGTTGCAACTCACCGACCAATACATGCAGGCGCACCAGGGCGTGGCCCGGCTGATGGGCTGCGCGCTGGAGCAACCCACCCCCGAAGGCCTGGGCGCCCGCTGCCGTGTCAACTTTTTGCACATTGAACCGCCCGCCACCCCCAGCCACAATGCGGGCAACTGAGCTCCACCCCATGCGTCCGTTTCTTGCCACCCCACCCCGGTCTGGTCACAGGCCCCACTGGCCCGCCTGCGCGGTGCTGGTGGCCGGGTGTGTGCTGGGTGGCATGGCCAGCGCTGCTCCCTCCACCCCCAACATGGCCGAAGCCGCCACCCTGTGGCCGCGCCTGTTCTACACCCCCGCCCAGCGCGCCGCCATCGTGCGTGCGCGCTACGCGGGCGACGCCGCACCGGCTCCCGACGCCGTGGGCCTCAGCCCCGAACAACCACCGCCCCCTTTGACCACCTTCGTGTTGCAAGGCCTGTCCCAAGGCAGCCAGGGCGCCAGTGCCTGGATCAACGGCCTGACGCTGCGCCACGGCGACGTGCTGGGCGGTCGCACCATCCTCATCGAACAACAGAGCGTGCGCCTGCGCCAACAAGGCCTGCCCGATCTGGTGCTGCGGCCCGGCCAGGCCAGCCTGGACCCCGACCAGCCGGTGGTGGACGTGGTGCCTGCGGGCACTTTCAGAAAAAAATAAGGCCTTCGTGCGGGTCGCCATCGGCACAAACAGCATTCAAATGAAACCCATGAACCCAAGCACCGTTCCGTCAACAAACCACGCCCGGCGCCAGCAAGGTTTCTCGCTGGTGGAACTGGCCATGGTGCTGCTGGTGGTGGGTTTGCTGGCGGCCCTGTTCTTGCCCGCCACCAGCACCATGATGGACAACAACCGCCGCAACGAAACCCGCACCAAGCTGGAGGCGCTGGAAGCGGCCATGACCCGGTTTGTGATGACGAACCAGAGACTGCCTTGTCCGGCGGATGGCAGTTTGGGGCCTAGCGATGCCGACTATGGACGTGAGTTGCGCACAGCTGCCACGGGTTTGTGTACGGCACTCTCCACAGGCGTGGTGCCCTGGGTGACATTGGGTGTGAGCCAGACGGATGCATTGGACGCGTGGAACTCGGTCATCACTTACCGGGTGCGTGGTGACTTGCCTTCGGCAGCCACAAGCCTTGGTCTGACATTGGATGCCGCATTGGATATGACTGTGTGCGATGTAGCAGGAACGAGCGCTGCTGTGGCACAGTCGTTGGGCGTAACTCCTCACAACAGGCTGGGCTGTAATCCAGCCTGTGTTTCACCGTCCCCTCCAGCTGCAAGTTGTACGCCGCCCAATTTATGGTTGGCAGATCGGGGTTTGCGGGTGGATGCTGACGCCGCTGGAACCATATTGATGAATCCAGCGAGCCCGGCACTTACAGGGGCGGCTTACTTGCTTATCAGCCATGGGAGCAACAAAGCTGGAGGCTACAACGTGAATGGAGGGGTTCCTCAGCCCGCAAACGGCCCTGGTCCTGGCACATTGGAACTTCAAAATGCCAACAACACAGCATTGCGCTTGCCCCCTGATTTTTATATTGATACCGATCTGAACGAAACCCCCGATGTCAATTCCTATTACGACGACATCGTGCTACGGCCCACGGTGATGAAAGTGGTTTTGGACGCAGGCCTCGGACCACGTAGCCACTAAGGTAAGAAGTCAAGCTATGCGCCACCTCCCACCCATGCCGCCTTGCCCTCCACCGCCAGGCTTCCCGCAGCGCGGTGCCATCGTCATGCCCATGATCGTGACGGTCTTGGTCCTGGGTGCCTCCACACTGGCTTTGCAAGCCGCCAAACAAACCCGAAGGCCATTGGCCGAGTTGCGAACGACCGAGCAACGGTTGGACCGGATTGAGCAAGCGCTTAGGGCCTATGTACTGATTCATCAGGAACTGCCTTGTGCTGCTGATGGCACGCTAGATATCGGGCTGGCTGATCCAATTTCTGGAGCTTGCAATACGCCCGGTGGCACGGTGCCGTGGGCTACATTGGGTTTGCAAAAAGACGATGCCTTGGATGCGTGGAGCCGGAAAATTTCTTACCGGATTTTTGCTGGTAACACCCCATTGCCACCTGTGCCACCAGGGTTGCAAGTCAATGATTCAGGTTCGTCTGAGGCTGATTTGGCTTGGGTTTTGATCAGTCACGGCCCCACAGGTTATGGTGCTTGGTTGTTGAAAGGAAATTCAACTTTTCCTGCACAGCGGATGCCGTTGCCCTCTGGTGTGGCCGTCCCTCCTTTCGATCCGGATGAACACAGCAATACGCAATCCGACCCGATAGCAACGATCTTTGTAAAAAAACCTTTCAACACAGTTGATTTGCTGCCTACGCAGGTGGCCTTCTTTGACGATGTGGTGCGTTACAAAACCTTGAAAAAGTTGGCAGCTGAAACGGGGTTGCCGGGTATTGATCCAACTACAGGACCACCGCCTCCACCACCGCCTCCACCACCGCCTCCACCTCCACCTCCACCTCCACCTCCACCTCCACCTCCACCTCCACCTCCACCTCCACCTCCACCTCCACCTCCACCTCCACCTCCACCCGATGTTGTGGATGTGGTGCTTGATCCGAGCATCACGCCCGTCATTGACACCAAGGGCAATGGGTCTGGTGTGTCCACCATCAACATCGATGGTGGTGCGCTGCTCGGCAACATCCGCATTGCCGCCACCGGCGGAGACATCAGCACCGACGGTGCCTACCAAGCCCTGGGTGTGTGCAGCACCGGATGCGGTGCAGGCAACGACAGCGCGCGAGCCATGGACTCTTCTGAGTCGATCAGCTTTGGGTTGACCGACGCAGGCAAAACCGCCCAAAGTTTCGCGCTGGGGCTGCTGGGGATAAACACCTCTACGGTGGCTGTGTCTATCACCTACAGGCTCAACGGTGTTTTTGTCTCCAACGAGATCCGGTCCGTCAGTGTGTCCACCGCGTTGCCGTCCAGCCCACAACTGACCAGCTTGGCACCCAGCCCGGCTCAGTTGTTCGACGAGGTGGTCTTTCGGCCCAGCGGTACAAGCCGATTTTTCTTGTCCAGCTTCCGGTTTTGTGCCAGCAGCACCACATGCAACTGAACGCGTATGAACCCAACGAAGCCAACTGCTGCGCGCTGTGCCGCTTCGCTTTAGGAGCAGGCAGTTCATGAAATCCGACTTCCACCAAACCGACTTTGCCGAGACCACCTTCGGGCAAGTCGCCAAGCGGCGCAAGTCCAAGCGCCGTGGGCAGCAGATCGCGGGTGTTCTCATGCTGATGGCCGGATACATGAGCCTGGCGGTCACGGCAGACACCGATTCCGGGTGGCTGTTGATTCGTGTGGTGGGGGGCTTTGCCTTGCTGTTTGCGGGTTTTGCGGTGGCTATCGGCCCCCTCATTTCCTCCATTTTGGGCACCCATGACCAAGACTGAGGGCATGCCTGCGGCCAAAGCCACCCAGCCTTTTCCCCTGCTCTGGGTGGAGGACGATCCGGCACTCTCTGCCTGGCTGGCCGACTCGCTGGCCGACGATGGCTGGCAGGTGCTGGTGGCCCACGACCGGCTGCAGGCCCTGCAGGCGCTGGAGCCGGCCGTGCCCAAAAACCAGGCCTGCGTGGCCATTCTGGACATGGGTTTGCCGCCCAGCCCCAGCCTGCCGGAAGAAGGCTTGAAGCTGCTGGCCCACCTGGTGCGCGAATGGCCGCTGCTCAAGGCCATTGTGTTGACCGGGCAGCACGACCAGGCCGTGGGCCAGCAGGCGGTGCGGCTGGGCGCGTTCGACTTTTTGGCCAAGCCCGTCAGCCTGCAAACCCTGCGCCAGGCCCTGCAGCGGGCCAGCTGGTTTGCCCTGCGCGACCAGGAGCTTTTGGCGCAGGGCAGCTTGCACCTGTCGCTCTCGGCCCAGCTGAACGAAGGCCCGCGCGAAGTGGGCGATGGCGTGGCCGAGCAGCTCATTCGCCACGTGCTCAACATCTGCGGCTTCAACGTGACCGTGGCCGCGCGCACCCTGGGGCTGGAGCGTGAGCAGCTGTATTACCACATGAAAAAATTCGGTATTCAGCGCCCACCGGGGGCGGCCGAGGCGGCGGCCGACGCACCCGGCAAGCGCGCATGAGCCTGCTGCCGTTGCTGTTTGTGGGGCTGGGCGTGGTGCTGCTGCTGGCGGCCTGGGCCGTGTGGCACCAGGGGCGGCGCATCCGCGAATGCGTGCGCGATTTGCTGGCCCTGCCCGATGACATGCACCCCATGGACTGGCCCCAACGCGCCAGCACCGTGCTGCGCCGGGCGGGCATTGGCGGCATGGCCTGGCGCGGCCAATGGTTCGGCGACCCGGTGCAAGGCCATTGGGGCCAGCCCGCCCAGCCCGACTGGACCCACCTCAGCCTGGATGCCGGCCCCGACTGCCGCATTGAACTGAGCTGGGCCGGCCTGGCCCGCACCAACGAGGCCAAGGCCCTGGCGCTGGTGGTGGTGGACGTGTTTGTGCAAAGCTGGTTGTCGCGCATGCGCGAGCGCACCCAGGCGGTGGCGGTGGCGCTGGCCCAGCGCGCCCATGTGCATTTGTACTGGCAGCACGACATGCGCAACCTGGCCCAGTGGGTGGGCCTCATGGCCGACGAGTTCGGCTCGGCCAGCCCCGAGAAATTGCCCCGGCTGGCCCAACGCCTGCAGCAACAGGCCCCGCTGGTGCTGGCCAAGGCGAAAAAGCTGCTGGAAGCCACCCAGGCCGGTGCACCCCTGGCGCCACCGCCTTCGCCAGCGTTTTCGCCTGTGTTTTCACCGCCACCCGCGCCCATGCCATCACCGCCGAGCCCTGAGCCGGGCCGGGCTGCCCAAGCAGAACCGCCCCCGGTGCCGCCCGTGCCGGACCCGCAGCCCACGGTTCCGGTGCTCGGTGTGGTGGCCGGCGCGGCCCAGCTGGCCGGTTTGTCGTTGCAGTGCGAGCCTGCCCACGGCACCTCGCTCACCACCCCGCACACCACAGCGCTGCACGCCCGCGCGCTGGAGCGCACGCTGGACAACATTTTTTCCAACATCGCCCGCGACGGCGGCGCCCGGGTGCAGGGCCGGGCGCTGCGCCTCACCTGGGCCGTGCAGGGCGAGCAGTTTCAGGCCCGCCTGCTCACCCCGCACCTGTCCACCCCCTGGCCCGAGCGCCCGTTTGAGCCCATGCAGACCCACACCGGCACCGGTTCCGGTTTGGGCCTGTACCAGGCCCGCCGCAGCCTGCGCGATGTGGGTGGAGATTTGACAGCCCAGCCCACCCCCGAGGGCATTGCCTTTGAGTGGCGTGTGGCCTTGTGCGCACAGCGTCAAATTTTTTGACATGACCACAGCACCCAATCGGTGCACAATGACCAACGAAAGGTGACCAAGGGGGTTGCCTGAATGCTGAAAAGGTATTTTTATGAAATCCAAATCACTGCGCAGTTCCCGCAAGGGCCAAGCCGGCTTCACGCTGGTTGAAATCGCCATCGTCCTCGTCATCATCGGTCTGCTGCTGGGCGGCGTGCTGAAGGGCCAAGAGCTGATTGAGCAGTCGAAGATCAAACGTGCGGTGAATGACTTCAACAACATTTCTGCTGCGTTTTCCACTTACCAAGACCGTTACAAGGCACTGCCTGGTGATGATCTGAATGCAGCAACACGTTGGACCACCATCATTGGTGGCGCTAACCCTGCCACTTCCGGTAATGGTGACAACATCATGACTGCAACCTTGGCGCAGGTATTCACTGGTGGGGTTGGTAACGAAGGCGGCTTGGCTTGGCAGCATCTGCGTGCATCCGGTCTGGTGTCTGGCGACATGGGCACCGCTGTTACATCCACCACGCCAGAGCAAACACCTTTCAACTCCAGTTACGGTTTTGGCGTGAGCGCTACCGCTTTTGCTTTGGGCATTGCCCCGACCTTCTGCGCCAGCCTGCCACCGAAGGCCGCTGAGCAGTTGGACCGTCAGTTGGATGATGGTCGCCCAGGTACCGGCAAAATCCGCGCTGGCGTTGCTACCGCTGTCAAGAACACTGCGCCTGTTGCTGGTGCGCAAGGCGCTGCAGCCGTATATGTTGACGATGCAGCTTTGCCATGGGTCACGGTGTGTAAACAACTGTGATGACCTGTCGCACTTGTTGTGCGTAAAAAAACCGCCTTCGGGCGGTTTTTTTATGGTGCGCCCAGCATGGGCGCACTCCTGCGGGTGCAAGTCCCGCCGCAAGTTGACCAAGACGAGCGAAGCGAAGCGCAACCGCATGAGGGCGACCGAGTGTGGGAAGGAAGCGTGGAGCGCAAATCATGAGCCGATGGACAAGAACCACATAGA
>NZ_JAUSOO010000067.1 GCF_030656115.1 Hydrogenophaga sp.
GAGAAAGTGCGTGTAGGCACCAAAGTCCTGTCACAACCCGAGAACGGTGGAAAAATCGCTTACAAGCCCGTGATCAACACCGTGGCCCACCTGGACCAACAAGTGCATGCGGTGCAAGTCAAGGTGGAAGGCAGCGACGAACTCACCACCCTGATCACCACCCCCAACCACCCGTTCTGGGTACAAGAACGGTTGGTCCATGATCAGCACTGGCTGGCGGCGGAACATCTGGCGCCGGGGATGGTGCTGCAAATTGCGGGCGTTGGTGCAGGGGCTAACGCAGGTGAGCACATCGCGCCTGGCCTGGTAGCCACCCGGTATGCCACCGTCTATGCCAACGGCCTCATCCGCCACACCCAGCATGCACATATTGGTTTTGCGGCCGACGACCGGGTGGGTGCGGGCATGGTGCTGGATTTGAGCGACCCCAAGAACCTACGCTTGCTGGACCCGGCCCAGACCGATGGGCTGGGCACGCTGGAACTGGGCGAGCCCTTATTGACCCCGGTCTACAACTTCAGTGTGGACGAGTTCCACACTTATTACGTGGGTAATTCTGCGGTATGGGTGCACAACTCTTGCGGCCCGGAAGGCGCTGTGGATGCGGTGTTTGAAAAAGCCACTATTGAAGGGGAGTGTTTCAGTGGGGATACGTTGGTGGTCGTAGAGCCTTGGACAGATAACTTCAACGGCGGGGTCTCTACCAATATGCTTTACATCGAACGCGTCGAAGTCGGCGATACCGTCTTGTCACGCTGCGAACTCACGGGTGAGATGGCTTACAAACAAGTGACCAAGGTGTTTACACATGGATGGAGGACAAGTAGCGATATTTCGTTTGAATGCGGGCCTGAGTTCTACGAAAAGTATCCGACCAGCAACCCCCCTGGCATCACCACCACGGCCAACCATCCGTTCTGGGTTCAAGGCAAGGGCTGGACAAAAGTTGAAGACTTGAAACCGGGTGACGAAATGCTCACCTACGACGGCATCAAAGCCACCGTGAAGCATGTGAGCCTGAATAACAGCGGTACGGAGGTCTACAACCTGGAAGTGGAAGATTTCCACACCTACTTCGTCGCATCTCCAGGCATTTGGGTTCACAACAAGAGCCCACTGAAATTCGACCGCCTGAATGCCAATGCGGTGCCTGACCCCAAACCGCAATGGACGCCTCAGCACAAGGGCGAAGCAGCATTGATTCAACGCAAAGCCGAGCTGGAACAACGCAAAGCTGAGCTGAATGCCATCACCACCAAAACCCCTGCCGAGATTCAGGAGCTGAAGGACGTCAACCGCGAGTTGACTGGAACCAAGACAGCCCTACAAGAAATTCAACCGCGTAAGGCACTGAGTGCGGCGGGCATCCAGATGACCATGCTGCCTGAGGAAGGGGCAGTTTTGAGTTCCGGCGGCAAGTACAAGAACGATCTCGGTAGGACAGACATACAACCCGGCAAAACCAGCTACCCCGACGGCGTATTGAACTCCACCCGCTACCCCGACCTCAACGGCGTGGTGGCTGATATTTACCAGCCGCAATTGAACGGTTCGCTCGGCAAGACCTTCGACTCCATCTTCGGCAAAAGCGAAAGGCAATCGTCGGTGGTCGTGGTCGACTTGCGCGAGGCACACCCCAGCATCACGATGAAGAGCCTGCTGGATGTGGTTCGAGGCAAAGAATCAGCACCGTTCGAGAAAAACGGCGTGATGACTGATGTCAAAGGCCCGATCGAAACCCTGAGAACCCTGATCATCATTGATGAGAAGGGTGGCATCAGCCGCACCGATTTCCCCGTCAACGGAAAAAATCCCTACGTTTATGGCCGCGTCACGATCACGAGCGATGGCATTTCCACACAACGCCTGAGTGGCCCACCCAAAGCGGGCGAGGAAGTGATCATCAGGCAGTACTCGCCAGACTTCGATGCAAGCGCCACCTACCTGCAGACCCAGGCGCCCGGCGATGGCTCGGTCACCCATTCGCTGACCCACGCCGACCTGCAAACCATTCTCACCGCCGCCAAACAACACTGGCTGAATGCGGGAGCCCACGCCACCATCCTGGACAGTACCCATGTCTCCGTAGGCGAGCTACCCGCCGGTGTGGCGGGGCAAACCCTGGGGCGCAACATCACCTTGTCCGCCAACGGTGCAGGCTGGGGCTGGTTCATCGACCCCACGCCGCTGCTCTCGGAAGAGTTCTCGCCCTTGGGTGACAACACCACCTTGCAAGCCATGCGCGGTTTGGGGGCCGACGGCCAGCTCGACCTGCTGACCGTGCTCATCCACGAAATCGGCCATGTGCTGGGCTTGGACCATGAAGACGAGGAC
>NZ_JAUSOO010000032.1 GCF_030656115.1 Hydrogenophaga sp.
TGTTGACCCTTGCGTACTTTGACCGGCTGGGCGTGCCCAGGCTGTCATGACCTCAAGCTCTCGAACCGCCCGGTGCGGACCCGCATGCCGGGTGGTGTGGCAGGGGTGCAGCCGATAATGGCTGCCCCCTATGCCGATGGGTTGTGCGCCCAGCATGGGCGCACACCTGCGGGTGCAAGTCCCGCTGCGAGCTGGTCACCGTGAGCTTGGGTGAAGCGCAACTGCGTGAGGGCGACCGAACGTGGGGGAGAACGCGTGAAGCGTAAACAAGTGAGCCGATGAACAAGAACCGCATAGAAGGCACTACCAAGCAGGGCGAGGGGCGACAAGCCGCGAAGCTCTTGTGACCAAGGCTTGTGTGGCGTAGGTGCGGTGGCTGTTCGATGAAGGAGTGTGTTCTTACCTGGGGAGATCTCGCCTTGCGCCTGAAAACGAAGTTTCTGCGAAGCAAAAGGGCGACGGTTTTGCCGGAGCGAGAAGGCAGCCGAGGTCGTGGTAGCTTGCGCCGGGGTCGATGAGGCCACAAGGCAATAGCGAAGGACCGAACGAGCGTGAGTGAGCGAGGACACCAGGATGTCAAAGGCCCTGCGTCAGATGCCAGGATTACCTGGTGGGCGGGTGGGCGTAGCGCAGGGTGAAGCCCGGCGTGGTCCTGCCAGCGACGAAGCCTGCGGCCCGCCAAGTGAGCACCCGCGCACAGGGTCGGAAAAGCCGCTGGCAGGCACGGGTGGCCTGCTGGGGGCGGCGCTGACGAGACAGAACCTGCACGCGGCATGGAAGCGGGTGAAGGCCAACAAGGGTGCCGCCGGGATGGACGGGCTCGACATCCTTGACCGTGTCAACCACGACATCCTGATCGACAGGCTCAAGAGGCGCATCGATGACGCTGGCGTGATCCGGCTGATTCGGGTGTATCTGAACGCCGGGATCATGGATGGTGGGGTGGTGGTGGATCGCAACCTGGGCACGCCCCAGGGCAGACCGCTGTCCCCGCTGCTGGCCAACGGGCTGCTCGACGCAGTGGACAAGGCGTTGGAGGCGCGAGGCCACAGCTTTGCGCGCTACGCCGACGACTGCTTGCGTCTACGGGGGCAGCATCAAGGCCGGCGAGCGGGTGATTCTGGCCTTACCTGCTGGGCTGGAAGGCGTACTTCGGGATGGCGCAAACGCCAAGTGTCTGGCGAGGGCGGGACGAATGGCTGCGCCACCGATTGCGGGCGATTCAGCTCAGGCAGTGGAAGCGGCCCCGCACGATCTACCGCGAGCTCAAGGCGCTGGGGGCCTCGCAAGATGTCGCCAGACCGGTGGCGGGCAACTGCCACCGGTGGTGGCGCAACAGCGACGGAGCCATCAAGCGAGTGCTGACCATTGCGTACTTCGATGGGCTGGGATTGCCACGTCTGTCATGACCTCAAGCTCTCGAACCGCCCGGTGCGGACCCGCATGCCGGGTGGTGTGGCAGGGGTGGTTGCGATGATCGGTGCCCCCTATGCCGATATCGTCAGTCGCTTTCTGTTGGGTGCTCCCAAGCGCCTTGTTTCTCCGTGTCGGTTGGAATGTTGATGGAACATGCGCAAACCCAGCGCATCTTGAGGGTTGAATTTGGGGCGATGCTGTCATGCCCGCGTCACGCGCAAGAGCTAACAGTTTGTCTCGGAAAAGAGACGTTTTGACCGGTTGAAACAACTCTTTAAGGGTTTCCACGTGGGTGTAAACCCGAATAAGGCTAGGATGACTCGTCTCTTTGAGATTCATCCCCGCCCAGCGATGGGCCCATTTTTAAAAGGAAGATTCCATGAAAAAATCTTTGATCGCTTTGGCCGTGTTGGCTGCTTCCGGTGCCGCTATGGCTCAATCCAGCGTGACCCTGTACGGTATCGCTGACGTTGTGATCCACAAAGACAAGGGCGCTTCTGCCGCTCTGACCTCCGGTGGCGTGAGCGGCAGCCGTCTGGGTTTCAAGGGCACCGAAGACCTCGGCGGTGGTTTGAAGGCCAATTTCCTGTTGGAGCAGGGTTTCAGCATTGACAGCGGTGCCACTGCTGCTGGTCAAGCTTTTTCGCGTCAGTCCTACGTTGGCCTGAGCGGTGGCTTTGGTGAAGTCAAGCTGGGCAAAATGTGGACCGCTTATGACGATATCGCTGGCGCAACCAACCCCGTGTTTGACTCGGTGTTGGCACCCACCGGCATTTGGGCCAGCAGCGGTTACGCAGCCAACCCTGCCAACGGTCTGTACTACGCAACCCCTGACTTCGGTGGCATCAGCGGTGCCGTGAGCACCACGCTGAAAGAAGGCACGGGCATCCAGTCCACCGCTTTCCACGCCAAATACGAAGGTGGCCCAGTGTTCGCTGGTTTCGCTTACCAGATTGACAAGGTCGGCGCTGCAGAAACCAAGTTCACCCGTGTGAACGGTTCTTACGACTTGGGCATGGCCAAGCTGTTGGCTGGCTACGGTCTGGTGAAAGCTACTGGCGCAGCAGATGTGACCGACTTCACCATCGGTGCTGACGTTCCTCTGGCTGCCAACATCGTTCTGTCGGCTGGTTACGCTTCGTCCAAGGCTGATGGTGGTGCACGCGCTAACAGCTATGGCCTGGGTGTTGCCTATGTCCTGTCCAAGCGCACCACGGTGTACGGTGGTCTGCGCAACGACAACGCGGTGGCTACCGCTGCCGGCGGTGTTGACAGCCGTTACGGCGTTGGCGTCAAGCACACCTTCTAATCTCATGCTGGCGCATGCCAGCTGAAGATTCAGAAATCAAAAACCCACCGTATCACCACGGTGGGTTTTTTTGTACTCACAATATGGGCAGGCCATGAAGAAACCCGCCTTGGCGGGTTTTTCTTCATGTGCGCCCAGCATGGGCGCACTCCTGCGGGTGCAAGTCCCGCCGCAAGTTGACCAAGACGAGCGAAGCGAAGCGCAACCGCATGAGGGCGACCGAGTGTGGGAAGGAAGCGTGGAGCGCAAATCATGAGCCGATGGAC
>NZ_JAUSOO010000037.1 GCF_030656115.1 Hydrogenophaga sp.
TGTCCATCGGCTCATGATTTGCGCTCCACGCTTCCTTCCCACACTCGGTCGCCCTCATGCGGTTGCGCTTCGCTTCGCTCGTCTTGGTCAACTTGCGGCGGGACTTGCACCCGCAGGAGTGCGCCCATGCTGGGCGCACAAAAAAAACCAACCCCGAGGGGCTGGCTTGTGATGTCTGGCATCTCTGGGGACGCTGAAACAATTTTTGAGTTGGACTGGGCTTGTCTCCTCGGTCCCCCGCGGTCACCAGCGCCGTGCGCTGTTTGCGAGTGACGGAACTGTAACGGCTCGCACCAGGTACGTGCATTGGGATTTTCCCTTGGTTTTCGCGAAGTGTGGCACGGGAAATGCAGTCACCCGGTCATCGTTGGAAAGGAACCCAAATGCACCAAAATCGTGCGGCCCTTGCGGCCCTGACTGTGGGGCTCTCACTCGCAGCCCCTTCCTCGCTCTGGGCGCAGGTGGCCCAGAGCGCCGCCAGCGCCCCGGTGGCCTTGAGTGCTCCGGGCTTGGTGGCCACCAGTGCCATCAGCGGTGCCGACACCGCCTGGCTCATGGTCAGCACTGCGCTGGTGCTGCTGATGACGCTGCCCGGTATCGCCCTGTTCTACGGCGGCATGGTGCGGCGCCAGAACGTCATCAACACCATGGCCAGCGTGGTGGGCATTGCGGCGGTGGTCAGCGTGCTCTGGTTTGCACTGGCGTATTCGCTGGCCTTTACGCCCGGCAGCGGCATCCTGGGTGGGTTCATCGGTGGCGTGCAGCGCATGGGTTTTGCGGGCATGGACTACCTGGGCGCCAGCGCCCAGGTGTCGGTGAGCCACATTGCGCCCCACGTACCCGAGTCGGTGTTTGCCATGTTCCAGCTCACCTTTGCCATCATCACCTGCGCGCTGGTGGTGGGCGCGCTGGTCGAGCGCATGCACTTCGGCGCCCTGCTGCTGTTCAGCAGCCTGTGGCTGCTGTTGGTGTACGCGCCCATTGCCCACTGGGTCTGGGAGCCGGGTGGCTGGCTCGCCAAGCAGGGCGCACTCGACTTTGCCGGGGGCTCCGTGGTGCACATCAACGCCGGCGCCGCCGCGCTGGTCTGCGCCTATGCGCTGGGCCCACGCACCGGGTATGGACGCGAGCCTTTTGTGCCGTTCAACCTGGGCCTGACCATGGCCGGCACCGGCCTGCTGTGGGTGGGCTGGTTCGGTTTCAACGCCGGCTCGGCGCTGGCCGCCGACGGCCGCGCGGGGCTGGCGCTGTTGGTCACACACGTAGCGGCGGCGGCCGGCGCGCTGTCCTGGATGGGCGCGGAGTGGCTGGCGCGCAAGCGTGCGTCGCTGCTGGGTCTGTGCTCGGGCGTGGTGGCGGGGCTGGTGGCCATCACCCCAGCGGCAGGTTTCGTCACGCCGCGCAGTGCGCTTGTGATCGGTCTGGTGGCCGGTGTCGCCTGCTACTGGGGCGCCACCACCCTGAAACGCAAACTGCAAGCCGACGACTCCCTCGACGTGTTCGGCGTGCACGGTGTAGGGGGTCTGGTGGGCGCCATGCTCACGGGCGTTTTCGCCGACCCGGACATTGCGGGTGTTCAAGGCAGCGTCGTGACGCAGCTCATCGCCTGCGTGGCCGTGCTGGGCTACAGCCTGGTGATGAGTGCCGTGGTGCTGTGGATCACCTCGCGCGTGACCGATCTCCGGGTGCGGGAGACGGATGAGCGCACCGGGCTGGACCTGGCGCTGCACAACGAACAAATTGGTCACTGAGAAAATGCCATGTCTCAGAGCGAAACCTTCGCCACCGCCGCCCACATGCACGTGTTGCTGCGGCGCAAAACTGGCCGTGTGACCGACACCGAGTGGATGGCGACCAACGCCGTCTATGCGACGGAGATCGTGCGCTTCGCACGCGAAAAAGCCGACAGCGAGGGCCATACCGACCTGCTGCCCTGGGCCGACAAACTCGAAGCCGCCATTCCAGAAATGGGTGTACCGGTGCGCAAACCCTTGTTGCAGAAAGCCCAGGAAGCGCTGCGCGCCGGGCAGGTCCCCGGCGGCGCCCGGCCAAACAGCGCGCCACGGGCCGGCGGGTTCGCCGACTCGGTGCCTGCCAGTGGCTTTGCAGAATCGACCTTGAACAACCCGGGCGGCAAACCCACCGACGGCGACGAGTCCGACACGCGCTACATCGGCCGGCTGCGCTGAAACCCGGAAGCCGCGAGCGCCAAGAGGCGCCAACCACGGCGATGGCACGCGCGCGACCAAGCTGCGCGGGGTGGGGATGTCGTCTTGCGAGCCCTCCACAATACCGGCATGGCGACCGAACGCAAGGCACTGCCCGTCATTCACAAGACCCGCTGCACCGGCTGCGGCTGGTGCGTGGCGGTGTGCCCGCCGCATGTGCTGTCACTCGACGTTGAACGCTGGAAGAAGTTCTCCCGGCTGCACGACGAGGCGGGTTGTACGGGTTGCTCGAAGTGCGCGGTGAAGTGCCCGTTTGATGCGATCGCGATGGTCAAGACGGCGTGATCGCGCCTATGCGGGCGCCAACGCGACGCGCCAGCGGCCCGGCACTTCCCGGGCCACCTCGGCACGCACCGGCAGAAAGCGCTGGATCACCTCCAGGTTGGTGCGCGTGTGTTCCGTGATCTCGCTGCAGCTGTAGGCCGCCGCCTGACCGCTCTGGTGCACCGCCAGCGCCCAGGGCAGCGCCAGCTGGTCGGCCAGGTGAGGGCCGGCCGCCGCCGTGCTGGCCTCATAGGCCTTGACCTGCCGCAGCAGCCGGCTGGCCACCTGTTCCGAACTCACCGACTTTGCGCCGAAGCTGGTGAACACCTCGGTCACGTGCTCGTGCACCAGCATGGCGATCAGCGCATTGCCCGGGCCTTCGTTCTGACGCACGTTGGGCACGCGCAGCTGTTCATCGGACCACCCCAGCGCGCCCTGGAGCAGCGACAGCTCGCGTTCGGCCACGCGGCGCGGCACGGCGGCCACCAGCGATTCGGCAAACGGTTCACCGACCGCGCCGCGCTCCAGCAAATCAAACGGGCGCAGGCCGCCCGCAGCCGGCTCAATGGTCGCCAGCATCTCACCGCCGCCAGCGGGGTAGAAGCCATGGCGGCGCAGCGTTGCCTCCACCTTCACACCCTGGCGCGCAAGCTGCGGCAGGAACGCGCGCTGAATGAAGTGGAAGTTGGGCGCCAACGGGTTGTGCGTGCCGCCTGAGAGCTTGAGCTGGCTGGCTGCGGGGGCCAGCATCAGCGCGGGCAGCACCGTCTGCAGCACCAGCAGGCAACTGCCCGCCGAACCGATGGCAAACGCGTGCTCACCCGGACGCAGCGCGCCCGGTTCGAACACCAGTGTCTGCGAGCCCAGCTCGGCCCCGCTCACCTGCGCACCACTCACCGCCTGAGCCGCCAGCACACAGGCCAGGTGTTGGCGCATCAGGCCGGGCTTGGGGCGCTTGGCGCGGATGTTCTCGATGCGCACCGGCTGGCCGGTGATCATGGAGAGCGACAGGCTGGTGCGCAGGATCTGGCCACCGCCTTCGCCGGTGGAGCCGTCGATGCGGATCGGGCCGCTGTCGCGCTGCGATGCGGGAGGGATTGAGAAAGAACGCATGGGTGTTCAAGACAAATAGAAAACATCGCCGCGCGGTCGGAACGGCAAGCGCTTTCCTGCCGGCAGCAGGAAGGCGTGAGAACGGGGCACATCGAGCACATCGCAGTCCCCGTCGGTGATGATCAGCAAAGGTCCATCCTGTGGAAAATCGGGCGCGCTGTGCAGCAGCGACACGGCAGGCTGCAACACCGTGCCGCCGCGTCCCCTGACCTCCACCCGGTGGGCGATGTCCTCGGCCGGCATGTAGCCCATGTCGTGTGCGGCCGCATCGCAGCACACCAGCCGCACGGCGGGCACCTCCTTGGCCAGCGCATAGCCGGCGATGCTGCCCAGGGCCTTGGCCAGCGTGTGCCGGTCCATGGACGAGGAGGTGTCCAGCACCACACCGAAGGTACGGCCATCGAGCCAGCGCGGATCAGGCGAGACGCGGGGTCGGGGAATGTCGGGCGTGGCCGACTGGCGGCGGCTCAGGCGCGCGTAGGTGCGCCGCGTTTCGATGGGCGGAAAGTGGTGATCGAACCAGCGCGCCAGTTCAACCTCCCAAGGAATCGGCGGTTGCAGCAGCGCCCGGATCTCCTCCAGCAAGCCCGCCGGCAGGAGGCCCCGGCCTTGGGACTCGTGCAGCATCAGGCCCTTGCCCAGTTGCTCCTTGTAGAACCGGTCCAGGTCGGTGAACGGCGTGCGTTCGGCGCTCAACCGGCGTTCGAGCATGTCGCCCTGCAGACCGGCGAGCGTGCGCAGCTTGCGCATGCGCCGCAGGTCAACCACGATGCGGTCGTACACCTCCTCGGCCGACAGGCCCCTGAGGTCCGGGTCGTGCAGCAGGCCCAGCGTCGGCGCGCTGCCCACCTGCAGCTCGATCAGCCAGTCGTTGATCACGTAGTCGCAAGCCACGTTCCAGAGATAGGGATCGCGCCCCAGGCGGCGGCTCAGGTGGCGCAGGGCCACGTGCAGGATTTCGTGCGCGATCACGAAGCGGGTTTCCTTCTCCGTCAGCCCGGCCGCCGGGTTGAGATAGATGGTTCGCAAGGTCTCGTCCACCGCCGCCACCATCACTTCTTCACGGCGGCACAGATCGGCGTTCTCCTGAATATCAAACGCCGCCACCATGCCGCCGAGCAAGGGGAAGCTGCTGATGAACCAGCTGCGCGCCCGTTCTGTGCTGCTGCGAGGCGCGCTCTGGACCGAGCCTCCGAGTGCGGTGCGTGTGCCGGCAGCGATCTCGACCGCTTGGGTGACGGACTGAGCGATGCCCGCCGCGAAGACCTGCGCCCAGCTGGTCTGCGGGGTGCGGCTGTAGCGGGAAGCGGTGGGGGCGGGCCGGGCCGGTGGCCACCAAGCCGGCGCCAGCAGGCTGGTGTGCAAGGGTCCGGCCAGGCTCAGGGCTGCGGCCCAGGGTGGCACGCCGTTGTCGCAGAACTCGCGGTACCAGCGCTCCTCGTCCCACAAAGGGGCATCGGTCGGCAACTGCATGTCGGCAGGGGCCTGGCCGAATTTCACCGAGGCCAGAAAGCGCGTGCTGACCACATCGGCGGCGGCTGACCAGGCGCCCCAGTCACCACGGTCAGGCTGAAACAACTCCAGCGCATAGGCCAGCAAGCCACGAGCCAGAACGAACGCCCATTGGGTCGCCTCGGCATGGCGCTTGGGGTGCACGTGGATGCAGCTCTCCGGCCGCACCACCAGCCACGCTGCCGCCGGGCACAGCGAGGCCGTGGCCGAACGCACCCAGGTCACGCGCAGCGCCAGCGGTCCGAAGATCGGGTGCGCGCGGACCATCGCCATGCCAGCCCCATAGGCTTCGGTGGCGGGGTTGGTTTTGGACGAGGGTCGGGCCATGGTTGCCAAAGGGCCTGAACGGCTCAGTCCGCCTTGGCCTGGCGCTCGACCAGGCGGGGCAGATCCCGCACCACTTCGATCATGTACCAGGCGGGCAGCGTCTGGCCGCCGTCTTCGGCCACCACCACCTGGGCCATCTCCAGGCTGATCTGGGCCAGGTCCTTGAGCATGCCCTTGGAGCGATGCACCAGGGCTTGCAGATCACCGCTGCTGCCGCTCTTGTCCGCTGGCAGCATCTTGAGCAGTCGAGCACGGAACGCCTGCGCGAGAAAGTACAGCACGTCCCGGTCTTCTGGCGCGTGCGGCCAGCGGGCATCGCCCTTGAAGATCGCCTCCAGCCGATGCCGATCGGCCGCCAGCTTGCCGAAGGCCTTGAACTGCGCAGCATGCTGCGGCGTGAGGCAACCATGGGCCAACGCCTCGACCATGGCGGCGGGCGGCTCGGCGCCGAACGCATGCAGGGCGTCGCTGAGCATGTGCCAGGCGCGCGGCGTGGAAAACGGCTCTTCGTGCTTGGGCGGCGCGCTCCACAGGTGGTCGGGCCGCTGCTGCACGTACTCCAGCACCATGGGGTGGATACCGTGGGACGCGGCCCAGACCATCCACTCGCTGGCCGAGACCTTCAAGTGCACGTGCACCATGCGGTTCATCAGCGCCGAAGACATCGGCTTGACGATGGCCGAGTCCTGGGCGCGGTTGCCGGCACCGACCACGATCGAACCCTCGGGCAGCAGGTATTCGCCGACACGGCGGTCGTGAATCAGGCTGTAGAACGCCTTCTGTACATCCTGTGAGCAGGCGTTGAGTTCGTCCAGGAACAGGCAGTAGGGTTCGCGCCGCGCAATCATGGCGGGCGGGCAGAAACGGCTGACGCCGTCCACGATCTGCGGCACCCCCATCAAGTCCTCCGGCGCGAGCTGACTGCCCAACAGCGACACGCAGGGCAAGCCGACGCTGCGGGCGAACGCTTCCACCAGCGCCGACTTGCCAATGCCCGGCGGCCCCCAGATAAAGACCGGGCGCGCCGTCGCGACGTTCAACAGAAACTCGCTCAGTTGCGATGGAGAAAGGGAATGAACAGCTTGCATGGGCGGGAGTCAGGCGTTGGTCGGGTGTGTGAAGCGCAGCGCGGTGTCGTGCAGCAACGCGTCGATTGCGGTCGTGTCGAAGTGCGCAGCGATCGCTGTCGCAGGTTCGGCCGCGTTGCGTGCCAGCTCGGCTTCGATGAAGGCGTGAATGCCCGGCCAGCGTGGGCTGGTCGCGGCTTCACCGGCACGCATCTTCACCTCCAGCAACGCGTTGATCTCTGCGATCAGTGCGGCGTCTGCGCTGGCGTCCAGCGTGTGCTGCGCCAGCTCGGCAAAACGCATGGGCGGCACACCGGTCCGCGTGAGGATCCAGCGCACGGCCAGCAGGGGGCGCAGCACGTAGAGGTATTTTTTGTAGCGCACCTCGTCGGCCTGCAGATGCTCGCGAAAGTTCTTCTTCGCCATGGAGGTGTAGTGGTGCCAGCCCTTGGCGTTGGAAAACACCCGTTCGGCCAGCGCGCGGAAACGGGCCATCGTCTCGGCCTCTTCGCGGTAGACGATGGGCGAACGCAGCCACTCCAGCAGCGTGGGGTTGGACTCGCGCATCAGGCCCAGCGCCTTGCGCAGGTCCCAACCGTTGATGTCCAGGTCGCCACTGATCGGCAGTTCAATCACGTCGCGCCCTGGCGCCACCGTCAGGTACCACGGCAGGCGATTCACGTAGATGAAGCGCACGTCGTAATCGCTGTCGGGCGAGGCAAAGCCCCAGCCCCGGCTGCCGGACTCGCAGGCAAACAGGATGGTCACGCTGTGCTGGGCTTCGATGGCACGCAAGTTCGGCATGACCTGCTCGCGCATGGCGGGGTCGATGGGATGGGAGGAATACAGAAATTCTTGTTGTACCGACATGGCGGATTCCTTTTTCATCTACCCCTTCACACACAACACCTGCTTGAGCACATACACCACCTCCACCAGGTCCTTCTGCGCTTCCATCACCGCGTCGATGTCCTTGTAGGCCATCGGGATCTCGTCGATCACGGCTTCGTCCTTGCGGCATTCCACGCCCTCGGTCGCCTTGATCTGGTCGGCGACGGTGAACATCTTCTTGGCCTTGGTGCGGCTCATCACGCGGCCGGCGCCGTGGCTGCAGCTCTCGAAGCTCTCCGGGTTGCCCAGGCCGCGCACGATGTAGCTGCGCGCGCCCATGCTCCCCGGGATGATGCCCAGCTCGCCCTTCTTCGCACTCACCGCGCCCTTGCGGGTCACGAAGACCTCTTCACCGAAGTGCGTTTCCTTCTGCACGTAGTTGTGGTGGCAGTTCACCGCCTCGACGTGCGTCTCAAAGGGCTTGGTGATCACCTGCTTCACCGTGGCAACCAGGTTCTTCATCATCACCTCGCGGTTCAGGCGCGCGAACTTCTGCGCCCAGCCCACGCCGCGCACGTAGTCGCCGAAGTACTGCGAGCCTTCCTCGAAGTACGCCAGGTCCTGGTCGGGCAGGTGCACGTTGTTGCGCTCGGCATCCTTCTTCGCCAGCTCGATGAAGGTGGTGCCGATGGCGTTGCCCACACCACGCGAACCCGAGTGCAGCATGAACCACACGGCGCCCGCTTCATCCAGGCAGACCTCGATGAAGTGGTTGCCTGTCCCGAGCGTGCCCAGGTGCTTGTGGTTGTTGGTGTTCTTCAGGCGCGGGTACTGCTCGCAGATCGCGTCGAACTCGTCCTTGAGCGTGGCCCAGGCCTGATCCACCAGCGAAGGCGGGTTCTCCCAACTGCCTTTGTCGCGACCGGCACGCTGGCGGATCGGCGTCATGCCGTGCGGCACGGCCTTCTCGATCGCGGCACGCAGCGGCCCCAGGTTGTCGGGCAGGTCTTCGGCGCGCAGGGTGGTCTTGCAGGCCATCATTCCGCAGCCGATGTCCACCCCCACCGCAGCGGGGATGATGGCCTTGAAGGTTGGGATGACCGAGCCCACGGTGGCGCCGATACCCAGGTGCACGTCGGGCATCACGGCCACGTGCTTGAACACAATGGGCAGGCGCGCAGCGTTGGCCAGTTGCTTCTTCGCTTCGTCTTCGACGGGCACGCCCCGGGTCCACATCTTGATGGGCACGCCGCCTTCGGGTTGTTCTTGGTTGTAGTTCATGTCTTGATTCTCCTGATGGTTTTGGTGAACGCGAAGGGTTTTCACCCTCCGCATACTTTCCACAACATTCAACGCAGCTTCACCAACCCATTCAACACCTGGTCGAGGCCGCCGAACACCGAAATCTTGTCGATGCGTTCGGCCACACGTTCCAGCGTCTCCAGCTCCTTCATGCGCAGCGCCACGGGGTTGTCTTCCATCACCTTCGCGGTGTTGAGCAGCGAACGGGTCGCGGCCGTTTCTTCGCGGCGGCGGATCACGTTGGCTTGCGCCAGCTTTTCCGCCTGCACCACCTGGGTCAGGATGGTCTTCATCTCGCCGGGCAACACGATGTCTTTCACACCCACGCTCTCCAGGGCGATGCCGTAAGGCTGCAACTTGGGCAACATGTAGGCGCTCACCACATCGTCGATCACCGTCTTGTTCTCCAGCAGCTCATCAAGCGTGCGGGTGCCCACGGCGGCGCGCAGCGCAAACTGCAGCTCGCGGTACAGGTGCTCCGCAGGCTTTTGCAACTGGGCAAAGGCGCGCTGCACATCGGTGTAGCGAAAGGTGGCGCTCAGGTTCAGGCGCAGGCCCACCTTGTCGCGGGTCATGATGTCCTGGCCCGACACTTCCACCGCCTGCAGCCGCAGGTCCACCAGCTCCACCGCGATACTGCGGCCAAACTTCCAGAAGGCGTAAACCCCCGCAGGCAGCAGACGCTCGACCTTGCCGTCGATGCTCAGCAGTGCGCTCATGCCCTCGGGCACCTGAACCTGCAACACGCCCTCCAGGCCCGTCACCGCGCGTTGGCGCAGCTGGGTCTGGGTCAGGCGGGCCACCAAGGCGGCGGGCAGCTCGGTACCGGCCTGCAGATCGATCACTTGCACCGCCACGTCCACCAGGCCCTTCCAGAACAGGCGGCGCGTGCCGGGCGGCAGGATCTCGACCAACACACCGTTTTCGCTGCGCAGGCCCACCTGGTGTTCCAACAGCTCCACCCGCACGAACTCGGCCGCCACCACGTCGGGTTCCTTGGCCATCAGGTAGTCGGCCAGGGCGTGGCGAAACGCGGTTGGGTCCATGGGGAACACCTCAATGCGCAGCTGGTCCAGTCCGGCAAACAGCCAGTGGGTGCCGCTGCGCAGCACGCGGTCGAAATCGCCGTTGCGCAGCAGCAGGGCGCGTTCGTTTTTCTTCACGGTGAAACGTTCGATCTTCAGCATTTTCTTTTTCTCACTTCACTTCGGTTGGCCGTTGCGGCTTCTTGCAATGGGGGTGCCGTTACAGCGATGACGGGGCACCAGGGAGCACAACCGCGGGCCTTGCAGTGCGCCGTGCGTGCTGCCCCTTGCGGGGCGGCAGCGGGCTGGCTGCGGGCGCGGGCTGTGCCCGGGTCTGGCACGAACCGCCACCGGCTGACGGGGCATGGGCTTGGGGTTGCAGCGCAACCGGTGCTCCCTCACCCCGCGTTCGGCGGGTGGTCTTTCGACCGTCTCTTCTTCAAGCGCTCCAGCCTTTCGACCGGAGCAATGGACAGGAGTCGAACCTGCGGGTCTTTTTCAAGACTGCTCTTCCTCTGAGCCACCAGGGTGACCTGTCTGGAGTCGAACCAGACGCTTCCTTTCGGGGCGGTTTCCACAACCAGGCCGAACCAGACGTTCGCGCCGCGCGGCATGCAGGGCATCGACAGAACCTCCACGGCTCCGGACTTCCTGCACCGGCAGGGCGGACCTTCGTCCCAACCCTGGCCTGTGAGCGTTCGACGCTGGCGTCTGGTGCTTCATGTATCGCCAGATGCGTGCCAATCCGTATCAACGGGACATCTCTTTTGCAAGCCATTGATTCAAAAGCATTTTCCCGAGGCGTCTGTTTCGACACCTCTCTCAGCTTCCACAGAACCAAGCTCAGCAGCTAGCCAAACTAGAATGCTAGCTATGCCCAAAAAAACCGTCGTCATCGGATTCCTAGGCACCCAGCTCGACAGCGGGCGTGGCGCGGGGCGCTGGGAGAAGTGGCGCCCCACGGTCTCGCTGGTGCAGCACGAGGACATGCAGGTGCACCGCCTGGAGCTGCTCTACACGCGCCAGCACCAGGCCCTGGCCGACCAGTTGAAGCAGGACATTGAGACCACCTCGCCCGACACCGCCGTGCGCCTGGTGCCGCTGGAGATGGCCGACCCCTGGGACTTCGGCGAGGTCTACGGCGTGCTCTACGACTGGGTGAAGCAGTACCGCTTTCAACCCGAGAAAGAGCGCTACTGGACGCACATCACCACCGGCACGCACGTGGCGCAGATCTGCATGTTTCTGCTCACCGAGTCGCGGTTGATTCCGGGTGTGTTGCTGCAGACCTCGCCGCCCAAGAAGCAGACGAGCGCCAACCCGGGCAGCTACGCGCTGATCGATCTCGACCTCTCGCGCTACGACGGCCTGGCGCAGCGCTTTGACCAAGCGCAGCGCGACGCGCTGGATTTCCTCAAGAGCGGCATTGCCACGCGCAACGCCGATTTCAACGCGCTGATCGAAGAGATCGAACGCGTGGCCCTGCGCTCGAAGGCGCCGATCTTGCTGACCGGGCCGACGGGCGCGGGCAAGTCGCACCTGGCGCGGCGCATGTTCGAGCTGAAGAAATCGCGCCACCAAGTCGCTGGCGATTTTGTGGAGGTGAACTGCGCCACCCTGCAGGGCGAGGGCGCGGCGTCCACGCTGTTTGGCCACAAGAAGGGCGCCTTCACTGGCGCCGCCAGCGACCGCGCGGGCCTGCTGCGCACGGCGCATGGGGGCGTCTTGTTTCTCGACGAGATCGGTGAGTTGGGGCTGGACGAGCAGGCGATGTTGCTGAAGGCCGTGGAAGACAAGCGCTTCTACCCCGTGGGCAGCGACCGCGAGGTGAGCAGCGACTTCCAGCTGATCGCGGGCACGAACCGCGACCTGCGCGTGGACGTGCTCGAAGGGCGTTTTCGCGAAGACCTTTACGCGCGCATCAACCTCTGGTCGTACACGCTGCCCGGGCTCGCGCAGCGGCCGCAAGACATCGAACCCAACGTGGACCACCTGGTGACGCGCTGCGCCGCCGAGCTGGGCCGCGCGGTGCGCTTCAACGCCGAGGCCAAGGCGCTGTACCTGCGTTTCGCGCAGTCGCCCGAGGCCTTGTGGAGCGGCAACTTCCGCGACCTGGCCGCGAGCGTGACGCGGCTGTGCACGTTGGCCGAGGGCGGGCGCATCGCGGTGCCGCTGGTCGAGGCGGAGCTGCAGCGTCTGCGCTGGCTCTGGCAGATGAACCAGGCGCCGGATGACGTGGCCCGCCTGGCCGACGACGCTGTCGAGCTGGCCGACCTGCTGAGCGCCGACGCGCTGGGCCAGCTCGATCTGTTTGACAAGCTGCAACTGCTGGCCGTGGTGCGCGTGTGCCGCGCCTCGCGCACGCTCTCGGAAGCCGGTCGCACGCTCTTCGACCGCTCGCGCACCCAGCGCTCGGTCGTCAACGACGCCGACCGCCTGCGCAAGTACCTGCAGAAACACGACCTGCGCTGGGAGCAGGTGTCGCGCTGAGCGCGCGCCCCGCACGCAGGCGCTGAGCGCATGCGTATACCCGATCCCGCCAATCCGCGCTGACCGCTGCGCACATGCCGTGAGCCATGCCGCCGTCGGCGCTGTCGCCAGCACAGTTCGCTGCGCGGCGACAAGATGGCCCATCCGCCCGCGCCGTGTGGGCGTCACCCCCCTTGGAGAACACCCATGAGCGACCTGTCGTTACCCATTCAAGCCCCCGTCCTGCTCGACAAACTGCAGTGGCGCTACGCCACCAAAAAGATGGACGCCACCAAGGCCGTGCCGCAAGACAAGGTGGACCGCATTGTCGAAGCCGCGCGCCTGGCGCCCACCTCCAGCGGCCTGCAGCCGTACGAGATCATCGTCGTCACCAGCAAGGCCGTGCGCGAGCAGATCCAGCCCATTGCCTGGAACCAGGCGCAGATCACCGACGGCTCGCACCTGCTGGTGTTCGCCGCCTGGGAAAACTACACCGCCGAGCGCATCAACCACATGTTCGACCTGACGAACGAGCAGCGCGGCGGCACCAACGAAGGCTGGGAAAACTACCGCCAGATGCTGCTGAAAAGCTACCCGCAGCGCGATGCCGAAGTGAACTTCCAGCACGCCGCCCGCCAGGCCTACATCGGCCTGGGCGCCGCGCTGATCGCCGCCGCATTTGAAGCCGTGGACAGCACGCCCATGGAAGGTTTCGACCCGGCCAAGCTGGACAACATCCTGAAACTGCGCGAGCGCGGCCTGCGCAGCGTCGCGATCTTGCCGCTGGGCTACCGCGCCGACGAAGGCGACTGGTTGGTGAACCTGAAGAAGGTGCGCCGCCCGCTGGAGCAGTTTGTGAGCGAAGTGAAGTGATCTGAAGCGGGCCGGCGGCATGCAGGTGCGCGGCCGGCCCGTCAGGTGGCGCCTTGATCGTCCACCAGCTTGCTGCGCCGTTCCGAGGCCCGTGACCAGCACCCGTCAGGCGTCGATCTGCATCGCCGGACGCGCCTGCACCTTCTCCAGCCAAGCCAGCGTGGTCGGGTGCCCGGCCAACGGAGCACCCAGGTAGACGCTGTAGCCGATCACCGAGGCCACGATCAGGTCGGCCAGCGTGTAGGCATCGCCGAGCAACCAGGGCTTCTGGTTCAGGCGCCCGTCGAGCACGGTGAGCAGCCCGTCAAGGGCTTTGTGCGCCGCGGTTCCGTGCGCGTCGTCGGGCGTGCCCATGTCTTTCGCGGCCTGCAGACGCACCAGCTGCGCGCCGTAGGTCACGTAGGACCAGGTGCTCCATGACATGGCCTGCAGGTGTTCCGGCGTGCCGCCGGCCGGCCACAGGCCGCTCTGCACGCCATACGTGTGACCCAGCCACAGCTCGATCGCCAGCGCCTCGAACATCGGCGCGCCGTCCACCGTCAAGGTGGGCACCTTGCCATTGGGGTTCAGGGCCAGGAAGTCGGGTCGGCGCTGCTCACCGGTGGTGATGTCGACCTTGACGCGCTCGTGCGGCACGCCGAGTTCGGCGAGGGCGCAGGCGACGGGGGTGGCGCTGGACATGGGGTGCCAGTAGAGAACGATTTGGGACATGAAGGGCTCCTTTGAGATGTGGGTGGCGGGCTCGACACCGTGCCGAACCCGTGGCCACAATGTCGCGCCCATTGCGGACAGATTCGGCCCTCAATAAAAGCTAGAGTGCACACATGCTTTCATCGTCCTCGCGCCTGCTGCGCGTCCTGTCGCTGCTGCAAACGCGCAACCACTGGGCCGGCCCCGAGCTGGCCGAGCGGCTGGCGGTGCACCCGCGCACGCTGCGGCGCGACATCGACCGGCTGCGCCAGCTCGGCTACCCCATTCACGCCAGCAGCGGCGTGGCGGGCGGCTATGCGTTCCGCGCAGGGCAGTCGCTGCCGCCGCTGCTGCTGGACGACGAAGAGGCGCTGGCGGTGGCCATTGCCCTGCAGATCGCCGCGGCCGGCACCGTGAGCGGTGTGGAAGAGAGCTCGCTGCGCGCGCTGGTGAAACTGGAACAGGTGATGCCCACCCGCCTGCGCCGCCGCACGCACGCGCTGCGCTCGGCCATCGTGCCGGTGCAGCGCATGGGGCCCACCATCGACGCGGGCGTGCTGGCCACGTTGGCCACGGCCTGCCGCGACCAGCTGCAGGTGGGCTTCAGCTACCGCGACCTGCGCGGCCAGGCCAGCGTGCGCCAGGTGCAGCCGCACGGGCTGGTGCACACCGGCAACCACTGGTACCTCGTGGCCTGGGACCCGGCGCGCGACGACTGGCGCACCTTCCGCATCGACCGCGTGCAGGGCACGCCCCGCAGCGGCGCGCACTTCGCGCCGCGCCCGGCGCCGGCAGGCGACCTGCGCGCCTACGTCACCGGGGCGATGGCCGGCGTGCACCAGGGCGACCAGGCGCGCGTGGTGCTGCACCAATCGCGCGAGGTAATGCTGCGCACCATTCCCCCCTCCGCCGCCACGCTGGAGGCCATCGACGACGCCCACTGCCTCATGCGCTGTGGCGCGGGCCAGCTGGACTCGCTGGTGTACTGGCTCATGGCGCTGGACGTGGACTTTGATGTGCTGGAGCCACCCGTGCTCAAGGAGCGGCTGCGCCGGGCGAGTGAGCGGGTGGGGCGGAGTTTGGCGCGGGGTGGTGGGTGATGGTGAGGAAAACAAGAGGTCGGCGGCCTGATGGCGGCACAGGGACTGCAGCCGGTGAGCGGCGGCAACTGGGCTTCGAGCCCCCAGAACCCAGCCGACGACGACGCTTCGCCTACCCCTACCTCGACTGGTCGGAGCGGCGCGATCACCTCGCGGGCCAGCTGGCCAATCAGCTTTACCGGCACCTGGTGGCACGGGACTTGGTGCGGCGAGGGGCGGGATGTGACGGTGACGCCGTTCGGGCTGAGGGTGTTGATGTCGATGCTGGAGTGAGAGGGCTGTAGCGCGGTGGTTGGTCGGGGGTGCCTCCGTGCGCTCACTACATATCGACCTGGTTCGTTGTTGTCCCAGGCAAGGAAAACCCGAGCTTCACAACCCTGTATAGTTCTCATAAAATTCTGAGACATTCAAAGGAGAATCAGTGCTCTACGCGGAGTTTCGTCGCCATCTTGGCAAAGCCGGAATGACCATCAATGACTTCGCAGCGTACCTGTGCATCCGACCTGCGTCGGTATCGAACTATTCGAAGTCTGGCTCGGTCCCGCGCACCTACGCCATCATCGCAATCCTTCTCGGCGAGGCCGCAGACCGTGGCGTCAATGGCGTCCAGCTTTTGGGTAATTACGGTGTTACGCCTCGCACCGTGCCAACCGGCAGTAATGTCAAGCAACTTGACATGTTTCGTGCGTCGCGAGTGCCATCGGCTTCGGCAGAGGAGCGCAAGAAGCAGTCTGGCATAGGCAAGGACTCAGGCGTTAACCACGGCGCTGCTGGTGTTCATCAGGCGGGGAGGCGACCGTGAGCAGTCGTATCGATCTGCTTGTCGACACGCTCGGTTACTCCAGCGATGAAGGACTACTGCAGGGGCCGTCAAACTTCACCCGCGCAGTTGGTAGTGCCCATGCGTTGCACGCTGCTGCGGACGCGGTCAAGCTGCAAGCTTGTTTCGGCGCATGGGAGCCTGGGTTTGGTGACCGGGTCACCGGCCGATTCGTTCCCATCGTCTACCTCGCTCACGCCGACAGCGTCGAGGAAGCACGGCGACACCATCGGTGGGTCTGGAGTCAAGGCCTCGCCCCCTGGCTCATCATCGCGGTCCAAGAACGTTTCATTATTTGCCCCGGTTTTGATTTTTCGTCTGAGGATGATTGGGCAGCACTCGTGGTTCTCGTCGAGGCTGACGATCTGCAGAAGAGCGGTGCAGACTCCGCCCTCAAGGATTTCGCTGCAGTGCGCCTGCGGTCCTCGCTGCAGTGGCGAGATTTCAGACTGCAGTCAGCAGGCACTGTGGACAAGCGCCTGCTGCGAGCACTGGAGCACCTTCATGAACGCCTAGCCTTCGCGAACGCAGGCGGCGAGCTTCCTGCAGCGATCATCAACCGGCTGATCGGGCGTGTCCTCTATACGTTCCTCTTATTGGACCGAGGGATTGTGCCTGGAGCATGGGCACAAGGGCTGGTCTTAGACGACAGCTCGTTGCACGTCGTCCGACCGACAATCAATCTTGCCCAGTTTTGGGCGCTGCAGGATCGGATCGACGACATCTTCAACGGTGCGGTCTTCATATTGGATCCCGATCAACGACTAAAAATCCAACAAGAGCACCTTGATCTGGCGATCGATTACCTGCGTGGGGGCACAACGCGGCACAAGGGAGGCGAGCAGACCGAGCTCTTCGAAATTGATCTGACAGCGATCCAGATCGAGACACTGTCAGCGGTCTACGAAGAGTTCCTGAGGAGCGAGAGCCCCGCTAGCGCGCGCAATGATGGCGTGGTCTATACGCCGCCGTTTCTCGTGGACTTCGTACTCAATCGCATTGACGATGAGCGGGAGTTCTCAAAGGACTCACGCGTTCTGGATCCCACTGCCGGATCCGGTGTTTTCCTTGTAGGCGCCTTCCGGCGGATTGTTGAGCGTGTGCTTGTCGAGCGTCGAATGCAACGCCTTCCCATGGAAGAACTGCGCCAGATCCTGGTGCAATGCATCTACGGCGTCGAGAAAGCTTCATCGGCAGCGGCGGTTGCTGCGTTCAGCCTTTATCTACAGCTTCTAGAGTACGCCGACCAGGTCGAGTTGCTGGGTATTGTCAACGAGAGGCGTCGACCGAAGGTATTCCCGCCCCTCATCGGCTCGAACATCTTGGTGGCGGACTTCTTCGGCGCGCCAAGACATTTCGAAGAGATCGAGTTCACCTGTGTGGCAGGTAACCCGCCTTGGAAACCACTAGAGAGAGTCACAACTTGCACAGTCGACAGCGATGATCCAGTCGACGGTCGGGAAGTGTCCGAGCATGTCACGTGGATGAGCCTGAGGCGTTACTTGGATCCTGACGGAATACTTGGCCTTGTCATGCCGTCGAAGTCGATTTCGAGCCCTTCCGCCAAAACGTTCCTGACCGCGTTGGGGAGGGAATTTCATGTTCGCGCGATCGTCAACCTGTCGCAATGGCGTCGACATCTTTTCGAAAACGCCGAACAGCCCGCTGCTTTGCTGTTTGTCTCCGCACGTGCGGTGACTCATGCAAGCCGCACCGCGTTCTATTCGCCTGCACTGTGGACGCAACCATACACGCCCAAAGCGATGTGGATGCTGGCGATCGACCGCTCCGACGTCCAATGGATGCCCAGCTTTCTTGTCTTTCGCGATCGGGAGCAGGTCTTCGATGCGTACGCACTTCGCCCTCTGGATCGCGCCGCGAAAAACAGGCTTCGCCAAGCGGTGTCGCGAGGTACGGCGACCACCTTTGCCAAGCTGCTGACCCAACTGGGACTGGTGTCTGCAGTTGGCGACTCTCCGGCACGCACACTTATAGGCACGGAAGAGCTCTGCGGCACCCGCGATTTCGCCGGATATCAAGACGGATTTACACGGTTAGAGGCGCATCCGAAGCAGCTTTCTGAGCAGCGACTCCAGGCTTGCAATGCCCAACATCGACGGATGTTCCAGGGCCAGCGGCTGCTGGTTCCGCGAAGTATGGCCAGGGCCTTGGCGGTTGATTTTCCGCTTGCCGTCAACTCGTCGATAAATGTGATTCGCTGGAAGGACACGCCGACCGGCTTGACGCTCAACGAGCAAGCTGTCTTGCTTTCCAAGCTTGGTCGCTTCTTGATGAGCGACTTTGCGAGCTTTCAATTCGCCTTGTTCGGGCGGCTGTGGCAAGTGGATCGAACTCGCTTTGAGCCGAAGGAATTGGGCGAAATTGTGGTGCCACAGCCGGAGTACTTCCTGCAACCTGAAGATGATGCCCCTGTCGCGCAGGACTACATCGCAGCGATGCAGGTACAAGATGTCGCAGCTGCCATGCAGGACTACCTTGACACGCGCCGCCAGTTTGAAAATGGCCTCACGCCGACCAATGCAAACGAACGCATAGACAAGGTGCCGAACGACTACTTGACGGTATTGAGTACCTCCTTGCGCGGCAGCTTTGGGGCCCTCTTTCGGCACTGTGATGCGGGTTGCATAAGCGATTCTTCGGCTCGAATCGTCATTGACATGGCAGAGCCGCTACCGAAGTCACCGGCAGCTTGCGCGGCCGCGTTTCAGTTCTACGACTCAGCGCATGTCACGTGGGCTGAAGGTGGGCGACAAATACGAGTCGACAAACCAGCCGGACGCCTCAACTTCTCGCTTGACCGAGCGTACGGAGACGCACTGCGAGTTGCGAACCTTCTTTTAGCCGCTCAATGACTCTCCCAGAAGATTTTTTCGAACGGCTTCATCAGTCCCTGGTCAATACGGGAATCAACACGTATCGCGCATCTGCGGTGGCAAGCTTCGTCACCCAGTGCTACGACGTTCTCCTGTCGGCGCATCACGCTCTTGTGCAGCCCACGAGGTGGGGGCAATTTTGCGCGACACGCGGAGCTACAACAAAGCGAAAGCGAGCTACCGCGTTGCCAGCCAACATCTCGGAGACAGCCATCACTGCCGACCTGTCGAAGGAAGCTCAGCGACTGCTCAAAGAGCGCGGTGGAGCCACTACGCTGGTGCCGGGGATTGGTATCGCTTGCGTCATTGCCGACCATACGGCACCCAGTGACATTGCCACAGGGTCGAGCTCCAAGCGTCCAGATCTTGTGTTCTTCCCGGCCGATCCAGCGCTACAGCTCCAGTTCGCCATGGAAGCCAAGATCATCCGCTTGGCCACTGGTATTGCAAACGATCTGCTGGGTGAGGCAGGCTTTGGATGCTTCGTCCGTGCGATCGATCCCTACGAGACCAATGGTGTGGTCGGACTGCTGGGCTACGTCGAACCAACGCAGACCCTAGCGATGGTGAACGAAACGGAACGTTGCATGCAGGCGGACGTGCGCTTCAATCAGGTGGCTGCGCATGACTTGGTCGTCAACTCCATAGGGCCCAACCACCGGCCTCATATGGTTGTCGGACACATCGTCAATGCAGGGCCGAAGGTGTGTATTGCCAACATGCTGCCGATTGAGCTGACGACGTCGTAGTCACCAGGGCTTCGAAATACCTTTCATTTCGCAACTCGGAGCGCTTGGCCGAAGCGAACCTTCGGTCACCTGTGGGTGGCCGCGAGCTACGGCAACGCGCTGACCGAAACGATCAATGAGCTGTGCAAGGGGCGTAGATTAGCCGCTGGGACCTTGGAAAAAACCAGGGAGTACGTGGAACACAGCGCCCCTGCGATGGGTGCACTGGTTCAAACACTTCGGACTGCTTGGGCCGATTGGTCGAAGGGCCGCAGTGGGTTGAAATTCGCCATTGGTCTACAACCCACTTTGGTCACTGAAAATCCCTCTCGGGTCCAGGCGGTCAAAGCACGCCATCGACGAGGGCGCACATGCAAGCGCTCACCCGCTCCCCTCCGAGTCGGCGGAGGGTTTAAAGGACCATTGGACGCGGGTCACCGCGCCAACCAAGCCCGCCAACTCCCCAACTCCGGGATCTCGGTCCCGCCCTCCACCCCGATCGCCTCGCACACAAACCCGCTCACCCACGCCCCATCGGCCAGCTTTACCTTGCCGATGCCCAGCGGCGCGGGGATGCCGTCGACGAAGCTGCCGAAGTGTTCGGCGGGCAGCTCCCAGACTTCCATGTCAATGGCGGCGCCTCCTTCGGCCACGCGCACCATGCCGGGCCGCTGCACCGGGCCGCCGGCGAGTGCGTAGAACTTGTATTCGGGCGCGGACTTCACCGCGCCGAGCAGACGCGCGCCGCGTTGGGTGAGCTGCCAGTTGAGGGCAGGCCGCTGAGGTGTGCGCCGCAGACCGCGACCTTGACGGTGCCGGCGGTGTTGCTGCCTTTGGGCAGGACGGCAGTGCCGATGGCCGGGGTGTTGACCAGCGGCGTGGCCGTGGCGCCCAGTGACAACACCTGCGCGCGGTAGAAGCGGTCGGCCAGGCGCAGCAGGGGCAGGTCCTTGAACGCGGGTGCGGCCAGGGTGGGTCAAATGCAGTTGGTCGGGCAGCTTGAAAATTTGCCAAATACCAGCTCGGAAAATCCCGTGTGTCGGTCAAGACACATGCGTCTATTTACCTTGACCGGTAACGATAGGCCGGTGGGCCCAATCACAGTAAACCACCTCTGGCTGCATACGTCAGAACCCTGTGAGCAGTCCCGTTGCAAAAACCGCCCGTCACCTTGCAGCAAACCCCACGACCATGAAGCGGCCAGCGCAGCGGCGCGAGCGCCAACCGCAGGCGCCCCAGCTTCACCCGCCCTGCAGCATCCAGCGCGCTGCTTTCTCCGCCACCATCAGCGTGGGGCTGTTGGTGTTGCCGCTGGTGATGGTGGGCATGGCGCCCGCATCCACCACGCGCAAGCCGGCCACGCCGCGCACGCGCAGGTGGCTGTCCAGCACGGCCAGCGGGTTGTCGGCGCGGCCCATCTGGGTGGTGCCCACGGGGTGGAAGATGGTGCTGGCGATGTCGCCGGCCAGGCGGGCCAGTTCTTCGTCGGTCTGGAACTGCACGCCGGGCTTGAATTCTTCGGGCCGGTAGCGGGCCAGCGCCGGTTGCGCCACGATGCGCCGGGTGACGCGCAGGCTGTCGGCGGCCACTTGCCGGTCTTCGGGGGTGCTGAGGTAGTGGGGTGCAATGGCGGGCGCGTCTTGCGGGCGCGGGCTGGTGATGTGCACATGGCCCCGGCTGGTGGGGTTGAGGTTGCACACGCTGGCGGTGAACGCGGGGAAGCTGTGCAGCGGCTCGCCAAAGGCGTCCAGGCTGAGCGGCTGCACGTGGTATTCGATGTTGGGCCAGGGCTGGGCCGGGTCGCTGCGGGTGAAGGCGCCGAGCTGGCTGGGCGCCATGCTCATGGGGCCGGTGCGCTTCAGGGCGTATTCGAGCCCAATTTTGGCCTTGCCCCAGAGCGAGCTGGCCAGGGTGTTGAGCGTGGTGGCGCCCTGCACCTTGAACACGGTGCGGATTTGCAGGTGGTCTTGCAAATTGGCGCCCACGCCGGGCAGCTCGTGCTGCACCGCAATGCCGTGGCGCTGCAGCAATGCCGCCGGGCCGATGCCCGAGAGCTGCAAAATCTGCGGCGAATTGATGCTGCCCGCGCTCAACACCACCTCGCGCGCCGCGCGCACGTGCACCACCTGGCCTTCGCGCAGCAGTTCGGCCCCGATGCAACGCAGTTCGCCGCTGGCCGTGCGTTCCAGCATCAGGCGCTGCACCTGGGTTTGTGTCCACACGGTCAGGTTGCGGCGCCGCTGCGCCGGGCGCAAAAAGGCTTTGGACGCGTTCCAGCGCCAGCCGGCTTTTTGGTTGACCTCAAAGTAGCCCACGCCTTCGTTGTTGCCGGTGTTGAAGTCGGTGCTGGCGGGTATGCCGGCGTGCTGGGCGGCCTGCGCAAAGGCGTCGAGCAGGTCCCAGCGCAGGCGCTGTTTTTCAATGCGCCATTCGCCGGTGCTGCCGCGGTTTTTGTGGCCGTGCAGGGCGACAAACGCGGGGTCGATGGCGGGGTCGTTGTGCAGGTCCAGGCGGTGGTGGTCTTCGTGCGCCATGAAGTCGGGCAAGCAGCGGTCCCAGCGCCAGTCGTCGTCGCCGGTGCGTTGCGCCCACTGGTCGTAGTCGCGCGCCTGGCCGCGCATGTAGATCATGCCGTTGATGCTGGAGCAGCCGCCCAGGGTTTTGCCGCGCGGGTAGCGCAGGCGGCGGCCATTGAGCCCGGGGTCGGGCTCGGTTTGGTACAACCAGTCGGTGCGCGGGTTGCCAATGCAATACAGGTAGCCCACGGGAATATGAATCCAGTGGTAGTCGTCTTTGCGGCCGGCTTCCACCAGCAGCACGCGCATACCCGGGTGGGCGCTGAGCCGGTTGGCCAGCAGGCAACCGGCGGTGCCGGCGCCGATGACGATGAAGTCGAAGGTGGTGTCGCTCATGGGCGTGCTCCTGTTCGGTGGATCTGCGGATACATCAAGGATCAAGGGGTGGGGGTTCGTCATCGGGCAAGGCGAAGTCGCCACGGTGGTAGGCCGCCACCACCGCTTCGGCCTCGGCCAGGCGGTGCGCGGGCACCATCACGCGCACCGGGATGGCGCTGGCCAGCAGCGAGTGGGTTTGCACCAGATGGGCGTCGGCCACCACCGCCGGCACGCCGCCGGCTTGCAGGCAGCCGCGCAGCACATAGGCTTCGGTGGGGCTGAAAAAGGTCACCAGCGTCTGCCAGTCGCCTTGGTCCGGGTCGTAGGGGCTGTCGCCGTGCATGGGTCTCCGATCGTTATTTGTCTGCCTCATGGTCTTGCGCCATTGACGGGTGCAGTGTGAAAGAGTTTTAACCAAAAATCCAATGAGATCGGACCGCGCTCGGCATAAGCCGGGCAAATAATGGCCGCCATGACGAAGCCCGAATCCCAGCGCCCCCACCCGCCCAGGCAAGCCACACGAAGCGCTGCCCTGCCCACGGTGGAGCCGCAAACCCTGCGCGCCTTTGCCGCCGTGGCGCGCGAAGGTCATGTGTCGCGCGCCGCCCAGCGCCTGCACCTGAGCCAGCCGGCGGTGAGTCTGCAGCTCAAAACCCTGGCCGAGGCCACCGGGCTGCAGCTGTTTGCCCGCACGCCACAGGGCATGGCACTCACCCGCGACGGCGCCGCCCTGCTGCCGCTGGCCGACAAGGCGCTGGCCGACTTTGGCCAGGCCGCTGCCGCGCTGCACACCACGGTGCGCGGCACGCTGCGCATCGGCACCATTCTCGACCCCGAGTTCACCCGCCTGGGCGCTTTTTTGAAGCAGCTGGTGGAAACCAGTCCGCAGGTGGGCACCGAGCTGAGCCAGAGCATGAGCGGCGATGTGCTGGCGCGCCTGGGGCGGCGCGAACTGGACGTGGGCTTTTTTCTGGATCTGCCGCACGACCCGCTGGACGCCACCTACCGCCTGCGCCCGCTCACCCGCTTCACCTACTGCGTGCTGGCCCCGGCGGGTTGGGGGCCGCAGGTGCGCGGCAAAGACTGGAAGGCGCTCGCCGCCCTGCCCTGGCTGGCCACCCCGCCCGCCAGCGCGCACCACCGGCTGCAGCGCCGCGTGTTCGGCCCCGGCTCCCTCACCGGGCTGGAGCCCCGGCGCGTGGCGCTGGTGGACCAGGAAGCTTCGATGCTGGACCTGGTGAAAAGCGGGGTGGGCCTGAGCCTGGTGCGCGACTCGATTGCCATGCGCGAAGCGCAGGCGCGCGGCCTGGTGGTGGCCGACCAGGTGGCGCTGGAATGTGACCTGAGCTTCATCTGCCTGGCCGAGCGTGCCGGCGAACCGGTGCTGGCCAGCGCCTGGGCCGCGCTGGAAGCGGTGTGGGGCTGAGGAACTTCGATATCCAGACGGTGGTTCTGCTGGGCAGGCCCACCTTACCCGGCGCGCTCTTTCTCAGCGTTTTCTGGCGGCGACTGCCGGACCCACACCACCCGGTTGCGACCGCCTTGTTTGGCGGCGTACAAAGCCGCATCGGCGCAGGCCAGCATCGCGTCTACCCCATGCACAGAGCCCGCCTGCGATGGAACACCACCGATGCTCACCGTGATGGCGATGCGGGTGGTGCCGAACAGGGCGGGCGAGGCTTCCACCGCAGCGCGCAGGCGTTCTGCCATCATCGCGCCGCCGTCTTCCGACGTTTGTGGCAGCAAGATGGAGAACTCCTCGCCACCCAAACGGCCCAGCAGATCGGTACCGCGCAGATGGCTCTGGATGGTGGCCACAAAGTGCCTGAGCACCTCGTCACCGGCGGCATGGCCGTAGGTGTCGTTGACCCGCTTGAAGTGGTCAATGTCCGCGCTCAGTACACAGAAATCCACCCCATAGCGGCTGGATCGGTGGAACTCCTGGTTCAGCGCGTGCATGAAATGGCGCCGGTTGGCGCAACCGGTCAAGGCATCGGTGTTGGCCTGGTGGGCAAGAACCTGGTTGAGGGTCTGCAGGGCAATCTGCTGTTGCTGCGTGGTGATCACGTACTGCGCTGCACCGGCGGCCAGGGCTGCGCTGAGCCACACCATCGCGCCGACCAGGCCAAACCACCACAGCTGATCGCGCTCGCTGCGGGCCAACAAGGCACCCAGGTCTCGCAGCACGTAAACACGCAGGGCGCCGTCGCTGGTGGGGTGGTTTCCCATGACGTGTGGCCGCCCGAGGTAGTGCCATTGGGCCCGCGACGGCGACCCGTCCGCCGCTGTGGGGATCAGGTCCACGGCCTCGAACTGTTGGCGCCTGTAGCGCAGATCCCGCTTCCCGGCCGGAAGGGCGCCGACGGTGGCGCCCGGCATGGTTCGCATCAGGAGCGCAGGGTCATGGGCCAGCACGACCACGCCCAGGTCGTCCGTGACCACGGCGTTCAGTTCCTTAATATCAATGACAGGGCTGAGTTTGGACACGGCAAGCCCCGCACCGACGATGCCGACAAACTGGCCATCAACCAACACCGGGGAGGAAAAAAACAAGCCATACAGGTTGCTCACCCGCCCCACCGCAAATTGGTGCCCGTCCAGGCCCTGCTGAGCGGCTTTGAAATAGGCACGGTCTGCGTAGTTGGTTCCTGTGAAGGGGTGAATATCCGGGATGTGGCCTTCCATCACGGTATCGCCAGCGGCGTTGGTGACCCACAGCATGGTGAGGCCAAACTTTTCCACCGTCTGCGCCAAGCCCCGGGCCAAGGGCTGAAGCACCGGATCTGCGCGCCACCGGTCACCGCGTTCTTGCAACGGCAAAGGGGATGGCTGGACGTGGGGACCGAACCGACCCAACACGGCCTGAATGGTTTGGTACTGGGCCAGCGTCGAGGCGATGCTGCGCGCCTGCACCAACCGCTGGCTCAGGTTGGCGCTGGCGAGCTCCGCCTTTGCCTGGGCCTGCGCTTGCTCCCGTTCAATGAGCTGCGCCAGACGCGCCTCGGCAAACTGCACCGAACCCACCCAGGCCAGAGCGCAAGCGGCCATGCTGCCCACCAGCAGCAGCCACAGAATCGGGCGGATCCCAAAGCGAATGATCAGAGGCGTCATGTGGCAGCCGGTGGGAACGCTGCGCGCGCCACGCAGCGTTCAAAGGCAGACAAGTCTGGGGCACACGTGCACCGTGTGGCTCGGTTGTTTTGCTGCACAGATTCACGCTGCAGAGTAATGAAATGATATTACAGCGGACGGCGGTCTTGTTCCGGTGCCCGGCTACCGCCTTCACCTCCGCGCCTTCACCACCGCCCCTTCACCCGTTCTCAGCCTCTCAGGCCAGCGCCATGGGTTCGCTGGCAGACGCCGATGAGGTGGTGGCCACGCTGCGGGTGGTGGCTGTGTGTGATCCGCATCGCACCGGTGCTGGTGGACGGGGCGCTCGGTGGGCGACGTGGTACACCACGCCAGCACATGATGGCAGGCACACAAGAAAACCACCGGGCGCGCGGCCTGGTGCTCCCCTGGTGCCTGGCGGTCCGATCAGCGCGCCACGGTGCGGCCGCTGTCGTCCGAGAGCACGATCTCGACGCGGCGGTTCATCTGGCGGCCGGCGGCGCTGGCGTTGCTGCTGACGGGCGAGGACTCGCCGTAGCCGCGGGCGGTCACGCGGGCGCTGTCAATGCCCTGGCGCAGCAGCGCGGTGCGCACGGCGTCGGCGCGCTGGCCCGACAACACCAGGTTGTGGCTGTCGGCGCCGGTGCTGTCGGTGAAGCCTTCCACCAACACGTTGCGCTGCGGGAACTCGTTGAGCACCGCCACCAGTTGGTCCACCTTGCGCAGGCCACCGGGCTTGAGTTCGGCGCGGTTCACGTCGAACAGCACATCGCCCAGCGTGACCACCAGACCGCGCGGGGTCTGCTGGGCGTTGAGTTCTTTCAGCTGGGTTTCGAGCTGGCGGTTGCGCTCCATGGCCAGTTGGGTTTGTTGCTGGGCCTGTGCCGATTCGCTGCGCGCCAGCTCGGTGCTGCGCTGGGCTGCGGCCGCGTTGCGTTCGGCGGTGGCCGCTTGCACTTCGGCGGCGGTGGCGGCCTGCTGGGCCGCGCTGGCGCTGCGCTGCGCGGCATCGGCCTGCTGGGTGCGGGCCTGCAGCTGCACCTGGGTGCGGTCGGCGCCGGCGCTGGCCACCATGGCTTCGGCGGTTTTCATGTTCATGGTTTCGCGCACGATGGCCACCCGCTGGGACGCCAGGTAGGCCAGGTGGTTCACCCGGGCTTCGTCTTCATCGCGGCCCCAGGCGGCGTTGGCCTGGCTCATGGCATCGCTGGCCAGTTTCATGTCGGTGCCAGCGTGGCTCTGCGCACGCGGGTCGGCCTGCACGGCGCGGTAGTCGGTGCGCGCCTGTTCCAGCTGGGCGTTGCCCTTGGGCACGCTGCTGCAGCCGGCCAACACGGCCAGGGCCACGGCAGACAAGGCGATCAAATGGGATGTTTTCATGGGACGTTTCTTTCAGAAGAGGGGGCTGGGCGGTGTGGCGGGTGAACGGCCCTTCACTGGGCGGCGCGTTCCATTTCCTGGCGCAGCACCCGGTTGCCTTCGCGCAGCTCGGTGGCGGCTTGGGCGGCCTGCGCGTTGCGGGCCTTGGCTTCGGCCAGACGGGCATCGACCAGGGCGGCCTCGGCCAGCATCTGGGCACGTTCGTATTTTTCTTCCACCATGGAGGCGTTGGCGCGGGCCAGCTTGTCGCGGGCCAGGGCCATTTCGGCGGGTGCCAGCGCCACGGCGCCGGCCCGTTCGGCGCTGGCCACGGCGGCGGTGGTGACCGCCATTTGTTCGGTGGGCGCGGGCAGGCTGGCACAACCCATTTGCAGCGCTGCGGCCACCAGCACCACCAGGGACAACCCCGGCAGGGTGTGGCGGGCGGCAGCGGGCAGCGTGGCAGGGCGGGCGGCGGGCTTGAAAGAGGCGTTCATCGTGGGGGCTCCGTGGCCATCAATAAGGGGGATGGGTTTCGGTTGCGGATGGCCCGCAGCGTCAAGGAAACCCACCCGCGGAGCTTGCGCGCTTGCGGCCTGGGCGTCGGTGCTCTGGCGCACATAGAGCGCCTGTCGGGCCGGACAATCGTTGGCGGCACAGCGGTTGCACGGGCGCGCGGTCCGGCACGCCCTGCGGTGGTTCGGGCCGTGGGCGGGTGGGGTTCAGCCCCGCAGCCAGCGGCTGGCCGCGGTCCGGAACACGCCGTCCCAGACCCGGGTGGTCACGCCGTAGCCGCTCACGGGGTACACATGGTGGTGCTGGGCGTGCCAGCGTTTGCGCTGGCGCAGCCAGGCGGTGTCCAGCGTCCAGTGGTGGATGGCGTGGTGCACCGTGGAATACAACAGGTAGCCCACCAGCAGCCCCAGCGTGAACGCGGCCGCCGGCCACGGGCCCAGTGCCCAGCGAGCGGGCAGGTACACCCCGCACAGGAAGAGCGTGGCGCTCACCAGCGTGGGCGTGCTGATCAGGGCCTCGGGGCGGCGGTGGTGCTCCTGGTGCCAGCGGTTGAAGGGCGGCAGCCCGTGCAGCACAAAGCGGTGCAGCGCGTATTCAAGCGCCGTCCAGGCCAGCAGCCCCCACAGCGCCCAGGCCGCCAACGGCCCCCAGGCGCCCACCGGCGCCCGCACCCCCAGGTAGGCCAGCAACGCCAGGCAGGCGGCGCCGTAGAGCACAAAGTCCAGGACATAGGCCAACGGGCTGTGCTCGGTGTTCAACAGTTTCATACGCTCCCTTGAATGGGCCGGGCCAGCCGCCCCAAGCGGCCAACGGGTACGCCCGGTCTGCCCAACGACCCATCGTGACGGGTGGTGTTGCCAGGGTCTGTGCGCTGGCCCACGGTGCGCGTTCGATAGCGCACAGACGCCCGACAGGGCTTGGCCTACAAAGGGCTGTGGCGGGCGTTTTCTGCCCACCCCAACCAAAGGATTCACATGAACTGGGACACCATTCAAGGCAACTGGAAGCAACTGACCGGCCAGGCCAAGCAGCAGTGGGGCAAGCTGACCGACGACGACCTGGAAGTGGTGGCGGGCCACCGCGAACAGCTCGCCGGCAAGATCCAGGAGCGCTACGGCATTGCCAAAGACGAAGCCGAGAAGCAGCTCAAGGCGTGGGAAGACCGCGCCGACGACAGCTGGCTGAAATAAGCCACCGTTCGACCGCTGAAGACGGCAAGGCCCTGGGTGGGCAACCCCCCAGGGCCTTGCCATGTGGGTCGGGTGCGTCGCGGCGCTGGGCCGATCAGAACGTTCTCAGCCTCTCAGCCTCTCAACCTCTCAGTGCCGGTGCGCCGTCAATTCGGCGTGAATCTGTTTGTCCGCCACGTAGCAGCTGCAGGCCTCGGCCTCCAGGGCGGTGCGGTTGAGCACCGTCACCTCACCGCGGTGGTATTCGATCAGGCCGCTGTCCTGAAACCCGCCGGCCGCCATGGTGATGCCCACGCGGCGCACCCCCAGCATCAGCGCGATGAACTCCTGGGTGACGTGGAAGGTGTCGGACTGCGCGCGGTCCTGGCTCATGAGCAGCCAGCGCGCCAGGCGCGGGCCGATCGGGTGAAAGCGCTCGCACGCCGACGCCAGCGCTTGCTGGTGCAAGCGCACCAGCAAGCTGGCCTGCACCACGTCCAGCAACGCGGGCATGTCCGCCAGACTGTTGCGCAGCGCCTCGGCACCGATGCGCCAGCCGCTGCCCGCCCCCTGCACCAGCGCCCGCCAGGGCGTTTTGGCCAGCCCCAGCACCAACTCGGAACCCAGCATCGACTCGCGCCCGACCATGCCCACCTCCAGCGGCGGGTGGCTGTCCACATCGATCACCAGCGAAATAAAGCCCGTGCGGGGAAAGCAGGCGTGGGTCAGCGGCTGGCCGCGCACGCTGAGTTCGGCGGACAGCACCAGGTCAAAGGGTTCGCAGCGGTCCAGAAAACGGCGGCGCACCTCCACGGGCAGCTGCTGGATGAGGCGGTTTTCGGCGGAAGCCATGTGGGGGTGTCTCGGTGAATACGAAGGGCCAAGAACTCCACAGCACCCAGACCGAAGCGGGCCACAGGCGCCATAGAGGCTGAAAAACATGATGGCCTGTTTGGGTCTGCCCGACCGTCTGCCAGCGCACATGGGGAGCGGCTGCAGCCTGAGCGCCACATGTTCGTCAGCGCACGGACGCCTGCATGCCTCAGGCCTAAAACCCATAGGTGCATTTCGCGCAAAGCGTCTCCCCCTCAGAAAACCCGAAAGACCGTCATGAAAAACCATTCGCTTCCCCGCCCCACCCTGCGCCCCACCATCGGGCTGCTGTGCCTGGCCGGCCTGGGCACCTTTCTCGCTGTGCCCGCCTTGGCGCAGGACACCAGCCACTACTACGGTGGTGTGTCCGTGGGCCAGTCCAAAACCCAGACCGATGCGGCGGGTCTGACCTCGGGCCTGCTGCCGGGCGTGGGTGTGCTCAACAGCACGACGGACGAAAAAGACACGGCCTACAAGCTGTTTGGCGGCTACCAGTTCAACCGCAACATCGCGCTCGAAGGTGGTTATTTCGACCTGGGCAAAAACAGCTTCAACGCCAACACCGTGCCCGCCGGCACACTGGCCGGCGAGTCCCGGGTGCACGGCCTGAACCTGGACCTGGTGGGCACCCTGCCCTTCACCGAGCGCTTCTCGGCCCTGGCCCGCGTGGGTGTGCAACACGCCTGGAGCAAAAGCACCGCCAGCGGCACCGGCGCCGGCGCACTGGTGGCACCGAACAGCAAACACAACGACAGCGGCGCGAAGGTGGGCTTCGGCTTGCAATACGAAATGAGCCCGGCGGTGTGGATTCGCGGTGAGGTCGAGCGCTACCGCATCAAGAACGCGGTGGGCCAGCGCAACAACGTGGACGTGGCCACCCTGAGCCTGGTGTTCCCGTTTGGCCGGGCCCCGGTGCAGCGTGTGGCCGCAGCACCGGCCTATGTGGCACCGGCACCCGCTTATGTGGCGCCCGCACCGGTGTATGTGACACCGGCACCGCAGGTGGTGATCGTGACGCCGCCACCCGCACCGGTGGTGGTCACACCGGCGCCCCAGCGCGTGAACTTCTCGGCCGACACGCTGTTTGGTTTTGACACCGCCAACGTGCGCCCCGAAGGCCGCGCCGCGCTGGACAAGTTCAGCAACCAACTGGCCGGCACCCGGTACGACACGATCACGGTGGAAGGCCACACCGACCGCAAGGGTTCGGCCGCCTACAACCAGACGCTGTCCACCGAGCGCGCCGAATCGGTCAAGGCCTACCTGGTGAACAGCGGCCGGCTGGACCCGGCCAGGATCAGCGCCGTGGGCAAAGGGGAAAGCATGCCCATCACGACCGCGGCCGACTGCTCGGACAAGCTGCCGCGCGCGCAGCTGATCGCCTGCCTGCAGCCCGACCGCCGGGTGGACGTGGAAGTGACCGGCACCCGCTGACCCAGGCGCTCAGCCTCTCAGCCCCTGCACAGGGGCTGTGGCCAGCCCGAAGCGGCCAGCCCGGTTGAACCAACGGGGTGGGTCGCGCGGCGCAGCACCGGGGTCTGCGCCTGTTGTTCCCGGCGCCACTGCGCCATGTGCCGGCCCAGCGCGAGCGTGTCCAGCCCGGCCAGGCGCACCGCCAGAAACAGGCCGCCCGGGGCAGCGTTCATCCACGGCACCACGCAGCCGTCCATGTCGGCCACCAGGGCGTCGCAAGCCCGGTCGCCGGGGGGCATTTCGTCGAGCTGGGCGATCAGGCTGCGCAGCTGGGCATGGTCGCAAAAATCCGCCGGTGTCGGCGGGTTGTCGCGCAGCACCTGCCACGCGGCGGGGTAAAAAAAGCGTTCTTCCAGGTGCGCGAGCAGGGTGAGCGCGTCGCACAGGCTGTCGAGCAATGCCGCCCGGTCTGCGGCCCGTTCGTCCACCAGACGCACCCGCTCGTATTGGCGCAGCAGCGCACGCACGCGCCCATGCTCCAGCAACAACTGGTCGAGCGCGTCGCGTGCGCGAGGAAGGCACTTGGGACGCATACCGGCACCCAGGGGTTCAAACCGCCTGCGTGGGGGGCAACAAGCGGTCGTACTCGCTCTTCACCACCTGGTAGCACTCGCAGGTGCGCTGCTCCAGGCCCGGCCGGTCCAACACCTTGATGTGGCCGCGTGCGTAGCGGATGAGCCCGGCCTTTTGCAGGCTCAGCGCGGCCTCGGTCACGCCTTCGCGGCGCACACCGAGCATGTTGGCGATCAGCTCCTGCGTCATGACCAGGTTGTCGCCCGGCAGACGGTCCAGGCTCAGCAACAGCCAGCGGCAGAGCTGCTGGTCCAGCGAATGGTGGCGGTTGCACACCGCCGTTTGCGACATCTGCGTGATGAGCGCCTGGGTGTAGCGCAGCAGCAGGTGCATGACCGGGCTGGAGCGGCCGAACTCGTCTTTCATGGCGCCCGCGCGCAAGCGCAGGGCTTTGCCGGCGCTTTGCACCACCGCCCGGCTGGGGGTGGAGCCGCCGCCCATGAAGATGGAAATGCCCACAATGCCCTCGTGGCCCACCACGGCGATTTCGGCCGACGCACCGTTTTCCAGCACGTACAGCAGCGACACGATGGCGGTGGTGGGAAAGTACACGGCGCTCATCTGGGAACCCGATTCGTACAGCACCATGCCCAGCGGCAGGTCCACGGGTTCCAGCTGCGGTTGCCAGCGCAGCCATTCGGCGTCGGGCAGGACGTCCAACAACTGGTTCCCGCGTGTCGGGTGGGCGGCGGCGGCGGTCATCGGCGGTCCTTCATAGGTCGTGTGTATTGGAGATTGCAGGGCAAAGCCTTATGGTAATTTGTGAATTTTTTCACGCAGAGGCGCCTGCGTCTGTACGGTATCGCACCAACGTCGGTCCCGGTCGGCCCACCCAGCAGCGTGGGTGGGCGCCGTACGGCAGGGCCTTTCAGCCTCTCTCGCAGGCAGCTAGGCGCTGGGCGGTAGCGGGATCACAAAGCAGCCGTCCCCCGGCCAATCGGCCCAGCGCAGCCGCTCGGCCACGGGCAACAAGCGCCCGCCCATCTGGGTGCAGGCCGCCTGCGCGGCCGCCGGCGTGGCCCGCAGCAGCACGAAGCGCAGGGTGCGCCCGTCGCGCGTCAGGCGCAGTTCGGCGCGGGGCCAGTGCGACGGCAGGCACGGCACGAAGCGCAGCCCGTCGGCGCGCAGTTGCAAACCCAACAGGGACTCCACCGCCGCGCGGTGCATCCAGCCGGCGGCGCCGGTGTACCAGCTCCAGCCGCCGCGCCCGGCGTAAGGGGGCTGGCTGTACACGTCGGCGGCCATCACATAGGGCTCCAGGCCGTAGGCGGCGCCTCCATCCGCGTGCTGGGCCCGGTGGGCCGGGCTGAGGTAGGTGAAGTAGCGGTAGGGCGTGTCGCCGGCGGCGTGGTCGTGGCCGGGCTCGGTGGGGCCTGGTGCGCGCTCGCGCACCGCCAGGGCGGCGGCGGCCATCAGGGCCCACACGCCTGCGTGGGCGTATTGGCCGCCGTTTTCACGCACCCCCGGCGGGTAGGCCTGGATGTAACCAGCGCTGGGCGTGGCCTGGGCCAGCGGGGGTGCAAGCAACTGGATCAACCCGTTCTGCGCGTCCACCAGGTGGTGTTCAACCGCGTCCATGGCCAGGCGCTGGCGCTCCAGCAGCCGCCTGGAATGCGACATGCCCGACAGCACCGACCAGGCCTGCGCGATCAGGTCGATGCGCGCTTCGGCGTTGCGGTGGGAGCCGAGGGCGCTGCCGCCGTCAAAGTAGGCGCGCGCGTACCAGCCGCCGTCCCAGGCGGTGGTTTGCAGGGCGTCGCCCCAGCACTGCAAAGCAACGTGCCAGCGCGCGGCGCGCAGGTGTTCACCGCGGTGGCGCGCCAGCGGTATCCAGTCGGTGACGATGGCGCACAGAAACCACGCCAGCCACACCGATTCGCCGCGCCCTTCGTGGCCCACGCGGTTCATGCCGTCGTTCCAGTCGCCCGTGCCCATGAGCGGCAGGCCGTGCACGCCCACGGCCAGGCTGCGGTCGATGGTGCGGGCGGCGTGTTCGTACACGCTGGCCGTGGCTTCGCTGGTGCGCGGCGTGTCGTAGGCGTCTTCGGCGCCCTCGGGCACGGGCGGGCCGTCCAGAAAGGGCACGCGGTGGTCCAGCACCGCCGTGTCGCCCGTGACGCGCAGGTAGTGGGCGCAGGCAAAGGGCAGCCACAGCAGGTCGTCTGAGAAATGGGTGCGCACACCGGCGCCGCCAGGGTCGTGCCACCAGTGCTGCACGTCGCCGGCCTCGAACTGGCGCGAGGCGCAGAGCACGATCTGGTCGCGCAAGATGCCGGGCTGCGCCCACACCAGGGCCATGGCGTCTTGCAGCTGGTCGCGAAAGCCGGTGGCGCCGCCGGCCTGGTAGAAGCCGGCCTTGGCCCACAGGCGGCTGGACACGGTCTGGTAGAGCAGCCAGCGGTTGACCAGCGCATCGAGCAGCGGGTCGGGGGTGCTGACCTGGGTGGCGCCCAGCAGCGCGTCCCACTGCGCCCGCACACAGCGCTCGCGCTCGGCTGCGGTGGTGCGCACGGCTTGCAGCGCCAGCGCCTGGGCCTCGGCAGGGCTGGCGGCGTAGCCCAGCAGGAACCGCTGCTCCTGGCTCGCGCCGGGTCGCAGGGTGATCAGGCGGCTGATGGCCGCGCAGGGGTCGAGCCCGTCGCCGCTGCGCTGGCCCAGGTGCTCGGGCAGCACCAGTTGGCCCTGGGGGTCAAAAAAGGCGCCCCGGTCGCAGGTCCAGTCCAGGCCGTCGTTGAGCCCTGGGCTGTCGGCGTCGGGGGACCCATTGGCGGTGTGTGCTCCGGCGGCCACGGCGCAGAAAAAGGCGGTGCCGCCCCCGAAGCCTTGGCCGGCTTCGGTCTGGGTGCACAGCAAGCCCAGCAGGTCGGTGCTGGCGGGGTCGGTGTGGTGGGCCTGGGTGTGCAGCGTGGCGCGGTCGCTGCGCTTCTCGCCCATCATCCATTCCACCAGGCCGGTCAACCGCAGGTAGGCCGTGCGGGTGCCGTGGTTCACCAGCCGCACGCTCACCTGCTTCACGGCGGTGTGGGCGTCCACACACCAGCGCAGTTCCACCGCCAGCGGCCCGTGGCGGTGGCCGATGCGGGTGTAGCCCTGGCCGTGCTCCACCTGGTACACCGCCTGCGGGTGGCCCCAGGCCGAGGGCGCGAGGCTCCAGGCCTCGCCGGTGCGCCGGTCTTGCAGCAAAAACCACTCGGCGGGCGGGTCGGCCACCGGGTCGTTGGACCAGGCGGTGAGCTGGTTCAGCCGGCTGTTCAGGGCCCAGGTGTTGCCGGCACCGCTCTCGGACACCTGCGTGCCCAGGGCGGGGTTGGCGAGCACGTTGATCCAGGGTTTGCCAGGGCGCTGGGCCGGGCCCACGTCAAAACGGAAGGCCCCGCTGTCGGGATCAAAGTGGCCCACGGCGGCGGTGCGGGTGTCTGGCTGGTGGCAGGGCACCCGCACCGCCGCAGCGCCATGCCAGCGCAGCGACGGAGGCCTTTCGTGCTGAGCACACCAGGCGGTGATCTGCGGCAGCAGCGGGTGGCCATCGGTCCTGATCCGCACCCGGGCCAGGGCTTGCAGCGCGCCGAACTGCTCGGAGGACAAGGTGTCTGCCCGCAGCAGGTGCAGGCCGGTCACCGCCGGGCCTTGGCGGCCCAGCTGGTCGTTCGCGTGCTGCGCTTGCAACGCCACCAGTTCGCGCTGCAGGGGCATCAGGTACGAATGGGGTTCGCTGCTGAGCAGCACCAGGTCGCAGGCCACACCGCAGCGCGACCACTCGCGCAGCGCTTGCACCAGCGCGCGCAGCACGGCCAGGCCTTCGGGCACGCCGGCCGTCACCAGCAGCAGCGGTCGGTCGCCCGAGATGCCGAGCGGCCACAGCACGCGGCGGTCGCAGGCCGCGGGGGGCGTGGGCTTGCGGTGGCCCGCAGCCGGCCCCTGCTTGGGCAGGGTGAGCACCATCGCGGTGGTGAGCGCCTGCAGCGCGCACAGGTGGTCCGCATGCAGGCGCTGCGAGGGCGAGGGAATGCCCGCCACCGTGGCCGACATCACCGAGGCCCGCTCCACATAGCTGGGCTGGCGGTACTTGTCGAGCACCGCCATGAGGGTGGCGGCGTCGTCGGAAACGGCGGTGGCGAAGGTGACGCGGGCTTGCGCACCGGGCGCCACGCGCAGCGTCACGCCCAGGGCGGCCACCGGGTCCAGACCGGTGGGCAGCACCCCGGCCGCACCCGGCACCGGCACCAGGTGGGCGCGCGGCTGGCTGGGCGCGTGGTTGCGCCCCAGCCAGGCCAGGCGGTCGGTCTGGCAGCGCAGGCCCAGCACCTCGCCCTCGGTGTCGGCCACAAAATGCACCGCCTGCACGGTGGTTTCGGTGGGCAGGCGCGGGCGGCGTTCAAAGCGCAGCGCCTGCTGCCCGGGCAACCAGTCGGCCTGCACAAACAGGTTGGAAAAAGCCGGGTGGGCCTCGTCGGCGGCGTGGCTGGCCAGCGTCACCTCCCAGCAGGCGATCAACTCCACCTCCACCGCCCGGTCGCTGAGGTTGGTGAACACGAGCTTGCGGAATTCAATGTCGTCTTCGGGGCTCACCCACACGGTGCACAGCGTGTGCTGCTCGGGCCAATGGGCTTCGAAACACACGCGGTCGGTCTGGAACCGGCTCTGGTAGGTGGCGCCGGGGTCGGGCGCCGGGTGGCTGGTGAGCGACACCGGGGTACCGGCCTGCCCCTGGCGCAGGTAGACGAAGTGGCCACAGGCGTCGCGCAGCGCGTCGTCGCGCCAGCGGCTGATGCCGGTGCTGCCCCAGCGGCTCCAGCCCGCGCCGTTGGCCCGCAGCGTGACGCTGTAGCGCCCGTTGGAAAGCAGTTGCGTGGGCTCCAGCGCCTGCGCGCCGGGCACCACGGTGCGGCTGGCTTCGTGGCGGTGCCGGTGCGATATGGGCAGCGGCCGCTGGGGGTGCTCTTGCAGCCGGGGCAGGTCGCGCGGTGCGCGCTCGTGCAGCAGCGCGGCCACGGCTTCGATGCGGGCGTTGGCCGCGCCCCAGCGCTGTGCCACGCCGCCCAGCAACACATTGGCCAGCGCCACGATGCTCATGCCCTGGTGGTGCGCCATGTAGGTGCTCACCAGCGTGAAGCCCTGGCCGTGGCTCTGGCGGGTGTGGGTGTAGTCCAGCGCTTCCACAAAGCCGTAGCGCCCGCGCGCGGCCAGCGCGCTCAGGGCGCGCAGGTTCTGGCACGCCAGAGCGGGGTCGATCTGGGCGGCCAGGGCGGTGGCGTAGGGAGCGATCACGCACTCGGCCGCGGGGGTGGTGCGCAACGCCAGGTTGGGCACGCCCTGCGGTGCGTACTGGTAGGCCAGGGTGTGGTCGCGCCCGGCGTGCGCGCTTTCGGAAATGCCCCAGGGTATGCCGCGCTCGCGCACAAACGCCCGCTGCGCCTGCAGGGCCGAGCGCCCGGCCTCGTGCAACACGCTGCCCTGTGGCTCGGCCAGCACCAGGGTGGGCATGAGGTATTCGAACATCGAGCCCGACCAGGAACGCAGCACCGCCAGGGTGCCGCTGGCAAAAAACGGGCGGCCCAGCGCGCTCCAGTGGCGCACCGGCACATCGCCTTTGGCCATGGCCAGCAGGCTGGTGGTGCGCGACTCGGACGCCAGCAGGTCGTAAAACGAGGTGTCGAGCTGCTGCTCCAGCACCCGGTAACCAATGTGCAGCAGGTGGCGCCGGGGGTGGTACAGAAACCGGAAGTCGGGCGCCCAGGCCAGTTGCTCCAGCGCGTCGGCCATCGCCAGCAAACGCTGGGTGGTCTGCGCGCTCTGCCCGGCATGGGCCGCCAGCGCGTCCAGGCTGGCCGATTGCACGGTGGCGATGTGGTCGCCCAGCAACCAGGCCAGCTCGTCGCAGTCGGTGGGCTCGGTGCCCACCGTGAGCGGGTTGTGCGGCGGCGTCACCGCGTCCAGCTCGCCACGGGCCTGGCGCAGCAGGGTCTGAACGTGCTCAAACGCGGGCGTGCCGGGCACCATGGCGGGGGCCAGGGCCAACAACCGGCCGGTGGCCGACTCAGGACCCGCCCGGTGCAGCAGGCGCGGCAGCAGGCCCACCTGCGGCCGCAGCCGCGCCAGGGAGCACTGCACCGCCCGCTCGTTGGCCAGCGCCGCAAAGGGGTCGCGCGCCAGCGCCGCGCAGGCCTGCGCCACCGCCAGCAGGTGGGCGCTGAGGTTGCCGCTGTCCACGGTGGACACGTAGCGCGGCAGCAGGGGCTGCAGGGTCTGGGTGCCGTACCAGTTCAAAAAATGGCCGTGGTGGCGCTCCATCTGGTGCAGCGTGGCCAGCGTGGCGTCCAGCCGCGCCAGCAGGTCCTGGGTACCGATCCAGCCGAACTGGCGCGCACACGCGGCGCTGAGCAGGTAGAGCCCGATGTTGGTGGGCGAGGTGCGGTGCGCCACCGTCTCAAACGGTACGGTCTGCAGGTTGTCGGGCGGCAGGTGGTTGTTTGGCGCGTCCACGCAGCGCTCGAACAGCCGCCAGGTGTCGCGCGCCACACCGGCGAGCAGGTCGCGGTCGGCGGGGGCCAGCGCCGCACCGGGCTGCGCTGGCCAGGGCCGGTTGGCCAGCCACACCAGCAGCGGTGTGACGGCCCACAACGCGAGCAAAACCAACGCCAGGGCACCGGGCGCGGGGGTGCTCAGGCCCAGCACCAGCAGCAACACCAGCGCGGTCACCGGTGCGCTGCGGTGGCGCACCAGGGTGGCGCGCAGCGCGGTCTTCAGGCTGGCCTGCGCGGCGTCGGCGGTGGTCCATTCGAGCAGGTGGCGCCGGCTCACGGCCAGGCGGTAGAGCGCGCGCACGGCGGCGTCGGTGAACAGCACGGCCTGGCGCGGCAGCAGCGCCAGCTGCCACAAGCCCCCGCCCAGGGCACGCAAACCGTCCAGCGCGCCAGCGCGCACAAAACGCGGCCCCAGCACCTGGGCGCGCGCGGGCACACACCCGGCCAGCGCGCCCATGATCGGACCACCCGCGTAGGCCGCCAGCACCAGCGCCAGGGCGCTCCACAACGGCAGGCCCTGGCCGGCGCTGGCCAGCCCGATCAACAGCAACGAGGCCGGCGCCACCAGCGAGCGGCGCAGGTTGTCCAGCAACTTCCAGCGGTTGATGGGCGTGAGCGGCCAGCGCCGGCGTTGCAGCAGAAACGGCAGCAACTGCCAGTCGCCCCGGGCCCAGCGGTGCAACCGCGCGGCGGCAGCGTCCACATGCTCGGGCTCGGGCTCGATCAGCGTCACGTCGGACACCACGCCACAACGCACCAGCGCGCCTTCGAGCAGGTCGTGGCTGAGCACCTGTTCGGTGGGCAGGCGCGCACCCAGCACGGCGTGCAGCGTGGCCACGTGCAGCAGGCCCTTGCCGGTGAAGCTGCCTTCGCCCAGCAGGTCCTGGTACACGTCGGAGGTGGTGGCGCTGTAGGGGTCGATGCCTTGCTGCCCGGCCATGAGCCACTGCCACGGCGTGGGCCGTGCCTGCGCGGGCAGCGGTGCCACCACGCGCGGCTGCAAGATGCCGTAGCCCTGCACCACGCGCTGGCCGCTGGCGTCCAGCCGGGGCTGGTTTTCAGGGTGCAGGGCCACACCCACCAGCGCGCGCAGGCGCCCGGGGGGCAACTGGGTGTCGCTGTCCAGCGTCAGCAGGTAGCGGGTGTCGGCGGCCATGTGCGAGAGCGCGCCCAGATCCAGAAACGGGCCTGGCGTGTGGCTGACCAGGGCGGCCACCAGCTGCTCCAGCTTGCCGCGCTTGCGCTCCCAGCCGATCCACTGGCGCTGGGTTTCGCTGTAGCTGCGGGCGCGGTGCAACAGCACAAAGCGGGGAGCGTCGCCGGGCAGCGCGGGGTAGCGCTCGTTCAGCGCACTCAGCAGGCTGTGTGCCTGCGCCAGCAGCGCGGCATCGCTGGCTTGCTCGGGGGTGTCGGCGTCGGCCCAGTCGCTCAGCAGGGCGAATTGGGCGCAGGGTTCGGGGTTGGCCAGGTAATGCAGGTGCAGCCGGTGCACCGCTTGCGCGATGGCCTGGGAGTGGCTCAGCAAGGCGGGCACCACCACCATGACGCGGGCCGTGGCCGGTATGCCCTGGGCCAGCGCAAAGCGCGGCAGGTGCACGGGCCGGGCCGACTCGGTGATCAGGCGGTTCACCACCGAGCCTACCGCTTCGGACGCGGGCAGCAGCATCAGCGCGCCCACCAGCAGCCCCAGCCAGGTGCTGGCAGCGGAGAAGGCGGGGTTCGAAGGGTCCACGCGCCAGCCGGCCGCGTGCAGCAGCCCGGCCACCAGCAGCACGGTGCCCAGCGCCAGCGCGCCGAGGTAGCCCGGTGTGCGTCCCCTGCGCACGGCCAGGCGCCAGACACGGGCGGCCACCGATGCGCGGTGCCCCATGCCCAGCGCCTGCTCCAGCGCAGGGCGGCCGTCACCGGCCAGCGCGTGTTGGGCCAGGCCGGCGGGGCCGCTGGCGGCGGTCATGGCGGCGAGCAGCACCCGGGCCACGGTGGCTTCGTCGTGGCCGCTGCGCAGCGCCAGCCGCTCAATGCCGTGCAGCGTGGCGCTGCGGGTGGCGTCGTCTTCGGCCACGAACACGGGCGAGGCCAGCATCACGCGCATCACCCGGCTGGTGCGGGCGATGGTGTCGGGCCAATCGGCGGCCCCGATCAGGCGCAGCGCCGTCACGGCGTTGCCCACGCTCAGGCTGTCGGCCGCCTGGTCGGCGTGCAGCTGCATCTGCAGCGCCGCCCAGTCAGGCAGCGTCTGTTGCAACCAGGCCTGGATGTTCGCCAGCGGGGCCTGCTCGGGCGTGGCGCGCTGGGTGGCAAGCCCTTGCGCCAGGTGCGCCAGAAACACCAGCCCCACGCCACGGCGGTTCATCAGCTTGTGCATGGCCTGCACCGCCTCCAGATCCAGCGTCTGAATGCGCTGGACACACAGCGTGGCCAGCGCGCGTGCGGCTTTGTGGCTGGCCAACCGGTCGGCCAGGCGCCGCAGGTTTTCCACCAGCACCACGCGCAAGGTGGTGGGCAGCGCCCACAGCTCGCCCTGGGTCAGGGCGCGCTCGTCCTGGTAGGCGTTCAGAAAATGGATCAGCAGGGCTTCGTCGAACGCGCTGTCGGTGTGGGCCACAAAGGCCCAGGCCACGCCGTAAATGCGCGGCAAGCCCACCAGGGGCGCGTCTTGCAGCACCGGCAAGCTGGCGTAGTAGCGGGCGGGCAGACCTTCGTGGATTTCCCGCAACTGGTCTTCAATCAGGTGGAAGTTGTCCAGCAGCCACTCGGCCGCCGGGCTGAGGTCGTGCCCGTCGTCGGCCTGTGCGGCGATGTAGCGAAACGAGGCGCGCAGCGTGCGGATGTTGCTTTGCAGGCGGGGGTAAAAGGTGGCCCGGCCAAAGGCCGCCTTGCCGGCGTGCTGCGACAGCGCCAGGCAACGGCCGTGCGCCTCCAGTCGGGTGGGGCCCAGAATTTCAGCCCGGATCGGGTCCAGCGCAGAGCCTTGCCGCGCATCCAGCATGCGCTCGATCTGCTGCGGAACCCAAGCCCAGCGGGCGCGCAACAGATCAACGGCCATGCGTTACAGCGCCATCAGAGAAGCACCCACCAGCAGCGTGACCACCAAGGCGGCGGTGACAAAGCGCCCGGCCACCAGACGGCGCAGGGAGCCAGCCCCGTTTTCCAGGCGCTGCAGGCGGCCCCGCTGCGCGCTGCACTGCGCCAGGTGGTCGCCCAGCGCGGCATGCTGGGGCGCTGCGGCATCGGCCGGGCAGCCCAACGACGAGGTGACCCAGTGGGGCGCAAGTGAGGCGTATTTGGACATGGTGGGCTCCGGTGGCAGCCGGCAGGCAAGCCAGCAGGCGGGTGAAAACAGCAGGCTTGTTTATAGCGGCGGGCTCGGTGGGCGTCTGTTCGCTGACGAACATTCGCACCCGACGCCGGCCCCGCGACCCAGGGCGTGCACGGCCGGTGTGCGCGCCAGCGAACAGACGGGGTGCAGCGGGCCACGTAAGGTGGGTTTCCACCCGGTTTTGGGTGCAGGGGCCCAGCGCCCCCAGCACCCAACCCCACGCACCACCCCGCTGCCACGCTCAGGAACCCCATGCACCACACCCCCACCCGTTTCCCCTGGACCCTCAGCCTCACCGCCGTGGCGGTGCTGGCCCTGGCCGGCTGCGCCGCGCCCTACCCGGTGTACGACCAGCCGGTGGTGCAGGCCGCACCGGCACGGGTCTACACCCACCCCAGCCAGCCGGCACCCGCACGCGACTACCGCCGCCGCAACAACGAGCCGCTCTACCAGGCCGACGTAACGTCGGTGCGCGCCGTGATGGGTGCGCCCGAACAGCGTTGCTGGATCGAGCGCGAAGCCGTGCCGGAGCGGCCCGCGGCGAACGTGCCGGGGGCACTGATCGGCGCGCTGATCGGCGGCGTGCTGGGCCACCAGGTGGGCGGCGGCAGCGGGCGCGACCTGGCCACCGTGGGCGGTGCGGTGGCGGGTGCCGCCATCGGCTCCAGCGTGGGCACCGACCGCTACGGCAACACCGTGGGCACGCAAGATGTGCAACGCTGCACGCCAGAAACCGGCCGCAGCACGCCCGCTTACTGGGACGTGACCTACACCTTCCGGGGCATCAGCCACCGCGCGCAGACGACCTCGGCACCGGGACGCACCATCACCGTGAACAGCGCGGGCGAACCCCGCACCTGAGCGGCTGACATATTCATGGCCTATGCTGCGTGGGCCCACCCCTGTGCGGGTGGCCCACGCGGCTTTTTTCGTCTCCCTGTTTTTCAGGAAACACAACATGCTCAAGAACAAAGTGGTTTTGATCACCGGTGCCGCCTCCGGCATTGGCCGTGCCGTGGCGCTGGCCTGTGCGCGCGAAGGGGCGTCGGTGCTGGTGTCCGACCGCGACGACGCCGGCCTGCAAGAAACCGCCGCTCTGGTGCGTACCGAGGGCTGCGAAGCCCTGGCCGTGACCGCCGACGTGGGCAACCCCGCCGACTGCCAGAACCTGGTGGACCGCTGCTGTGCCCACTTTGGGCGGCTCGATGTGGCGGTGAACAACGCCGGCATTGGCGGCCCCAGCGCGCGCACCGCCGACTACCCGCTGGACGGCTGGGCGCAGGTGATCCAGGTCAACCTCTCGGGCGTGTTCTACGGCATGAAGTACCAGATCGAGGCGATGCTGCGCACCGGCGGCGGCGCCATCGTGAACGTGGCGTCCATCCTGGGCGCGGTGGGCTTTGCGTCGGCACCGGCCTACGCGGCGGCCAAACACGGCGTGGTGGGCCTCACGCAAACCGCCGCGCTGGAATACGGCGCCGAGGGTGTGCGCATCAACGCGGTGGGGCCGGGCTTCATCCGCACGCCCATGATTGCCGCGCTGGACGAAGACCCGGCGGTGCACGGCATGCTGGTGGCGGCCCACCCCATGGGGCGGCTGGGCGAGTCGGAAGAGGTGGCCGAGTTGGTGGTGTGGCTGGCCTCGCCCCGGGCCTCGTTCGTGACCGGGGCTTATTACCCGGTGGACGGCGGCTACCTGGCGCGCTGAGCGGCTCAACCCCTCAGCGGCTCAGCCCAGAATCTCGACCCCGAAGCCCCGGTAGCCGACAAAGTTGCAGGCGCCATCGAACATGGGCGTGCCGCTGACGCGGTATTCCTTGTGCAGACCGTCGGCACACCGGCGGCTCAGGCGCACGTCCAGAAACGGCGTGCGCGCACTGATGCGGGCCTGCAGCGCCTGGCGCTGCGCCTCGTCCCAGCCGTCGTCGGCAGGCGCCACGGCATCGTCGGCCAGTGCGTCCACGCGGATGCCCAGCATCTCCAGCACCGGGCCCGACACCTTGGTGAAGTGCCCTTCGCGGTCTTGCTCCCAATACCAGTCGGTGGCCAGCTCGGTCAGGCTGCGGTAGCGCGCTTCGCTCTCGCGCAGTTCGGCGGTGCGCTCCAGCACCTCGGCTTCCAGCAGTTTGTTCTGGTGGGCCAGACGCTGGTAGAGCAGGCGCACCTCCACCAGGTTGTGAATGCGCGTCTTCACCTCCACCAGGTCAAACGGCTTGCTCACAAAGTCTTTGGCACCGGCCTGCAGCGCACGCAGTTTGTGGCCCGGCTGGGCCGTGATCACCAGCACCGGCAGGTAGTCGTTGGCGTTGTTGGCTTTCAGGCCTTCCATCACCTGAAAACCGTCCATCACCGGCATCTGCAGGTCCAGCAAGATCAGGTCAAACGGCTGGCGGCGGTGCATGGCGCACACGGTGGTCGGGTCCTGTGTGCTGAACACCTGGGTGTAGCCCGCCGCCGCCAGCATGTCTTCGAGCAGGAGCACATTGGCGGCCTGGTCGTCAACGATGAGAATGCGGGCGCTGAGCAGGTCGTGGGCGGCAAGGGTCATGCGGGTTCCTGGGTCGGTGCCGGTTCGTGACCGGTCTGTGCAAAGGCCAAGGCTTGGTCCAGCGCTTCCATGAACTGGTTGACCTTGATCGGTTTGGTGATGTAGTTGAAAAACCCGGCGGCCAGGCCGCGCTCGATGTCGCGCGGCACCGCGTTGGCGCTCAGCGCAATGATGGGAATGTGGGCGGTGGTCGGGTCGGCGCGCAAAATCCTCAGCGCCTCCACACCGCTGATGCCGGGCAGGTTGATGTCCATCAAAATCACCTCGGGCTGGTAGACCCGGGCAAATTCAATGCCCACGCTGGCGTCGGCCGCGCCCAGCAGGCGCAGGTCGGTGCGCCGGGCCACGATCAGCTCCACCAGCTCCAGGTTGGCCGGGTTGTCTTCCACGTAGAGCACGGTGTGTTGCGGGGCGCCCTGAGGCACCTCGGCGCGGGTGGACTCCAGGGCCAGGGGGTCGCTGGCCAGCGGTTGCGCGGCCATGCACAGCGGCATGTCCACCCAGAACACGCTGCCCACGCCGGGCGTGCTCTCCACCCCAATGACCCCACCCATCAGCTCCACCAGGCGCTTGGTGACCACCAGGCCAATGCCGGTGCCCTCTTCGCCGCCGGACTCCTGGCCCAGCCGGTTGAAGGGCTGGAACAGTTGCCCCTGTTGCTCGGCGCTGAGACCGGGGCCGGTGTCGCGCACGCTGATGCGCACCCGCTCGGGCGCGCTCAGGGCACAAGCCACGGTCACGTGCCCGCCCGGGTGGTTGTATTTGATGGCGTTGAACAGCAGGTTGATCAGCACCTGCTTGAGGCGCGTGCGGTCGGCCTTCACAAAATGGCGCATTTCCAGACGCGAAAACACCATGCCGATGCTGCGCTGGCGGGCCTGGTCTTCCACCATGGCGCGGCATTCCTGCAGCACCTCGGCCAGCGACACCGGTTCGCCCGAGAGGCTCAGCGTGCCCGACTCGATCAGGGTCAGGTCCAGAATCTCGTTGATCAGCTCCAGCAGGTACCAGCCGGCTTTCAGAATTTGTTTGATGCCGCGCTTTTGCGTGGGCGTGGGCGCGGGCGTACCCGACTCGACCAACTGCGCAAAACCCAGAATCGCGTTGAGCGGCGTGCGCAGCTCGTGGCTCATGCTGGAGATGAAGTCGGTCTTGGCGCGGTTGGCTTTTTCGGCGGCGTCCAGGGCTTCGTTGAGCTGCAGCTCCACCCCTTTGCGCACCGAGTTGTCGGTACCGATCAGCAGGTAACCAATGAGTTCGCCGTGGTCGTCGCGCAGCGCGGTGATGGACACGATGGCCGGGAACGAGCTGCCGTCTTTGCAGATGTAGGTCAGCTCGTAAATGTCTTCCATGCCGCGCGAGGCTTTGAAGGCCAGCGCCTCAAAGCCGGGCGCAATCGGCGTGTCCAGCTCCTGGCTCAGCTGCAGCGCGCGGGCCCGCACCTCTTCGGGATCGTGCATGTCGCTGGGGCGGATCTGGTTGACCACCTCGTCGGCCCGGTAGCCCAGCATGTGCTCGGCACCCACGTTGAAGAGCTGGATGATGCCCTTCTCGTCGGTCGCAATGATCGAGAAGTTGGCGCTGGTCAGGATCGCGTTTTGCAACGCGCCCGCTTTCAGCAGGGCGTTGCGCCGGTCTTGCTCGGTGGTGTCGCGTGGACCGTCGGCGCCGAGACGCGGGGGGTTTTCGTGCATCGTGTGTGGGGTTTGAGGTCAGCGCCCAGATCCGTGCGCAGCCTGCTACCGTACATTGGGCCCGTGTGCGGCGTCTGTGCGCCAACCCACACAACAGGTTACAAAAAATTCAGAACGGCTTGCGCCCGCTGATCACGCGCAACAGGACCACCACCACGGCAATGACCAGCAGCACATGGATGAAGCCGCCCAAGGTGGTCGAGGTGACAAGGCCCAGCAACCACAAGATGAGCAGCACGACGGCGAGGGTGTAAAGCATGGGATGGCTCCAGGGTCAGGTGGGGGGAGATGAAGGCGGGGTGCGCTGGCGCCAGCGCGCCCAGAACACCGTGGTCACCGCGAGTGCCGCCGCGACCAACACGGTTTTGGGGTGGCGGCGCAGCACCGACGCTGCCGTGCCCAGCACCAGCACCTGCAAGGCCGGCGCCGTGCCACCGGGGGCGGGGCGCAGCCAGGCGCGCGCCAGCGCACCCAGGGCCAGCACAGCCAGCGGGTGGTGGCGCCAGCGGTTGAGCACAGGCAGGGCGGCCAGCGCCTCCCAACCCGCGCCGGGTGCGGTGCGGGTGGCACGGTCGTGGTCCAGCCAGCTGGCCAGTTGCGCGCGGCTCAGGGCCAGACGTTCGCTGGCGCTGAGCGCCACCGGGGCGGGCCAGACGGCAGGCGCGTGCAATGCTGGCGCGGCGGCTTCGGTGGCGGGCGTGTGCGGCGCCGTGCTCATGGTGTGCCCGTGCGGCGCAGCAAGGCGGCGTCTTCGGCCAGTTGCAGGCGCAGCACGGCGAACGGTTCACCCGGGTGGCGGTTTTGCCCCAGCCACAGGCTGCCAGCGCCCAGCAGCGCGGGCACCAGCGGCGTGAGCAGCAGCGGCCAGGGGTTGCGCGTGGCCGCCTCGGGCAGCGCGGCCCACAGCATCACCGCCACACCCGCCAGCACCGCAGCGACCGCCAGGCAGGCCGCACCGGCCAGCAAAAATGCCGCCCGCTTCTGCCAGCGGGCGCTGCTGGCCGCGAGGGCTTCAGACAGCAGGCTGGCGTAGCCCGCAGCATGCTCGGCCAGCAATTGGGGCTGCGCCGCAGCCAGACGAAACACCGGGTGGATCATGCGCGCGGACTCCAGCGCTCAGCGACCCGGGCCGCTGTGCTTGCTCAGCAAGGCCACCAGGCCCATGAGGGCCGCGCCCACGGCAGCAGCCATCAGCACCGACTTGATCGGCTCGTGCTGGATGTAGTGGGTGGTGGTGTCTTTGGCGTGCAGCGAACGCTCGCGCAGCTGGTCGGCACCGTCGCGCACGGCGTCCATGCCGCGGTGGGCCAGCGTCTCGGTGTCGTGGGCGAACTGCTTGAGCGCGGCGCTGGTGTGCGAGCGGGCGTCTTCCAGGCTGTCCAGGCCTTGCTGGGCCGCACGCTCGGTGCTGTGGGCCACCGAACGGGCCAGGGCGGTGGCGTCGTCGCTCAGATTTTGAATGGGGTTGCTCATGGAAAGCTTTCGAAAAAAAGGAAGCAGTGGCACCGCAAAGCAGCGCCACCGCCGGTTGTTTTGTTATTTCTTGGTGTCCACCTGGTTGCCAATGAGGCCACCAATGGCCGCACCGCCCAGGGTGCCGATGGTGCTGCCACCGGTCAGCACAGCGCCACCGACGGCACCAGCGCCGGCACCGATGGCCGTGTTCTGGTCCTGGCGCGACATGTTGCCGCAGGCACCCAGGCTGGCAGCCAGGGTCAGCGCGGCGGCCAGGGCCAGGCCGCGAGACAGGCGTTGCGTGTGTTGTGTGTTCATGGAGAAACCTCTGAGCAATAGGGGAGCTGAAACCGTGCGGCACCGGTTCGGGCGCCGCCTGGGGCCGCTTACTTCAGGCGCATGTCGTTCTTGACCGAACGCACACCGCTCACGGCCTGCGTCACGACCACGGCCTTGTTGATGTCGGCCTGGCTGTTCACAAAGCCGCTCAGCTGCACAGCGCCTTTGAAGGTTTCGACGTTGATCTCGGCCGACTTCAGGGTGGGCTCGTTGAAAATCGCGGCCTTCACCTTGGCGGTGATGGCGGTGTCGTCCATGTACTGGCCGGTGCTTTCCTGCGTGGCGCTGGAGGCGCAGCCACCCAGCGTGGTGAAGGCAGCAGCGGCGAGCAAGAGAATGGAGAAACGGTGGTTGATGCGCATGGTGAACTTTCTTGGGGAGTTGAACGGACGGTGCGGCCCAAGGCAACACCGCTTGGCGAACCGGTTCAGTGTCCAGCGCCAATGGGCCAACAGTAGGGCTTGGGGCGCGGCGCGTCTGTGCGCTGGCGCACGTTGGTTGTGCGGTGCGGTCCCCGCCAGCGTGCCCGATCAAGGCGCAACGCACCGCCACAGCGCGGGCCAGTGCAGCGCCTTTGCAACGCAGAGCGGCTGCGTTTGGGGGGGGTGAGCAGGTAGGCGCGAAAGACGCTCAGCGCCCCGATCCGCCCATGCCCTGGCCCAAACGCTCGCTCATCCAGCGCAGCAGGTCGATCCACATCTGGCGCATTTCGGCGTCTGACGGCGTGACCAGCGCGCTGGTGAGTTCAATGGTGACCACCGGCATGCCTTTGTGCACGCCACCGTAGTTGCCCAGACTGCCCGGAAAAATGCCCACCTGGTCGAGGTACAGCCGGCCCAGCTGGGGTGGCGGCACGCCGGGGCCGTCAAAGTCGAGCATGCCATAGGGCGCATGGATGCTGACGATCAAATCGGGTTGAAAGCGTTGCATCTCGTCGTGCAGGTATTTCGATTCGGGCTCCGAGAGTGGGCTGGGACCGGGCCAGCGGCGCGGGTCTTTTTTGGTGCGTTGCTCCCAGTACACCTTGGCATCGCGCGCCCAGTTGGGTGTGGGAAAGTTGCGGTTCAGGTCCACGCCGCGGGCGTTCATGCGCCGGGCCGGGCGGGCCATCAGGCCGTCGGGGTTGAGCGCGGGAATGAAGCGCCAGTGCGCGTTGGACGGTGTTTCGGTGGCGCGCTGAATCCAGTGCAGCGCCAGCGAGGCCGACGACAGCTCGTCGCCGTGCATGGCACCCACCACCAGCACGCGCAGCTTGGCATCGGACGCCACCACGTCGCGGTGGTACAGGGTGCGGCCCTGCACCGAACGGCCCACGGTGGGCTTGAGCTGGGCCGCTGTGCACAAAGACGCCGTCACATGGGGCAAGCGGGCCACCCACTCGCGGCACGGGCCGCTGCCCGGCACATCGGCCAAAGGATGGCCGGGCCCACGGGGCATGGGCGACAGGGCCAGGGCCGGTGTCAGCCAGGCCAGGGCCAGGGCCCACAGCGCCAGGCGCCAGGGAAATCGGGGCATGAAAGTTCCAAACATGCCGGCATTCTAGGAGCCCGCCTGGGCAGCGTTTTTTCGCGAACCCGACACAGAGTGAGCCATCAACCGCTGGCTCAGAGTCGGTGAGTTTTTCAGGCGTGCCTCATCCAGGCGTACAGCGCAGCCATTGCCGGGCTGGGGCTTGCGGCCCCAGGGGACCGGAGCTGCCACCGCAACCGCTTCAAGCGTCTTTCTCGCCCGCCTCGTACAGCGTCTCGCGGCCCATGCGGTCCAGAATCAGCTCGGCCGTCCAGGGCAGCATGAGGGCGCCGCAGCGGCTGTCGCGGTACAGGCGCTCCAGCGGCAGGTGCTTGAGCATGCTCTGGCCGCCGCAGGTGCGGATGGCCAGGCGGGCGATGTCGTTGGCGCCTTCCATGACGCTGTAGTGCGCGGCGTACAGGCGCAGCTTTTCGTCTTTGCTGGGGTTGGGCTTGGCCTCGGCAATGGCGCGGGCAAAGATGCTCTTCATGTTCTCCAGCTGGATGCGCATTTGCGCCACCGTGATCTGTTTGGTGGGGAACTGGCGGCGCTTGATGGGCGGCTCGCCCTCCACTTCACCGCGCAGGTACTTCACGGTGAAGTCGTAGGCCGCGTTGGCCAGGCCCAGGTAGGTGGGCGAGAGCGTGAAGAACATGGCGGGCCAGGTTTGCGCGCCTTTGAAATAGATGCCGCGCGGCATGAGCTGTTCGGCGTCGCTCACGAACACGTCTTTGAACGCCAGGTTGCGGCTCACCGTGCCGCGCATGCCCAGCGGGTCCCAGTCGCCGCTGATGCTGAAACCGGCCGCCGTGGCGGGCACGCTGATGTAGAGCGTATCGCGCGCGTCGGGGTGCTGGTCGCCCTTGTCTTCGGTGCAGAGCACGCCGTAATAGTCGGCCGCGCCGGAGAGGCTGGCCCAGATTTTCCGGCCGTTGACGAGCCAGCCACCGTCCACTTTTTTGGCGGTGGTGCCGAAGGGCGCGCGCCCGGCGGCGGCGGCCGTGCCTTCGCTGAAGGGCTGGGCGTAGATGGCGCCGTCGTTCACGATGCGCTTGAAATGCAGTTCGCGCCGGGCCAGGTGCTCAGTGCGCTGCTCGTCGGTCATGTCAATGCCGTCGGCCAGCACACCGGTCCATAGGGTGCTGCAGATGTGCATGTTCCAGGTGAGCGCGGTGGCGCCGCAGAAGCGGCCGATTTCGGCGGCCACCATCATGTAGGTGGTGTAGTCGGCGCCCAGGCCGCCGTGGGCGGTGGGCACGCAGAGTTTCAGAAAACCGGCGTCGCGCAGGTCGTCGTAGTTGGCGAACGGAAAGCTGGCCTCGCGGTCCCACTGCGGGGCGCGGGCGGCAAACTGGTCGCGACCCAGGGCGTGCGCCTGGGCCAACAGCTCGCGTTGCAGCGGGGTGAAGGGCATGTCGCCCACGGCGGGGGTGAAGTCCAGGCCGGTGGTCGGGTTGATGGGCTGGTTCATGGGGCTTGTCTCCTCGGGTTCGGGTGTGGTCAGTGGGTGTCTGGCAGCGGCTTGGGCGTGGGCTCGCGCAGAAAGTCGAGCAGCAGCGCATCAAACTCGTCGGGCGCTTCCAGGTTCATCAGGTGGCCGATGCCGGCGAGTTCGGCGTAGCGCGCGCGCGGGATCGCCGCCGCCATCTGGCGCATCACGGCGGGCGCGGCCACGCGGTCGAACTCGCCGCCGATCAGCAGCGTGGGCACGCGGATGTGGGCCAGATCGGCCTGCCGGTCGAACGTGACCAGGCATTCCAGCGCACGCCGGTAGGTGGCTGCGGGCACGCTGGCCATGCAGTGCTCGGCCAGCTTCAGCCCCTCGGGCAGCGAGCCGGGGCCGACCATCTGCGGCACCAGCCGGGCGGCCATGTCGGCCATGGTCTGGCCCGCGTCCAGCGGCGCGGTGCGCTGGGCAATGAACTGCTGCGCCCAGGCCTCGGCGCTGCGCCCGTCGGTGCGCTTGCCGAACGCGGCCGAAGTGCCGCACAAGATGAGCTTGTTCACTTTGTCCGGGCGGCGGGCGATGACTTCTTGCGCCACCATGCCGCCCATGCTGTGGCCCAACAACGTCACGTTGTCGCACTGCAAGGCGTCGATCAAGTCCACGCAGCGCTGCGCCAGGCCTTTGAAGCCGTACGGCTCAATGGGCGCGCTGCGGCCATAGCCGGGCATGTCCCAGGCCACGGCGCGAAAGCCCAGGCTGGCCAGCGTTTCCACCTGCGGCGCAAAGGCGCGGTGACCGCCGCCAATGCCGTGCAGCATGAGCACGGTGGGGCCACTGCCCAGGGTGGTGAATTTGGGCAAAGTCATAAGGCCCCCTTGCGTTCCGGGCTTCCGCCCGGCCCGGGGCTGGTCGCTTCGCGTACTGCGCTGCCCCCCGAGGGGGCTGGCCTTGCTTGGGGCGGCCCGGCGCGGCGGCTGGTCATGCTGCCACCACCCGGCCCGCGTCCACCACCACCGTGCCGTCCAGCGTCACGGTGCAGCCGCGCAGGGGCCAGTCGAAATGGCCGCGGGTGTAGCGGCCGGCGGTTTCGTTGGCGCCGGTGCTGTAGAGAAAGTTGCCGGCAAAAGCGCGCAGTTCGGTGCCGTTGAAGTCGCGCTTGTCGTACAGCGCCATGCTGTCCCAGCGCGCGGCGTCGTTCAGGCCGTAACCCACGTGCGACACGGCGTAGGCCTCTGGCTCGTCCCAGGCGGCGAAGTGCGAGCGCAGCAACTCGGCGTCCACGCCCGTGCCGTCGATCCGGGTCACGTAGTCGTTTTCAATCGTCAAGGTGATGGCGCGTTCGATGTAGCGCTTGAAGGTCAGGTTCACGTCGCCTTCGGCCAGCACCAGGGTGCCGTTCACGCTGCCCGCCGCCGGGAACGCCAGCACCAGGCCGCCGGGCCAGTGGGTGAGCGTGCCGGGGCGGGTGGTGCTGCCCCAGTTGCCGCCAGCCACCGCGCCGGGCAGTGCGATCGACAGGTCGGTGCCCGCCGGCGAGGTCACGCGCATGGCCTGGGCCGCGCGCAGGCGTTTCACATGCGCTTTCACGCGGGCTTCGGTGGCGTCGTCGGGCAGCAGCCGGGCCAGCGCTTCGGGGTGTTCGTTGCTGATGTACACCACGCGCGGCTGGGTGATGCCGTTGCCCTGCAAAATGGCGGGCAGCTCGGGCGCGTGCATGAGGCCCTCCACCGTGCAGTCCACCACCAGGGTGCAGGCGGCCAGCGCGGCCACCACCGGCGCCAGTTGCTGAATGGCGGGCGTGGCGCCGGTGGAGCGCGTCACCGGCTCACCGGCGCTGAACACCGAGGGCAGCGTGAGCGTGAAACTGTAGGCGCCCACCCGGGCCACGGCCAGGCGCGCCAATTCCATCAGCACCGGGCGGCTTTGGGTTTCACCGAGAATGGCAACGGTGTCACCGGGTTGCAACGCACAGCGGCACAACACGGTCTCAAACGCATCGATCCAGGCGGGTTCGGTCCGCTCTTGCAACATAAAAGGCTCCTTGAGAAATGCACGCCCCACGCACCGGAGCGTTGACCGGGTGGTGCCCCGCTGGCTTGATGCCGGGCAGGACACCGCCTATTATTGATGAATTTTCATATAAATAACACCCATGTCCCCTGCCCGTTCTGCCGGCCACCAGGCCCGACCCCCCGACTTTTCATCGCGCGAATTCCGTGCCTCGCTGGGCATGTTTGCCACCGGCGTCACCATCGTCACGGCGCGCACCGCGGCGGGTGAGCTGGTGGGCCTGACCGCGAATTCGTTCAACTCGGTCTCGCTGGCCCCGCCGCTGGTGCTCTGGAGCCTCGGCCGCGCGGCGGGCTCCATGGCCGCGTTTTCCAACGGCAGGCACTACGCCATCAACGTGCTGGCGGCCGACCAGCAAGCCCTGGCCGAGCAGTTCGCCGCCAAGGGCACCGACCGCTGGGCCGGCGTGGCGTTCACCGAAGGCATCAGCGGCGCACCGCTGCTGGCCGGCGCGGCCGCCACGTTTGAATGCTTCAACCGCAGCCAGTACGCCGAGGGCGACCACGTGATTTTTGTGGGCGAAGTGGAGCGCTGCGCCCACCGCGCCGAGGCGTCGCCCCTGCTGTACCACGGCGGCAAGTTCTACACCGAGCACCCCCTCTGAACATGGCCATTCTCCGAAACGCGCGCAGTGCCCCCATCCCCACCTGCCCCCAGCGGGGGACGGGGTCAGACATCCTCACGGTCAAACGCCTGGGTGCGCACATGTCTTGGCTCCCTCCCCCGCTGGGGGAGGGCTGGGGTGGGGGCCTGCGTCACCAGACGGCGGTTGATCGTGATGTGTTTTGGCGGCCCTTTTCAAAATGAGGATGGCCGCTCTGAACTCGCCCCCTACCAGCAGCCCCCGCTTTGTGGACGACTACCTGGGCTACCTGCTGGGCCAGGCCAACCACGCGCTGTTCAAAGACTTTGAGGCCGTGGTGCGCGCTGCCGGGCTGGGCTCGCTGGAATGGCGCGTGCTGGCCACACTGAGCGGCCAGGCGCCCATGCCCGTGGGCCAGTTGGCGCACGAGGTGCTGAGCCAGCAACCCACCGTCACCAAACTGCTGCAGCGCCTGAGCGCGCAAGGCTGGGTGCACCTGAGCGACGACCCGCAAGACCAACGCCGCACGCTGGTGGCCATCACCGCCGAGGGGCTCGACAAAGTGCTCCCCCTGATGGCGCAAGCGCGCGAACACGAAGCCCAGACCCTCAGCGGCCTGAGCGCCGCCGAGGTGCGGCAACTCAAAAACCAGTTGCGCCGCCTCGCCCGCGCGGGTTGAGCGCCCAACGCCCGCTCATGGCGTTCCCGCCAGCGACAGCCTGCGCCGGGCGCGCCGCCTACCATTGCAGCCATGACCGCCGTTCAACGCAAAGACCACCTCGACACCTTCGCCATCACCCTGCTGGTGGCGTGCTGCGCCTTCTGGGGCTTCCAGCAAATTCTCATCAAATTCGCCAGCCGCGAAATACCCCCGCTGTGGCAAGCCTCCATCCGCATGTGGGGCGCCACCGCCCTGCTCTGGCTGTGGTGCCAATACCGGGGCGTGCCGCTGTTCAAACGCGACGGCACGCTCTGGGGCGGCCTGCTGGTGGGCCTGCTGTTTGCGGGCGAGTTTTGCTTCATCTACCTGGGCCTGCAGCACACCAGCGCCTCGCGCCTCACGGTGTTTTTGTACACCAGCCCGTTCTGGGTGGCGCTGCTGCTGCCGCGCTTTGTGGCCGCCGAAAAGCTGCGCCGCATCCAGTGGGTGGGCCTGTGTGTGGCCTTTGGCGCGGTGGCCGTGGCCTTCAGCGAAGGGTTTATGCACAGTTCCCCCGTGGCCGGGCAGTGGATGGGCGACGCCATGGGCCTGGCCGCCGGCATGCTCTGGGGCCTGACCACGCTGGCCATTCGCACCACCAAAATTGCCACCGTTTCAGCAGAAAAATCGCTGTTTTACCAACTCGGCGTCACCGCGGCCGTCACGCCCTTGCTGTCGCTCGCACTCGGCGAAACCTGGAGCTTGAATTATTCCGCCTTGGCCTGGGGCTCGATTTTTTTACAAACCGCCGTGGGCGCCTTCGCCAGCTACCTGGCCTGGATGTGGATGCTGCGCCACTACCCGGCCACGCAAATGGCCACCTTCACCTTTTTGACGCCGGTGTTTGCGCTGGTGTTCGGCGTGGTGCTGCTGAGCGAGCCGCTCACGCTGCAACTGGTGCTGGCGCTGCTGGGCGTGGCGGCGGGGATTGTGTTGGTTAGTCGGAAGGGGTGAGGTGTTTGACGCATGCGCCTGCGTGGCGGCAGATATAGGCTGTTATGCGCAGGCCTCGGTTATGAACAGTTGCCGAGATCGATTGAGCTGAGTGCTTTGATTTGTCTATGCCACTGACAGCAGCAGCCCTGGTGAACTGGACATAAGCTCGGTGCTGCGGCAAGACTGGTGATCACATATTTGAAGATCACAGCACACCGTGCGTCACTCGACAACAATGCATCTTGGTTGCAGTCGGGCGTGGACATCAGCGGGATCACGCTGTGGCTCAGCCACTGGTGTCCGACGATGACCCAGCGGTACATCGAAGCCGATCACGCGATGAAGGAGAAGGCGCTGTCCCGGCTGTAGTATCCCGGCGTCGTCGCATGCCGGTTCCGAGCAGATGACTCGCTCTTCGACTTCCTCAGGACCAACCTTTATGTAAATCTCTACATAAAGGCTGATAGCAGCTCTTCAGGTTTCGGGAAGGAAAGGCAACAGATCCTGTTACTAGACATCGGGCTACTTAAGCGTGTTCACAATCCGACTACTGGGTTTGCGAGGTGCTGCCGTAACCCTTGACAAGGCGTGGCGCCATTTCAGGAAAAAGCACGCTTATCACAGGGTCGTAGTGCGCAGGCCGCAGGTGTGTCTCGTCGCCTGAGTTCACCTTGTTGATGACGCCTTGCCGCCAGGAGGCATAGCGCTCGGCTTGCTTTGGGGTGAATTGGGCCTCCAATCTATAGGCCTTGACGCCCATGAGGTACAGCGAGTGCCACTGCTGGTGGCCGTGCGTGCTTTGCATGATGGCATTGAGCACTTGGTAACCGGTATTGAATGCATAGCCGATACCTCGATTGTGTTGGATCGACAGCAATCGCGAGATGATGCCTGCCCCCCCCACCATCTCGGGGTCGGCGGCGCCCGGGTATCCGTGCGCAGCTAGGGCTTCTGCAGCTTCCACGAGTTGCAGCCAAGGCTTGCTGCTATTCCCAAGTAGCTCGGGTTTCGGGTCAGGACCCCGATGTGCCCGCCGGGCTTTGTCGATGCGGGTGTTGGCGTCGTGGAACTCTGTGGCGGCGACAAGATAAATTTTGGCCCATTCCGATGCCGGCGTCGCAAGCAAACGGGGACGCCTCAGTTCGGCGAGGCGCGCTTGAAACCGAACCGATACCGGATGCTGATCCAATTCCGTTTCGAGTAGTTGGCGGCGCAACCGCAAGGCCGGGTGATGCAACCAGCGCTTGCCGATGGTTTCGTCTAATACCAAATGGCGTAGACCTTCCCGAGTTACGCGTCCGCCGAGCGAGCCTATGTCGATTTCCAGCGTCGGCATGTTGAGTTCTTGAATGCGACGCAGCTTCTCCTGATCGATGCCATGGGTTACTGTGACCTCAATCAGTAAGGTCCGTGGCCAGCTCTGGCTGCTGTGGGTGTCTTCGACCAACTCTTCGAAGGCATCATCGAGCCAGGTTTCGGTGACACCGAAGATAAAAGGCTGAGGTTCGCGGAGGGAACAGATCACGTCTGGGACGATGCTGCCCTTGTGTTGCTCCAACTGGATCTTCTCCAGCGACAGCATTGTGGATTCTGTCCACCACTCAATTCGAAGGGTATTGCCTTCCCATTCGCCGCTGAACTCGTCCGGGGCATTGCGGATCACTTTGACTACGAGGCTGGGTGTCGCTATTTGCGAAGCATGTGCCAGGATTCTCTTGACTTCGCTGTGCAACAGCGTCTCGCGACGTAATTGCTGGGCTACGGATGGCTCTAGGCCAGGGGGTAGTTGCTGTCGGAACTGTGCCTCTTCAATGTCCTCCCAGGCATCCATGGCTTCGCGAGCCAACTGCTGGGCCTGCACATTTGCGGCTGATTGCAATGCCATGTCGTCCCAATGCGCGCACCAGCGAATGTCCGGAAACAGACGAAGCCGCGCACGGATCTCGTCGGGCGACATCATCGCAATGGCGGGATCGGAAAGGAATAGCGTGACAATCGCCCGCCCCTGGCCATCGCTACCGGCAACTCGTTCCCCCGTGAGGTCGACTAGGAATTCACGACCATCGTCCAGCGTCAACAGTGCCGTAGCGTGGTCGTGGAGTACTGCGCTGATGATGGATACGCGCTCTGCGGGTTTCTCGGCCCACCCTTCATAGCCCTGACCGCTGAAGCCGATGGCGTTGGCGGACATCCGGCGTCTCGGCAGATCAATGAAGCCGCGATCCTGCAGGTGCCGGATCGCGGCCAGCCGAGCGGCAACTATGGTGCAGTCGTCCTTCTGCGCCCCCTTAGGATGGCGGAAATGCGCGGTGGGGTTCTTGCGCAACGGTTGCCCAGCCAACACTGGCGTCAGTGAGAGGTCGCATGCTGGACATTGGCATTCAGCGTTTCCATCGATGACTTCATGGTCGTGGATGTAGCGCGGCTCGCCGGTGCGCGCATCGTTCGCCCACGTCAGCGGCACTGTGTTCGCATCGGGCGTGGGACGATCTGGTGCGGTATGGGTGTCTACCTGCCAGTTGCTAGATTTGTGTGTCATTGCCGCCTTTGCGCTGCCGATACATCACTTGGCACCTTCGCGTTCGCGTTGACGCAGACGCTTCACGTAGGGGCCATCGACCATGCTATCCGCGTCTAGATCGAGCGCGCAGTTCACCAAGATGGCGAACGTGCTGTCGCTGATCTGTAGCCCGTAGGGAAGGTGGCCGAAACTCCGGGCGCTGTTCTCTTCGATGCTCGCAAACAGTGCTTTGAAGAAATCGGCGAGAGAAGCCCGGGACGCTGCCGTAGCCGCCGCCGTCAAAGGGTCGGAGGCCTGCGCAACTGCGGTCGCAGCATCGTGAGCCAGTTCCCGGACGAAGTCGCTCAGCCTGGGCCAGTACTTGAGGTCGAACTGTCTCCGCAGATCTTCGAGGCGCTCCCGTACATGGCGTGTGAACCCATAGTTCTCTTGAGATGATGCTTGGATCACGTCGCAGACATGGTAGTGCGTATCCGTCCTGAAGCCTGACGTGTTGCCGAGGTCCGAGCGCTGCTGCAGCAGTTCAGCCAGTTCGGTGGCCTGCTTGGCAATTTGCTGGTTCACCTTGGTGAGTTCACTCCGCGCGTTGCGCGCTTCCGCAATCCTCTCGGGATTCCAAAGCGCTGCCGCTGTCAAAACCAGCCCTAGAAACGTCTTCAGGGCGTGCGGATGCTGATGTAACTTGCTGTGCAACTCCTCGTAGGCCGGAGTCATTTCCAGGCCTCTGGCCAGAAGGCGATCCACCACTGTGCTTTCACTGGGCAGGATGTTGTATTCGGCGTTGTAGCGCTTTTCCTCCATGAGAAGGTTTTCGCAAACGTTTTTTGGAGAAACCGGTGTGTGCAAACTCATGGTGTGTCGTGGCAGATGAACATGCTTGCAGCATAGTGATGAACTCGCGTTCTGTCGGTACCTCAAGTGCTGAGGCAAAGTCTGGTTTTAGGTACCACGCCTTTCAAGGTGTTAGGGCTACGCTGAATAAGTCGAAAGCGCCAAAATTGAGCCTTTGTAAATCAATGACTTACGCGAGCCATTTCCATAAATCAGGCACTTGTTCAGCGTTGCCTTAGGTTGTCCTCGGCATTGTTGACGAATTGCGGTCGAGCCGCGTGCCACGCTGGACTGCTTATGGTGGCATTTTTAATACCATTCGCCATGCGTGCAGTGATTGATACCCATGTGTTTGTCGGCGCCTGTATGGGCACGGGAGCTTGCAATGCCGTTATCCACGCCTGCCCATTGAGCGCGCAAGAGCGCAACACCTTGCTCGACATTTTTTTGGTCCGTTGTGAATGGACCCGGGTGTATTACCTGTGGCGCCCCAACCTGCGTGACGAGGGTGACAACCACCTGATCGAACTGGCTGTGGCAGCCGGTGCCGACCTCATCATCAGCCGCAATGTGCGCGACCTGCGCAGCGGGCAGTTGCCCTTTGCCAGGTTGCGGGTCATGACACCCGAAGCGTTTCTGAAGGAGATTTAACATGGCAGCACTCACCGTCCGGTTGCCTGACGACAAACACCGTCGGCTCAAAGCCCTGGCGGCCAGTCGGGGCACACCGCTCAACCGACTGATTGACGAAATGACCACCCTGATGCTGGCCGAGTTCGATGCCGAAACCCGTTTTCGGCTGCGTGCCAGCCAAGGCATGGGCAAAGAAGCCGAGGGCTTGGCTTTGCTGGACAAGGCTTTGCACAAGCAAGAAAAAAACCTATGAACAAGGCCGCATAAAGACGCGACGTGGCTTAAGACTTCACAGGGCCGGATACATCACCGGCGCGCCCAGCCGACAACCGTGCTTTGGCCATGCTGCACCGCATGAAATGAATCCAGGGGATGTCACACAGTCGGTGGCTCCACCTCAAGCACCGCCTCGACATAAAGCTTCTCGATCAGCACGATCAGTACCACCATCAAAGGCGTGGCCAGGATGACGCCCGGCAACCCAAACAGCAGGCCAAAGATGACGGCTGCGATGATGCCCAGCACAGCCGGCAGGTCCACCGCCCAGCGCTGCACGAAGGGCATCAACAGGTTGCCTTCCACCTGCTGGATGGCAATGCACAGCCCGGCCACATACAGCGCCTGTTGGGGCCCTTGCATGAAGGCCAGCAGCACGGCCAGAATGCCCGATGCAATGGGCCCGAAAAAGGGGACGAAGGCCAACACGCCAGCGATGACGCCGATGGTTGCCGCCAGCGGTATGCCGAGCATGGCCAGCCCGATGGCCGTGGTGGAGCCGACAAACAGCATGGAGATGCCCTGCCCCAGCAGCCAACGCGACAGCGCCTGTGCGCTGGCCAGCAGCGCGCCGTCGACGCGCGCGCGCCAGGCGGGCGGCACCAGCCGGACCAGACCCCGGCGGTACAACTGCGGGTCGGCCGCCAGGTACACACCCAGCACCAACACCAGGCCGATGCTGCCCAAAGCGCCCAGCGTGCGCGTGGCCGCATTGGCCACGCGGGCCCAGGGCATGTCTTCGGCGTTGAGGCCTTCCCACACCTTCAGCGCAGCCAGGCCCAGCGAGTGACCGCGGGCCCAGGACACCAAGGCGGCCATGGCTTCGGGTATGCGCTGGCGAAGGTCCTCGGTCTGCGCCAAGAGGCGGTCACCCGCCAGCCACGAACCCAGCACCACCACCGCCAACGTCAGCACCACAGCGGCTGCGACAGCCAACTGGTGTTTCACGCGCAGAAAGCGTTCCAGCGGTGCCGCAAATGCCTGCAAGGCCACGGCAACGATCACGGCGCCGAACATCAGCACCAGCACGTCCGACAGCCGCCAAGCCAGCAGGCCCAACACCATGAGCAGCGCTCCCAGCGCCAAGATACGGGTGCTCGGAGCAACTCGGGTGGGTGGGTGTTTGATCGTCATCGGTGGACCGTTTGGGTGAAGGCTGGAACCGGACGAGGCCCGGTGCGACGAGACAGCCGTTCACAGCGGTGATTGCCAAAACCACCGAAACGCCAAGCAAGTGGGTACAGATGGGGCTGATCGCTCGTTTACCCATCCCCATTCAGTCTCGCCACAGAAATAAAGTGCCTCCGGGTTGTGCGCCACGACCCCGCCAAGCGGATGAGCACCTTCGCCTGTTTACTGGGTGTTTGGCAGCAGGGCGCCCTGTCGGGTCAACGGTGGCCAGGTACCGGCTGCGGCCCGGGTTTCGTACCACCGGTGCATGGCCGCGTCCTCCACGGCGTATTCGCCCCGTGCCGATTTCCACACCAGCGCAGGCATGCGCTGGCGCAGCGATTCCAGCGCGTTCTGCGCTTGAGGCGGCGTCACCGCCTTGTCGCGCCCGGTTTTCTCGCGGTAGAAGCGCAGCGCTTCAGCGTCATACGGCCTGAAGCGGGGGCCTTGTTCCAGCATGCGCCACAGCACCGCCTGCTCCAGCGGCTTCAGGCCCAGGTAGTCCGACTCCATCTGGCCCTCGTCGTCTTGCTGGCGCTGTGCGGCGGCCTGCAACATGGCGGGCTCAAAGCGGCCCGTCAGCGCCGCCAGCGGGCTGAGCACTTGGCCCAGTGCTTCCATGAAGAATTGCGGCCGGTTGCCAAAACCTTCAAACGCGGCCTGTAGCGTGGCTGGGTCCACCGGCGCCAGCTCGGGGCGCTGCGCCTCAATCAGTTGAACGATGTGCGCCATGAAGTCCTGCCCCAGCATCGGCATGGTCTTGATCTGTGAGCCATAAAACGGCGAACTGTTGGTATTCACCAGGCGCAGCAGCTTGTCACGGTCCGATCCCGACATCACCAGCATCAGGTTCACCACACCCGGTCGGTTCAGCTGGTCGCGGGCCGACTTGAGCGCTGTCATGGACGCCTCGCCCGCTTCGCTGGTCAGCGCGTGCTGGGCTTCGTCAATCACCAGCGCCACCGGTTTGTTGGCCGTTTCATGCAGGGCGCGCAAGGCGTCTACCAGCGTCAGCCCGTCCAGCCTGCCGATGCGGCTGGTGTCAACGTCCAGCCACCCAGCCAGGCTCACCTTGTTCAGCCCGGTTTTCTTCGCGGCGCGGGCGATCACACCCAGGTGCGGCTGCAGGGCACGGCCCATAGCGTCGGCAATCAGCACGCCAGGGTCGCGCGTGATGTCGGCCCAGAGGTCCACATACACCACCACCACACCCGCTTTTTCCAGCGCCGGGCACAGGTCGCCGCGCAAGAAGGTGGTTTTTCCCGTGCGCCGGGGCGCAGCCAGAAACAAGCCATTGTGGGCGTCACCAAAGGCGGTCTTGCCCTGGAGCTGGCGCACCAGTTCATCGGCCAGGGCGGTGCGGGGGTAGGCGATCATATTTATCTCGTTTTATTTTGATTTTGATAATTTATCGAGATCGAGATAAAAGTCAATAAAAGAGCGTCTAGCTGCTCAGGTTTCTTCAGCTACGAAAGCAGGGTCTGGATGCGCATACGGTAAGTAGGGCTGCGCTTTTAACTCGCCCGTGCATGGCCAGCACCTCAAGTCTTGCGCCGGATGCGCCCACCGCCCATGGGCCAGCGCACCAGGTTCAGCACGTTCCCAGACAAGATCAGACCGACCCCTAACAAGGTGAACAGATCCAATCCTTCCGAGTACGCCAGCCAGCCCACGAGCGCGGTCAATGGCACGCGCAGGAAGTCCATCGGCACGACCACGGTGGCATCTGCATGCTGCATCGCCCTGGCGAAGCAGTAGTGTGAGTAGGTGCCGCAGAACGCCACCACCACCACCCAACCCCAGGCCTGGGCGGAGGGCCATTGCCAGACCATGAGCCCGGGTACCAGCCCGATGGCGCTTTGCACCACCAGCATCCAGAAGCTGATCGCGACGGCGGCGTCCGTGCGGGTGAGGGACTTCACCAACACGACGGAGATGGCGAACCCGAAGGCTGAGGCCAGCGCAATCAGCTGCCCCATGTCGATCTCGCCCGCGCCTGGACGCACGATCACCGCCACGCCCACGAGCCCCAGCAGCACCGCGAACCACTTCCGTCCGCTCATCCGCTCACCGAGAAAGACCACGGCCAGGGCCGCCGACCATATCGGCATGGTGAATTCAATGGAAACCACCTGTGCGAGCGGGATCAGTGTGAGGGCCACAAACCAGCCGTACTGCGCGGCATAGTGAACGACATTGCGCAGCATGTGCTGGGGCAGCCGTTGGGTACGGACGGCGCTGAAACCACCCGCTGCGCGCACCAGCGGCCAGAGCATGAGCATGCCGAGGGTGGAGCGCAGCAGCATGATCTGGAAGACCGAGAGTTCTTGCGCGGCCTCGCGCCCGGCCACGGCGATCACCACCATCAGCGTGAGCCAGCCGGCCATCCAGACGGCGGCGCGAGCGATGGGTGTATGGAGGTGGAACGGCATCGGCTTGAACATGGGAGCCGTGGCTTTTTGATTTCAAATGGGTTGTCTGGCCTGGTGTTCGGCCGCAAAAGCCACGTACCAGTCCAGGCAACCCGGGTTGGCCATGGCTTCCTTGTTGATCACCTTCTCCAGCGGCTGGCCGAGCAGCAGCTTCTTGATCGGCAGCTCCTGCTTCTTGCCTGAGAGCGTGCGCGGAATCTCGGCCACCTGAAAGATGGCGTTGGGCAGGAAGCGCGGCGACAGCGCGGTGCGGATGGCGCCGTTGATCTTGGCCGTCATCGGATCGTCCAGCGAGAGCCCCGGGCGCAGCACCACGAACAGCGGCATGTAGCTCTCGCGCCCGAGATATTCGAGGTCGACCACCATCGAGTCCAGCACCTCGGGCAGGGCCTCGACCGCGCTGTAGAGCTCGCTGGTGCCCATGCGCAGGCCGTGGCGGTTGATGGTGGCGTCGGAGCGGCCGTAGATGACGCAGGAACCGTCGGGATGGATGCGCAGCCAGTCGCCGTGGCGCCAGACGGCGCCGGCTTCTGCGGCGAGATCACCGCCACCCGGTTTGCGGCCGTGGCCGGGCGGGTACATGTCGAAGTAGCTGCCGAGCAGGCGGCGGTTGTCGGTATCGCCGACGAAGTACAGCGGCATGGACGGGATGGGTTGTGCGCAGACCAGTTCGCCCACTTCGTCGATGACCGGCTGGCCCTGCTCGTTCCACGCCTCGACCGCGCAGCCCATCAGGCGGCACTGCATGCGGCCGGGGGTTTGAGGCAGTTCGCGGTTGCCGCCGATGAAGGCGCCGGCGAAGTCGGTGCCGCCGGAGATGTTGCACCACCAGATGTCGCCGGGTTGTTGTCCCATGTGCGAGAGGCTGGGTTCGGGGAGGCCCTCACCCCTGCCCTCTCCCAGGGGGAGAGGGAGTGAAGACCCCCGCAACTGGCGAAACTGCGCTGTGCCCCAGTTCTGCGCGTCTTCCGACAGCGGCGAACCGGTGGTGCCGAGCGCGCGCACCTTGGACAGATCGCCACAGGTCGACAGGTCCACCCCCGCTTTCAGGCAGTTTGCAAAAAACGCCGCACCGGCGCCGAAGAAGGTCACGCCCTGTTCGGCGGCGAAGCGCCAGAGCGTGGTCCAGTCGGGCTGGTCTTTGCTGCCGCCAGGGTTGCCGTCAAAGATGACGCAGGTGGTGCCGTTGAGCAGGCCGCTGGTCTGCGCGTTCCACATCACCCAGCCGGTGGAGCTGTACCAGTGGTAGCGCTCGCCCCAGCTGTTGGGGCGGTAGCTGCAGCCCACGTCGTTGTGCAGGATTTTGAGCGCCAGCGCGACGATCATGGTGCCGCCGTGGCCGTGCACGATGGGCTTGGGCAGGCCGGTGGTGCCGCTGCTGTACACGATCCACAGCGGGTGGTCGAATGGCAGCCACAGCGGCTCAAAGGCGGCGGTGTCAGCATCAACGCGCGCGGTGGCGGTGCTAAACGCGGTGCAGGGCTGGGCCGCTTCGAGCGCGCGGTCCACGGCGGCGGGCTCTTCGGCCAGGTTGGTGTGCAAGATCACATGGCGCACCGTGGGCAAGGCGGCGCGCAACTCGGCCACCACGGCCAGGCGGTCGAAGTCGCGTCCGCCGTAGGTCACGCCGTCGCACGCAATCAGCGCCACAGGTTCGATCTGTTTGAAGCGGTCGAGCACAGCATGCGTGCCCATGTCGGGCGCACACACGCTCCACACCGCGCCGATGCTCACCACCGCCAGAAAGGCCACCATGGTTTCGGGAATGTTGGGCAGGTAGGCGGCCACGCGGTCGCCGGGCTTCACACCCTGCGCCTGCAGGTGCAGCGCCAGCGCCGCCACCTGGCGGCGCAGCTCGGGCCAGCTCAGCTCCACCGCGCGGCCCTTTTCGTTGCGGCTGACCACTGCCGAAAAACCCGCCGCGTGCGCGGGCTGCACGTGGCGAAACACCTGCTGCGCGTAGTTCACCTGGGCGCCCGGGAACCACGTCGCGCCGGGCATCACGTTGCGCTGCAGCACCGCGGTGTGCGGCGTGGGCGAGCGCAGGTCGAAGTAATCCCAGATGCTTTGCCAGAACGCGTCCAGCTCGGTGGTGGACCAGCGCCAGAGCGCGTCGTAGTCATCGAACTGCAGGCCTCGGTGTTCGGCCAGCCAGTGCTGGTACAGGCGAATCTGGGGCGTGAAGGGGGCGGTTGGCGCGGTGCTCATGGGTTCGCTCTTTCATCGGGCCCTGGGGGCCGGTTGTCTCCGTCGAGCACGAGGGTAGCAGCGCCCCACAAGCGCAGCCGTTGCCGGTGCGACAGCCTGCGGTGCTGCGCGCCCGCACCAATGCGAATGCCCACCCGGCACGGAACCTGAGCGTTTTTGTTGCGGCCCCGTGGCAGCGGGCGATGTCCAGATCCGACCGCCTGCTCGACTCTCAGACTCTCACATACCGGCAATGCGGGAGCGGGTCGATTGCAGCACGTGGAGCACCACGCCCAACGGACTGGCCGCCGCCACCATGAGCACCAGATCGCCACCTTGCTGCCGCTGGATGCGCGCGGTGGCGACATGAACGCCCCCGGCCTCCATGGTCATGACATTGAGTCCACCGCTGCCCTCGCCCGAACCCAGTGGCAGGCCGTCGATCGCGGAGGCACCGACCGCCATCAGCGAGCTCGACAACGCCGCCATCTTGCCGACCTGCTTCTCATCCAGTCCGATCGATGCGATGTTGAAGCCGTCCGGCGTGCACAACACAGCGCAGCGGACCTTGGGCAGACTGGCCACCATGTCCTGCAGCACCGGGAGAAAAAAATGGCCCATGGCCAAGGAATCCATTTGCCATCCTTTGCTGTTCAAAAATTGGGCCTTGGCCGAACGTGCCACGTTGGGACACTCCCTCAGGCTTGCAAAGCGGTGTAGGGCGTCACCAGCGCCATGGTGACGGCCTGCAACACGTCAGCAGGCTCTCTGGGGTCGGCGCTGAGCACGGGCGCCAGCGGGTGGAAACGGGTCACCAGTTCGCGCACCGAATCCAGCACCTGCTGCTCCTGCCCGTCGGGCACCCGTGTCACCGCCACCGCCAACCGCGCCACCGCCTTGCGCTGGGCCAAGGCTTGCAGCCACTTGCGGCATTCCAGGCGGATCGGGTCGCGGTCACCGTAGATCCAGAGCACGATCGCCGAGCTGCGCGGCAGCAACGCGTCCCACATGGCGTCAAAGCGGTCCTGACCCGGCACACCGATCAGTGCAACCACTTTGCCATCGGGGAAACGCCATTCGCCATAGTCCAGGCCCACGGTCGTGGTCGTCTTGCCGGACTGCTGCAGCGTGCGATGGCCAATGGCCTCGGCACTGACCACATCGGTATTGACCACCGGCACATCTGAAATGGCGCGCAAGGCGGTGGTCTTGCCAACGCCAAAAGGACCGACGAACGCGACCTGCTGTTCGACTTGATGACCGAGAACGACGGGCAGTTTGTTCACGTGAATTTGCTCAGTAGGCGCGTGACCAGGCCCCAGCCCAATCCGCTGGCCGACAACTGTGTCGGTTTGGGTGCTTCGTTCGGCCGGGTCTGGCCGGACACGCGGGGTGCGATCTTGGGTTCCATCGTCAAAATACCCTGCTGCTGCGCATCGGCCAGCAGCGCATCCAGGGCCAGCAGAGCGTGGGGACACGCCAACCGGAGATCTGGGTAGCTGCACGGTTTGGCCAACATCTGCCCGCAGGCGGCGGCCAGTTCAATGGCGCCGCTCTTGCCATCGAGCAAGCCGTTGTAGCGAGACACGTTGGGCCAAACCTTCAGGCGCACCGGCTGCTCAGGGGCCGTCCAGGCACCGATCGGAACCGGTCGGTCCGGGAAGCAATGATCGATCCAGCCAAACACCTTGTCCATTTGCAGCGGCACTTTGAGAAAAGTCCATCCGCCCTGCACGGCCTGGGCCGGAAAATGGCTCGCCAGCACGACACCTTGGTAGGCGCCCTGCTTTTTGTGCTCTTGCAGCAGCTGGCTCAAGCCGGCCGGCTCCAGACAGCTGGCATCAATCACCCACAAGGCCGCCGCGTTGGGCTCTTCCCGCCATTCCCAGCGGCGCTCGTTCATGCCCAAGAGCGACTTGAACGCCATGACATGCGGGGATTGCCGGTGCGGCGACCACAGACCGCACCCGAGCGGTTCGGTGCGTGCGGCCTGAGACGGTTGACTGGAGGTCAATGGGCTGGACAAGTGAAGATGTTGCAAACAAGGCGGGGCGTGCCGACACCGCCTACACCACCGACACCGGCGTTCAACGACCGCCAGCCACCGCCGTCAGCATTTTGGGAATGGCCACCGACAGCAACATGCCCATGTTGGTCTTCTGGCTGTTGAGCAGGATCCCTTGCAACACGTCGTTGCCGTGGCGAAGAATCACGACCAAGTGATCGCCCTCCAGTTCCAGCATGTAGTAACGCCGCAGTTTGGGGAAGCCCGAATCCGACAGGGTGCTCATGAGCGATGTGGTCAATTCCGTAAACAGTGCCACGGCCGCAGGCTGGGAGTTGTATCCCGCGATGGAGAGCCCCACGCCCAGCTCCCAGATGTCGGTCGCGACAAGACCCTCTTTGAGCGTATTGCGCAACTCTTGAACGGCAGTGTTCAGTTTTTCAGTATCAATGACCATGTACTCCACCTTGTTTGAGAACCAAAAGATTCAGATCTTCCGGGCAGCAGTTGTAACCAAAAACACCCGCAAGAAGTCTGACACCGACATCTACCATGGTAAAGCGCCTGAAAGCACGGTCGGGCCCAGTAGAAACCCGAATTGACCCCCCCGGGGTATCGGCCCCACCGGCGTGTCTCGCACCGGATCGGTGCACGCGCGCGTTCAAGCGCAAAATGTGGCGCGTTTCAACCGACACCAAGACCAACAAGGATTTTCCATGGGCCTCTTCAACTGGACAGAAAAACCGGCCTCCACCCTCGCCCGCGGCGGTGTGGTGGGCCCCGACGAGCGTCTGCCCTGGCCGCAAACCACGGTGATGGGTGTGCAGCACCTGATCGCCATGTTTGGCGCCACCGTGCTCGCGCCCATCCTCATGGGGTTTGACGCCAACGTGGCCATTCTCATGAGCGGCATCGGCACGCTCATCTTCTTCGTCATGACGCAGGGCAAGGTGCCCAGCTACCTGGGTTCGAGCTTTGCCTTCATTGGCGTGGTGATCGCCGCCAGCGGCTACGCCGGCCCGGGGCCCAACGCCAACATCGGTGTGGCGCTGGGCGGCATCATCGCCTGCGGCGTTGTGTACACGCTCATCGGCGCCGTGGTGCAGGCCGTGGGCACGGGCTGGATCGAGCGCTTCATGCCGCCGGTGGTCACCGGCTCGGTGGTGGCGGTGATCGGCCTGAACCTGGCGGGCATTCCCATCAAGAACATGGCACCGACCAACTTCGATGCCTGGATGCAGGGCGTCACCTTCGTCTGCGTGGCGCTGGTGGCGGTGTTCAGCAGCGGCATGCTGCAGCGCCTGCTGATTCTCATGGGCCTGATCGTGGCCAGCGTGGTGTACGCCGTGCTCACCAACGGCCTGGGCCTGGGCAAGCCGATGGACCTGTCGGGCCTGGTCAGTGCCCCCTGGTTCGGCATGCCCCACTTCAGCGCGCCGGTGTTTGAAGCCAACGCCATGCTGCTCATTGCGCCGGTGGCGGTGATTCTGGTGGCGGAAAACCTGGGCCACATCAAGGCCGTGACGGCCATGACCGGCAAGAACCTGGACAGGTACATGGGCCGCGCCTTCATGGGCGACGGCGTGGCCACCATCGTGGCCGGCAGCGTGGGCGGCACGGGTGTGACCACCTACGCGGAAAACATCGGCGTGATGGCGGCCACCAAAATCTACTCCACCGCCATCTTTCTGGTGGCGGGCATCATGGCCATTGTGCTGGGCTTCAGCCCCAAGTTCGGCGCGCTGATCCAGGCCATTCCGCTGGCCGTGATGGGCGGCGTGTCGATTGTGGTGTTCGGCCTGATCGCCGTGGCCGGCGCCAAGATCTGGGTCGACAACAAGGTCGATTTTTCGAACAACAAAAACCTGCTGGTCGCCGCCATCACGCTGGTGCTGGGCACCGGCGACTACACGCTGAAGTTCGGTGAGTTTGCGCTGGGCGGCATCGGAACCGCCACCTTCGGCGCGATCTTGCTGCACGCGCTGCTCAACCGCAAAGCCTGATCGTTTGGGGTCAGGGCAACGGGATCAGCCGCTGCGGCACAAAAGCCTGTTGCTCCTGTTTTTCGGCATACCCCAGCGGATTGGCCACGATGCGGCAGCGGCCCACCTGCACATCGGTGGGGCAGTGCAAATGGCCATGCAGCCACAGATCGGCCATCGGCAGCAGGTCGTCAAGCCCATTGCAAAAACCTGCCGTGCCGGGGCTCAGGCCGTAACGCGGGTCGGCGCTGTGCAGGGTGGGCGCGAAATGCGTGACCACCACGGTCGGGCCGTCAAAGGGCTGGGCCAGCGTGTTGCGCAGCCAGTGCTGGCATTCCAGCGCCAGCGCGCGCATGGCCTCGGCGTCAAACAGCCGGCCGTGGCGCTGGCCAGCCATTTTGGTGAGGTAAAAGTTGGCGGCGCGAAACGCTTTTTCGCGTTGGCGCAAGCGGTGGGTGAGTGGGTCGGTGGCCGCAGAGGCCGTGGGGGTCGCAAACGCCGCATGTGCGCCTTGCCGGGTGGAGCGCGTCGCCTTGGCGGGTTGGGCTTTCACACCACCCAGGGCGTCGTAATCGCTCCACAAGGTGGTGCCTACAAACCGCACACCGCTCACCACCAGCGTCTCGCGCTCCAGCCAGGCAATGCCCAGGCGCTCGCAGGTGGCACGCAAGCGCTGGTGGGCCTCGTCCACATCCAGCGCGTCGTATTCGTGGTTGCCGGGCACAAACAGCACCGGCACCGGCCAGCCGGCGTATTGCGGCAGGGGCGAAAAGCGCTGCAAACCCCAGTCTGGCTCGTCCATGGCGCCACCGTCCCGGCGGTGTTGGTACGAGCCAATGTCACCAGCCAACACCAACACGTGAGCACCCGGTGCGGGGCTGGCCATGAATTCAGGGTTGGCTTCGAGGTGCAGGTCGCTCAGCAGCTGGATATTCATCAATGGATTGTGGGCCAGATTGCACAGACAGGGGCCCGTCGAACGCTCTCAGCGAATCACCAGCACCGGCACATGCGAAGACGCCAGCACCTCGGTGGTCACGGAGCCCATAACCGCCGTTTCCAAGGCCGACAGGCCCCGGCACCCCATCACAATCATGTTGCTCTGCAACTGGTTGGCAGCACGCACCAACTCCGCCGCCGGCGTACCCTGGCGCAGCATGCGCAGGGGGGTGAAACCTTGGGTTTCCAAAAAAAGGCTGGACTCGTCCAGAACTGTTGCGCTGGCCGCCGTATCAAGACCCTTATCCGCTTTTGGCGGGACATGGAACAACACATATTCGTAGTGCGGCCGAAACAACAATTCATTGGAGACGATGTAGGTGAGCATGCGCCGGGTGTAGCGGCTTCCGTCTACGGCGAGCAGAAATTTCATGGTGGGAATGGATGGACTCTCAGTTGGCTGTGGGATGCGATTTTCAACCCAGAAAAGGCCTGTGACCGCGGGTGTGCACGCACAGGCGCCGATAGCGAAAACCGCAGGTTTCATCAAACCCGGCCCCAGCGAGGACAGTTTTTGCCGGATTCGCAGACCTACAGCCCCGCGATGGGTCAAGAAGACGGTTGCAACGAAGCTCCATTCAACCTGGAAACGGCAGTTGGACCGGTCCAAGTCGGCTGTCAGGGGGTGGGCTGGCAAGGCGCAGACGCAGCGGGCTACTGCCCACCAGGAGGAGCAACGCCGCCAGCGCGGCCGGCGGCGATCCGGTGGGCCTCGTCGGCGCCGCACCGCGGGGCCTCCGTCCACCGCTTGCAGCAGGCCGGCGACCAGCACCGCACACGGTCCTGCAGCGCAGGAAGTTCAGGAACCCGCCACCCAGCCCGCTCCGTGCGCCGCCGTCAACCCAATGCGTGCCACCAGCCGGTGTTCACCACCGGGTGGCACACTCACCACCTCGTGGGCTGCGTTGGCGGTTTCCACGCACACAAAATGCCGGTACCCCCCGCTCGGCAGGTCGGCCATGCCCGCTGCCACGGCGTCGCCCGGGTTCCAGACCACGGCGGTGCGGCTGCCCGCACTGGCAATGCGCAGCGTGCGCTGTCTGGCGCCGTCCACCAGCGCCAGTTCGGCGGGGGCATCGGTGTAGATGCGGTCCACTTCGGCGTCAAACCGCACACCGCCCACCTGCTGGCGCACCGCGCCACGGGCGCCGGTGGCGTTGTCGATGTACGCGCAGCCATCGAGCCCGGTCACCGTGACCTGCGCGATGTCGCCCACCGCGAAGTAGCTGTGCAGCGCCTGCGTGATCTGCAGCGGTGCATCGCCCGTGTTGCGCGTGCTCAGCGCCAGATCCAGCGTGGCGCCCACGCTGATCTCCAGCGTGAGTTCAAAGGCGTGCGGCCAGACCGCGCGCGTCTCGGGCGTGTCCGCCAGGACGAGGACGATGCGCGTGGCGCCCTCGGCGGTGGTGGCCGTGTGTTGCAGCGTCCACAGCCGGGTGCGCGCAAAACCATGGTTGGGCCGCCCCAGCCCTTGCGGGTCGGGGCCAAACCAGGGCCAGCACACCGGCACCCCTCCGCGGATGGCCTTGCCGCTTTGGTAAAGCGCTTGTGGGCTCAAAAACAGCACATCGGCATCGGCCGCGCGCGGCCGGAACGCCAGCACCTGCGCGCCGTACAGCGAAATCTGTGCGCGGGCGTGGGCGTTGTGCACGTTGATGATGGGCAGACCGCCGGGCCCCTCCTCCAGCCGCAGTTGTCCGGGCTGTCCGTGGGTGGCGTTCAGGGTATCGAGCAGGTGGGCGATGCGGGGCACGTTCATGGCAAGGACTATAGCGAGCCGGTGCCTGCGTTGTATGCCGGGCGGGGTTTCAGGTGGAGCGGCGGCCACCGCGCCCGGCCGTCTTCCAGTAGCCGAACTCATCCTCGTGCACCTCAATGTCGAGTTCCTGCACGCGCGCCAGCAAACGCTCTTGCGCGTCGGCCACGGCGCGGTTGTACACGCTGGGGCCCACTTCCTGCAGAAAGAAGTTCAGCAGACCGCCTGCGGCCACGTTGCCAATGGGCTCGTCCATGTGTTCGCGAAAGTAGCGCTCAATGGACGCGATCGCCTGCTGGCGGGCTTCTTTAGGGAGTTCGATGGGCATGGCGGTCGGCGTCGGCGAATGGTCTTCGCAGTCTGCCCGAAAATCGTGCTGCCTTGTGCTTTCGGTACCCGACCCGCCCAACAACGCGCCCCCAGGCAGTCGACCAAAGGGCCCGGAATCCCCCTGTAAGGTATGGAAATGTGCATGCTTGCTCAGTAAACTTCTGGGAAAACGTTTTGTTGCACGGCTGCCCAAAACCACTTTTCAACGGCGATCGAAGGGGGAAAAATGATACGGAACGTGGCAGGCTTGACGGCACCCAGGCACCTGTGGCTGCTTGGCCTGTTGGGGGTTTTCATGAACCCAGTGTTCGCGGTCAGCCCGCCAGCGCCAGAGCTCAAATACATGAGTCCCAAGTGCGTCTCCATGCTGGAGGCCCAGCGCACGGCACCCAATGCGGTGCGCTACCAGCCGTCGTTTGCCGAACTTCGCAGAAATTACCAAGAGCAGTGCAGCGAAAACCAGGCGGAGGCTCGGCGGCGCCTGTACGAAGAAAAGCGCAAGAGCCAGCAACAAACGGCGGAGCAGGAGCGCGAGATGAAGAAGCAACAGCTGCTCAGTGACAATGCGGCGAAGCTCAAGTCGGCACAGTGCATAGAGATGCGCGAAGCCCTGGAAGCACGGAAAAGGCGCACCCATATGACCGATGGCGAGATTCGCGATCTTGGCCTGTTTGAGACCCGGTACAAAGAGCGCTGCCCCTGAGCGCAGCGAGGCCGAACCCTACTCCAGGCGCTGAAACACGCTCGTGCTCTGGTCCTTCTCGCGCAGGCTGAATGCATTCTTCGAGGCCGAGAGCACCGCGTTGGCTTCGTGGCCCACATGGTCGCCCACCTTGAAGGTCCAGACGATGCGGTGCCCCTGGTATTGCCAGACGCCAAACTGAAGTACCTCGCCGTTGTCTCGTCGGATTTCCCATTCCCCGTTTTCGTACAAATGGATCGGAATGCTGGATCGGGACGACTGCCATTTCCCCACAAACGTTTTCTGGCTCAGTGCATCGTCACCCGAACAGGCGACCAACAACCCCGCAACCAGCAGGCCGGTCAGGCCCGCACCCACCGCACGGCGTCCCGCCGCGACCAGAAAGGCGGTGCGGTATCTGTTCATGGCTGGGCCAGAGCCTTTCGCAGCGCTTCCTCTTCCGAGCGCCGCAGCGCGGCAGACACTTCGTCGGCCCGGCGTCGGGTTTCCTGTTCAAAGCGACGCTGCTCCAGTTCGGCTTGCTGCTGCTTGCGTTTCGCTTCGTTGGCCTCGCTGGACTTGCGCTGGTTTTCGCGCTCCAGCAGGTCGACTTCCTCGCGGCTTGCGGGTCGCACGCCGTGCGTCTGGTAATACTCCTGAATCACCACCTTGTCTTCGGCAGAGCGCTGGAAAGCACTGGGCTGGTTCGTCACGGCCATACGCATAAAGATCATTTGCAGCACCATGCCCATCACGGACAGAAGGCCAATGAAAACCAGCGATTTGGTCACCGACGACTTGAGGTTGGACAGCAACCAGACCACCGGTGACTGGCGTTCCTCTTCCGGGATCTGGGTGTGGCGGGCTTGGCGCAACACCGCTTGTGCCGGGAACCCGCGGTCCCAGGCGTTGGAGGCCTCCAGACTTCCCCGCGTGGATTCGGTGCCCGTGGTCCGGGCGTTCTGCGCACGGTCATGGGCCAGTTTGGCGTCGTAGGCCAGGCGCGATACGGGGCTCGACAGCGTGTTGAGCGCTACTTTCAGCGCCTGCACCCGAACGTCAAGGTCGGCTGCACGGTCGGCCGACCGCTGAGCAATCAGCTGCGCCACCAGGTGGTCGTGGGCCTGCTGGATATCCTCCACAGAGGCGTCCGGATCCACTTGCAGCAATTCATAAAGGGATTTTTTGGCTGGCTTCACAGGGGGAACTCGCGGTGAATGCAGGGACTTTTGATGTTACCTGCCCACCGCTGGCCCGGCACCATGCCGACAGGTTGCGGAAAAGCAACACGCATCTTTTCACCCACCCTGCCGCAGTGCCCGCCTGTATTGCACCGCTTCGGCCACATGGCCCACACCCACCGCATCCGACTCCGCCAGGTCGGCAATGGTGCGTGCCACACGCAGCGCGCGGTGCGTGCTGCGGGCGCTCCAGCCCAGGCGGGCGGCGGCGGTGTTGAGGAACTTGAGGGCGGCGGGCTCGGGGTGCACGTGTTCGTCCAGCGCCTGGCCGGCCAAAGCCTGGTTGTGCTGGCCTTGGCGGGCGTGGGCACGGGCGCGGGCAGCTTGCACGCGTTCGCGCACGGTGTCGCTGGGTTCACCGGCCACGCCGTGCAGCAGGTCGTCGGGTGGCAGGGTCGGCACTTCCACATGCAGGTCGATGCGGTCGAGCAGCGGGCCGCTGAGCTTGCTCTGGTAGCGGTTGATCTGGTCGGGCGTGCAGCGACAAGCTTTGGTGGTGTGGCCCAGAAAGCCGCAGGGGCAGGGATTCATGGCGGCAATCAGCTGAAAGCGCGCCGGGAACTCACTTTGCATGGCTGCCCGCGAAATGCGGATGTGGCCGCTCTCCAGCGGCTCGCGCAGAGCTTCCAGCGCGGCCCGGGGAAATTCGGGCAATTCGTCCAGAAACAGCACGCCGTGGTGTGCCAGCGAGATTTCGCCCGGACGGGGCGGCGAGCCGCCTCCCACCAGGGCCACGGCGCTGGCGGTGTGGTGCGGCGCGCAGGTGGGGCGCAGGCCCCAACGCTCCAGGCTGAAGCGGCCGGCGAGCGAAGCCACGGCGGCCGATTCGAGCGCTTCTTGCGTGTCCATGGGCGGAAGCAGGCCGGCGAAGCGCTGGGCCAGCATGCTTTTGCCCGAGCCGGGCGGCCCCATCATCAGCAGGCTGTGGCCGCCAGCGGCGGCAATTTCCAGGGCACGCTTGGCGGCAGCCTGGCCTTTCACGTCGGCCAGGTCGGCGTAGCGGGGAGCTCGGCCGAGCTGGGTGGGGGCCAGACGCACCCAGCCGCCGTCGTCGGGCGGGGTATCGCCTGGGGCGTTGGCGTTTTCGGGCAGAAAATGCGCCACCACGTCGAGCAGGTGGCGGGCGCGGTGCACTTGGGCTTGCGGCACCAGGGCAGCTTCTTCCGCGCTGCCCGGGGGCAGCACCAGCCGGGTTGGCGCGGTGGCATCAAGTCCCGTGGCACGGTGCAGCGCCAGGCTCATGGCCAGGGCGCCGCGCACCGGGCGCAGTTCGCCGCCGAGCGAGAGCTCACCAGCAAATTCCCAACCCACCAGACGGGCCGCGTCGATCTGACCACTGGCGGCCAGGATGCCCACGGCAATCGGCAAGTCAAAGCGGCCCGAGTCTTTGGGCAGATCGGCCGGGGCCAGGTTGACCGTGATGCGCTTGTTGGAGGGGAATTCGAGCCCCGAATTGGCGATGGCCGAGCGCACGCGTTCTCGCGCTTCTTTCACCTCGGTGTCGGCCAGACCCACCAGGGTGAAACTGGGCAACCCGTTGGCCAAATGGACTTCGACCTGAACGGGCCGCGCATCCAGTCCCAGCAAGGCGCGGCTGTGTACCAATGACAGACCCATGTGCATTCTCCCTTTTTTGGTGCAAAAACCGGCCTCGGTTGCTGGGAAGCGCCCGGCTTGGGTATGCACCGATTTGGTGCTCACGCTGTGGGTGTGACAACCGCCGAGCGTGGCCATGAGTCTTCATGATGGCACACAGCGTCCCTGCGGCGTGCACACGTCTGGGGGATGAAGGTGCTTTTGCAACACCTGAGAGGGGTGTTCTGGCCCTGCATTGAGAAATATTGGCACGGTCTGTGCTTAAAAACGAAGGCAATCGAATCCAACCCGTGGTGTGGGCCTGACGGCCTGATCACCTTCCTGATCTAGAAGAGGAATCACAGCATGAAAATGGTCTCCGCCATCATCAAGCCGTTCAAACTGGACGAAGTGCGCGAAGCGCTGTCTGGCATGGGCGTGCAAGGCATCACCGTCACCGAAGTCAAAGGCTTCGGCCGCCAGAAAGGCCACACCGAGCTGTACCGCGGTGCGGAATACGTGGTCGATTTCCTGCCCAAGGTCAAGATCGAGGCCGCAGTGTCCGACGACCTGGTGGACCGCGTCATCGAAGCCATTGAAGGTGCTGCACGCACCGGAAAAATCGGCGACGGCAAAATTTTCGTCACCTCTCTGGAACAGGTGGTTCGCATCCGCACCGGCGAAACCGGCAAAGAAGCGCTCTGATCACCGCCACAGCTCAAGAAAGATCACGGACATGAAAAAACTACTTGCAACCCTGTTGTTGGGCGTGGGCCTGGCCTTTGGCGGCCTGACCGCCGTGGCCCAGACCACGACCGAAGCGCCCGCCGCTGTGGCCGCACCGGCCGATGCGGCGCCTGCTGCCGATGCAGCCGCACCGGCTGCCGCAGAGACGCCCGCTGTTGAGGCCCCAGCCGCCGCGGTGGCGGCCGAAGAAGAAGCCAAGCCGACCGTGGACAAAGGCGACGTGGCCTGGATGATGCTCTCCACCCTGCTGGTGGTCATGATGGCGGTTCCCGGCCTGGCCCTGTTCTACGGTGGTCTGGTGCGCAGCAAGAACATGCTGTCGGTGCTGATGCAGGTGATGGTGGTGTTCTCGCTGATCACCGTGCTGTGGGCCGTTTACGGTTACAGCCTGGCGTTTGGCGGTGAAGGGCTGATCATCGGCAACCTCGACAAGGTGTTCCTGATGGGCATCACGATGGATTCGCTGGCCGACACCTTCACCGAAGGCGTGAAGATCCCCGAGTTCATCTTCATTGCCTTCCAGGCCACGTTTGCCGGCATCACCTGCGCCCTGATCGTGGGTTCGTTCGCCGAACGCATGAAGTTCAGCGCCGTGCTGCTGTTCTCGGCCATCTGGTTCACCTTCAGCTACCTGCCAATCGCCCACATGGTGTGGGGTGCCGGTGGTTACTTGCTGGACAAAGGCGCGCTGGACTTCGCTGGCGGCACCGTGGTGCACATCAACGCGGCCATGGCCGGCCTGGTGGGTGCCTACATGCTGGGCAAGCGCATTGGCTACGGCAAGGAATCGATGGCGCCTCACAGCCTGACGCTGACCATGGTCGGTGCCTCGCTGCTGTGGGTGGGCTGGTTCGGTTTCAACGCCGGTTCCAACCTGGAATCCAACGGTGGTGCCACCCTGGCCTTCATCAACACCCTGGTGGCCACGGCTGCTGCGGTGCTGGCCTGGTCGGTCGGTGAAGCGCTGGGCAAGGGCAAAGCGTCCATGCTGGGTGCGGCTTCGGGTGCGGTGGCTGGCCTGGTGGCCATCACCCCGGCCTGCGGTTCGGTGGGCCCCATGGGCGCCATCATCATCGGCCTGATCTCTGGCTTCCTGTGCCTGTGGGGCGTGTCGGGTCTGAAGAAGATGCTGGGTGCTGACGACTCGCTGGACGTGTTCGGTGTGCACGGTGTGGGCGGTATCGTGGGTGCCATTCTGGTGGGTGTCTTTGCAGCACCGTCCCTGGGCGGTACGGGCGCCGAAGACTTCTCCATCGGTAGCCAGGTTCTGATCCAGGCCGAAGGCGTGGTCATCACCATGGTGTGGTCGGCTGTGGTGGCTTTCGTGGCCTACAAAATTGTGGACATGATGATCGGTCTGCGTGTGTCGGAAGAAGCCGAGCGCGAAGGTCTGGACATCACCTCCCACGGCGAAACGGCCTACAACCGTTAAACGTGTTCCCAGGGGTGCGCCGCGGGCTCAGCCGGTGGTCACCCCGTTGTTTCTGAGTGTCTCCTTTGGATGTTGAACCCGCGTTGCCGCAAGGCACGCGGGTTTTTTTTCAGGGCATGGCGCCGGCGCTGCCGTAAGATGGTTTTCGTCACACACCGTCCAAACCCCACCGGGGGGACGTACCGGAGGAAACCACCGTGAACCATGCTCCCTGCGCCGCGTCCTGCCGGCATTTCTGGATCTCTGTCGCGCTGGGCTGCGCTGCGCTGCCCGTGCTGGCCACCAGCAACAGCACCGCCAGAGAAGCCCCGCGCAAGCCCGCCAAGGTCACCTTTATCGACGCCCCGTCCAGCGAAACGCCCGCCGCGCGCAAGCAGCGGCTCAAGCGCGAATGCAAAGGCCGCCCCAACGCGGGCATGTGCCTGGGCCACACGCGCTGAAGCCAGCCTGAAAGCCCCGCCAACCGCGGGTTTACCCGTTCAGGCGCGTCGGCATTTGCAGCCCGGTGTGCAAAAAATTCAAAGCCGGTTGAGAGCCCCACCGCTACCATGGCGGCCATGAGCCCCAACCCTTTTGAACACCCCAGCGCCGTCATCGACCAGGTGCGCGCGGCGGCGGCCGACCGCCGGCCGCTGCGCACCGTCGGCGGCGACACCAAAGCCTTTTATGGCCACCCCACCACCGGCACGCCGCTGGTCATGTCCAGCTGGTCGGGCATTGTGAGCTTTGAGCCCACCGAGCTGGTGGTGACGGTGCGCGCCGGCACCCCGCTGGCCGAGCTGGAAGCCGTGCTGGCCGACAAAGGCCAGTGCTTCCCGTTTGAGCCGCCGCACTTTGGTGCGGGTGGCACGGTGGGCGGCATGGTGGCCGCCGGCCTGGCGGGCCCGGCCCGCGCCTGTGTGGGCAGTGTGCGCGACTTCGTGCTGGGCGCGCAATTCATCAACGGCCGGGGTGAACTGCTCACCTTTGGTGGGCAGGTCATGAAAAACGTGGCGGGTTACGACGTCAGCCGTGTCATGGCCGGATCGCTGGGTACGTTGGGTGTGCTGACCGAGCTCAGTCTGAAGGTGCTGCCGGTGGCCCCGGCCGAAGCCACGCTGGTGTTTGAACTCGGCCAGGCCGACGCGCTGGAGCAACTGCACCGCTGGGGCGGCCAGCCCTTGCCCATCAATGCCTCCTGTTGGGTGCGCGACGACACCGCGCCCGGCGCACCCGAGCTGCTGTTTGTGCGCCTGCGCGGCGCGGTGGCTGCCGTGGAAGCGGCCTGCACCCGCATGACCCAGGAAGCCGGCGGCCGCCGCATGGACAACGCCCAGGCCGGCCCTGACTGGACCGCCTGCCGCAACCAGACCTTGCCGTTTTTCACGCCACCGGCCCAGGACCTGTGCCTGTGCCTGTGGCGCCTGTCGCTGCCGCAAACCGCACCGGTACTGGCGCTGCCTTATGCCCAGCTGGTGGAATGGCAAGGCGCCCAGCGCTGGTTGTGGGCACCCGCGTCCGCCGCCACCGAACTGCGTGCTGCAGCCGCTGCGGTCAACGGCCACGCCACCCTGTTCCGCGCAGGCGCCGACGGCGCACCCGGCGTGCCCCGCTTCAGCCGCCAAACCCCGGCCATTGAAACCATCACCCAGCGCCTGCGCCAGCAATTCGACCCGGCAGGCATCTTCAACCCCGGCAGAACATAAGCCCCCATGCTCCGCCGTTGCGCGGGTTGCGGCCTCCAAGGAGGTGCAACCCCAGCGTGGGACGGCCCGGCGCCAGGTTTTTTTGAGCTGAACACACATGCAAACCAACCTCTCCCCCGAATACCAGGCCCGTGCCGATGGACGTGCCGCCGAGGCGATTTTGCGCAAGTGCGTGCACTGCGGTTTTTGCACCGCCACCTGCCCCACCTACCAGCTGCTGGGCGACGAGCTGGACGGCCCGCGTGGGCGCATCTACCTGATGAAGCAGGTGCTGGAAGGCGCCGAGCCCACGCGCAAAACCCAGATGCATCTGGACCGGTGCCTGACCTGCCGCAACTGCGAAAGCACCTGCCCCAGCGGCGTGGACTATGGCCACCTGATCGACATTGGCCGCAAACTGGTGGACGAAAAAGTGCCGCGCCCGGCGGGCGAGCAAGCGGTGCGCTGGCTGCTGAAAGAAGGTCTGCCATCGCCGCTGTTTGGGCCCGCCATGAAGCTCGGTCAGATGGTGCGACCGCTGATGCCTGCGGCGCTGAAAAACAAGGTGCCTGCCAAGCAAAACGCTGGGCGCTGGCCCACGCAAACGCACGCACGCAAGGTGCTGATGCTGGCGGGCTGCGTGCAGCCGGCCATGATGCCCAACATCAACAGCGCCACCGCCCGCGTGTTGGACGCGGCCGGCATCCAGACCGTGATCGCGCCCAAGGCGGGTTGCTGCGGTGCGGTGAAGTTCCACCTGAACGACCAGGACGGAGGACGCGCCGAGATGCGCGCCAACATCGACGCCTGGTGGCCGCTGATCGAGGGCGGTGTGGAGGCCATCGTCATGAACGCCTCGGGCTGTGGCGTCACGGTGAAGGAATACGGCCACATCCTGGCCGACGACCCGGCCTATGCCGCGAAGGCGGCCCGCATCAGCGGCTTGACGAAAGACCTGAGCGAGCTGCTGCCGGCCCTGGTGCCGGTGCTCAAGCCCAAGCTGGCCCGCCAGCCCGATGCGAACAAGGTGATCGGCTTTCACCCGCCCTGCACGCTGCAGCACGGGCAACAGCTCAAGGGCGGCGTTGAGCAGCACCTGGCCGCGCTGGGCTTCACGGTGCAGGTGGCCAAAAACGAAGCGCATCTGTGTTGCGGCTCGGCCGGCACGTATTCGGTGCTCAACCCCACACTGTCGTACCAGCTGCGCGACCGCAAGCTCGGCCACTTGAGCGAACTCAAGCCCGCCGTGATCACCAGCGCCAACATCGGCTGCATCACCCACCTGCAAAGCGGCACCGAGACGCCGGTGCGGCACTGGGTGGAAATTCTGGACGACGCACTGGCCTGACATCCAGCGGGATTTGTCCACATCGGTGCGCTTTTCTGGGCATTCGTGTGGTCGGTCGGGTCGCTTTGTCTTCCGGGCGCGCTAAGCTGCGCCCAGCGGAGCCACCGGCGTCTGGCCTCGCGCTTCCTGTACCCGACGCCATTGGAGAGTTCACATGGGTTTTTTCAGCAACATTTTGGAGAAGCTGGGCATGAAAGAGGCGGCTGCGGCACCGGTGATCACGCCGCCCCCTGCCGCCGCATCACCCGCCCCCGAGCCCGCTCCGGTGGCTGCGGCCCCTGCTGAGCCGGTGGTACAACCCATTGCCATGGTGGACGTGGTCGCGCTGCTCACCGAGAAGGCTGCCAAGCACCCGGAAAAGCTCAACTGGAAAACCTCCATCGTCGACCTGCTCAAGCTGCTGGGCCTGGACAGCAGCCTGGCCGCGCGCAAGGAGCTGGCCAAAGAGCTGTATTGCCCCGACGACAAAATGGCCGACTCTGCCCAGATGAACATGTGGCTGCACAAGCAGGTGCTGGGCCACATCGCCGCCAACGGCGGCAACATCCCCAAAGAGCTGCTCTGACCGGCGCAGACCGATGATCCCCGCGCTCGCCACCCTGCTTGTTTTTCAGCTGCTCGGCGAGGCGCTGGTTTTTACGCTCGCCGCGCCCGTGCCCGGCCCGGTGGTCGGTTTGGCGCTGCTGTTGTTGGTGCTGGTGCTGAAGCCGGCCTGGCTGCAGGCCATCAGGCCCACGGCACAAACGCTGTTGCAACACCTGTCGCTCCTGTTTGTGCCGGCGGGTGTCGGCGTCATGCTGCACTTGCAGCGCCTGGGCGACGAGGCGCTGGCCATTGGCGTGGCGCTGGTGCTGAGCACGCTGGTGGGCCTGGCCAGTGCCGCGCTCACCATGGCCTGGCTCATGCAACGCGTGGCGCGCCCGCCCCAGCCGGTTGACGGAGAGCCGCCATGAACCCGGTGTTGCCGGCCGCTGCCGAGCGCCTGGCCGATGTCTGGGTTTACCTCGCCACCACACCGCTGCTGGGCCTGACGGTGACGCTGCTGGTGTACCAGGGTGCCTTCATGCTCTACCAGCGCAGCGGTTTTCACCCGCTGGCCAACCCGGTGGCCATGGCCGTGGTGGCGCTGGGCACTTTGCTGTGGGCCACCGGCACGCCCTACGCGACGTACTTTGAGGGCGCACAATTCGTCCACTTTCTGCTGGGTCCGGCCACGGTGGCGCTGGCGGCGCCGCTGTTTGAACAGCTGCCGCGCCTGAAACGCCTGTGGCTGCCCATGCTGGGTGCCTTGGTCGTGGGCACGCTGGCGGCCACGGTCACGGCCATTGGGGTGGGCTGGGCGCTCGGTGCGTCCAAAGCCACACTGGCATCGCTGGCGCCCAAGTCGGTCACCACACCGGTGGCCATGGGCATTGCCGAAAAAATGGGGGGGCTGCCCTCGCTCACCGCCGTGCTGGTGGTGTGCACCGGCATTGTGGGTGCGGCCAGCGCCCGCTTTTTGTTCGATGCCTTGCGCATCACCGACCCCACCGTGCGCGGCTTTGCGCTGGGCACCGCCGCCCACGGCATTGGCACCGCGCGGGCGTTTCAGGTGAGCCAGGAAATGGGCGCTTTCGCGGGCCTGGCCATGGGCTTGAGCGCGCTGTTCAGTGCGCTGGCCTTGCCGCTGGTGGCGGGGCTGTTGCTGCGCTGGGTCTGACCGCCACGGGGTTCATGCGCCCCGCAGGCCTCCACCGCCGACTGGCGGCGTTGCGCCTCCTTGCCAGCCTTTCGTCGGGGAAGGCCCTGGTGGGTGGGGTCAATAGTCGCTGTTCTGCCTTGCACTGGAAGGCAACAGACCCAGCGAGGCGGCCTTGAACACCGCCTCGGCCCGTGTTGTCACGTCCAGTATTTTGAAGGCTGCCGTGACATGCGTTTTGACGGTGCTTTCGGCCAGAAACAACTCGGAGGCAATGAGCCGGTTCGATTTGCCCTGCGCAACCATCAGCAGGCAGTCGATCTGGCGTTTGGACAACTGGCGAAGTGGTGCCCCGGTTTCGCTATCGGGACCGTCAGCCAGCGCGGGGCTGCTCTGCTGAAAATCGGCATGCTCGCCCACGAAGGCCATTGCGTTGTGCTCGCGGGTCCGTGCGTGTGTGGGTACGTACCGGAGGGCGAAGGTGGGCACATAGATGCCACCGGCCAGAATGGTGCGCAGGGCATGGAGCAAGGTCTCCACATCCACCGCTTTGGGCACAAAGCCAGCCGCCCCTCGGGCGATGAGTTGGTGCACCAGTTGCGGGCTGTCTTCGCCCGACACCATGACGATGGTGGCGTCTGTGTGGGCTTTGCGCATGCGCTCCAGTCCGTTGGCGGAGTGGCTTTCTCTGGGAAAACTGTAGTCCAGCAAAATCAGATCGAAAGGGCCTGGCTTCGCCACTGCGCCGGCCAGGGTGCTGGCGGTTTCGCAGGCCATGCCGGGGTGCAGGTCTTCCAGCAGGAATTTCAGGCTTTGACCAAACAGGGTCTGGTCATCAACGATGAGTGTTCGCATGGTTCAGTCTAAAGAACAAGACGCTCGTCAAACTGACGCACCCGCACCGTATTTTCCAGCATCCTGGTCCGGCTCATCTGGATCGGCAAACGCCAAGGCAACCGCCTGGAATTCGCTTTGCACACGGAGGAATGCCGCCACCACATCGGGATCGAAATGGCTGGCGCTGCCCGCTTCAATCATGTGCACCGCCTGCGTGTGGGAGAACGGGGGTTTGTAGACGCGGCGGCTGATGAGCGCGTCGTACACATCGGCCAGTGCCATGAGGCGGGCGGCAATCGGAATGGCATCGCCAGCCAGCCCCTGCGGGTAGCCGCTGCCGTCCCACTTTTCCTGGTGTGAATAGGCAATTTCTTTGGCGCACACCAGAAAAGGCACGGGATGGCCCAGCCGCCGCTCAGCGGCTTCGATGGTGTCGCGGCCAATGGTGGTGTGGGTTTTCATGATCTCCATTTCTTCTGGCGTCAGCCGATCGGGCTTGAGCAGAATGCGGTCTGGAATACCCACTTTGCCGATGTCGTGCAGGGGCGCAGACTTGAACAGCAACTCAATTTGTGCCTCGCTCAGGTAGCTGGCAAATCGGGGGTGGTGTTGCAACTCAAGGGCCAGCGTGCGCACGTAACGCTGGGTGCGCAAAATGTGCTGGCCTGTTTCGTTGTCACGGGTTTCAGCCAGCGAGGCCATGGTCAGAACCGTGACCTCCTGGATATCCTTGACCTCCGCGGTTCGGCGCTGCACCTCGTGCTCCAGGTAGTTGGCCTTGTCCTGCAAAAAGTCATGTGCCCTTTTGAGCATGAGTTGGGTGCGCACGCGCCGCAACACAATGGGTGGGTTGACGGGCTTGGTGATGTAGTCGAGCGCGCCCAGACGCAAGCCTTTTTCTTCGTCCTCAATTTGGTTTTTGGCTGTCAGGAACACCACGGGAATGTGGGCACTGGCCGGGTTGGACTGAAGCTGGGTGAGCGTGGTGTAGCCATCCATGCCAGGCATCATCACATCCAGCAGAATCAGATCGGGGGGCTGCGGGCCTGCGGCAATCACCAGGGCCCGCTCCCCGTTGGCGGCCACCCGTACCCGGTATTCGTCTTTGAGCAGATCAAACATCAGGGCCAGGTTGGTGGGGGTGTCGTCCACCACCAGAATGCTGGCTGAAGGGATCCCGGCAGGCGTTTGGGTGGGCGGCGGGGCGGCGGGGCCGGTGTAACCGATGGCCTCCAGCAGGCGACAGGCTTTGGGCAGGTCGTACTGGCGCACGGCGCTCTGGATGCGTTCGAACGAAGCGCCCAGGCGGCGTTTGAGCTCGGTGGTGTGGGTGTTGAGCAGATCGAGTGCCGCCGGGTCGTCGTGGGCCGCCAGCCACGCCAGACGGTGACCCAGCAGGGCCGACGGGCTGTCATCCGTTGCCAGAGGCGGTGAGGCCTTGTCGGTCTGGGGTGTGACGGGATCGGACACATCGGTCTGCACGCGGTTGGGCCAGGCCGGTAGCTCCAACGGTTGTGGCGCCCCGTTCAGGGCTGCCCGTTCGGCCTCAGGCCGGCCAAACCAGGCAGTGAACCAGAAAATCGAACCCATCTGGGGTTCGCTGTGAACACCCACTTCGCCATCCATCATCTCGACCAACGTCTTCGCAATCGCCAAGCCCAGCCCGGTACCGCCGTATTTGCGCGAGGTGGATGAATCGGCCTGGGAGAAGCTCTTGAACAGGGCGTCAAAGTGCTCAGGTTCAATGCCGATACCCGTGTCGTGTACCGAGAACTTGAGCTGTACCCGCTCCGTTGTTTGCGCCAGTTGGGCAATTTCCACGCGCACACTACCTTGCTCGGTGAATTTGATGGCATTGCTGACAAAGTTCAGCAGCACCTCGGTCAGGCGCAGTTCGTCGCCCAGCAGCCGCTCGGGGGTGCCTGGCTTCACATGCAGGCTCAGCGCGAGGTCTTTGGCTGTGGCCGCATCCTCATTCATGGTCAGCACGTTGTCGAGTGCCTGGGAAAGACGGAACTCGCTGTGCTCCAGCAGGAGCATGCCCGCATCCATTTTTGAGAGGTCCAGGATCTGATTGATCAGCTTGCGCAGGTGCAGGCTGCACTGATCGATCATTTCCACGTACCTGCGCTGCTTGGCGGTCAGTTCTGACTTCAGCACCAGGTAACTCATGCTGGTGATGGCGCTGATGGGGGTGCGGATTTCGTGGCTGATGTTGGAAAGAAATTGCGATTTGAACTGGGTGGCCTCGTTGGCGATTTGCTTTTCTTCTTCCAGTTTGGCGAGCAGGCGCTGGTTTTCATACCGCATGCCGATGGATTCTTCGAAGCTTTGTGCCATGTGCACCGACAACCGGGACAACACCAGTCCCATGCCCGCCAGAGCCAGCACCAGCGGAATGCTGACCATGCTGTGCGTGGCCCAGTACAGGATGGCCAGGACCAGGTTGATCCAGGCACCGCTGATGAAGGTGGTGGGGTGGGTGGCGGCATTGATCATCGCCGCGCTCAGGTAAATCAGTTGCAGCGATGTGCCCACGGCAGCCAGTGTCAGGTTGCCGGTGTAGCCAAACCACCAGACCGTGCTGCCCATCAACGCCTGGTTGATGGCGGTCATCCACCACAGCCAGATTTGCCGAGCGCGCAAGCCCTGAGGGCCGGACTGGGCCAAACCGGTCATGACACATGTACACACACGCCAATTGACCTCGGCCATGGCGATCACCGGCAAGGCCCAACACAGGCGCACCCACAGGGGCAAGTCGGCGGGCAGGACGAACACCGTGACCACACACACCGCCCAGACCACCCATTTGGATGCAATCGACTGGCCAGCCCGCAGCTCCAGTGAAGCGCGCGCCGTGCTGATCTGTACGGTGTCGGTGGCGTGGCTGGGCAAAAAACCCGGGTCACTGTGACTGCGCATAATAATAAATATTAAAAGTCAGAAGTGAGGAAACGATGAAGACTGAAGGTTTACAGGCATGGTCGCGTTCGTCCGAGCAATGGTGGCTTGCCCATCATCATGCCCCAGATTGCGACGTGCTGATCGTCGGATCGGGCTACGGTGGCAGCTTTGCCGCCAAAACGCTGGCCCGACCCGGACGGCGGGTATGGCTGGTGGAGAGAGGGCGGGAATACGCACTGGGCAGTTTTCCCGACAGCATAGGCAGCTTGCCTGGTCATGTTCGCATTCAGAAGGGGGCCGACTCACATGGGACGGGCAAGGCGGACGGATTGCTCGATTTTCGTCCCTACACGGACGTGGCTGTGCTGGTCGGCAACGGACTGGGCGGCGGATCGCTCATCAATGCCGGCGTGGCTGTGTTGCCCGAACCCACGTTGTTTCAGGGCCCGCACTGGCCCGCCCACTACCGCCATCACACGGAACACCGCGACGCCCTCTGGCAAGCCATGCAGGACGTGCAAAGCGTGCTCCAGGCCCGGCCTTTTTCCCATGCGGCGGAGCTGCGCAAACACCAGGCCCTGGCTGAACTGGGCCGCTCGATGGGGGAGGTGGCCGAGGTGGTTCCGATCACGGTGGCCAGCGAGGACCAGATCAGCACGGCAGGTGTGGCCCAGTCCGCCTGCACCCGCTGTGGCAACTGCTTCACCGGTTGCAATGTAGGGGCCAAAAACACCCTGCTCACGCATGTGCTGCCCGATGCCGTGCGTGCCGGTGCCGAGCTGATCACCGGCCTGACCGTGCTCGATCTTCGCCCTTGCGAAGGCTCCGATGCACAGGCCGACGATGGTGGGCCGCCCTATCGCTGGCGCGTGCGCATGGCCATGACAGCCGACCTGTCATCCACCGGCGAACGCCAGGTCATTGAGGTGCGCTCGCGCTCGGTGGTGCTGTCTGCCGGTGCGCTGGGCAGCACCGAAATTCTGCAACGCTCCAGCGCACTGAAGCTGTCTCCCTGGCTGGGGCGGCGGTTTTCCACCAACGGCGATGTGTTGGCCCTGGGCTGGGGCATGGGTGCGCGTGTCAATGGCATGGCCCGTGCCGACGAAGCCGAGCAACCGACCGACGAGCGCGTGGGCCCCACCATCACGGGAAGACTCGCGCCCAGCCTGCCCGTGGAGGGTCAGCAACGGCGTGTGTTGGTCGAGGATGGCGCGGTGCCTTCTGCCCTGACGCAGGCCGTGGTGGCGTTGGGTGCCACCCTGTCGTTGCCGCACCGCTACAGCCGCAGTGGTTTGCAGGGTTACCACGCCAACCGCCAGGCAGCCGGTGTGCCCAGCGACCCCTTGTCCACCCCGTCAGACATGGACCGGCACGCCCTGCTGTTGCTCGTGATGGGGCCGGACGATGCCGATGGCCGCATCCGCTTCACCCCGGGTCAGCCCGACGCCAGCAGAGCCGCCGCCCGGCGTGCTGCACTGGACATCACCTGGTCGGGCCCGCACAGCGGCCCCCGCTCCCCTTATTACCAGGCGGTTCACGACTGGCTGAAAAAAGCCGGCGAGCGGGGTGGCTTCCAGGATGGCGATTACCTGCCCAGCCCGTTGTGGAAACCGCTGCCCGATGACTTCGAAGGGGTGGCCGACGGGGTGGACAAACCCCAGGGCCTGACCGTGCATCCGCTGGGGGGCTGCCCCATGGGGGACGGCCCGGAAACCGGCGTGGTGAACTGGCAGGGCACCGTGTTCAGGGCCGACGGTGGTCAGGGAAATCCGCTGTATGACGGTCTGCATGTGATGGACGGCGGCATGCTGCCCACGGCGGTGGGGGTCAACCCCTTTGTCACCATTGCCGGTCTCAGCCTGGTGGCCGCCCGAGCCATGCGCCAGCAGCTGGACGCCGAAGAGGCGGCCCGCACCCAGCCTGCGCCCACGCTGCCCGTGTGGGCGCCAGCACCCGTTGCACAGACCCGCGAACCCAGGCCTCCTGCGCCCGCCGGGCAACCGGTGCGCCTGCAATTCAGGGAGCACCTGCAAGGCCACTGGCGAGCCGAGCGCCCGGACTGGGCGCCGGCCGCCAACCCGCTGTGGACCGATGACGAACGCACACGCGAGTGGGTGGTGGCGGTGGATGTCGATGTGCACCTCGACCAGTGGCTGGCCCAGCCTTCCATGCGGCTGGAGGGCGCGCGCATGCGCGTCTTCCACAACCCCACGCCACACGATCTCACCATCCGCCCCGAACTGACCCAGCTCAAGCCCTGGCTGGAAGGCACCGGCTGGGTGGCCCTGCTGGCCAGCGATCCGGGTGACGGGCTGGCTGGCGTGGTGCGCAGGCTGGCGGCGCTGGCTGCCTTTGTTGCCCGCCGCCCGCTGAGCGATTTCCAATCGGCCAAAAGCAAAAAAACCCGATGGCAGAAAGTGCTGGGTCTGTGGCGTGCAGCGGGCAACCACGCCCAGTACCGCACCCTGGATTACGCATTTGAACTCCAGGCCGCCACCGCTGACGCACCACCTGTGCAGGCCGCCGGGCAAAAGCGTCTGGCCTATGCCCCGTTCCAGAAAAACCCGTGGGATGCGCTGGTCAGCATCGACCTGCGGCTGACCCCCCGTAACGGCCACCCCCCGGCTGTACTGGCGCTGAATGTGGATCTGATCGACATGGTGCGCCGCCAGCGCCTGCAAGTGGTCAGTGCGCCCGACACGCCGGCCGCCATCATCGGGCTGGCCAGCTTTGCCAGCCTGTGGTTGCGTGCCCTGTTCCAGACCCATTTCTGGAGCCTGCGCGGGCAAGACTACGGGCGCTTGCAGACCGGTGCTCCCGCCGAGCACGGACCGCTGTATCCGCAGCAGCACCTGGGACCAGCCTGCCAGCCCCAGGTGATCAAGCTGCCTGTGCCCCGGCATGTGCCAGCGGCACCGGCTGCCCATGCATCCAACCCACCATCCGCCAGGACCTCTGGCCACACAGAGGCCGAGCCCCTGTGGCTTGAACTGACCTGCTACACCCCTGCGCAGGGCAGCGACCCGGCCCGCCACCTGCTGATGATCCACGGCCTGGCCCACGGGGCCACCGTGTTCAGCACCGACACCACCGGCGGGCGCAACATGGCCACCGCCTTTCTGGCCCAGGGCTACACCGTGTGGCTGCTGGACCACCGCCTGTCCAACCGCTTGGGCTATGCCAAACAGCAGCACAGCATGGACGATCTGGCCCGGCTCGACATCCCCGCTGCCGTCGCCCATGTGTACCGCGCGGCGGGCCAGCCCATCCGGGTGTTGGCCCACTGTGTGGGCGGCGGCGCATTCGCCATGGCCAGCCTGCGCGGCTGGCTGCAAGAGAGCCCAGGCCACAGCCGGGTCAAGGCCGCCATCATCCACGCCGTCCACCCGTGGGTGGTGCCCTCGGTGTCCAACCAGCTCTCGGGCGAGCTGGCCGCGCTCTACCGCGACTGGCTGCCTGCCGACCTGGCCATCGACCCCGTGCCGCCGCGTGAACCGACGGCCCTTGACCAGCTCATCGACCGCATGGCCGCCAGCCTGCCCTGGCCCCAGGCCGAACAGGCCGCCCACCTGGCCCATGTGACCGACCCCGAAGGCGGGACCGCCACCTGCAACCGCATGACGCTGTTCTATGGCCGCGAATGGGTGCATGCCAACCTGGCCGAGGCCACCCACCGCCAGCTCGCCACCCTGGTGGGGCCGGCCAGCGTCGAGGTGTTCCGACAGCTCTACTACATCATCACCCGCCAGCGCCTGACCGACCGCGAGGGTGCGGGGGTGTACATGACGCAGGCCAACTTCCAGGCCCACTGGTCGTTTCCGGTGCTGTTTGCCCACGGCACCGAAAACCGCGTGTTCGACCCCCGCAGCGCGGTGCGCTCGTGGCTGCAGCTCAGCCGCCTGCAAGCCGATCAACCGCCAGAGCGCCAACGTCCGGTCGGTCTGTTCATGCCCGAAGGCTACGGGCACATGGACTTTTTGTTTGGCCAACATGCCCACCGCGATGTCTACCCGCCACTGGTGAGCTTCATGGACGACCCAGCCGGCTTTCAGAGCACCTGGGGCGTGAACAGCGCCAAGGCCGAAGCCAGCCATAGCCTCATCCCCCCCCACTGGCAAGACCACTCGGCCAGCGTGCAGCGCCAGCCGCTGACCGGCCCCATGCTCCAGCTCAACCGCGTGCCGCCCGCCGATGCGCAGGCCGACCCTTGGGGCACCCAAGGCCAACGCGAGCTGGTGGTGTGGGTTGAACTGCCCAACGATCCCTGGCTGGCGGCCAACCCGCCCCGGCTGGTGTGCGCCGGTGAAGGTGGGACCGATGGCCTGCCCGACCTGCAGGTGACGCAGTTGCAAGCCATTCACCCCACGGGGGGCTGCGATGCACAGGGCCTGCCGCTGCCTGCTGTGGCCAGCCACGTGACCCTTCTTGAAGGTGCGGGCACCTACTGGGTGCTGCGGCTGCGCGAAACCGCACAACGGCCCTTTGCCCGAATGCCCGCACTGGAGCTGGTGTGGGGCTGGCCGCAGGCGGCGGTGCCGCTGAACCTGTCCCGGTTGCCCTGGTGGCACCGTTGGCACAGCGGCCACATGCTGCTCAATGCCTCTGGCTCTGAGCAACCGTCCATCAGCTGGTTGGCCAGTTCGTGCCGCTGGCCGGGCATGCCTTTCGAGCGCAACGCCGTCGATGCCCTGGCCCTGCACATGCAGGAACAGATCCACCACCCCGCACGGCCCGTGCAGGCACTGGTGCTGCTGGGCGACCAGATTTACGCCGATGCCACGGCCAACCTGTTCGAGGTACAGGAAGGCGACGAACGCCTGGCCCAGTTCTACCGCGATGCCTGGGGCAGCCCGCACACCCGCGAACTCTTTGCCCGTTTGCCCACCTACACCGTGGTGGACGACCACGAATACGTCGACAACTGGAACGGCAGCGCCAGCCCCGAGACCGACGCCACTTTTCTCAACGGCTTTGAAGCCACACTGGCTTACCAGTGGCGCTGGACCGACGGGCACAACCACGCACCCCGCATCCATGCCGCCATTCCTGCGGGGGGCGATGCGGTGCGCGGATTCTGGCAGCCGTTCCACATTGCCCACCTGCCCGCATTTGCCATGGACACGCGCTCAGAGCGGCATCCCCCAGTGCGGGGACAGGACTGGACAACCGTGCCCATGCTGTCACAGCTGCAAATGCAGGCCGTCGAAAACTGGCTGCTGGCCCACCGCAACCAGCCCAAGGTGCTGTGCATGGGCACGGTGTTTGGCTGGGTCGAGTCCGCGTTGGTGGCCAGCCCTGAGCGCTGCATGTCGTCCGACGGCTGGGCGGGCTATCCGGCCAGCTGGCGCTGGCTGGTGCAGTTCATCGTACGCAACCAGATCAGGCACACCATTTTTCTGTCGGGCGACTACCACTTTTCTGGCGTGGCCGAACTCAGCCTGGCTGCCGATGGCTGTGCGCCGGTGCGGGCGCTGTCGGTGGTCTGCTCAGCCTGGAATGCCAGTCTTCCGTTTGCCAATGCTGCCCCGAGCGACTTTGTGCTGGACGCGCCCACACCCTATCCGCTCAGCGACGCACAAGCGAGCATCCAATCCACGGCCAAAGGGCTGGGCACGGCGCAACGGCAGTTTTCCAAACTCACGGTCAGGCTGGCAGGTGCCGACCAGGACCGCTGGGCGCTGGATGTGGAGGTGATCAACGACAGTGGCCAGTCAACGGCCCGTTGGGTGGCGTCTTTTTAAGGGCCGGCTTGCAACAGTGCCGGGGCCGCAAGTACGTCCTTTGCCCTCTCAGCCTCTCAGGCGGCCAGCGCCGCCTCGATGTCTTTGGCCAGCTTCTCCGGCGCGTCTTGCGGCGCGTAGCGCTTGAGCACCCGACCGTCTTTGCCCACCAGAAACTTGGTGAAGTTCCATTTGATGGACTTGCTGCCCAGCAAGCCCGGGGCTTCGGCGCTGAGCCATTGGTAGAGCGGGTGGGCCTCGGCGCCGTTCACGTTCACCTTGCTCATCATGGGGAAACTCACGCCGAAGTTCTTCTGGCAAAAAGCCCCGATTTCTTCGTTGCTGCCCGGGTCTTGGCCGCCAAACTGGTTGCAGGGGAAGCCCAGCACCACCAAGCCGCGCGCACCGTAAGTTTGGTGCAGCTTTTCCAGGCCGCCGAACTGCGGCGTGAAGCCGCAGGCGCTGGCGGTGTTCACGATCAACAGTGGTTTGCCGCGGTACTGGGCCAATGCAACCGGTTGGCCGTCGATGGACAGTGCTTCAAAGTCGTCAATGCTGGGCATACAAACTCCTGAGGGAATGGGACACATGGGCTGGGCACACGGGCCACATTGTGGCGACTTGCGGAACATCGCGCTGCCGCAGCCGCTGCCACGGCCCAGGCCGATGGTGGTTGGGGCATGCACCCAGGCGGGCATACTGTCAAACCTCAACGGTGTCCGTTTTTTACTTTGGGGTGTCTGCATGGGCGGTGTGTACTCGGTGGCTTTGGTCGGGTTTACCCACAACGAGTCTGTGGCTTTCGACCATTTCTTTCGACTCGCTGCCCGCCGACCGCCGGGTTACCGGATGCAGGACGAGGTCATGAACGCTCAGATTCTGATCGTCAACGCCGACCATCCTCAGGCCCTGCACCTGGTGCGCTACGCCGAACTGCCGGGCCAGGTGTTGCTGCTGGGCCGCAGCGACCATGGCACCGGCTGGCCGGTGCAGCACAAGCCGGTGAAAGGAATGGCGGTGCTGGCGGCCCTGGATGCCTTGGTGAAGGTGCATCAAAAGGGCGTTGCTCGCCAACCTGCAGCCCCTGCCAGGCTGGAGGCTGCGCCGTCCAGCCAAGGGGTGGATACAGGCACGCGCGCTGGCGTCCATCGAACCGGTGCTGTGGAGCCCGTTCGCAGGCTTTCCGTGGTCGACATGGAGCGGGGTTTTGCCCCTACCCAGCCGCTGCCCGTGGGCGATCTGACCCGGTTGTTTGCTCCGGCGGCCAGATCGAGCCCCTGCGCGGAGAAGGCATGGCCTTCCATCCGCCCCCCCGCGCAAGACGCCGCGACAGGGGCTCCCTGCACACGCCCACCCGTCGGGCATGGCAAGGGCATGGCATCGGAACCGCCGCTGCTCACCCTCGCTGTTGACCCTGCGGTGGCGGCGGTATCGGCCTCATCTGTGCGTCCCGGCGTGGTGCGGTTGACCGATTTTGGCGGCCTGGATGCACGGTCAGTGGGGGCGGTGCCTTCGTCCCGGACCCAAACCGCGTCTTTCCCGGTTTCTGCACCCGATGCGACCAAACCCCCAGAACCCTCAGGGCAGCGTGGCGATACGCTGCTGCTGGCCGAAAGCCTGGTGGAAGGACGCATTTTGTACCAGCGGTTCCAGCGCTACGGCCTGTCCATCGACTGGTTGCGCGAAGCGGGGCAAGCGCTGCAGATGCTCAAAACGCATCCTTACCGGCTGGTGGTGATTGACCGCCTCAACGGCGGCCCCGACGTTTACCAGGTCTGCCGCAGCGTCAAGCAGCACAAACTGGCCAACGGCCAGTCGCCGGTGGTGATCATGTTTGCGCCCACCGCCGGCAGCATGGACCGCATGAAGGCCGGGTTGGCCGGCTGCGACGCTTACTTTTCCCGTGCGGTGGGTGAAGTGGATCTCTACAACTGCCTGGCACAGCACCGGCTGCTGAGCCAGCGGGCGTTTGCAAAAACCGACATCGGGTGCTGAGACTGTGTTGGGGTGGACTCAGCCGTGCAGGTCGTCGCGCCGGGCAATGGCCAGCAGACGCTCCAGCTCGTGCGGATGCGTGCGCTCGTTGTGGCGGTGCCACAGCGCAATCACCCCCATGAAGCCGGACACCAGCACACCGAACGCGGTGATGGCCATGAACGCCGACCAGCCCGCTGCGGTGGAGAAGCTGTAGAGGGCGCCCAGCATCAGGATGCAGGCCTGTTCGTTGAAGTTCTGCACCGCAATGGAACGGCCCGCGCCCATCAGGTTGTGGCCGCGGTGCTGCAGCAGCGCGTTCATGGGCACCACCAAAAAGCCGCCCAGGCCGCCCAGCAGCACCAAAAACGGCGCCGCCACCCACACGTTGTCGATGAAGTTCATCAAAATCACCAGCAGCCCCATGCCAATGCCCAGCGGCATCACCCGCGTCGCCTGGTCCAGCCGCATGCGCATTGAGGCCACCACCGCGCCCACGGCGGTGCCCAGCGCGACCACCCCCACCAGGCTCGATGCCTGCGTGGTGCTGTAGCCCATCGCGGCGCCGGCCCAGGCCAGCACGATGTAGCGCAGGTTGCCCGAGACACCCCAGAACAGCGTGGTCGTGGCCAGCGAAATCTGGCCCAGGCGGTCACGCCACAGGCGGCTGTTGCAGCGCCAGAAGTCGGGCACCAGGGCCAGCGGGTTTTGGGGCATGGGCCGCGGCGTCACGCCGGTCAGCGGTATGCGCAGGTTGAAAATGGACGCCACCACGTACACCAGCACCAGCACCCCAATGGCCGCCTGGGCTGCGCTGTCAACGCCGGTGTCCAGGCCCGGTATGTCGATGGACAGCAACAGCCCGGACAGCCACGGCCCCACCAGCTGGCCACCCAGCAGCACGCCCAGGATGATGGAAGCAATCGTCAGCCCTTCGATCCAGCCGTTGGCCTTGACCAGTTGTGACGGCGGCAGCAATTCGGTCAGGATGCCGTATTTGGCCGGCGAATAAGCCGCTGCACCCAGGCCCACCAGGGTGTAGGCCAGCAGCGGGTGCACGCCCGCCAGCATCATCAGGCAGCCCACCACCTTGATGGCGTTGCTGATGAACATGACCTGGCCTTTGGGCCTGGCGTCGGCAAAAGCGCCCACGAAGGGCGCCAACACCACATAAAACAAGGCAAACAGCGGCACCAGGGCCGCGCTCTGCCATTCGGGTGCGCCGCGCGTGCGCAGCAGTTCGATGGCGGCGACGAACAACGCGTTGTCAGCCAGAGAGCTGAAAAACTGCGCCGTCATGATGGTGTAGAAGCCGCGCTTCATGGGGATGATTTTGTGTGCCGGGCCACGCCAGAGGACGCTGGTGGGGTGGCCTGATGCGGCTTTTTTATGCGAAAGTCGGCGTGTCTCCGAGGATGCCGGGTTATAGCACGCCACTTGTGACCGTCTGTAAACACCCGGTACCTCGCCCCTGGCCGCAGGCCTTTGCCCTCTGGTTGCCGTCCGTTCCCTGCCAATTGCCATGCCCCGTCCCATTCTTGCCACCGTGCACCCCGACGCTTTGCGCCACAACCTGCAGCGCGCCCGCGACTGCGCGCCCGACGCCCGCGTCTGGGCGGTCGTCAAGGCCAACGCCTACGGGCATGGCATTGAGCGCACCTTTGACGCGCTGCGCAGCGCCGACGGCTTTGCCCTGCTCGACCTGGCCGAGGCCGAGCGCATCCGGACGCTCGATTGGCGCGGCCCCATTCTGTTGCTCGAAGGCGTGTTCGAGCCGCGCGACCTGGAGCTGTGTTCGCGCCTGCACCTGTGGCACACGGTGCACTGCAGCGAGCAGATCGACTGGCTGGCGGCGCACAAAACGCAGTTGCCCCACCGCGTGTTCCTCAAGCTCAACAGCGGCATGAACCGCCTGGGCTTCACGCCAACCGCCTTTCGTGCCGCCTGGGCGCGGCTCAACGCGCTGCCGCAGGTGGAAGAAATCTCGCTCATGACCCACTTCAGCGACGCCGACGGCCCGCGTGGCATGGCCCACCAGGTGGCGGCCTTTGAGGCCGCCACCGCCGACTTACCCGGTGAGCGCACCCTGTGCAACAGCGCGGCCACGCTGCGCTTTGCCCGGCAGGCGCTGCGGGTAGACCCCACCGCGCCCGCCACCGAAACCCTGAGCGCCGACTGGGTGCGCTCGGGCATTGCCACCTACGGCAGCGCGCCCGACCACCCGCAGCGCACCGCCGCCGACTGGGGCTTGCAGCCCGCCATGACGCTGTCCAGCCGCCTGATCGGGGTGCAGCAACTGCAGGCCGGCGACACCGTGGGATACGGTTCCACCTACACCGCTGCGGCGCCGCAGCGCATCGGCGTGGTGGCCTGCGGCTACGCCGACGGCTACCCACGCCACGCGCCCACCGGCACACCGGTGCTGGTGGCCGGTGTGCGCACCCGCGTGGTCGGCCGCGTCAGCATGGACATGATCACGGTCGATCTGGCCCCGCTGGACGCCCTGGGCGTGGCCTGTGGCGTGGGCGCTGAAGTGGTCTTGTGGGGCGTGAGCACATCGGGCGCTGTGCTGCCGGTGGACGAGGTGGCGGCAGCGGCGGGCACCATTTCCTATGAGTTGTTGTGTGCGGTGGCACCACGGGTGCCGTTCAATTGATGCCCCCATATGCGCTGCTGGGCAGGGCTGCGTGTGTGGTGGGCCGACATCCAGTGTGCGGCCAACGGCCTGGCATTTCAGCGACCGCACTGGTGTGTGCGTGCGGGTCAGGTCAAAGGTGCAGAAGCGCCCCAAAGCGGTGCACTCTTTGATTTGTGCTCTTGATTTCTTATTCCGCATCGGGTTTTAATGTCGCGGGTGATCGACATGATCGGTGGCAACCTGCCATTTCTCATCAAAGCGGAGAACAAGATGTTCATGCCCTGGAATGACGAACTGTTGACGGGAATCAGCGAAATCGACTCGCAGCACAAGTGGCTTGTCGAGGCAACGAACCGTCTCCACGACGAGCTGAGCAAGCCCCAGTCGGACCCTGCGGTGGTCGGCGACATTCTCGAAGGACTGGTGGATTACACGTTCAACCACTTCATCATGGAAGAAGAGCTCTTCGAGCGGTTCGGATATCCGGAAACCGCCGCACACAAAGCCCAGCACAACGTCTTTACCGCCAAGATCTCCGGCCTGCTGCACAAGCATGAGGACGGAGAGATCGCCTCGGGCGAGGCGCTGGAGTTGCTGAAGAGCTGGCTGATCCAGCACATCATGAAAACCGACAAGGCCTACGTGTCCTTCTTCGGGGCAAACGGGATGACGTAGGCGCGTGGGCTAAACCCGATGCACGCTCGCCGCAGAGGCCTGGGTGGTTGGCTGGTTACAAAGCGGGTTCTTTTTCACACGTGGCCGGCTTGGGTGTTGCTTGGCGCGGGACAATCGATTGCATTGTCTCGCAACCCCCGCACCGAAAGCCCTGCCTTGAACCCCTCCCGCTCTCCCCTGGCCATGTTTCTGGGCCTGCCTTTTGTGGCCTGGGTCATTTTGTACAGCGCGGTCACCTGGGGCATCTTTGGTGCTCTGCTGGGGGCGGTCACGCCCAATCTGCGCGCGCAAATGGGCGTGTCGTTCCAGCAGATCGGTTGGCTCATGGCGCTGTGGAGCGCCGGGGGCGCGGCGGGTTCGCTGCTGGGCGGCGCCATTGCCAAGCGCTTCCCGCCGCAGAAGCTGCTGCTGGGCTACACCGTGCTCGTGGTGGGCGGGCTGGTGGGGGTGTTGTGGGCACCCAGTTTTGGCTGGCTGGCTTTCTTCATGGCCACCATCGCCACCTTCGAGACCGCCTTGTTCACGCTCGGCCACGGCCTGCTGGCCGAAATGAGCGACGAGCCCGAACTGCGCACCCGCATCATCAGCCTGGTGGACGTGGCCTACAGCCTGGGCAGTGTGCTGTCGCCGCTGCTGGTGGCGGCGGTGCTGCTGTTTTCGCCCCAGTGGCGCGCGCCGTACGCGGTGTTTGGCGTGCTGGCGCTGGTGATGCTGGTCATGACGCTGCAGCGTTCCCGGCTGCGCGGTGTGCGGTTCCAGGTCCATGCCGACGCCACCGAGCCCCGCGCCAGCCGCCGCCCGTTGGGCTACGCGGGGCTGCTGCGCCAGCCGCTGGTGCGCTGGGTCCTGCTGGCCGGGGTGTGCAGCGGCCTCACAGAATGGGGTCAGTATTTCTGGTTTGTGAGCTTCGCCACCGAATCGCTCGGCCTGCACGAGCAAAGCGCCCGGCTGGCGTTGGGTTTTCTCATGGCCGGTATGGTGGTGGGCCGGGTGTGGCAGGCGTTTGGCCACAGCCGCTGGTCGCTGGAGCAGAAGATTTTCCGGCTGGGCACGCTGGCCAGTGCGGCCCTGGCGGCCTTGTGGTTCAGCCCAACGGGCGCGCCGTTTGTGTGGCTGGCGCTGTGCAATTTTGCGGCGGGCCTCGGTGTGTCGGTGGCGTTTCCCATTTTGCTGGGCAGCGCTTTGCGCGGTTTCCCGCAAGAGGCGCCGCGCCTCTCGGCCCTGCTCATGATCGCCTTCACCGTGGGTGCGCAGCTGGCCGCCTTGCTCATGGGCGAACTGGCCGAAAGCTTGGGCCTGCGCGTGGCTTATGCGACGCTGGTGCTGGCCTCTGTGGCGTTTGTCGGCTGCGTCTGGCAGCTGGGTCGGCTGCACAAGCGCACACTGGCGGGGTTTCCGGCTTGACGGCTTTTAAGCCCAACGCCGCATTGTTCTTTTTGCCAGACCCTTTGGAGCGCGCAGCCCATCGGGCCTGAAGACGCACCAGACCCCTGTCATCGTGCGCCCATCTTGTACCCCCAGGGGTATCAATGTATACTGCAGGCCGTATAGGAGAACCGCACCATGATCCCCCGGAAAACCGCCCGTTTCACCCAGCCTCTCGTGGCCCGTGCGCAAGCCTGGGTACCCCATCCACAGGCCCGGCGCCGCTGGGTGCTGGCGGGTTTGTCGCTGGCTTTGGTGACCGGCGCCGCCCTGTTCACCGCCAGCGGGGTGCACGCGCAGGCCGCAGCCGGTGCGCCACAGGTGCCCGTGGTGGTGGTGGGTGCGCAAGCGGTGGGCGCCGGTGTGGCGCTCGACGGCAGCTTGCAGGCGGTGCGCCAGAGCGTGCTGTCGGCCCAGGCCAGTGGCCGCATCGCCAGCCTGTCGGTGAAAGCCGGCGACCGGGTAAAGGCCGGCCAGGTGCTGGCCGTGATCGACGACCGCGCCACCCAGGCCGGTGTGGCCCAGGCGCAGGCCGGTTTTGCCGAAGCCGACGCCAACCTGGCCAACGCCAAGGCCCACTTTGAACGCACCCGCGACCTGCGCGCCCAGGGCTTTGTGGCCCAGGCTGCGCTGGACACCGCGCAGGCCCAGCTGAAGGCGGCGCAGGCCGGTGTGGCCGCCGCCCGCGCCGGGCAAACGCAGGCCGGTGTGGCCCAGGGTTTCACGCGCCTGACCGCGCCGTACGACGGCTGGGTGTTGGCCACCCACGCCGAAGCGGGCGGCTTGGCCATGCCCGGGGCGCCGGTGCTCACGGTGTACGCACCGCAACCCATTCGCGCGGTGGTGCATGTGCCCGCCTCGCAGCAAACCCTGGCCCAACAGGCCCAGCGCATTGAAGTGCAGCTGCCCGGCACCGAGCGCTGGGTGACCCCCGCCAGCCAGACCAGCCTGCCCGCGGCCGACCCGGTGTCGCAAACCGTGGAATGGCGCCTGGACCTGAGCGCCGCCGACGGCGCGGGCCAGGTGCCCGGGCGCCAGGTGCGCGTGCGCTTTGTGGGTGGCACCGCCCAGCCCGACAGCCAGCGCCTGCTGGTGCCCGAGGCAGCCCTGCTGCGCCGGGGTGAACTCACCGGCGTGTATGTGGTGTCGAGCAAGGGCGAAGGCCAGCCAGCCGGGTTTGCGCTGCGCGCGGTGCGCACCGGCGCTGCCCACGGCAGCGCTGGGGTGGAGGTGTTGGCCGGTCTGAAGGCCGGTGACCGCGTGGCGCTGGACCCGGTGCGGGCCGGCCTGTCGGGCGCTGTGCCCGCTGCCCAGTAAGGACGCCGCCATGAGCCACCCCGAAACCCCCTCCAACGCCACCCCTGAAAAGCTGGGCTTTTCGGGCTCGGTGGCGCGCATGTTCCAGGCCAACGCCATCACGCCGCTGCTGGCGCTGGTGGCCTTGCTGCTGGGCCTGTTCGCCGTGCTGGTCACGCCGCGCGAAGAAGAGCCGCAGATCAACGTGACCATGGCCAACGTGCTGATTCCCTTCCCGGGGGCTTCCAGCGCCGACGTGGAAAAAATGGTGGCCGCGCCGGCCGAACACGTGCTCTCGCAAATCCAGGGCATTGAGCACACCTACTCGGTGTCGCGCCCCGGCGTGGCCGTGCTCACCGTGCAGTTCCAGGTGGGTGTGCCGCGCACCGAAGCGCTGGTGCGGCTGTACGACGTGCTCAACGCCAACCAGGACTGGCTGCCCCAGGGCCTGGGCGTGCTCACCCCCATCGTCAAGCCCAAAGGCATTGACGATGTGCCGGTGCTGGCCGCCACGCTGTGGACGAAAGACGCCCAAAGCGCACACGACCTGGAGCGCGTGGCCCACGCGGTGGAAACCGAGCTCAAGCGCGTGCCCGGCACGCGCGAGGTGGTCACCATTGGCGGCCCCGGCCGCGCGGTGCATGTGTGGCTCGACCCCGCCCGCCTGCGCGAGCGTGGTGTGAGTGTGCAAACGCTGCACGGTGCCATTGCGTCGGCCAACCAGGCGCTGCCCTCGGGCGCGGTCATCAACCCCAACGCGGCCGCGGGCGAGCCCGGCATGTTGTCGGTGGAAACCGGCGAGTTCTTGCAGAACGAAAAAGACGTGGGCGACATCGTGGTCGGTGTTTCCAACGGCCGCCCCATTTACCTGCGCGAAGTGGCGCGGGTCGAGGCCGGTGCGCAGCTGCCCAAGCGCTACGTGTGGTTCACCCCCGGTGCGGCCGACGCGGCCCACCCCGGTCAGCAAGGCCAGAACCACCCGGCCGTGACCATCACCGTGACCAAGAAACCCGGTGAAAACGCGGTGGACGTGGCCGCTGGCGTGCGCGAGCGGCTGGACAACCTGAAGAACACCATCATTCCGGACGACGTGGAAGTGGCCATCACCCGCGACTACGGCCAGACCGCCGCCGACAAGGCCTACAAACTGATCCAGAAGCTGATTTTTGCCACCGGCAGCGTGATCATTCTGGTGGGTCTGGCGCTGGGCCGGCGCGAGGCCATCATCGTGGGCGCCGCGGTGATCCTCACACTCACGGCCACGCTGTTTGCCAGCTGGGCCTGGGGCTTCACGCTCAACCGCGTGTCGCTGTTTGCGCTCATTTTCTCCATCGGCATTCTGGTGGACGACGCGATCGTGGTGGTGGAAAACATCCACCGCCACCGCCAGCTCACACCCGATGTGCCGCTGTCGGTCATCATCCCGCGCGCCGTGGACGAGGTGGGTGGCCCCACCATTTTGGCCACCTTCACCGTCATCGCGGCGCTGCTGCCCATGGCCTTCGTGACCGGGCTGATGGGCCCTTACATGAGCCCGATCCCGATCAACGCCAGCATGGGCATGGGGATCTCGCTGGCCATTGCCTTCACGGTCACGCCATGGCTTGCACTCAAGCTCACGAAGACGGGCGCGGGTCACGCCGCGCACGGCCCAAGCAAGCTCACCAACGCCCTGCAAAACACCTTCACGCGCGTGCTCACGCCGTTGCTGCAAAGCGCGCGCAAGCGCTGGCTGCTGCTGGCCGGCATTCTGGTGGCGCTGCTGCTGTCGGTGGGCCTGGCGCTGGTGCAGTGGGTGGTGCTGAAAATGCTGCCCTTTGACAACAAGAGCGAGTACCAGGTGGTGCTCGACATGCCCGCCGGCACCCCGCTGGAAAACACCGCCGCCGCGCTGCAAGACATGACCGCCTGGCTCGCCCAGCAGCCCGAGGTGGCCAACGTGCAAGGCTACGCCGGCACCGCCAGCCCCATCACCTTCAACGGCCTGGTGCGCCAGTACTACCTGCGCGCCGACGTGGAAAGTGGCGACCTGCAGATCAACCTGACCGACGCCGCGCACCGCAGCGAAAAGAGCCACGCCATTGCGCAGCGCCACCGCCCCGATCTGGAAAAAATCGCGGCGGTGCACGGTGCGCGCATCAAGGTGGTGGAAGTGCCGCCCGGCCCGCCCGTCATGTCGCCCATCGTGGCCGAGGTCTATGGCCCGGACGAGGCAGGCCGCGCCGAACTCGCCCTGCGCGTGGCCCAGGCCTATGCCGAGACGCCCGACATCGTGGGCGTGGACACCTCGCTGAAAGAGCACGCCCCGCGCGCCTTCCTGCGCATCCAGCGCCAGCGCGCCGAGTCGCTGGGCATTCCGGTGCAGGTGATTGCGCAAACGGTGTACGCCGCGCTCTCAGGCTCCGACGCCGCCTACCTGCACGACGGCCACGCCAAGTTTGCGGTGCCGGTGCGCCTGCAGCTGCCGTTGGACCAGCAGGTCGGCCTTGATGCGTTGCTGGCGCTGCCGCTGAAAGCCGCCAACGGCGCCATGGTGCCGCTGTCCGAACTGGTGACGGTGGAGCGCGGTGTGATCGACCAGCCGCGCTTCACCAAAAACATGCTGCCCGTGACCTACGTGATGGGCGACATGGCGGGCAAGCTGGACTCGCCGCTGTACGGCCTGTTCGGCATCCGCAGCCGCATGGACGCCGCCGCGCTGCCCAACACCGGCGAACTCGGCGAGTACTGGATCAGCCAGCCCAAAGACCCGTACCGCCAGTACGCGGTGAAGTGGGACGGCGAGTGGCAGATCACCTATGAAACCTTCCGCGACATGGGTGCGGCCTACGGCGTGGGCCTGATCCTGATTTACCTGCTGGTGGTGGCGCAGTTCAAGAGCTACGTCACGCCGCTGATCATCATGGCGCCCATTCCGCTCACCATCATTGGCGTCATGCCCGGCCACGCGCTGCTCAACGCGCAATACACCGCGACCAGCATGATCGGCATGATTGCGCTGGCCGGCATCATCGTGCGCAACTCCATCTTGCTGGTCGACTTCATCGAGCTGGAAACCCGGCGCGGCGTGCCGTTTGCGCAGGCCGTGGTGCAGTCCGCCGCCGTGCGCGCCCAGCCCATTGCCCTCACCGGCCTGGCCGCCATGATGGGCGCCTTCTTCATCCTGGACGACCCGATCTTCAACGGCCTGGCGATTTCGCTCATCTTTGGCATTGCCGTGTCCACGCTGCTGACGCTGGTGGTGATTCCGGTGCTGTATTTCGCTGTGTACCGCAAAAAGTACGAAGCGCTGGCCTCTGCGGCCACCTGATTTTTCCCCCACTGTGTTTTTCTTTAGGAGTTTGAAATGACCGTTGAACGTTACATCCGTGTGATCGCTGGCCTGTTCATCATGTTCTCGCTGGCGCTGGGCGTGGAAGCCAGCCCCTTGTTTGTGAGCCCTTGGTTCCTGGCCTTCACCGCCTTTGTCGGTTTCAACCTGTTCCAGTTTGGCTTCACCAACTTCTGCCCGCTGGCGCTGATTTTGAAAGCCCTGGGCGTGCCCGAAAGCAAAATCGCTTGCAGCGCTGCCAAGTAAGGCGCAGTAACCGGAGCTTCCAACTCCGGTCCCATCTCAGCGACGTCACCAAAGGCCACCATGTCTTCACCTACCCCGTTGAAATTCCTCATGCCCGGCTGGTTCTCGCTGGTCATGGGCTTGTGCGGGCTGGCACTGGCCTGGCACAGCGCCCAGGCCGCCCTGGGTGACATGGCCACCGGCATCGCGCTGGTGCTGGGCGGGCTGGCGGTGCTGGTGTTCGGCGTGTTGCTGGTGGCTTCGGTGTTGCGCATGGTGCGCCACCCGCAGGCGCTGGCGGAAGACCTGAAGCACCCGGTGCGCCACGCCTTTGTGGCGGCGCTGCCGGTGTCGTTGCTGTTGCTGGCCACCGTGGGCGTGGCCCTGGGTGGGGCCAGCGGCGGTTGGGCCACGGTGTGGCGCGGCGTGTGGTGGCTGGGCAGCGTGACACAGCTCTGGGCCACGCTGTGGGTGCTGGGCCGCTGGATCGCGCCCGCCGCCTCGGCGCAGCCGGGCCAAGGGCCGGGCAACACCGGGTTGTGGCCGGCGGTTACGCCGGTGCTGCTGATCCCGGTGGTGGGCAATGTGGTGGCCCCGCTGGCGGGCATGCCGCTGGGCATCGACGGCTGGTCGGCGGCGCAAATGGGCATTGGCGTGTTCTTCTGGCCGCTGGTGCTGTTGCTCACGCTGGTGCGGCGCATCGCCCACAGCCCGCTGCCCGAGCGCGTGCTGCCGGCCTGGTTCATCACCATCGCACCACCCGCCGTCATTGGCCTGGTGCTGGCGCAAATGCAGGCACCGCTCCCGGCGGTGCAGGCGCTGTGGGGCGTGGGCCTGTTCTTCCTGTTGTGGACGGCGCCGGTGGTCAAACGCATCGTGGCGCAGCCGTTTGGCGTGCCCTTCTGGGCGCTGTCGTTCCCGCTGGCGGCGTTCACCACGCTCACCCTGCGCCTGGCCCAACTGCAGCCCAACAGCGGCTGGCACGGCACGCTGCAAAACGCGGGCGTGTTGCTGCTGGCCGCCACCTCCATGGTGGTGCTGTGGCTGGCCTTTGCCACCGTGCGCGGCCTGCGCGACGGCACCTTGCTGGCGCCCGAACCGGTGGCCAACATCATTCCCGTGTCGGCATGAGCAACACACCCGCCCAGCACCTGCCTGCCGAGCGCAAGGCCGAGCTGGTGCACCGCCTGCGCCGGGCCGAGGGCCAGGTGCGCGGGCTGCAAAAGCTGCTGGACGAAGGCGCCGACTGCGCCAAGATCGCGCAGCAACTGCTGGCCACGCGCCACGCGCTGGACAGCACCTACGTGCGGCTCAACCTCGCGGTGGCCGAGCAAGAACTGCAGCAACCTTCAACCGAAGGAGCGCAGCGCGTGACCGAGGTGCTGGACCGGCTGCAAAACCGATTGGGGCGGGCGCGCTGAGCTTGGGCAGCGGCCCGGGCGCTGATGGCTTGTGTGGGGCTGCGCTTCTCATGCTCACGGTAAATTCGGATCGTTGATCGCCATCGCATCAGTGTTGACGCGCCCATTGCACCGCCTCGTCGATGAGGTCGGTGAGTTCAGACGCCCCCATGCCGGCGGCAGCGGTCTTGGCTTGTTCTACGGCCTGGTCCAGCAGGTAGGCTCGTACAGCCTCCTCGATGAAGCGCGACAGGTCGCCTTTGCGACCGCCGCCCTGTGCGGCAATGAACATGCGCACGGATTGATCTGTTTCTGGCGACACAGCGATATTCCAGCGGACGGAATCCATGGTTTCTCCAGTGCCAAGCATTTGGGTGTTTGGGTGTGTTGTTTTTATATGTCGATTCGAACAAGCGCGCCAGGGTGGGCTTCATCCAACGCTCGACGGGCGAAACTTTGGCAAACCGCCATCGCGCACAGCGCCGATATGCGGTATACCCCCGATCGCCCCAATGCGCGGGAAGCCCAGTCCTTCAGGGCGGGGAGGAGGTCAGCGGCTGCGCGCAGCACGCACCAAGTGGTCAATGACGATGACCTCTTTGCGCTCCAGGCGCAGAGCCAGCCAGCGGGCCAGGGTGGCGCGTTCGCGGGCCGACAGCGCTCGCTCCACCGTCACCACCACCAGGGCCGTGGTGGGTGCAGCGGTGGCAGCAGCGTCAGACGCCGCAACCGGCGCCAAGGGTTCGGCCAGGTAAGCCGCGCGCACCTGCGGCAGCTGTGCGCGAATCTCGCTTTCCAGCAAGTCGCGCGGCAAGGGGGCGGGGGCTGGCGGTTCTTCCAGCCGCTTCAGGGTTTGTGCCAGCTGTGCTTCCAGCACGCGCACCTTGGCGTCGTTTTTTTGCACCTGGGCCACCAGGGTGCGTTGCAGTTCTTCGGTCAGGTCTTTGCGCAGAGCGCCCACGTCCAGGGCCTCATCGCCGGTGCGGCGCAATTCCACCTGTGCTTCGGGCAAGCCGTTGCGGCGCAGGGCCGCCTGGGCCTGTTCGCGCAGCTGTTCCCGGTCGCGGTCGCCCACGGTGGTCAGGCGGATCAGCCGGGCCTTGACGTCGATGTCATACGACAGCACACGCGGGTCGGACAGCAGCTCGTGGCCTACGTTGCGTGCGGCGTTGTTGAACACCTCGTTCTGCACGAATTTGTAGCCCAGCCAAATGCTGGGCACCAGCACCAGCGTCAGGCCCGCCGCGATGATGCTGCGGTGCCGCCGCCGTGTGGCGGCGTTCACCACACCGCGTGGCGGCAGGCGCAGCAGCTTGGCCACGGCCAACGTGGACGCCGCGATGAACACGCTGTTGATGACATACAGGTAGAAGGCGCCAAGAAAGAAGTCCCAGCGCCCGTTGGCAATGCCAAAGCCTGCGGTGCACAAGGGCGGCATCAGGGCGGTGGCAATGGCCACGCCCGGCACGATGTTGTTGAAGCTGCGCCGCGTCACCGCCACCATGCCGGCCGCGCCGCCGAAGGCCGCAATCAACACGTCCCACAGCGTGGGGCTGGTGCGTGCCAGCAGTTCGCTTTGCGGCTGGTCCAGCGGGCTCAGCGAGAAATAGAGGATTGACGTGATCAGGCTCAGCGCGGTGAAAATGCCCAGGTTCTTGGCGGCATCACGGATGAGGTTGAAGTCGGCCACCGCAGCGGCGTAGCCGATACCGACGATAGGCCCCATCAGTGGCGAGATCAGCATGGCGCCGATGATCACCGCCGTGGAGTTGACGTTCAGCCCCACCGACGCGATGAGGATGGCGAAAAACAGCACCCACAGGTTGGTGCCCACCACTTGGGCGCCGCTGCGCAAGGCGGCGTCGATGACGTCGGCATCTTGCTGGTCGCTGCGCAGGTTGAAGAGACGGTAAATGCGGGTGTTCATGAACCAGAAAGCGGGGTGGAAAGCGGGCACCAGCCCATGGCGGTGAAAGCTGCGCCTGCTCAGCGCCCCGGCCCACCGGGCGAGCACTCGGCAAACCCGTAGCGCTCGCAAAACGGGTTGCCCAGCAGCGGCAGCCAGGTCGGGATGTTGTGAAACTCGCGGGCGATGGTGCTCAGCACCGTGTCGCGGTAGGGCTGGTAGCGAAAGCCCTCGCCGTCCACCGCAAAGTAGCGCACGCCCGCCACCTCAAACGTGCTCACGCTCACGCGCTCGAAATACGGTGTGAAGTCGCTCAGCTGGGGTTCCTTGAAATCCAGGATGCGCAGGTGCTGGCCTTGCAGGGTGCGAAAGTCCACCAGCTGATCGTCTTGCCGTGCGTGGTGGCGGCCCACGCCAAACACCGGCACATAGGCGGTGTGGAAGTAACCGAGCATGCTGGCGGTGCTGTAGGCGCGCGCCATGAGGGTGGCGCCGGCGGGCAGGTCGTGCTGCAGCGCTTGCACAATGGCCGGCGCTTCGCGCAGGAACACCGCTTTTTCATAGAGCTTGCTCGACTGCCACAGCGACAGCGGTACCCAGGCCAGCGCGGCCACCAGCAGCAGGTGCGGCACCGACAGGGCCAGCGTCCAGTTCAGGCTGCGGCGCAGCGCGCGCGGCTCCAGCTTCAGCCCGGCCCACACCACAAACAGCGGCACAAAACCCAGCACCCAGTGCAGCCCCACGCTGCGGCGCAGGCTCAAAAACGCAAACAGCAGAATGGGGAACAGCCACAGCACGGCGGCGGCCCGTTGCGTGCTGGCCGACACGCCGGGCACCGGGCGCGCACGCCAGCCCTGCCACAGCAACCAGGGCGTGAGCAGGTAGACCGCCATGCCAACGTAGACCACAAACGTCTTGAGCTGCCAGTGCGAACCCTCGTGGCGGTTGAACACGTTGAACATCACATTGCTCCAGCCGTGCGTGGCGTTGAAGCCCAGGTTGATGCCGATGGACGGCAGCGCCAGCACCAGCATGAGCGGCAGCGCCCACCAGCGCTCGCGCCGCCAGCCCAGCACGTGCACCGCATAGGCCAGGCCAAGCAGGGCGGCGAAGTACTTGGACAAAAAGGCCAAGCCCACGAACAGGCCCGCCAGCGCGTACCAGCCGGTGCCTCGGTCGGTGCAGGCGCTCGCGCGCAGGTAGGCGTAGGCCGAGAGCGCTATGAACAGGATCAGCGGTGTGTCGGTGGTGACCAACACAAACATCCAGGACCACGGCATGGCCAGGTACACCGCGCCGGCCAGCCAGGCGCTGGACTCGCGCGCATCGGGCAAAAAGCGGCGCAGCAGATCGACCACCAGCAGCGCGATGGCGCTGGTCACCAGCAGCGTCACGCTGCGCAGCACCAGCGGGTGGTCGTTGATACCGTGCAGCACCGCCAGCAGCCAACCCACCATGGGCGGGTGGTCGGAGTAACCCCAGGCCGGGAACACGCCCCACTGGTAGAAAAAGGCTTCGTCCCCGGTCATCGGGAACGTGGCCGCCACCCCGGTCTTGAGCAACAGCGTGGCCGCAAACATGGCCCAGAACAACCGGCGTGCGCCTGCGAGGGAGAGGTCAGAAGTGTTCATGGCCATGCGTCATTCACAACAAAAATACGTTCCAGATCGGGGCCTCAGGCATCCATGGCCAGCAGGCTCACACCCACCACAATGAGCGTGCAGCCGGCCACACGCAGCCACGAAAACGGCTCGCCCAGCCACAGCACGCCCAGCCCCATCGTGACCACAAAGCCCAGGCTCACCAGCGGGTAGGCCAGGCTCACGTCCAGCCGCGACAGCACCCACAGCCACAGCACCGCGCTGGCGCCATACAGCACCAGGCCCAGCCACACCAGCGGGCTGGAGAGCGCGTGCAGGTAGGTGGCGCCCACGTCGCCACCGGCGGGGGCGCCCATGCCGCGCTTCATGGCCAGTTGGGCGGCCGAGGACAGCAACACACAAAACAGGGCCAGGCCCAGCGCGATGGATTTCATGGGGGTTTTTCAGGGGGGTGTCTCAAATGCCCACCGTAGCGGCCACGCCCATGGCGCTCATCACGGCCAGCGTGATCCAGCTGAACGGATCGCGCAGTGCGAATTGCAGCGGGTCTTCGCCGTGCAGCTCGCGCCGCCCGGTCTTGAGCCAGATGCGCATGATCCACAGCAGCAGCACCGGCGCCGCACCCCACAGCCACTCGGGTTGCGCATACAGCACCTGGCTGTTCTGGCTGTCGATGTAGAGCGTGAGCACCATCACCGCCAGAAAGCCGCTGGACAAACCCATGGACCGCAACGAGGCCAGGTCGCGCCGCTGGTAGCCCCGCCCCGGCGCGAGGGCGCTGCGGTCGTCGTCGAGCTCTTCCAGCTCGGCACAGCGCTTGACCAGGGCCAGGCTCAAAAACAGAAAAATCGAAATCGCCAGCAGCCAGTTGGACGGCACCACGCCCACGGCCACCCCGCCCGCGCCAATGCGCAGCGTGTACAAACTCGACAAAACCAGCACGTCCAGCAGGGCCACGCGCTTGAGCCACAACGAATACCCGAGTGTGGTGGCGGTGTAGGCCAGCAGCATGGCCGCAAAACCACCCGACACCGCCAGCGCCAGCCCAAAAGCCAGCGCCATCATCACCACCCCCAACACCACCGCCAGCGCAATGCTGAGGGCACCCGAGGCCAGCGGCCGGTGGCGCTTGAGGCGGTGCACCCGGTCGCTGGGCAGGTCCAGCAGGTCGTTGAACAAATAGGTGGCCGACGCGCACAGGCCAAACGCCACAAACGCCAGCACAGCCAGCCCCCAGAGCTCCGGGTCGAGCGAATGCGCGGCCAGCAGCGGCAGAAACAGCAGCGCGTTTTTGGACCACTGTTTGAGGCGAATGGCGCGCAGCACGGTCTTGAGCTTCAGCGGCTCCTGGGCAAACACGCGCGCCTGCGGGTGTTGTTGTTGCAGCGCACGCACCACGGCGGGCGGCGCGTTCACGGCCACGGCCTGCGAGCTGCCTTGCCACACCGCCAGGTCGTCGCGGCTGTTGCCGGCGTAGGTCCAGCGCGTGTGGCCGCCCGCGCGGGCGTGTGCCTCGATGGCGGCGCGCTTGTGGGCACGGCTCAGGTTGGGGCCGCCCGCACCGCCGTGGGTGCCCAGCACCGCGTCAAAGAACTTGAAGTGCGCCGCCACCTCGTCCACGATGCGCGCGTCCGCCGCACTCGCCAGCACCAGGGGGCGGCCGCGGGCGTGTTCGTCGCGCAGGTACTGCACAAAGCGCTCGTGGTAGGGCAGTCGGGCGGGGTCGGGGCGCACCGCGTCGGCCAGCTTGTGCTTGAAACCCGCCTTGCCCAGCAGCATCCAGAGCAGCAGGCGCAGCAGGTTCAGCGGGTTGCGCCGCACCAACAGCATGACCGACTCGTACAGCGTGTCGGACAGCGTGAGCGTGCCGTCCAGGTCCACATACAGCGGGCTGGTGTCGTGCGGCATGGCGGTGGCGGTGTGTGGCGGCAAGCTGGGTGTCCGGTTGGGGGTGCTGCGGCATTTTAGGCGGCAGGCCCGCGCCCGCTGTGCCGCTGCGACAGCGGTGCCTGTTCGCATGGGATGCGACGGCCGACTTTGTCTTGGGTTTGATTCAGGGTAGTCCCTGGATATACTGAACTTTACCTATATGCAGGTCACACCATGAACAGCAAAGCAACAGCCACCCAGACCGAGACAAAGGCCACGCCCCTCTCTCTCAAACTTGCACCATCATCGCGCCAGCGCTTGCGCAACTTGGCCGAGCTGCAGCGCCGACCTGCGCACGCCCTGGCGCGTGAGGCTATCGAGGCCTACCTGGATCAGGAAGAAACTCGCATGAAGCGCAACCAGGAAGCGCAGGCGGCATGGAAGCACTACCAAGACACGGGCTTGCATGTCACGGGTGACGAGGCCATCGCCTGGATGAAGTCGTGGGGAACACCTGACGAGTTGCCAAAACCTGTATGCCACGTTTAGTTCTGACATCCGAGGCCCTCGACGATCTGGAGAGAGTGCAGAATTTTCTGGCAGCGAAGAGCGTAGAGGCTGCGGCGCGTGCCAAGGCGGTGATCATTGAACACCTCGAAAAGGTGCAGCGTTTTCCAACGATCTACAGACCCGTACCGACGCAGCAAGACCAGCGGGAAATCGTCATTGCCTTTGGTTCCTATGGGTATGTTGTGCGCTACCTGTTCGACCAAGAAGCCGATGCCGTTGTCATTCTTCGGGTGTGGCACCAGCGAGAGCAGTCTGAATGAGCGCGCCTGCGGCCACCCGGCCCGGTTTCACACTGGCGTCAAAAACGATCGGTTGTGCAGCCGGTATGCCAGAAGGTCAGCGCAGGTGGCAGGCGCCTAACCGCCGCTGCGCAGCAGCAGCGCCGGGTTCAGCCGCATCTGCCCCAGCAGGTAGCGCGCGCCCAGGCCCAGGCTCACGCCGCTGACCAGCAGCGCGGTGAGCGCGCCGCTCCAGTACAGGCCCACCGGGCTCATGTCCAGTCGCCACAGCAGCAGGCCGGTGGCCAGCGCGCTGCCCGCCAGCAGGGCAAAGGCGGATGTGACGGTGGCGAGCACCACGTATTCCCACACCAGCACCCGGCGCAACAGCGAGTGGCGCGCGCCCAGCGCGTGCATCACCGTGGCGTCAAACAGCTGGCGGCTGCGGCTGGCCGCCACCACGCTGGCCAGCACCAGCAGGCTGGCCGCCAGGCACACGCCCGCCACCACCGCCAACCCGCTGCTGGCGCGGCCCATGAGGGCGCGGGTTTCGCGCAGCAGCGATTCGGTGCGCACGGTGGCGATGTTGGGCGCCACGGCGGCCAGGCGGTCTTGCGCATCCAGCGTTTGCGCCACCGGCAGCCAGGCCGCGCCCACATGGCGGGTGATGAAGGGGTCCAGCACGCCGTCGCTGAAAATCGCTTCCAGCCACAGGCGCGACTGCAGGCGCCGCTGGCTGTAGATGGCGGCCAGCGTGGCCCCCACCGGCGTGCCCATGATCTCAAAGCGCAGCCGGTCGCCCACTTGCAGGCCCAGTTCGTCGGCCTCGCGGTCTTCCATGGCCACCAGCGGTTCGCCGCTGTGGTCTGGGGGCCACCAGGCGCCCCGGTCAATCACCACGTCGTCGAAATTGCCCGAGCGGTTGCTCAGCTTGTGTTCGTCGCGCGCTTCCCGGGCGCGGGCGCCATCGGCGCTTTCGCGCAGCGCTTCGCCGTTCACCGCCGACAGCCGCCCCAGCACCAGCGGCGCGGTGCGCAGTTCCGCGCCCGCGCTGGCGCTTTGCAAGGTGTCACGCAGCAGCGGAATTTGCTCGGTCTGCACGTCGTAAAACACCAGCGCCGGGGCGTTGGCGGGCACGGTGTCGTTCACGGTGCGCAGCAGCGTCATCACCACAAGCGTGCAGGCCACCAGCAGGGTGAGGGCCGAGCCCAGCGAGAGCAAGGCGGTGCGCAGCGGTGAATGCGTTTGCTGCAAACCGGCCAGCGCCAGCTGCAGCGGCAAGGGCAGGCGCGGGTGGTGTTGCAGCTTTGCGGCCAGGCGGCGCAGCGCGCGGGTGACCAGGTCCAGCACGCCCAGCAGCGCGGCGGTGGCCAGCACAAAGGCCAGGCCAAAGCGCGGGTCGGGCAGCACCGCCACCAGCAGGACCAGTGTGGCCGTGGCCACGGCGGCGGTGAGCCACCAGGCGCGGCGCGGCGTGTGCAGCGCCTGCCCTTCCACACCCCGAAACAAGGTGGCCGGGCTGACCGACAGCGCGCGGCCCAGCGCCGGCAGCGAAAACGCCAGCGCGGTGAGCACGCCAAACAGCAGCGCCACCCCCGCGGGCTGCCACAGGCCTTGCACCAACAGGGTCACTGGCAGTTTGTCGGCGGCCAGCTGGGCGCCCGCCAGCGCCAAGCCCATGCCCAGCGCCACGCCCACCGCGCTGGCCAGCAGCGCCAGCATCAAAATTTGCAGCAGCACCATGGCAGCCAAGCGCCCGTCGCGCAGGCCCAGCGCACGCAGCGTGGCCAGGCTGGTGAGCTTGCCTTGCAGGTAGGCCTGTACGCTGTTGAACACGCCCAGCCCACCAATGAACAGGGCCGAAAAACCGATCAGCATCAGCCCCGAAGCGATCTGGCCCAGCACCTCGGCCACGCGGTCGCTGCGTTCGTCAAAGCTGCGCACCTCGGCATCCAGCGTGGGAAAGGCGGCCATGAAGCCATCGCGCCAGGCGGTGGCGGCCTGGGTGCTGGGCGCGTCCACGCGAACGCGGTAGCGGTAGTCCACCCGGCTCAGCGGCTGCACCAGGCCGGTGGCCAGCAGCGCACCCTCGGCCACCAGCACCGGGGCAGCGCCCCAGTCGGCGCGCAGGCTGCGGTCGGGCTGGCGCACCGTGATGGCGCGCACCACCAAGTCCAAGTCGCCAATGGCGATGCGGCTGCCGGGTTGCAGGCCGAGCCGTGTGGCCAAAGCGCCGTCAATGGCCGCGCCCCATTGGCCGTCGCGTTGGGCCAGCGCGTCGGCCAGTGGCGCGGCCGGGTTCAGCTCCACCCGGCCCACCAGCGGGTAAGCCGCGTCGGCGCTCTGCAGCTCAATCAGCTGGGCGCGGCCGTCTTCGGTGCGCAGCATGGTGCGCAGCTCGACCACGCGCGACACGGTGGCGCGCGCCTGCATCCAGGCCAGCGTGTCAGCCGGCAGGGGCTGGGGCGACTCCACTTCCACATCGCCGCCGAAGAGGGCGCGGGCGTCGGTGCGCATCGCGTCGGCCACCTGGCGGTACAGGCCACCGCCCGCCGCCACCAGCGACACGCCCAGCACCAGGCAGGCCACAAAAATCCACAGGCGCCGTCCACTGGCGCGCAGGTCGCGCCAGGCCAGGTCAAGCAGAAACCGCACGGGGGTGCTCCGACTGGCGTTCGTTGGGCGTTTCTTGCAAGCGGCCTTCGTGCAGGCGCAGCACGCGGTCGCAGCGGGCGGCAAACGCCAGGTCGTGCGTCACCAGCACCAGGGTGGTGCCCAGTTCCCGGTTCAGGCCAAACAACAGCTCGCGCACCGCCTCGGCCGTGTGGTCGTCCAGGTTGCCGGTGGGCTCGACGGCCAGCAGCAGGCGCGGGCGGTGCACCAGCGCGCGGGCAATCGCCACGCGCTGCTGTTCTCCGCCCGAGAGCTGCGATGGCTTGTGGTGCATGCGCTCGGCCAGACCCACGCGGCGCAGCATGTCCGCCGCCACGTCGCGCGCGCCGCTGGCCCCGGCCATTTGCAGCGGCAGCGCGGCGTTGTCCAGCGCGCTCAGGCTGGGCAGCAGGTGAAAGCTCTGGAACACGATGCCGATGCGTTCGCGCCGCAGGTCGGCCAGGCCGTCGCTGTCGAGGCTGGCCAGGTCGGTGCCCGCGATGCGGATGCGACCGGCGGCCGGGCGCTCCAGGCCACTCAGCAGCAACAGCAGCGAGGTCTTGCCCGAGCCCGAAGGGCCGGCGATGGCCACGCGGGTGCCGGCGGCAATGCGCAGGTTCACATCGCGCAGCACCTGCACCTGCCGGGTGCCGATGGAATAGTGCATGGACAGGTCATCGACCTCGATCAGGTGTTGGGTGGTGTGTGGCATGGGCGGTGTCAATAAGCTCGTGGGCAGAGCTTGCCCCAGGTTCTCAAGTTCCCGCCAGCGGCGCACCGCATGCCCTTCAACCCGCCTGGAACGGCCAGAACGGCGCTGGCGGTGAACGGCTGCGTCAGCGTCTCGCGCGCGGGCAGCCAGCGGCGGACAAACAGTGGCATGAAGCCGCAGCCCAGCAGCGCGATCAGGCGACCCACGGACAGCGCGTGGGTGGATTCGGGCAACAGCATGGGCGCGGATCATGGGCCGCGCGGCGGTGGTGACCAACAATTTTTAGGTGATTTGCTTATGCGGGGGGACGGGATGGAAGGGCTGGTGGGGGACCCTCTACGTGGCTCCGTGCCGATCAGACCAAGGGCCGCTGAGCAGCAATTGCTGCCGGTGGGTGCTGCCGGGCTTATGCACGCTGACTGTCGTGAATCGGCAATTTGACAAGGGGACCAGCGCTGGCGTGAGCTGCGGCTGTAGGGGGCACTGCTGTCATGAGGCTGCGCCAACGTCGCGGGCGACTTCGCTGTTGGGACCCGGGAGAACCCAGCGCATGTGTAGAGGGGCGCTCCGTCATGAATGCCTGCAGACGCGTTCCTTGTTTGGAGCCATCATGCTCGTCACCGAGGTTGCGATGCTTTCGTGGTGCAATGCAGCATGTTTGATGTTCTGCGAGTTTCAGATCCTGTTGCCGTTTTTGCGGTCGTTGCATTTCTGATCCTATTGGCGCCTATCGTCATGGGTCGCTGGCAGCTGCCTGGAACCATTGGGCTGCTGTTGGCAGGCGCCGTCCTCGGGCCGAATGCATTGGGTGTACTGGCCAGAGATCAATCCTTCATCCTTTTCGGCACTGTGGGACTGCTCTACATCATGTTCACCGCAGCCCTCGAGATCGACATGGTGGTTCTTAAGCGGTCCAAGCTTCACAGCATGGTATTTGGACTGCTGACCTTTGCCATACCCCAGAGCCTGGGCACGTTGGTGGGGCACTTCTTACTCGGGTTCTCATGGCCGGCGGCCATATTGCTGGGATCGCTATTCGCTTCCCACACCTTGCTGGCCTACCCCATCGCCAGCCGACTGGGGATTGCGCACGATACCGCCGTGACTACGGCCGTTGGAGGCACCATCATCACCGACACGCTGGCCCTGCTGGTGTTGGCCGTGATTGCCGGCTCTGTTCGGGGTGAGGTCGACGAGTTCTTCTGGTATCGGCTGGCTGCCAGTCTTGGGCTCTATGTGCTGGCCATCCTGTACGGCCTGCCCAAGCTTGCGCGGTGGTTTTTCCGCAACGTGGGACGCGACGGTGTGACGGAGTTCGTCTTCGTGCTCGCAGTGGTTTTTGGCTGCGCCAGCCTGGCCCATACAGCGGGTTCTGAACCCATTGTTGGGGCTTTTTTGGCGGGCCTGGCGTTAAACCGGCTCATCCCGCACAACAGCCCGCTGATGAACAGAATCCAGTTTACCGGGGAGGCCATTTTTGTGCCTTTCTTCTTGCTCTCGGTCGGAATGCTGCTGGACCTCCGGGTGTTCTTGTCCGGATGGCGAGCCTGGCTGGTCGCGGCGGCGATGTTGGCCACCGTGATTGTTGCCAAATGGTTGGCCGCTCAAATCAGCAGCAAGATACTGGGCTACAACACTGCCCAAGCCCGCGTGGTTTTCGGGCTCAGTTTGGCGCAGGCAGCAGCGACCCTGGCCGCTACGGTGGTGGGCTACGAGATCGGGCTATTTGATGATGCCGTGGTCAACGGCGCCATCGTGATGATTTTGGTCACCTGTGTCATCGCCCCGTGGCAGGTTGACCGCTACGGCCGCAGGATGGTCCAGACCATGGAGCAAGACTCAGAGCCCATGGCGGTAGAACAGCAACGCATTCTCACGGCGCTGACGGAGGCCTCGCCCAGCCGGCATTTGTTGGATCTGGCCATGCTGCTGCGCAAGCCTGAGCACGAACAACCCATCTACCCCATTTCTGTGATCCAAGACAACGGGGACACCTCTGCACTGGTGTCCAGTGCGGAGCGGGTACTTGGGAATGCGGTCAACTATCTGTCTCAGGCCGAAGTGCCATCAACACCCCTCACGCGCATTGACCTCAACCTGGCATCCGGCATCCTGAAGGCCCGGCGTGAGCTCAATGCGTCTGAGGTGTTGATGGGCTGGAGTGAGCAGAGTCGTGCCCCGGAGTTCTTCTTCGGCTCGCTCATGGAGAACTTGTTGCGCGACCGCGATTTTTCGCTGGTGGTGCTTCGGCCGCGGGAGCCCCTCAACACCACGCGCAGAGTGCTGCTGGCAGTGCCCCCTGAGGCTGATCTTGAGCCAGGGTTCAACAACGGCATGATGCTGATCAAGCGGCTATCGCGTCAGCTCAGTGCCCCAGCGCTGTTGATAACGCCGGAAAAGGGCTCTGACAGGATGTTCAAGCGGATGCGTTCACTCAGGCCCGACTGCGATTTAACGTTGGGGCCAACAGACACATGGCCCGCACTGACGCGTGTGCTCAAGGAGCTGCACCGCGATGGTGATCTCATTGTTCTCATTGGCGCACGGCAAGGCGGCATGGCACGGCTTCATGCCATGACTCGACTGCCAGAAGAACTATCAGAATCCTTCCCTAACTCCAATCTGATCTTCCTCTACGCCGGTGAATCGCGCACTGGGAACCCCAGTTCCGTCGTGAACCCTGAGCCCGCAACGCGTATGACCTAGTCGACAGCTTCAGCGGTGACGACCTTGGGAGGTTGAGCACCAATTGCGGGTGAGGATCAGTTACGGTGGTGCTTTATTTCGTGACCAACCCTTTGGACTGCCCGGAGGGGTATTGCCACTGATTGTCGAGTAGCCGGTCTTGGAAGCACAGCGGTCATGCAAGCGCCTGCTATCTGTCGAATGTTCAATTTTGAAAGTCACAGGGTTTCTGGACGTAGACATCAATGACAACAACCAGCCTTCAACTGACCGTGACCGCGTACGTGTGAACTGACCCCATCCCGACGTGTCCGTGTCGCGGTACATGAGCCGGATGCCACCTGCGCTCACGCCACGATCTCGATGCCGCGCTTTGGCACCAGGTGCAGCAGCTTCAGCGCCGTGCCCGTCGGCTTTTTCTGTCCGATTTCCCACTTCTGCACCGTCGAGAGGCTGGTGTTCAGCAGGCGGGCAAACACCGCCTGGCTGACCCGCGTGGTTTCGCGGATGTGTGTGATTTGCTTCGGCTGCAGCGGCTCGACCGGCGGCAGGCACAGCGGGTCGAATTCACGCAGCGTGAGCTGATCCATCACGCCCGCCTTGTGCAGCCCTTTGGCCGTGTCGTGCACAGCGGCCAGGATCGGGGATTCAGTTTTTCGCATGGCACTCCACCTCTATCAGTTCACCAGCAACCTTTGCCGAGTCGATCGCCTTGGACCAGGCCTTGCATCATGTCGTCGACCGCTTCACACAGGATGGCGGCGGTCAAACCCGCTTTGCGCGCCCACCTTGATGCCGGCCTCGGGCGGCGACCCGCGCAGCGGTGGAGCGTGGGGGCTCAGGCATAGGCGTATTCGCCGCCCTTTTTCAAAGCGGCCTGATACGCCGGGCGGGCGTGGATCTTCTTGAGCCAGGCCATGGTGGCGGGGCGCGAGGGGCCGAGGCCTGCGCGTGAGACAGCCGCTTCGAGCGGGAAGCTCATCATGATGTCGGCGGCGGTCATCGCCTTGCCAGCGAACCAGGGGCGCGAGGCCAGCACCTGTTCCACGTAGTCCAGGTGCACGTCCACCATGGGTTGCACCTTCTTCACGGCGACCTTGCCGATCAGCGGCACCTTGCTCATGGCCAGCATGAGCAGCAGGTTGGGCATGACCGAGCCTTCGGCGTAGTGCATGAACTGGCGGTAGTTGCGCAGGCCTTCACCGGGGTCGGTGGGGCCCAGGCGGCCGGTCTTGTCGACCAGGTATTCGCAGATGGCGCCGGTTTCCACCAGCTTGAGCGGGCCGTCTTCCAGCACCGGCGATTTGCCCAGCGGGTGCACTTTTTTCAGCTCGGGCGGGGCGAGCATGGTGGCCTTGTTGCGCTCGTAGAAGCGGATTTCGCAGGGCAGTTCCAGTTCTTCGAGCAGCCACAGCAGGCGTTGCGAACGGGAGTGGTTGAGGTGGTGGACGATGAGGTTCATGGTGGGAGGGGTCCGGTGCTGGTGGACATGGTGGACATGGTGGACATGGTGGGCAGGCGCGGGAGGCGGTGGGGGTGTGGCACAAGCGCTGGCTGTCGGAGCCGCCTGGGTGGGCCGAGGTTCCCAGTGTGCCGTGGCTTCGGGCCGCTGACCATAATCGATGGTTTTGACCCCGCGCGTGCGCGCCCAACCCCAAAATCCCCATGGATGCCTGGACCACTTCCCTGTTGCTGGCCACGGCCGCGTTTGCCGCGGGTGTGCTCAACGCCATCGCCGGCGGCGGCAGCTTTCTCACCTTTCCGGCGCTGGTGTTTGCTGGCGTACCGCCCATCATGGCCAACGCCACCAGCGCGCTGGCGGTGAGCCCGGGCTACCTGGGCAGCACGCTGGGCTTTCGGGCCGAGCTGGGTGCGCTGCCCACGCGGCGCCTGCGGCGCGAAATGGCCTTGTCGGCGGTGGGCGGCGTGGCCGGGGCGCTGTTGCTGCTGGTCACGCCCGCGAAGGTGTTTGCCGGCATCGTGCCCTGGCTGCTGCTGTTTGCCACCGCGCTGTTTGCCGCCGGGCCGGCGCTGGCGCGGCGTGCGCAGGCGGCCTCCAAAGAGGGGCAGGGGCTGGCCGCCTGGCGCGAGCCCGGCCTGCTGCTGGTGGCCATTTACGGCGGCTACTTCAACGGCGGTCTGGGCATTTTGCTCATGGCGCTCTACACCGTCACCGGCGAGGGCCGCATCCACACCGTGAACGCGCTGAAGAACCTCAACTCGCTGGTGCTCTCGTGGCTGGCGGTGGGCGCGTTTGTGCTGGCCGGCGCCATTGCCTGGAAGGAAGGTCTGTTGATGATGGTGGCCGCCACAGCGGGCGGCTTCCTGGGCGCGCGCTGGTCCAAGCGCCTGCCTGCGTCGTGGGTGCGCTGGGGCGTGATCGTGACGGGGCTGGTCATGAGCGCGCTGTTTTTTGCGCGCAGCGCCTGAATCGGGTCTGTTTTGTTCTGTTCTTGCCGCCGCCTCTGGCGTCAACAACCGAACCGCGCGTGCCATACTTAATCCTATTGGACGGGTTTGTTTTTATCCACCGCTTGCACCCCTGTTGCCCCCGCGGGTCCCGTGCCGTTGCGGACCGGGATTCCACGCAACGCCCGGACACAGGGTACCCCCACGGCCCTCACTTCAACGACCACCATGTCTTTTTACGAAACCCAGCCCATGGACGTGGTCCCCGGGCACCCTTACGCGTTTGGCTGGCCCACCCCACCGTTTGCGGCCTACCCCCGCGTGCAGCCCACCGAAGGGCCGCTGCCCTGCGAAATTGAGGGATTGGGTGGTAAACACAACCGCGTCCAGCTGCTGAACTTTGACCTGCAACGCGAAGAGGTGCTGGTGCAGGTCCTTGGCGTCAAGCGCCCGATCACGCTGAAGTTCTCGCAACTCCGGCGCCTGACCCTCGAAGAACCGATACGGCCCGAGCAGACCGCTGGTGGCGACCCCCATGCAGCGCTGCTGGCCCACCGGCCCGACAGCAGCTACCAAGTGCAGATGAGCGCGGGTGAAGACCTGGGGGGGCAGACGGTGGGTCAGGTCGAGCTCAAGCAGGGCCTCTTTCTGTTTCCTCCGCTGGACAACGCCGGCGTGACGTCCAGGGTGTTCATCCCCAACCACGCCTACGAGAGCTTCACCGTGGGTGGGCGTGTGGGCGAAATTCTGGTCCAGCAAGAACACGTGACCGAAGGTCAGGTGCAGCAGGTGGTGCAGGAGCAGACGCAATTGCGCCAACAGCGGCTCGGGGAGGTTCTGGTCAGCGGCCAGATCATCACGCCTGAGCAGTTGCTCGAAGCCATTGACATGCAACGCCACCTGCCGGTGATGCGCCTGGGCGCGGCGCTGGTGGCGCTGGACATGATCACCGAGACCGACCTCGAAGAGGCGTTGCGCCTGCAGGTCGAAGGCAAAGGCCTGCCTTTGGGCGAGCTGTTGGTGCGCAAAGGCCTGGTCACACGCGAAAACCTGCGCACCGCCTTGGCCCACAAAATGGGTTACCCCTCCGTCGATGTGCGGAACTTTCCGCTCGACCTGGATGCCCTCAAGGCGGTGCCCTACGCGGTGGCCGATCGGCTGCAGGTGCTGCCGCTGTTGCTGCGGCAGGGCCGCCTGATCGTGGCCATGGACGACCCGACCCGGCGCAACCTCATCACCGAGCTGGAATTCCTCACACAGTACCGTGTGGTGCCGGTGCTGCCGCAGGTGGGCACCTTGGTCACCGGCTTGAAGCAGGCCTACCAAAAACACGGTCTGGACGTCGAACCCGTCCAGACACCGCGCGACAGCGGTGGCGAGGTGCTCACCAGCGGCGCGCTGCTGCAAAGCCTGGAGCGCTCGGCCAAGGAGGAAGAGGGCGACGAGCGGCCCCTGGAGCAGTCCGACAACTCGCTGGTGCGCTTGATCAACACACTCATCATCGACGCCGCGCAGCAAGGTGCCTCTGACATCCACATCGAATGCCCACCCGGACGCGAGAAGATACGCATCCGCTTCCGGCGCGATGGCCACCTGCTCCTTCACATGGAGTTGCCCCACACCTACCGCGCGGCCGTCGTCTCGCGCATCAAGGTCATGTGCGACCTCGACATTTCCGAACGCCGCCGCCCGCAAGACGGCAAGATCATCTTTACCCGTTTCTCGCCCCAGCACCGGCTGGAGCTTCGCGTGGCCACCATCCCCACCACCCAGGGGCTTGAAGACGTGGTGATGCGGCTGTTGGCCTCCTCGCGGCCGCTGCCGCTGGAAGCCATCGGCTTGGCGCCCGTCAACTACAGCCGCCTGCGCGACGCCATCCAGCGTCCCTACGGCATGGTGTTGTGCGTAGGTCCGACCGGCTCCGGCAAAACCACCACCCTGCATTCGGCGCTGGGCCACATCAACCGGCCCGAAACCAAGATCTGGACCGCCGAAGATCCGGTCGAAATCACCCAGCCGGGGTTGCGCCAGGTGCAGGTCAACCCCAAGATCGACTGGACCTTTGCCAAGGCCTTGCGCGCCTTCCTGCGCGCCGACCCCGACGTGATCATGGTGGGCGAGATCCGCGACGCCGAAACGGCCCATATGGCGATCGAAGCCTCGCTGACCGGCCACCTGGTGCTCTCAACGCTGCACACCAACAGCGCGCCCGAAACCATCACCCGCCTGCTCGACATGGGCATGGACCCGTTCAACTTCGCCGACTCGCTCCTGGCGGTGCTGGCGCAGCGGCTGGGGCGGCGGCTGTGCACCCAGTGCCGCACGGCCGCGCCGGCATCGGCCGAGTTGGTGGACGAATGGCTGGCGGATTATCTGCACGTCATGCCCGAAGACCTGCGCGGAGAACCGGCCAGCTTGCGCGCCGACTGGGCGCAGCGCTTCGGCACCGACGGCCGCCTGACCCGCTACCGCAGCCCCGGCTGCAAGGCCTGCGACGGCACAGGACACAAGGGCCGGCTGGGTTTTCATGAGTTGCTGACCGTCTCGCGCGAGATGCGTCGCCTGGTGCAGCGCGGCGCCCGCGCCGAAGAACTGCAGGAGCAAGCCATGCGCGAAGGCATGCGCACGCTGCGGCAAGACGGTATTGAAAAGGTGCTGCAGGGCCTGACCAGTTTCGAGGAAGTTCGGGTGATCTCCAACGCCTGAAGGGCATGGTGACGCTGGCCGGCCCCGACGTGCTCCGCCCGGCGCTTTCCCGGCCCGACGCGTGGCATGCGCCCGTGTGCGATCGTATTCGGAGCATGACGGCATTGCCCACCAGATTGGCCAACATCTGGCTGAAACGCACCGGGGGCGGGAGCGGCGCAGGGTTCAAGCCGTGGGCTCGGCGGGGTGGGCGGGCAACGCCAACGTTTGCAAGTGCAGCAGCGTGTTCGCATCCAGCACCATCCGCTGGGCAAATTCATCGGCCGGCATGGGCTTGCCAAACAGATAACCCTGGAAACGGTGGCAACCCAATTGCTGCAGCATGGCCAGCTGGGCGGTGGTTTCCACGCCCTCGGCCAGCAGGCTCAGGCCCAGCACATCGGCCAGTGCAATCACGGTTTTGACGATGGCCGCATCGCTGTCGTCGTCCATCAGACCCCGCACAAACGACTGGTCAATCTTGAGCTTTTGCACCGGAAACCGCTTCAGATAGGCCAGGCTGGAGTAGCCCGTGCCAAAGTCGTCAATAGCCAGATGCACACCCAGGCGCACCAAGGCATCCATGCGCTGGATCACGTCGTCTACGTTGTGCATCAGGCTCGACTCGGTGATCTCCAGCTCCAACAGGTGCGGGGGCAGGCCCGTTTCGGCCAGCACCTCGGCCACCAACGCCACCAGGTCGTGGCGTCGGAACTGGCGGGCCGAGACGTTGACCGCCACCAGCCAGTCGCGCCCCAGCTCCCGCTGCCACTGTGCCCCTTGCTGGCAGGCTTGTCGCAGCACCCAGCTGTCGAGCTTGGCGATGAGATGGGTTTCTTCGGCCACGCTGATGAACTGGTTGGGCAGCACCATGCCCAGCAACCGCGACTGCCAGCGCACCAGCGCCTCGGCCCCAAAGATCTGCCCTGAACGCATGTCCACCAGCGGCTGGTAATACAACATCAGCTCGCCGTCGTTGATGCCTTCGTGCAGGGCCGATTCGATGCGGTAACGCTGTTCTGCCTCAGCGTTCATGCTCTCGGTGTAGAAGCGAAAGGTGTTGCGCCCACCTGCTTTGGCCTGGTACATGGCCGTGTCGGCGTTGCGCAACAGGGTGGCTGTGTGGGTGCCATCGTCAGGGCACAGGCAAATGCCAATGCTGGTGCTGATGTGCAAGGTGTGGCCATCCACCACGAACGGCTCCTGCAAGGTTTCCACCAGCTTTTCCGCGACGGTTTGCGCCTGCATCGGATGGCTCAACCGCGGCAACAGCACCACAAACTCATCGCCACCCAGGCGGGCCAGGGTGTCGCTGGCGCGCAGCAACAGCGACAGGCGCAGCCCCACCTGACGCAACAACCTATCGCCCACGGTGTGGCCCAGGCTGTCGTTGATGTTCTTGAAACGATCCAGATCGAGAAACATGATCGCCATCTGTTCGCGGTTGCGGCTGGTTTGCAGCAGCACCTGCTCCAGGCGGTCGTGCAGCAGATTGCGGTTGGGCAAGCCGGTGAGGGCATCGTAGTGCGCCATGTTGCGCATGACGGCCTCGATTCTGGTGCGTTCGGCGATCTCGGCCTCCAGGCGGGTGTGGCTTTGCGCCAGTTCGTGGGTGCGCTGCTGCACCCGCCGCTCCAGCTCTTCCTGCGATCCGCGCAGCACCTCCCGTGCCTTGTGCTGTTCGGTCATATCGGTGGCCACACACAGGTAGCCGCTGACCTGCCCGGCTTCGTCGCGCAGCGACGTGACCGACAGCAACACCGGCACCTGGCTTCCGTCTTTGCGCTGGTACGTCCATTCGCGCTCGTCCTTGCCCCACCGGTCCACGCGCCAGCGAAAGACCTGGAATCCGGGGGAAACGTGCGCTTTGAATTCGGCGCTCAGCTCTTGGGCGTAGGTCTGCACCTCTTCAGCCAGATGAAATTGGCCCGGCGTGTGCCGGCCCACCAGCTCATGGGCCGCATAACCCAGCAAGCGCTCGGCCGCTGCGTTGAACAGGCTGATCACACCCTGGGGATCGGTGGCAATGATGGCCATGCTGGCACTGGCCAGCACCGCCCGGTTCAGGCTCGTGGCGGCGTGCAGCGCCTGTTCGTTGCTGCGGCGTTCGGAAATGTCTTCCACCAACCACAGGGTGGTGCTCTCGGGGCTCCAGTCTCCCGCCTCCAGACGGCGGCCCGACAGGCGCGCCCAGAACACCGTGCCGTCAACCCGCCGCAATTGGGTCTCGTGCGATACCGCCATGCCCCCTTTGAGCGGTTTGTAGATCTGCGAGCCAAAACGGCAGTAGCTCGCCATATCGGGGTGCATGGCACTGGACAGCACCCCTGCCAGGCTGCCTCTGGATGCCCCCATCATCGATTCAAACCGCTGGTTGCAGCGCAGCATCTCGTGTTGCCGGACCACCACCATGCCCAACGGGGCCTCGTTGAACAGCGTGGTGTTTTCGTGCACAGCTTGCAGCAAGGAATCGGCCAGCGCATGCGACTCGGAGCGGTCCACCACGATCCAGAACGTGCCCTGATCAGGGTCTTCCGGGTTGACCACATAGCCCACCACCTGCGTCCAGAACACCTGCCCATCGCTGCGGCGCATGCGGATTTCCACATCCACAGACTGGGCGCTGCTCAGCAGCGGCGCGGCCAATCGGCCAAACTGGTCGTAGTCGGCCTGAGACGGAAACAGCTCCACGGCGGGCATACTCGGGATGTCCTGAAGCCCGTAGCCAAACATCTGGCAGAACCGGGCGTTGGCCTGCACCACGCGGCGGTTGCTGGTCATGAGGATGCCCATGGGCGCATTGCTCATCAGCGACTCAAACCGCTGCAAAGCGTCGCGCAACGCCTGGAGCTGGGCGCGCTCTGCCGTCACGTCGTCAAGCACCCAAACGGTGCCCAGCTGGGGTTGGACCGGGTCGATCGCAGACGCCGAGACCACACAGCACAACTGCGCGCCCAGGGCCGTCACAAACACATGCTCGCACCGAAAAACCTGCCCTTGGCCCAGAATGGGGCTGGCCTGTTGGCCAAACGCCTCGTAGCTTTGCACACTGTCAAACAAGGTGCTGGCCGGCTGACCGATCAGTTGCTCTGCGGGAACACCCATCAGCTGCGCGAACGCCCGGTTGCAGCGCACGATGGTGCGGTTGCGCGTCAACACCATGCCCAGCGAAGCGTGCTCGAACACCGCATTGACCTCCTCGGAGGACGGCAACATGTTCAGGCCGGCGGGTGGCAGCGTGTTGGGCATACAAAACTTTGTTTCATCGGGCGTGAACTTTTCACGCCTCATGCTCCTATTCTGCATACAAATCACACAATGTAATCGTGTAATTTCCTGTATAGAGCACCATCTTGCCTGGCGGCAGCGGCAAGAAAATTACCAGCCCCATCCACGCGCCCCACCAGACCCGGGTGCGGGCCTGCGACCACAGCAGCGCCGCCAGGTTCAGGCGCCGGTCGGCGCCGCTGGCCGTGGCGGTGCTGGCGCGGTGCCCGTCGGCGGCCTCGCGCAGCCGCTGGGCCAGTTGCAGACCCATGGTGTGGCGTTCATGCGAACCCCATCAGGCCTGTGAACGTGTGCGGCTTCACACCGCTGTGGCCGATGCCATTGCGGCGGGCACCGTGCGCCAGGCCTTCACCATGGCGTCCAGCATGTCGGCTTCGCCTTCGGCCAGGTGCCCGTCGGCCAGGGCCACGGCTTCGCAGAGTTCCATGATCTGCACCCGCAGCGCGGGGTCCTGCACCTCGCGCATCAGCGCCTGCCGGGTCGCGTCATCGATCTGCGCCGAACCGGTCCACTCGCCGTGTGCGACGCTCAGCAGGTCCTGGCAAAACTGGTCGATCACCGCCTTGATCTCTTCCGCTGGCAGCCCCAGGCGGCGCGGTGCTTCCAGCCGGTCCAGTGCGCGGATCTCGGTCATCGAATAGTTGCCGTCGGCCACCAGGGCCATGGCCAGCAGGCGGGTGGCGGCTTGGGGGCTGTTGGTGGGGTACGTTCTCATGGGTCACTGCTTTCGTTGAGTGCAAAAAAGAACCAGGTCGGTTGATCGCTGTAGGGGGCGCCTGGCGTGCCCCGAACCGGGACCCAAGATAGGTCCACGCAGACGCATTAAAAAGCAGACAATCCGTGAAAAACACTCTCTCAAATACGAACCATGCACCAGGAACTCAATTACAAGCACCTGTACTACTTCTGGGTCACGGCCAAAGAAGGCGGCATGTCGCACGCGGCCGACCGGCTGGGTCTGGCGGTGCAAACCGTGAGCGCGCAGGTGCGCTTGCTGGAACAGTCGCTCGGGCATGCACTGTTCAAACCCGCGGGCCGGGGTCTGGCGCTGACCGACGCCGGGCAGGCCGCGCTGCAGGTGGCCGAACAGATCTTTCACCTGGGCGAGCACCTGCACACCGCCGTGCGCGAGGCCGGCAGCCACACCGGTGTGCGCCTGGTGGTGGGCATCTCCGACGGCCTGCCCAAGCTCGCTGTGCGCGACCTGCTGACGCCCGCCATGGAAGAGCCCAACCTGCGCCTGCTGTGCCACGAAGACAAGTTTGACGACTTGCTGGCCGACCTGGCCTTGCACCGGCTCGACGTGGTGCTGTCCGACCGGCCCGCACCCGCCAACCCCAACCTGCGGCTCTACAGCCATGCGCTGGGTTCGTCGGCCATGGGCTGGTACGCGCCGCCGCAATGGCTCGCGCAAGCCCGCCACGATTTCCCGCACAACCTGGCCCACATGCCGGTGCTGCTGCCCACCGCGCACGCCTCGGTGCGCCTGCGGCTGGACCAGTGGTTTGAGCGCCAGGGCGTCACGCCCCATGTGGTGGGCGAGTTTGAAGACAGTGCCCTGCTGGCCACCTTCGGCTCGTCGGGCATGGGCGTGTTCCCGGCCTCGGAGCGCATGCGCGAAAAGCTCTCCAACGGCTACGGCCTGCGCTGGTTCGCCCCCTGCGACGGCGTGCAGGAACACTTCTACGCCATCGGCACCGCGCGCAAGGTGCAGCACCCGCTGGTGCAAAAACTGCTGGTGCAAAAACTGAGCGACTGATCGCGTGGCCACCGCCTTGGGTGGCTCCCTGCGGGCCGGTTGGGCTGGCGCCACCCCGGCGCCCGTGCCGCCACACAATGCCGCCATGCACACGCTCACCCCAGCCCACCTGATGCCCTGGACCGTGTCCAGCCCGTTTCGTATGCGGCCCGGCCTGTCGCGCCTGGCCAGCCCCGCTGCGCCCACGGCAGCGCCCCCGCCACCGCTGTTTCTGCGCGACGCGCAAGCCCCTGCCTACGCCGCGCACAAGCAGGCCGTGCTGCACGCGCACCGCGAGCGCGCCTGGCTCGGCCACACCGAGCCCGCCGTGCTGCAGGCCATTGCCACCGCCTACGCCGCCCAGACCGGTGTGGCCCTGGCGCCCACGGCCGAGGCCCTGACGCTGGGCCTGCAAGAAGACCTGGTGGTGCTGCACGGCGAGCCGGACGCGATGCGCACGCGCTGGCTCTCGGTGTGCTTCCCGTCCAACTGGAGCCCGGCTGACAAACTCGGTCTGGACTTTGCCGCCATCCACGCCCCGGTGGCCGACAACGCACTGTTGCAGGCCGGCGGCAAAGGCATTGTGGACATGGCGTTTCGCCAGGCCAGCATGCTGCGCCATGTGTGGCTGCTCACGCCCAGCGGCGACCTGGCGCAACACCCCGAAACCCGCCGCACCCGCTGGGAAGACGCCGTGGCGCAGGCCGACGCCACCGGGCAGTGCCTGCTGGACCAGGTGTTTTTTCGCGTCGAACGCCAGACCACGCTGCCCCTGCCCGCCCTGCAGCGTGGCGTGTTTTTCATCCGTGTCATGGTGTGCCCGCTGCGGGCTGCGCTGCAGGTCGCGCCCGCGCGCGCAGGCGAACTGCACGCCGCGCTCGCCTCCATGAGCGACGCCGTGGTGGCCTACCGCGGCATGGCCGGCGTGCGCCCGCGCTTGCTGGCCGAACTGGCTGCGCTCAGCGGCCCCTGAAGCCCCGCCCGTTGACCGCGCGCAAGGTGGCGCTGCAACGGCCCGCCAATGTGGTGGGCCTGCGGCTGCAGGCTGCGCCCGGCCACATCATGGAATACCACGGGCTACCCTACGAAACCGACTTCAGCATCCAGCGGCAGCCCCCCCGCACGCCCACTGAACACGCCCGCCGCGCCCAAGAGCCACCATATTCAAAGACCGCGAAGACGCAGCCCCCAACTGGCCACCCGGCTGGCCGCCTACCGGGCCCGCACCCGCTGATTTTGGCCATTCCCCGGGGCGCCGTACCCATGGCCAAGGTGCTGGCTGAGCTGCTGAGGGGCTGAACGCGCCACGCCTTGGTGTGGCTGTGTCCCATGACACCATCCGTCCTGCGGCTGCGAAGGTCGCTTGCTGACCGTCCGGTCAACCAAGGTCAATGGCAGGTGGGCAGCGACAACCGCCAGTCATGACGACAGCCAAACTTCAACGTCCGGCGGACGGGCGGTGATCCGCCAGCGCAAGATCTGTTCGAGAAAACACCTCAAAACAGTGGCTTGGCCGTCTTGATCACGTACAGCGTGTTTGCATCCGCCTTGCCGGTATGCAGCAGCTTCTGACGGACACCCCCCTGGCCATCAGGTTCGATCGCGAAGTCATCGTCGTTGATGATGCCGATCGTGTTGGCATCGATGACCCAAAGGCCTTCCATCTTGTCATGTGGATACTTCTGTCCGGCCACCGCGTCATAGACCATTGTTTTGGTAACGGGTTTAATCCCCTGTGCAGCCAGTGCGGCCCATCCCGGCGAGAAGTCAGTTCCCACAGCCTCATCCTTGATCACCTGTTCCAGTGTCTTGCTGTTGAGCAACAGTCCTGTGGATGCGTCGCGCACAAGTTGCCCACCCGACGCGCTGACCAATGCCGTGTTGCTGCCATCCACATTCGTTGCGCCAGCCAGATCGATGCTGTAGATATTTTTCCGGATCGTACCCGTGTCGCGGCCAAAAAATTTGGTGTCTCGTTCGATCACCAAAAACTTCGTGGCAGAAAGTGCAACGATTTCAGAGTTCGCCAAACCTGCCGCGTCTTGTCGATAGAGGTACTGCGCCACAGCGCCGCTGTCTACATTGATCGTGACGATGCGGGTGATGTCTGTCGTGCCAGCTGCAGTGCGGTTTGGGTTGTAGAGGTTTGACTGCATGATGCCGACCAACGTCTTGCCGTCGGGCATAACGGCCAAGCCCTCCATGCCGCGATTCGGCCAGCGACGTGAAAGCTCAGCGGGCAAAACACGGCCCGCTTTGTTTCGCGTATCCGCCACGAACGGATTGATGCGCGCAATTTCACGGCCATCTGCATTGAAATGCACCATGTGTGGTCCGTACTCGTCGCTGACCCAGAACGTGCCATCTGGCATCGCCACCAAACCTTCGGCATCCAACCCACTCTCGTCAAAGCCGGTCTGACCATCGCTGTCGGGGTCAAGTGCAACGACACCACCGCCCAAGAGGTAAGGCGTTTCGCCGGTGGAGCCGAAGCTCTTGTTGGGCAACCCGGAAAGGGCCCGACCGTTGCGGTCTTTCAGCAACGTGGCCTTCACAAGTTCGACCTGCCCTTGCGCATTGAGTTTGAAGAGACCAAGGCGCGGTGTGTAGTCGGGGCTGACAAATATGATTCCCGATGGCGTGACGCCTGCGGCGGTTGCAGCGTTCGGACCGCGGTCGGTGAGTGCATAAAAATGGCCGGGCAGGGTTGGGTGCTTGGCCATGGCCGAGCCGAAACCACCATTGCGCACTTCTGTTCCGTTGGACAGCTTCGCCAACTGGGTATAAGCCAAGGTCGCCCCTTCCGCGCCCGGGTAGGCAAAGTCCACACCGTCTGATCCACCGCAGGCGGAAAGGACAACAGTTGCGGCGATTGCGATGGAAGTCAGGAAAAACGAGCGCATGTGTACTACCAATTTTGTGGATGAAGGTGAACGGTAGCTTGCGAGAGTTTCAATGACGTGACATGAGTTTGCTGCGCCTGCTGCTTCCTGGAACAAGCGAGATGACTCGGTGTATTGGGGGCCACACTTTCCAGCTGCGCTTCGGGGTGGTGGCGCGGCACCACCGTCTCAATCTCTTCCACGCGCAGGCGCGGCACGTCCACCATCATCAACAATTCGCCCGCTGCAATGGCTTGTTCATAGGCCTCGATGCGGCTGCTGGGCAGGTCAACACCCCCATGCTCGACATCCAGGCACCAAAACCGCCACCAAACGCGGTGATGGCCAGCAGGGCGCCAGCGCTGGATCGCCCAATGTGCTTAAATACCATCCACATGGAATCCAATGGGAATCCAAACAGATGGTTTTACACATGGCCAACACACCGACCGAACCCAAAGCCCGGGTGGGCGACACCGAAAAACTCACCATCAACCTCGGCGTTGTCGACCTGGGGCAGGTGGACCTGCTGGTGCAGGAAGGGTTTTATTCCAACCGCTCCGACCTGATTCGCACGGCGGTGCGCAACCAGCTGGCGCTGCATGCCGACGCGGTGCGCCAAACCGTGGCGCGGCGCACGCTGATGCTGGGCCTGCAACACCTGGGCCGAGCCGACCTGGAGCGCGCCGTGGCGGCCGGCGAGCGGCTGCGGGTGCAGGTGGTGGGCCTGGCCCGCATTGCCGAAGACGTGTCGCCCGAACTCGCACTGGCCGCCATTGAATCGGTGTCGGTGCTGGGCGCGTTTCATGCATCCCCCGAGGTGCGCCGCGCGCTGGCTTCGCGCATGGTGTGAACCCGTCACCCCATTCCCCCCGATCCCATGCCCCACGAAAGCCATTTTTGATCCGTCCACGGCCCCCAGGCCCCTCTGCTTTTTCCAACCCGAGCGCCCTTGCCATGAACATCCAGGAAACCATTGAACGCGCGCTGAAGTCGGCCGGGCTCAACACCCAGAGCGGCCCCCTGCGCGGGGTAACCGACACCATTCGCAACGCGCTGGCCTCGGCCGGGCTGGTGGTGGGTGCTGCGGCCACGCCGGCGCAAGCGGCGGCGCCTGGCGACGACACCATCGACGTGGTGGCCCGCGAAGTGCCGACGCCGGGCTCCGACACCGCCGACGCGGCCCCCGCCGGGGGGCAATTCGTGCTGCGCAGCTTCACCGCACCTGCGGGCACCCGGGCCTACAAGCTGTACGTTCCGGCGCAGGCCACCGGTGCCCAGATGCCCAAAACGGCCAAAACGGCCACGGCGGGAGCCTTGCCGCTGGTGGTCATGCTGCACGGCTGTACCCAGTCGGCCGACGACTTTGCTGCCGGCACCCAGATGAACCGGCTGGCCGACGAACACGGCTTTTTGGTGGTGTACCCCGAACAGGCCTCGGGCGCCAACGCCTCGCGCTGCTGGAACTGGTTTCGCGCCGAAGACCAACAGCGCGGCGCTGGCGAGCCCGCGCTGCTGGCCGCTCTGGTGCAGTCCGTGGTGGCCGAGCACCCAGTGGACCCGGGCCGTGTGTACGTGGCCGGGCTCTCGGCCGGCGCGGCCATGGCCGTGATCCTGGGCGAAACCTACCCCGAGCTGTTTGCCGCCGTGGGTGCCCATTCGGGCCTGCCGTATGCCGCCGCGCACGACATTCCCTCGGCCATGGCCGCCATGAAAGGCCGCGGTGTGATGGGCATGGGCCACCTGCCCGGCACACCCGACGACCCACGCCGTCCGGCCCGACAAGCGGTGCCGGTGATCGTGTTCCACGGCGACCGCGACCACACCGTGCAGCACAGCAACGGTGAACACATCGTGCAGCAAGCCGCCAGCGCCCACGCGGCCCGCCCGGCAGGCCTGCGCGCCAGCACCGAGCAGGGTCAGACGCCCAGCGGCCGCAGCTACACCCGCACCCGGCACACCAACGCCCAAGGCCGGTGTCTGGTGGAGCTGTGGACGCTGCACGGCGCGGGCCACGCCTGGTCGGGCGGCGACGCCCGTGGCTCGTTCACCGACGGCAACGGCCCCGACGCTTCGGCCGAGATGCTGCGGTTTTTTCTGGCGCAGCCGAAGAACAACTGAAACGAATACACGTTCTGAGACGCTGAGACGCCCGGACGCAGTGCCTGGGCGTGGCACGATCGGTGCTTTCCCACCCCTGCCCTCCGCCTTCCATCCAACCCCATGCAACTCCCCGCACACCAGCTCAGCATGTCGGTGCTGATGACGCCCGACACCGCCAATTTCTCGGGCAACGTTCACGGCGGCACCATTCTGAAACTGCTTGACCAGGTGGCCTACGCCTGCGCCAGCCGCTACGCCGGCACCTACGTGGTCACGCTCAGCGTGGACCAGGTCATGTTCCGCCAGCCCATCCACGTGGGCGAACTCGTCACCTTCCTGGCCTCGGTCAACCACACCGGCAGCTCGTCCATGGAAATCGGCATCAAGGTGATTGCCGAAAACATCCGCACGCAGGAAAACCGCCACGTCAACAGCTGCTTCTTCACCATGGTGGCGGTGGACGACGCGGGCAAGCCCACCGCCGTGTCGCCGCTGCGCCCCTTCAGCCCCGACGAGCGCCGCCGCCACGCCGCCGCCGAGGTGCGCAAGGCCATGCGCCGCGAAATGGAGCAGCGTTTTCTGGCGATCCGCTGAAGCACTGTCGGGCCGGGCCACGCCACGCGACAGGCCTTTCGCCCGGTGGCGGTTACAGTGGCACGCGGCCATCTGGGCCGCTGAATGTTTGGGCCCATTGCAGGGCCCGCACCGCTGAATGACCGCTACCCCACCCCCACCCCCCACCCACGCCCTGCTGGTGACCAACCTGCTGGCCCAACTCGCGTTTGGCCTGCTCGCCATGACCATCTGCCTGCCCTCCATGCAGGAATGGGCCGCCGTGTTCGACGCCAGCCAGGCCCGCGTGCAGCTCACCTTCAGCGGTTATGTGGTGGCCTACGGCGGCCTGCAACTGCTCTACGGCCCGCTGTCCGACCGCCTGGGGCGCAAACACATCTTGCTGTTCGGGCTCTTCGTGGGCGGTGTGGGCGCGGTCATGGCCGCGCTGGCGAACGACCTGAACACGCTCATCGTGGCGCGCGTGCTGCAAGGCGCGGGCAGCGCGGCGGGCATGGTGGTGGGGCGCGCCATGGTGCAAGACCTGTTTCAAGGCCCGGCGCGCACCCGCGTCATGGCCTACATCGGCATGACCATGGGCCTGTGCCCGCCGCTGGCCACCATCATCGGCGGGCAGTTGCACGTGCGCCTGGGCTGGCAGTCCAACTTTGTGCTCATGGCCGTGCTGGCGGCGGTGCTGTTTGTGGCCGCCTGGCGCGGCCTGCCCGACCACCAGAAAGCCACCACCGTGCAGCCGCACTGGCTGCGCGCCATGGGGGCTTCTTATGCGCGCCTGGCCCGCGAGCCCGCGTTCATTCTGTATGTGGCGCTGTTGTCCATGATCACGGCCACCTTCTACACCTTCCTCAGCGGCGCCCCCATCGTGCTGGGCAGCTACGGCGTGGGCCCCGAGGGCCTTGGCTACTACATCATGAGCATTCCGCTGGCCTACATCGTGGGCAACTACCTCACCTCGCACCTGGTGCACCGCACCGGTGACCGCCCCATGATGCTGCTGGGCCAGGCGCTCACCCTCAGCGGCGTGGCCCTCATGCTCGGTCTGGCGCTGGCCGGCTGGCATTCACCGCTGGCCTTTGCCTTGCCGCTCATTTTGCTGGGCATCGGGCACGGTTTTCTGGTGCCACCGGCGCTGGCGGGCACCGTCAGCCTGGTGCCCGCGCTGGCCGGTTCGGCCGCCGCCGTGGCCGGCCTCATGCAGCAAATGATGGGCGCCGTGGGCGGCTTCACCGTGGGCCTGTTCAGCCACGAAGGCGCGGTGAACCTGGGGCTGCTGATGCTGGGCTTTGCCTTGTGCGCGGCGGTGGCGCAGGGGCTGCTGCACCGGCTTGTTGCGCGGTCAGCGCGCCAGGGGCGTTGACCGGGCAAGCGAGATCGGGTGTCGGGTCTGGGTTTCGGTCGCACGGTGCTTGCCCGGCAGCCTCTTTTGCTCAAGCAGGTCTTGCTCAGGACGCGGGCTGAACAGGGCGACTTCTCTTGCGAGGAGCCAACAGAGGGGACTCCCCCAGTCGAATCGATGCGAACTTTTGCGCGGGTGCGGGCTTGGACAGGCCCTCGGTCGAGGCACTCTCGACCCAGTCGGGCATGGCAAAGGTCCTGCGGGTTTGAAGCCGCTTCATTCCCTCGTTCCACTCCCAGAGCATGCGCAGCCCCACCGGCTCAAAGCCCTTGGTGTATCTGATGTGGTGTTTGAGTTCTGGAACGACGGAGTCGACCGCCGAGCAGACACGGTCCACAAGCTGGCGCTGCGCACTGGGGTCGAAGCCGAGGTGCTGCTGCAGGTAGCGCCAAAGAGCCTTGGGCATGTCCCAGCTCTTGCGGCCGTCCACGTACATGCCGGGTGGGTTGTTCGCATACCGGTCATAGGCAAGAATGGTCAGCATGTCGTAGATGGGAGCCACTTCGACATCATTCTGGTGGGTGTACACGAAGCCCAGGTTCTTGGTGTGACAGTCCGCATTGCCCAGCGCGAAGGTGAACAGCAATGTGACGGCCAGTCGCTCGTTGGATGAGCGCAGGCGCTCGGGCTCAACGTAGTCACGAACCAGACGCGCCGCTCGCTCCCAAGTCGACTCGTATTTTTGCTCAGGCACCAGGCCCAGAAGGCTGCAGAAGTCTTCAAAGCCTTTGCGCTGCCCGGCGGTATCGATGTCAAAGCGCTCGACAACCAGCACTTGACCGTCTTCGGAGACCACGGTGTTGGCCGCAGGCACCTTTGTGCGACGCGCTACCTCCATGCAAAGATGCTCGTTCAGGGCCACAAAGGGCTGGTGCTCCGAGCTGCCTTTGACGATGTGCCGTTCTGTGGCAACGGTTCCCTTGCGAAACAGGGCCTGGGTTTCAGGCGTCAGGAACTTGGGAACCACGCCGGAAACGCCAGACGCCGCATACTGGCGTTTCCAGACGCGCTACGCGATGCCCCTGAACGAAAACATGCAGGCTCATCGTGCACTCGGACCGGTATTGGTGCCGCTCTTGACCTCACTGAGCACCTCGTCAAGGGTGGGTCGGCGAACCAGCGGGGTGAACTGCACCTCGTGACCGAGCACCCGGAGCAATCGCAACAGTTTGGCCGCCGAGAAATCGTTGCCTGCCCCGGACTCGAATCGGGACAGGGCCTCCTGGCGCATGCCCACAGCCGAAGCCACCTCTACCTGTGTTTTGCCTGCTGCTTTGCGCAAGGCACGGAACTGCCGCCCTACGGCCGGTAGGTTGTCCAGGGGTTCCTTGCGAAAATATGCGTCTGTGGTCATAAAAAAACATTTACGGTTTAAATAATAACAACAAACGCATATTTTGGGATGCGCCTTTGCTGTCGCAATAAGCGGCAATCGGCTGCTGTATGAATTTATGCGTTTTTTCGCATATAAAAGCTGCTGCATGGGCATTTTATGCATCTTGGCGCATATCAATGACGGTGCGCGGTACAACTCGCGGCCTTTGCCTTGTGCGCGGCGGTGGCGCAGGGGCTGCTGCACCGGCTTATTGCGCGGTCAGCGCGCCAGGGGCGTTGACCGCGCTGGTGCAGGGTCTGGGTTTCGGCTGGATTCGTTCAAACCAAGCCTACGACCCCATGACTTGGTATTCATCGGACGTCATCGGCTCGAAAGCCGCAGGCACACCACCGCGCAACTCCACCAAGACACGCCGGGCAAATGGCGCACCCAACCGGTTGATGCGTTGGACTTTTGATCTGTAGCCTTCCGTTCCCGGGTTATGCACGCAACGACTGCCGGTGTAAATGCCACCTGCATCAATGAATTTGTAGTCCTGAAAAGGCCAAATCTCTGACTTGTGTTCCCGGTACCACTTGGAATAAGCTGCTTGCAGCTTTTTCTTGTCGGTGTACTCGGAGGCCAATTGCCAGCCAAGGTCAATCAGCCTTTTTTTGCATCCAGGTACGGGGATTTCCAAACTGGGCTCAGTGCTGACTTGCTCTTGGCGAAGCAAAGGACATATTCATGTTCGAGGCAGATGTTTGTCGGGTTGTTGTCGGTGACGTTTCGCCATGCAATTTCACCAACCCAATTGCCCGCGCCGAAAACTTCTTCAAGCAAGAGCTTGAAGGTCGCCATCTCGTTGCGGTCCATACTTGTAAACAGAACCCCCTCTGGCCGAAGTAGTCGGTGCAACAGCTTCAAGCGCGGGTACATCATGCACAGCCACTTGTCGTGGCGCGACAGGTCTTCCCCTTCCTTGCCCACCCCCTGGCCCAGCCATCGCTTCATCTTCGGGTCGTTCACCGCATCGGTGTCAACCCAACCCTCGTTGCCGGTGTTGTAGGGCGGGTCAATGTAGATGCATTTCACCTGGCCCTCGAACTCGGGCAACAGGCGGTTTCAGGTGCCAAACCCGTCGGTGGCCTGGCGGTGCCCATCGTCAAACTGCAAGGTTTTTTCAGGCCAGCGCAGGGCGGCCAGCTTGAAGTCGCGCCCCGGTGGGGTGCCGGCTTTTCGTTCGGCCCAGCGGCCACCGGCTGAATAGTCCACACAGAACACGTTGCCGCGCTGCCCATGCCAGCGCATGGCGTGGGTGCCGGCGAACAGGTCCGCGTCGCCCTTGCCCACCCGGGCGCGGTCCACCGGGTTCACCCGGCGCCAGTAGTGGCCCACCACCACCGGGGTGGCGTCGGTGTAGGCGTTCCACCACGCCACGCGCTCGGCAAAGCGCCACTTGCCGCCCGAATAAAACGGCACGCTCCCTTTGCGCTCAACGCCGGAGGTGAGCACCTTGAGCGGGTTGAGCATCTGTTTGTTGGCCTCGTGCTCCGCGTGGGCGTGCAGAAAAGGCGGCTGGCGCTGCGGGTCTTCCAGGCCAAACGCCCAGTCGCTCAGCTCGGCCAGCATGCGTTGCGCCAGGTCGGTTTCGCGGGCCTGGCGGCGGGCTTCGGCTTCCCAGCGCTCATAGGTGGTGTGAACGGTGCCCAGCGGCAGCTGCCTGGCCGCTTGAATGGGCGCGTGCTGCCAGGCCGCGTGCACCACCCGCAGGTCTTCGCGTTCGAGCGCGATGGGCAGGCCCGAGAGCCAGGCCGTGATGCGGGCGCGCTCGGCGTCGGTGGGCCGCTGAAACGGCGCGTATTTGGGGTGGTCACGCTGGGCGCGTTCGTCAAAGAACCAGCCCGAACCGTCTTTGGCATCGCCCCGCAGCAGGTTGATCTCGTGGTTGCCCAGCACGGCCACGGCGCGCCCTGACTGGATCAGCCGCTGAGCCAGGGCCAGCACGGCGGGGCTGTTCGGCCCCCGGTCGCAGAAATCGCCCACAAACACCAGGGTGCGGGCTTGTGGGTGGGTGCCATCGGCGGCGTAACCCAGATGCCCCAGCAACTGGCACAGCGCGTCGTATTCGCCGTGGATGTCGCCCACAATGTCCAGCGGGCCACCGGGCAGGGGTTGGATCAGGCTCATGAAAGTTCTCCTGAGGTGTGTGTGAGGGAACAGACTTCCCTGCTGTTGAAAAATGCAATCGTCAAGACTTTGCCTGTGAGTGGAACAGGTCCATACAGCGGGTAGCACCACCCAAGTCTTCCGTGGTTGATCCGTTCGTTTGACCGCGACTTGTGACCGTGCCATAAGGGGGGTCTTACCAGGAGAACCCATGACACACAATCTGAACCCGCACGACAAACAAGAGCCGCACACCCGCAAGGTGGAGAACGACACCAACAAGCTCGGTGAACAAGACCCGACCCAGCTCAACCAGGGCCAGCGCACGCCCGCCAGCCGCAGCGACCGCGAGTCGCATGTGGGCGGCAACAACCAGTCGCAATCGCGTCGCGCACCGCCCGGGCGCAACACGCGCTGAAAGCCGCTGTGAACGGCAGGCACGGGTCCAAGACCCTGCGCCTGCCGTTCACGCCTGCGTGGCTTCGCGCAGCCGCTCCCGGAAAGCCTCGGGCACGGGCGCCACTTTGCGGTCGGCTTTGCTGACGAACACCACGCCCACCTTGCCGCGCGCCACCTCGCGGCCCTGGCCGCTTTCGGACATGCGAAACACCAGGTCGAAGCCGTAGCGGTTGAAGTCGGCGGGCACCATGTCCACACGCAGGGTTTCGCCGTGAAACGCTTCGGACTTGTATTGCGCCACCAGGTCACCCACCACGATGGGGAAACCGGCCACGTTGCCCTCGGTGTAGCCGAGCCAGCGGAAAAACCGCACCCGCGCTTCCGACACCAGCGTGAGCAGTTGCGCGTTGTCCAGGTGGCCGCCCTGGTTCACGTGGCTGATGTAGACCTGCATCTCGGTGGCAAAGACAAAGTGCTCGGGGAGTTCAAACGTGATGCGGCTCATGGCGTGAAAAAGTGGGGGTGCAAGTGGGTATGCAAATGGGGAGCGGTCTGTTGGCGCAGGGGCATTGTCGCTGGCCCCTAGAATGTCCCCCCTTTCCCGCACCCTGAGCCACCCATCCATGCAGATTGTTGTCAACGAAGAACTCAAAGCTTATATCGACCCCCTGACCCCGGAGGAATACGAGGCGCTGGAGCGCAGCCTGCTGGCCGAGGGTTGCCGCGACGCGCTGGTGTTGTGGGGCGACACGCTGGTGGACGGCCACAACCGCTACCGCATTTGCCAGCAACACGGGCTGCCGTTTCAGACGGTGCAGAACACGCGCTTTCGCTCCATGGAGGACGTGCATTTGTGGATGATTGGCCAGCACCTGGGGCGGCGCAGCGTGTCGGACTTTCAGCGCGGGGTGCTGGCCTTGCGCCAACGCGAGATCATGGCCGAGCGGCGCGGGCGCGCCCAAACGGTGGCCAGCGCCGAGCGCCCCGACAGCACCGCCGGCACCGACACGGCGCCCACCGAAGCCGCGCCCAGCGTGTACGAACCCGACGCGCTCAAGAGCCGCGAGGCCATCGCCCGCGCCGCGCGCCTCAGCAGCAGCCAGGTGGTGGCGATTGAAAAGATCCAGAAGCAGGCCGCGCCCGAGCTGGTGGCGGCGGTGAAGTCGGGCACCATTTCGCTCAACACCGCCGCCGCTGAGGCCACCTTGCCCACGGAAGAACAGGTGGCCGCCGCCCACGCGGGCAAAGACGAGCTGAAGCTGGCCGCCAAGCGCGTGCGCGAGGCCAAGCGCAAACCGCGCGAAGAAGCCACGCCCGAAACCGCCGCCCCGGTGGATGCCGAAGCCACCGACGCGGTGCAGGCGCTGCAGCGCCAGGTGGCCGAGCTGCAGGCCGAAAACGCCGCGCTGCGCCAGCAGGTGCAGGCGCTGGAAGCGCAGCTGGTTTGATGGCGCGCTCAGCGCGCAGCGCTTGGGGAAACCCGGTTTACCGGGTCACCGCGATCTGGCCCGAGCGGATGCCGGCCCAGTAGCTGTTCAGCTCGCGCTTGACCACGGGCATCAGCAAATACAGGCCCACGATGTTGGCCAGCGCCATGGCGAAGATCATCGAGTCTGAAAAGTCGATCACCGGGCCCAGGCCCATGCTGGAGCCAATGACCACGAAGGCCAGGAACATGAACTTGAAGACCAGTTCGGACGCCATGCTGTCGCCCAGCAGGTAGGTCCAGGCTTTCAGGCCGTAGTAGCTCCAGGTGATCATGGTGGAAAAGGCAAACAGCACCACCGCCAGCGCCAGCACATAGGGGAACCAGCTCACGGCGCTGCCAAAGGCGGCCGAGGTCAGGCCCACGCCGCTGGCGCCGTTGGCCAGGGGCGTGAGGCCGCCGGCGCTCACATGGCCGGTGATGATGATCACCAGCGCCGTCATGGTGCAGATCACCACGGTGTCAATGAACGGCTCCAGCAGCGCGGCAAAGCCTTGCGACACCGGCTGGTCGGTTTGCACGGCCGAGTGCGCAATGGCTGCCGAGCCCACACCGGCTTCGTTGGAAAACGCCGCGCGTTTGAACCCTTGAATGAGCGCACCCACCACACCGCCGGCCACGCCTTCGGCCGAGAACGCGCCCACAAAAATCTGGCCAAACGCCCAGGGCAGTTTGTCGATGTAGATGAACAGCACCACCATGCCCGCCACCATGTACAGGCCGGCCATGAAGGGCACCACTTTTTCGGTCACGCGGGCGATCGACTTGATGCCACCGATGATGACCAGCCCCACCAGCACGGCCATGACCAGGCCGAACAGCCAGCCCTTGCCGGCCAGAAAGCTGTCGGCACCGCCGGTGACGCCCACCACCTGCTGGAAGCTCTGGTTGGCCTGGAACATGTTGCCCCCGCCAATGGCGCCGCCCACGCAGCAAATGGCAAAGAACACCGCCAGAAATTGGCCCAGCCGGGGCATGCCCAGCTCCGCCAGCCCTTTGGACAGGTAGCGCATGGGCCCGCCCGAGACGGTGCCGGCCGGGTGGTGCACGTTGCGGTATTTCACGCCCAGCGTCACCTCGGTGAATTTGGACGCCATGCCCAGCAAGCCGGCCAGGACCATCCAGAACGTGGCGCCCGCGCCGCCCATGCTCACGGCCACCGCCACACCGGCGATGTTGCCCAGCCCCACGGTGCCTGAAACGGCGGTGGTGAGCGCTTGAAACGGGGTCACTTCACCCGCCATGGACGGGTGCGAATAGCGCCCGCGCACCACCTGGATGGCATGGCCGAAACCCCGGAATTGAATGAAACCGAAGTAGAGCGTGAACACCAGAGCGGCGGCAATCAACCAGCCCACGATGAGCGGAAAGCTGGTGCCGCCCACGGGCACCGAATAAAAAATGGCGCCTGCCACCGCATCGGAATAGGGCTGCACCGCCGCGCTGATGCGCTCGTCCAGTGTGGGGGTGGCCACTGCCTGGGCCTGGGCTGTGCCGTGGGCCAGCACGCTGGCCGCCGCCAGCAGTGTGTTGCTCACCGCTCGTCCAGCGCCCAGGCTCAAAGGGGTTTGGGTCATGTTTGTCTCCTGTTGGTTTGTGGGAAAAGTCGGGCGCCCGCGGGGTCGCCCTGGCACGGTACACGTGTGGTGCGCCGCGATGCAAAAAGGCCGGAGACTGCGTGACGCAGTCTCCGGCCTTCATGGATTTTTTTTCAGGCCTGGCTGGGCGGCGGCGTGGGGCTCAGCCGTGCCGCCCGGGCAGCGGGTGCCTGGGTGCGGGGCGGCATGCCGTAAAAGTCAAAAGCCATGGCGGGTTGCTCGCCGCTGATGAGTTCGGCCAGCGCCTTGCCCGAGCCCGCGCCGTGCGTCCAGCCCAGCGTGCCGTGGCCGGCGTTCACCCACAGTTTGCCCATTTTCGTGCGGCCCATGAGCGGTATGTTGGTGGGGGTGGCCGGGCGCAGGCCGGTCCAGAACTGCGGGTCGCCGCCTTGTTCGGGCGTGCGGGTATCGGCCACGCCAGGGAACACCTCTTCAATGCGCTTGACCAGCATCTCGCAACGTTTTTTGGCCAGCGGTGTGTCCAGCGACAGGTCAAAACCGCCCAGCTCGATGGTGCCGGCCACGCGCAACTGGTTGCCCAGGCGCGACATGGCGATCTTCAACTGGTCATCGATCATGCTGACGTGGGGTGCCTTCTCGGGCTGCAGCAGCGGCAGGGTGGCGCTGTAGCCTTTGCCGGGGTAAATGGGCACCTGCACACCCACGCTTTTGAGCAGCGGTGTGGTGTACGAACCGCAGGCCACCACATAGGCGTCGGCCTTCAGGGCGCGCACGGCGCCGGTGGTGCGGTCGCGCACACGCACCTGCTGCACGCTGCCACCGGTGGCGTCCAGGGACTCCACATCGTGGTTGTAGAGCATCTGCGCGCCGCGTTGGGCGCACAGCGCGGCGAGCTGCTGGGTGAACACGCGCGCATCGCCCGACTCGTCGCTGGGGGTGTAGGTGCCGCCGACGATGCGGTCGGCAAAAGCGTTCAGCGCGGGTTCAATCTTCAGCAGCTCGTCGCGGCTGATCACTTTGCGCTTCACACCAAATTTCTGCATCACGGCGGCGGCCCCTGCAGCGCCGTCAAACGACTTCTGGTCGGTGTAGTAGTGGGCAATGCCGCGTTCCAGCCGGTGGTATTCGATGCCGGTCTCGGCCACCACGTCTTTCAGCGCCGCGTGGCTGTAAGAACCCAGCGCCACCAGTTGAGCCACGTTGCGTTCAAACGCCGCGTCGTTGCACTGGCCCAGAAACTGCAAGCCCCAGCGCCATTGGGCGGGGTCGATCTGTGGGCGAAACAGCAGCGGCGAGGTGGCCGAAAACATCCACTTCAGCGCCTTCAGCGGCGCTTCGCGGTTGGCCCACGGCTCGCAGTAGCTCACCGAAATTTGCGCCGCGTTGCCAAAGCTGGTTTCCAGTGCCGCGTCGGGTTGTCGGTCCACCAGCGTGACGCTGTGACCGCGCTGCAGCAAATGCCACGCCGTGCTGACCCCGATGATGCCCGCGCCCAATACCGTGACTTGCATGACCCGCTCCGAAAAAAGTGAAAGAAACAGGTTCGCAGTATGGGAAAAACCCGGCTTCAAGTGAAGTGGAATTAACTTAAAATTTCTTGCATCAGATTGGCTTATGCATATACCACCCCCTGTGCGCAGCCACAGCGCCCTTGCAGCCCGACCCCGGCGGCAGGGCACAACCCCTTCAACCCAGTGCCACCCACCCCATGAGCACCTTTGACCCCGACGCCCTCGAATGCCTCGCCGCCATCATTGAAGAAGGCGGTTTTGAGCGCGCTGCGCAGCGCCTGTCCATCACCCAGTCGGCGGTGTCGCAGCGCCTGCGCGCCCTGGAAGCGCAGGTGGGCACGGTGCTCATCGTGCGCAGCCGCCCGCTCAAGCCCACCTCGGCCGGGCAGCTCATGCTCAAGCACGCCAAGATGATGCGGCTGCTGCGCGCCGACCTGGAAAAAGACCTCAAGGAACTCGCGCCCAGCTCCACCGGCAGTGGCCGCGAAGAAGAGCGCATTTCGGTGGCCATCAACGCCGACAGCATCGCCACCTGGGCCCTGCCCGCGCTGAACACGCTGGCGCAGGGCGGCCTGCCCATTGAGATCATCACCGACGACCAGGAATTCACCCACGAGTGGCTGCGCGAAGGCCAGGTGCTGGGCTGCGTCACCTCGCTGGGGCAGGCGCTGCGCGGCTGCAAGATGGAGCCGCTGGGCACCATGGACTATGTGGCGGTGGCGCAGGCCGACTACGCCGCCACCCACTGCCCCAAAGGCCTGAGCGCGCACAACTTTCACAAGCTGCCGTTCGTGGCCTTCAACCGCAAGGACAACCTGCAGCACGGCTTTGTGTCGCAGGCGTTTGGCCTGCCGCGCATCATGCTCAAGCAGCTGTTTGTGCCCTCCAGCGAAGGCCAGGTGCGCGCGGTGCAGGCGGGCTGGGGCGTGAGCGTGTTGCCCGAGCTGCGGGTGCGCGATCTGCTGGCCAGCGGTGAGCTGGTGAACCTGACGCCCCGCCACCGCCTGGGTGTGGCCCTGCACTGGCACTGCTGGAACCTCAGTTCGGACGTGCTCGACGCACTCAGCAACGCCTTGCGCTGTGCCGCTGCCCAGAGTTTGCGCGCGGCCCGCTGAGAGGCGGCGATCGCACACGGTTTGTCACCCCCCAGCCCTGCGCCGTAGGCGGGCCCGGCAGCGCTGGGGAGGTTCAGACGGCGACGGGTTTCCAGGATCAAAAATACCCATCGGTATGCACGCATACCTTTCGGTGTGGTTTTCCACGTCACCGTCGAAATCGGGCAAAATCTCCCGACCACAACAAGGTTTCCCATGGTCAGTGCTGCCCTCAAATCTCCTCCACAAGCCACCCCGAAGCGCAGTTTTCGCGAGCAGATGCACATCGCCCGCGAAGACGCCATCATCTCGGCGGTGAACCGCCTGCTGGCCGAAAAAGGCTTTGAGGCCATGACGGTGGACGAGGTGGCGGCCGAGGTGGGCATTGCCAAGGCCAGCCTGTACAAGCACTTTCCCAGCAAGGAAGACCTGGCTGCGGCAGCCATGGTGCGGGTGATGCAGCGCGCGTGTGCGTTTCTGGACAGCCTGGAGCACCCAGCCAGCGAACTGCAGCCCATCGACCAACTGCGTGCAGTGGCCCGCTGGACCATGGAGGTTCAACTGGCGGGTGAAATGCCCTCGTTGCCGAGTGAGAACTCCAGCCTGCGGGCCGCGCTGACCACCAACAAGGCCTATGTTGATGGGCTCATGGACGTGAGCGAGCGCATGGGCGCCTGGATCACAGCGGCGCAAGCCAATGGCAGCCTGAACCCGGCGTTACCGCCCATTGCGGTGCTCTACACCTTGTACGCCCGCGCCTGCGACCCGGTGTTGGGGTTTCTGAAAGGCACCGGCCTTTACAGCACCGAGCAAATCATCGACATGGTGCTGAGCACCTGCTTTGACGGGTTGAGAATCCGTTGATCTCGCGCGCCGGCAAAGCGGCGCGGGTGGCACGCTCACCGCACCAGCAGCACGGGCACCTTGCAGTGCGCAATAACCTGGGTGGCCACCGAACCCATGACCAGGTTGCCCAGGGCACTGTGCCCGTGAGAGCCCATCATCACCAGATCGAACTTGCCGGCCTCGGCCGTTTTAGCGATCAGTTCACCCGGTGCACCCACCTTGCTGAGCACCTGGGCTTCGATGCTGTGGCGTTTCAGGAATTTGACCACCGGGGCGGTGACTTTTTCCACTTCGTCTGTGTAATAGCCATTGGCAATGTCGCTGCCCACCGCAGCGCGTGCACGCGGTGGCAGCGGTATTTGGGCGGTGAACAAGGTGAATTCGTTCTTGGCGCTGAACACTTCGTCGTGCGTGGCCAAATAAGCCAGCATTTTCTTGGTGTACTTGCTGCCATCGACCGCGAGCAAAATCTTCATTTGAAGTCTCCGTAAAAGGTTGATCAAACTTGAGTGTAAGACCTGAGACAGCGGTCTATTTGACCTTGCGCAACCGTGTCCCTGGAACGTGTTTGCGGTTTGGTCAGGGTGGTGCCCCAATGGCTATCGGGAGGGGTTGGCCGCTGACAAAGCTGACCGTCCGTTGCACCATGCCCGTGCCGCGCTGAGAGGCTGCGGGTCTTTCGCTCAACCCCGTTCGCAACGCCCTTGCGCCGTGGCCAGGCCGCGAAAGTCGCTGGTCCAGGTCTGGCTGGCGGTGTCGATCTGGATACGCTCGTTGTCCAGCGCGGTCAGGATCACCGTCTCGCGAACGGCGAAGGTGTAGACCGGTACACCGTCGATGTGCACCGAGCGCACGCGGCGCTGGTCGTAGCCCACGGTCACGGTGCGCGTCCAGGCGGTGCGCGCGGGCAGGTACACCGCTTCGCACACCAGGGTGGTGGTGCTCAGGGCCGGTTGTGCGGCGGCGGTCCCGCTGCTGACCAGCAGCACGGCCACCAGGGCGGCGGTGGGGCGTTTCACTGCGCTTGCGCCATGCGCTCGCTTTTCCAGTACACGTCGTCACCGCCGTTCATGCGGTTGAGCACGCGGGCCAGCACAAACATCAGGTCGCTCAGGCGGTTGAGGTACTGCCGTGGGGTTTCCTGGATGGCTTCTTCATTGCCCAGCGCCACCACAGCGCGCTCGGCGCGGCGGGCCACGGTGCGGCACACATGGGCCAGGGCGGCGGCGCGGGTGCCGGCGGGCAAGATGAATTCCTGCAGGCGCGGCAGTTGCTCGTTGTAGGTGGCCAGCGCGTCGTCCAGGGCCAGCACGGCCTCGGGCTTGAGCAGCTCAAAACCTGGAATGGACAGCTCGCCGCCCAGATTGAAGAGCTGGTGCTGAATCTCCACCAGCAGCGTGCGCACGTCGGGCGCCATGTCTTCGCACAACAGCACGCCGATGTGGGAATTGAGCTCGTCCACCTCGCCCATGGCATGCACGCGCAGGCTGTTTTTGGAGACGCGGGTGTTGTCTCCCAGCCCGGTGGTGCCAGCGTCGCCGGTGCGGGTGGCAATTTGTGTCAGTCGGTTGCCCATGAATGGTCCTTGGTAGCGGGTGTGCAGACAAAACCGCATTGTGCGGGAATGGTGGGCCTGCGCTGGGCTCAGGGGCTTCGCGCGCGCACATCCACAGCACGCCCGCCAGCGACAGAGACGGCACGCTGCGGCTGGGTACTGCGGCGTAAACTGGCGCCTTGTTGAGACCCGCCACGCAGGAGACACCCCATGAACGCCCCCACCGAACTGACCCACCTGGTTCCCCATATCCAGCCGCGCGAGGTACCCGCCGAGCTGATGAGCGCGTTGCAAGCCCGCTTCGGCGCGCAGTGTTCCACCGCGCTGGCGGTGCGCGAGCAGCACGGGCGCGACGAGTCGGTGTACGACGTGCCGCCGCCCGCCGCCGTGGTGTTTGCCCAGAGCACACAAGATGTGGCCGACGCGGTGAAACTCGCCGCGTTGTACAAGGTGCCGGTGATTCCGTTCGGCGTGGGTTCTTCGCTGGAAGGGCATTTGCTCGCGGTGCAAGGCGGCATCAGCATCGACGTGGGCCGCATGAACGCGGTGCTGTCCATCAACGCCGAAGACCTGACGGTGACGGTGCAGCCCGGCGTGACGCGCAAGGCGGTGAACGAAGCGGTGAAAAGCGAAGGGCTGTTCTTCCCGATCGACCCGGGCGCCGACGCCTCCATCGGCGGCATGGCCGCCACGCGCGCCAGCGGCACCAACGCCGTGCGCTACGGCACCATGCGCGAAAACGTGTTGGCGCTGGAGGTGGTCACCGCCAGCGGCGAAGTGATTCGCACCGGCACCCGCGCCAAAAAAAGCAGCGCGGGCTACGACCTGACGCGCCTGATGGTGGGCAGCGAAGGCACGCTGGGCATCATGACCGAGGTCACGCTCAAGCTCTACCCCCTGCCCGAGGCCATCTCAGCCGCCACCTGCTCGTTTCCCAGCATCGAAGCCGCCGTGCGCACCACCATCCAGGTGATCCAGATGGGCATTCCGATTGCGCGCTGCGAGCTGATCGACGCCGGCACGGTGCGCATGGTGAACGCGCACAGCAAGCTCGGCCTGCGCGAAGAACACATGCTGCTGATGGAATTCCACGGCTCACCGGCCAGCGTGAAAGAGCAGGCCGAAACGGTGCAGGAGATTGCCAGCGAGTTCGGCGCGAACAGTGAAAACGGGGCCTTCGAATGGGCCACCACGCCCGAAGAGCGCACCCGCCTGTGGACCGCCCGGCACAACGCCTACTTTGCCGCCATCCAGAGCAAGCCGGGCTGCCGCGCCGTGTCCACCGACACCTGCGTGCCCATCAGCCGCCTGGCCGACTGCCTGCTCGACTCCGTGGCCGAGGCCGACGCCAGCGGCATCCCGTACTTTTTGGTCGGCCACGTGGGCGACGGCAACTTCCACTTTGGCTACCTGATCGACCCGACCAAACCCGAAGAACGCGAGCAGGCCGAGGTGCTGAACCACCAGCTGGTGGCGCGCGCGCTGCGCCTGGAAGGCACCTGCACCGGCGAACACGGTGTGGGCCTGCACAAAATGGACTTTTTGCTCACCGAAGCCGGCAGCGGCGCGGTGGACATGATGCGCACCATCAAACGCGCGCTGGACCCGCACAACATTCTGAACCCGGGCAAGATCTTCGCGCTGTAAGGGTGCTGGGGCATGCGACCCTGGATCGTCTGGTGGTGCCTCCTGCTCAGCCTGGGCGCTCAAGCCAGTGTCGCAGAGCCCGCCTGCCAGCAGGCCACCGAAATCCGGCAAGCCGAGCGCACCGTGCTGCGTGCGGGCCAGGTGCTGAACCAGTCGACCGTTGCACCGGAAGATTCGCTGGCGTTGGCATGGCGCCGCCAGGGCACGCAAATCCGCTACCGCATGCAGCTGGATGCATGCCCTGCGGGTGCCGACTGGGGCTTGTGGGTGTTCCGCATGGGCGGCCCCTACCGGGCCTGGATTGACGGCAAGCCGGTTCAGCCCATCGACCCCGTGACCCTCGTGGGGTCGCAGGTTTACAACGGCCGCATACCCGCGCTGTTCCAGTTGCCGCAGGGTGCCCGTGAACTGGTGATCGAGATTGTCGACCTGGTCTACATGGGCAGCGGCCTGATCCGCGTCAGCGTGGGCCCCCAGGTGGCCATGCTGGAATCCCGAGCCTTGAGTCAGCTCGTGATCACGGACTTCAACAGCTTCTCCAGCACCATGATTGGTATGGCAGGTTTGCTCGCCATGCTGGTGTGGTTTTACAGGCGCCAGGACCGTGCAGCCCTGTGGTTTGCCGTTGCCTGCCTGGCCTGGGTGGTGCGCGGCGTTACTTACCAGTTTTTCGCATACCCCTTCGCACCACTGGTTGTTGAGCAACTCAACCCCTGGCTGGTGTTGCTCACCAGTTGCAGCCTGGCCGCCTCGTGGCTGCATGGGTTTCAGGGCACCACAGTGCGGCGCCTGCGCACGATTGCCGCGCTTTGCCTGGCCATCAGCCTGGCCTTTGTGGTGACGCTGGTGCTGGAGCAAGGCGCCCAACTGGTGCGTGCTTTGGCCTTCGCGAGTGGGTTCGCGGTGCTGTTTGCGGTGCTGGTGTTCCTGCTGCAGCGCTGGCGCCAGGGGAGTCTGAGCCCTGGGCTGTTGGCACTGGGTCTGGGTGCGTTGCTGGCCGGGTCTGTGCACGACATGGGCATGGTGATCGGCTACGCCTCACCCGCGAACTGGGCTTTTCTCAACGTCGGTTTCACCCTGCTGCTGCTGAGCCACGTGGTCGTGGTCTCGATTTTTCAGGTCAAACAGCTCAACCGCGCAGAACACACCAACGCGGAACTGGAGCGCAACATCCAGGCCAAAGCCCTGGAATTGGAGCAAAGCTACGCGATGCTGCGTGCCAGCGAACGCGCCAGCGCGCGGGCACAAGAACGGGCGTGGCTCAACCGAGAAATCCACGACGGCGTGGGTGCACAGCTGATCACGGCCCTGCGCGGCGTTGAGCGGGGTACGCTGAGCAAAGAGCGGGTGGCGCAAACGCTGCAAGAAGGTTTGGACGAGTTGCGCCTGCTGATGGATGCGGGCGATCTGGGCCAAAGCCTGCACCGCGCGCTGGCCACCTGGCGCAACCGCTGGGATTCCCGGCTGGAAGCCATCGGGCTGAACTTGCGCTGGGAGGTTGGGCACGATCTCGAACAGCTCGAATTGGGCAGCAACGCCACCCTGCAGGTCATGCGTGTGCTGCAGGAGGCGGTAACGAACACGGTCAAGCACGCCGAGGCGCAACACATCACCGTGCGGGCCTGGCTCGAAGGTTCTCCCCACCGGGCCCTGGTGCTGGAAGTCCGCGACGACGGCCGGGGTTTGGTGGCCGTGCGGCCTGCTTCGGGCGGTCGCGGCCTGCGCCACATGGTGCAGCGTGCAGAAACCCTGGGGGGTACGCTCTCGGTGGACAACGCAGCGAGCGGCGGCGTGCGGGTCCTGCTGAGTCTTCCTCTGTCGGGTTCGACATGCGAGGCGTCAAACACCACGCCTTTGATGCCTTGATCTCAACAGGTCGGCGTCAGCTCACCAAACCACGGCGGGCGGCTTCCAGCGTGGCCTCGGCGCGCGACGAAATACCCAGCTTGCGGTAAATGTCGCGCACGTAACCGGTCACCGTGTGGCTGCTCAGGCCCAGCAGCTGGGCCACTTCGGTGGCCTTGTAGCCCTTGGCAATCAAGCGCAACACGTCCACTTCTCGTTCAGACAAGCGCCTCGCAGACTCGGTGGCTGCCACGTCGGGTGGCTCGGGCGATGGATCGTTTCGGAAATGCTGCAGCACCCGGGCCGCGATGGAGGGCGAGAGCGCCGGTTCGCCTTGCTCGATGCGGTGCAACTGGGCCACCACCACCTGCGCTGGCTGCGACTTCAAAATATAGCCCGAAGCCCCCGCACGCAGGGCCGGAAACACATGGGCATCGTCGTCGTGGATGGTGGCCACGATCACCACCGCTCCCGGGCGGGCGGCGACCAGTTCCTCAATCAGCTGACCGCCGTGGCCATCGGGCAGCCCCCAGTCCACCAGCGCCAAGCCATAAGCGTAGGTCGCCATGCATTGGCGAGCACTCGCCACCGAGTCTGCGCAATCCACCGTTCGAACGCTGGACAACGCGCGCGGCAACAGCTCCGCGAGCCACTGCCTGGGCTCATCGAGGTCCTCAACGATCAAAGCACGCTCAAACAGGGTGGTCGGCATCAGCACAGTGTAGGCCAGTGACCCGCACCCCCAACGCATCCCCCGCACCACCCCCCTTGAACGGGGGGGGACCCTGGTTTTGGGGGTACCCGGGCGCGGTGCCCGTTTCCACAATAGCCCCAGGCCACCGTGGCCCCGATCTATTTTCTGGAGCAGACACCATGAGCACACCCGTTTTTCGCGCACCCTCTCGTTGGATGTGGGGCACCCTGACCATGGCCGCCTTTCTGGCCGGCTGTGGCGGTGGCGGCGACCCCATGCCTGCGGCATCGCTCTCCGGCGTGGCGGCTGTGGGTGCACCCATTGCCAACGGTGCCATTGCCGTCCAATGCGCCGGCGGCACTGCACTGAACACCACCACCAGCACCACCGGCGCATGGCAGGTGTCTTTTGCCGGGCAAACGCTGCCCTGCGCCGTCCAGGTGAGCGGTGGCAGCATCAGCGGCAGCGCCAACACCACGCCCTACCATTCCATTGCCGTGTCGTTGGGCACCGTCAACGTCACGCCACTGACCGACCTGATCGTCGCCCAACTGGCAGGCGCCGCTCCACAAACTTGGTTTGGCTCACCCGTGTTCACCAACATCAACGCCAGTGCCGTCGAAACCGCCTTGAGCAGCATCGCCACCGGGCTGGGCATCACCAGCACGCTGGGCTCGGTGAACCCCATCACCACCGCATTCAAAGCCGAACCAGGCGATGCCGTTGACCAGCTGCTGGAGGCCCTGAAAACCGCACTGGCCGACACCTCAAAAACCCACGCCGAACTGCTGAGCGCGGCACAAACCGGAAGCTACTCGGCGTTCACCGGCTTTGGAGCGGCCTTTTCAACGGCGGCTCAGGGAGGATCCACCACACCACCCCCCTCGGGCGGCAGCGGCTCCTTGACGGTGGAAGTCTCCATTGCGGGCGCCGCCGCAACGACAGTCACGGTCAATGGCGTTCCCGCCCCTGCCAACCAGGGTGAATTCTGCGGTGGACTGAGCAACGACGCGACGTTCAGCGGGTTCAGCAGCAACGGTGGTTCGATGACCATCAACAGTTGTTCGTTTGCCAACAATGTGGGGCAGGTGTCCGCCACCTTGACCACCACGGTGCCGGTGCAGCTGTCGCTGCCTTATTCGATCAAGTACACCTACAACCGGTAAGCCGGCCATGAAGCGCCGCCACCTTCTTGTCAGCACCGCGGCCCTGCCTTGGCTGGGTCTGCCCACCGCACCAACCTGGGCACAGACAGCGCCCGCGACCGCCTTCGATGCGGCCCTGGCCAACACGAACCCGGCACAAGCCGCCGAGGCTTGGCTCAACACCGAGCAGGTTGACGGCCTGCGCGAACTTCGCCAGGTGGGCATTGCGCAATTTCGCGTGATGTTCGCCACCCAGGGCGTGGGATCGGCGTCGGCCTCTGGGGGCATTGGTTCCGGATCGGGCAGCGCATCGATGCACGGCCGCTATGTGCTGGCGGGGGTGGACGAGGCCTTGATGCAGTCCATCACCGACAGCGCCTACGAGCGGTTCGGCCAGTCCTTGCAGGCACGGGGCCTCACCGTCGTGCCTTTTGAGGGCCTGCCGGCCGCCGCCCGCGAACGCATGGCGGGTGTGGCGGTTCCGGCCCCGGTCGAGCTCAAGCGGGGCCAAGGCAGAGGCCAGAGCAAGGAATACAAGCTGTTCAGTGCCAAGGGCCTGCCGTTGTACTTTGGCGTGTCAGACCCGCTGCGTCAGCACATGGGTTTTGGGGTGTCCCTCTCGGGCATCGGTTGGGATTCTGTCGAGTACGCAGAAGCTGGTGTGGCCGGACCCGAGCAGGTGGGCCTGCTCAAGGTCACGCTGGTGATGGATTTCGTTCAGATGGAAACTTCGGGCGGTTTTTTCTCCAGCACCGCCTCCGTGGGGGCCGAGCCCGGCATCATGCTCACCGAAGAATCCAGCCTGCGGGCCATGGTGCCCAAGGGTCTGGAGGAAAAGCCCAAACCGGGAGGCGGAACGGTTTGGACCACCCCCACCTTCAGTTTCGACAAAATGCCCGTGATGACCCTCAAGCACACGCTGCAGCCGGCGAACAGCGGGCTGATCGGCGTGACCGACACGACCCACACAGGTGTTGCCGCATTCCAAACCGCCATGCAGGTGGTTGGCCTGCTGGGTGGTCTGGGCGGTGGACGCAAGGACAAACGCTACGAAGTTGCAGTGGATCCGGTGCAATACCAAGCCGCTGCAAGCAGCACCATGGGTGCTGTGCTGGACACCTGGGCAGCGCAGATCGGAGCGGCCCGCTGAGCGGCTGAACCCAAGCACCGAGGCCCTGCCACAGGGCCTCGGTGCTCAGCCAATCAGTGCCCGCCGCGCAGCCTGTCAATCAGGCCGTTGAGCGCTTCCAGCGAGCCAAACTGGATGGCGATTTCGCCCATGTCTTCCAAGCGGCCATGGCGCTTGACACGCTTTTTCACCCGCACCTCCACGTCCGCCATCAGCAGGTCGGCCAGTTCCTCCTCCACCCTTTTCACATCGCGGGATTTCTCTTGTCTCGGCTTCTGGGGTGCCAGCGAAAATTCGGCTCCCAGTTTTTTCACCAGGCTCTCAGCCTCGCGCACCGACATTTTTTTGGCCGCAATCTGGTTGCCCGCCGTGATCTGGGTGGCTTTGTCCAGCACCAGCAGCGCGCGGGCATGGCCCATGTCCAGGTCGCCCGCCATCAGCATGGTCTGCACCGGATCGGCCAGTTGCAGCAGGCGCAGCAGGTTGCTGGCGGCGCTGCGTGAGCGGCCCACGGCCTGCGCGGCCTGTTCGTGGGTGTGTCCAAATTCTTTCACCAGGCGCTGCAAGCCTTGGGCTTCTTCCAGCGGGTTCAGGTCTTCGCGCTGGATGTTCTCGATCAGCGCCATGACGGCGGCGGACTCGTCGGGCACGTCGCGCACCAGCACCGGCACGCTGTCCAGCCCGGCCAGTTTGGAAGCCCGAAAACGGCGCTCCCCCGCGATGATCTCGAACTTGCCGGCGTTCGGGCCGTCGGCCAGCTTGCGCACCAGAATGGGCTGCATGATGCCCTGCGTCTTGATGCTTTCGGCCAGTTCGTACAACGCACCTTCGTCCATGCGGGTGCGCGGCTGGTACACGCCGGGCACCAGCTCGGTCAGCGCCAGTGTGGTGGGGGTTTGGTTGCGCTCGGTTTCCTGCGCCTCGGGCGAAGCGGCTTCGGCCACTTTGGGGCCCAGCAGGGCTTCGAGTCCACGGCCGAGACCTTTGGGTTTTTTGGTGACCATGGTGTCTTTCTTTATGGGTTCATCAGTTCAAGCAGCCAGGCATGGCCCTCGGGCCAGTCACCCAGGCCCGACTCGGCATTGATGTGGCCGCGCTCGCCCAGGTCGATGAAGCGCGAACCCCAGTCGTGGGCCAGGCCTTGTGCACGCTCGAAGCGGCAATACGGGTCGTTGCGGCTGCCCACCAGCACGCTGGGAAACGGCAGACGCTGGCGCACGATGGGCGACCAGCTGGGCAGCACCGGGCGCAGTTCGTCGCGCTCGGCATCGCCCGGCGCCACCAGCAGCGCGCCCTGCACGCGGTCGGTGCTGCGCGACACCTGCGCCCACGCCGCGGTGAGGATGCAGCCCAGGCTGTGCGCCACCAGCACCACCGGCCCTTCGGTGCTCAGAATCACGTCCTCCAGCCGCGCAATCCAGTCGCCCCGACGCGGCTGCATCCAGTCGTGCTGGTCCACTCGGCGGTAACCGTGCAGGGCCTCCCAGCGGCTTTGCCAGTGGTCTGGCCCGCTGTTCTGCCAGCCGGGCAAGATGAGTGTGTTGTCAGGATTCATGCCTGTGTTTCACGTGAAACAGGGCTTGCAGCGCCGCTGCTGCGCGCCACCATTTCTTGGGCAAAAGCCACAAAAGCCTGGCTGCCTTTGGCCAACGGATCGAACACCACGCCCGGTAGGCCGTAGCTGGGCGCCTCGGCCAGGCGCACGTTGCGCGGGATCACGCTGTCGAACACCTTGTCGCCAAAATGGGCCTTGAGCTGGTCGCTCACCTGGGACTGCAGGGTGATGCGTGGGTCGAACATGACACGCAACAAACCGATGATTTGCAGATCTTTGTTGAGGTTGGCGTGCACTTGCTTGATGGTGTTGACCAGATCGGTCAAACCCTCCAGGGCAAAGTACTCGCACTGCATGGGCACGATGACGCCGTTGGCCGAACACAGGCCGTTGAGCGTGAGCATGCTCAAGGACGGTGGGCAGTCGATGAGCACAAAGTCGTAGCGGGTCGCTACCGCCGCCAACGCCGTCTTGAGCCGCTGGTCGCGCCGCTCCAGGCCCACCAGCTCCACCTCGGCCCCCGCCAGTTCGCGGTTGGCGCCCAGCACGTCGTAACCGCACTTCTCCGAGCGAACAGCGGCCTGTGCCACCGATGCCGATTCAAGCAACACGTCGTAGACCGACAAAGCCAGGCTGCGCTTGTCCACGCCCGAGCCCATGGTGGCGTTGCCCTGCGGGTCCAGGTCCACCATCAGCACGCGCTGGCCCAGTTGGGCCAGACCGGCCGCCAGGTTGACGGTGGTGGTGGTCTTGCCGACGCCACCCTTCTGGTTGGCAACGCAGAAAATTTTGGCCATGACGGGTACCGGTGGTTGTAATTATTTGGAGATGGCCAGCTTGATGCCGAAGCCAATCAGGAACACGCCGGCGAGCTTTTCCAGCGTGCGCGCGATGTGGGGAGCGGCCCGCATGCGCTCGGCCAGAAAATGGGTCAGCAGCACAGCGGTCAAGCCATAGGCGAAGGTCAGCAGGGCCACGGTGGCGGCCATGGCACCGAAGGTCAGCAGGCCCTGGTGCTTGGCGGGGTCCACAAACAGCGGGAAGAACGCCATGTAAAACACGATGGCCTTGGGGTTGAGCAAGGTGATGGCAAGCGCTTGCTGAAAATACTGGCGCGGACGGATGTTGAGCACGGGCTTGCCACCCGGCTTGGCGCTCAGCATTTTCCAGCCGAGCCAGGCCAGGTAAGCAGCGCCCAGCCACTGCACCGCGTTGAAAGCGGTGGGATAGGCCGCCAGCAAGGTGGCCACGCCGGCCACAGCCATCCACATCAGCACCTGGTCACCGGCCATCACGCCGAAGGTGGCCGCCAGTCCGCCGCGAATGCCGCCTTTGCTGGTCGAGGTGATCAGCGCCAGGTTGCCGGGGCCGGGAATGGCCAGAAACAGAACGATGGCGACAACGAAGGCGCCGTAATCAGCAATGCCAAACATGGAAAACCCCCTAAGTAGAGGGGGTGAGTTTACGTGAGGCCGGTTGTGCCGTTGCGCGGCACGCCGCAGCGCCAACGGTTCAAGCGGTGCGCTCGCGCAACCAGACGATGCAGCGCTCTGCTTCCAGCCCGGGCACCTGCAGGTGTTCCACGTGAAACACCTCGGCCCAGGTTGCGGTGTGTTGCAAGGCCAGCAGCTCCTCCGTGGGGTGCTTGCCCTTCATCGCCATCCACACCGCGCCGGGTTTCAGGGCCGGGCGTGACCAGCTCACGAAGTCCACCAACGAGGCAAAGGCGCGCGAGCAGATCACATCAAAACCACCACCCTCTTCTGCCTTCAGGCTTTCCACCCGGGCGTGCACACCGCGCAGGTTGGGCAGCTTCAAGGTCGCCGCCGCCTGCTGAATGAAGGCGGCTTTTTTGCCGACCGTGTCCACGCAGCTCACGTGGATGTGCGGACAGGTGACGGCAATGACCACACCGGGCAGGCCACCGCCCGAACCCACATCCAGCAGCCGAAGGGGTTGCCCGCCGGTCTGGCGCAGCAGCGGCGGTATGGCCGAGAGGCTGTCCAGCAGGTGGTGCGTCATCATCTCGGCGGGGTCGCGCACGGCGGTGAGGTTGTAGACCTTGTTCCACTTTTGCAGCAAGGCCAGGTAGTCCAGCAGCAGCGCCACCTGCGCCTCGCTGAGCGACAAGCCCAGCGCCTGCACCCCTGAGAGCAACACCGCGCGGCTCATGCCGACACCCCGGCGTTTGCAGGCACGGTGGCAAAGCCCCGAAAGCCGCCTTTTTTCAGGTGGATCAGCAACAGCGAAATGCTGGCGGGTGTGATGCCCGAAATGCGCGATGCCTGGCCCAGCGTTTCAGGCCGGTGCTTGGCCAGTTTTTGACGGGCTTCAAACGACAAGGCCGCCACCTGCAAGTAGTCCAGATCGGCCGGCAGTCTCAAGTCTTCATAGTGCGAGGCCCGCTCCACCTCGGTCTTTTGCCGGTCAATGTAGCCCGAATACTTGGCGGCAATCTCCACCTGCTCGATCACGGCGTCGTGCAGATCACCCAGCGTTTCACGTGAAACATCCGGGTGGTGGTGCTGCCGGTCGTTCATCGCCATCAGCGCGGCATAGCCCACACCCGGCCGGCGCAACAGGTCAAACAGGTTGTGTTCGTGCTCAATCGCCTTGCCCAAGACCCGTTCGCTCTCGACCGGCGGCAGGTTGCGCGGGTTCACCCAGGTGGATTTCAGTCGCTCGGTTTCACGCACAACAGCGTCGCGCTTGCGGCTGAAGGCGTCCCAGCGCGCATCGTCCACCAGGCCCATGCGGCGCCCGGCTTCGGTCAGGCGCATGTCGGCGTTGTCTTCGCGCAGCTGCAGGCGGAACTCGGCCCGGCTGGTGAACATGCGGTAAGGCTCGGTCACGCCCTGCGTCACCAGGTCGTCCACCAGCACGCCCAGGTAGGCCTCGTCGCGCCGGGGCAGCCAGGGCGCTTCACCCTTGCACTGCAGTGCGGCGTTGAGCCCGGCGAACAGGCCTTGTGCGGCGGCCTCTTCGTAGCCGGTGGTGCCGTTGATCTGGCCCGCAAAGAACAGACCCTGAATCTGTTTGGTCTCAAAGCTGTTCTTGAGGGAACGTGGATCGAAGTAGTCGTATTCAATGGCGTAGCCGGGGCGCAAGATGTGCGCGTTTTCCAGCCCCGGCATGCTGCGCACCAGGGCGTACTGGATGTCAATCGGCAGGCTGGTGGAGATGCCATTGGGGTAGACCTCGTGCGTGGTCAAACCCTCGGGCTCCAGAAAAATCTGGTGGCTGTCTTTGTCGGCAAAGCGGTTGATCTTGTCTTCCACACTCGGGCAGTAGCGCGGGCCCACACCCTCGATCTTGCCGGTGAACATGGGGCTGCGGTCAAAGCCCGAGCGAATGATGTCGTGCGTGCGCGTGTTGGTGTGCGTGATCCAGCACGGCACCTGCTGCGGGTGCGCCACCGCCCCGCCCATGAAGCTGAACACCGGCACCGGCTTGTCGGGGTTCATGCCGCCGGCCACACCGTCGCCGGGCTGTTCGGTGCATTGGCTGTAGTCGATGCTGCGGCCATCCAGGCGCGGCGGTGTGCCGGTTTTCAAGCGCCCTTGGGGCAGCTTCAACTCTTTCAAACGCGCCGACAAAGACACCGCAGGCGGGTCACCGGCGCGGCCGGCGGCGTAGTTGTTCAGCCCCACATGGATCTTGCCGTCCAGAAAGGTGCCCGCCGTCAACACCACCGTGCGGCTGCGAAACTTGATGCCCACCTGCGTGACAGCACCCACCACGCGATCACCCTCCACCATCAAATCGTCCACCGCCTGCTGGAACAGCCACAGGTTGGGCTGGTTTTCCAGCATGCGGCGGATGGCGGCCTTGTACAAAATGCGGTCGGCCTGGGCGCGTGTGGCGCGCACCGCCGGGCCTTTGCTGCTGTTCAAAATGCGGAACTGGATGCCCCCTTCGTCGGTGGCCAGCGCCATGGCGCCGCCCAGCGCGTCCACCTCTTTCACCAAATGGCCCTTGCCAATGCCACCGATGCTGGGGTTGCAGCTCATCTGTCCCAGCGTTTCGATGTTGTGGGTCAGCAGCAGCGTGCGGCAGCCCATGCGCGCAGCGGCCAAGGCGGCCTCGGTACCGGCGTGGCCGCCGCCCACGACGATGACATCAAATTCTTGGGGGTACAACATGTGAAGACTCCGGAGCGCAGCCCAAAGACAGCGCCCAACAATACAAAAATGTGGTGTTTCACGTGAAACACCGGCTGCCCGCGCGGCGTTCACGCGGTTGGCGTCCAACGGCAACCGGATGGGCAGCCGCCGATTCTCCCATCTTTGCCTGGGTGACGCCTGCCAAAACCGTGCGGTACACCGGGTGGGCACAGCCCACGGTCGCGGATCAACCACGACCGCAGTGGCGGCCGACGCAGCGCATTCGAACAAGTGCTTGCGCCACAATGGAGGCATGAGCAACCCCATCCCCCTCCTCGTTTTTGCGGGCAGCACACGCGCCCAGTCTTACAACCGCCAGCTCGCCGCCACGGCCGCCGACATGGCCCAGGCCGAAGGCGCACAGGTCACCCGGCTGGACCTGGCCGACTTCGACGTGCCGCTGTACAACGCCGACCTGGAAGCCCAGGGCACACCGCGCGACGTGGTGCGGCTGAAGGAAATTTTCCACGCCCACCCGGCCTGGCTGGTGGCGGCACCCGAATACAACGGCAGCATGACGGCGCTGCTGAAAAACACCATCGACTGGGTGTCCAGCCCGATCAAGGGCGACCCCGACTGGGGCAACGGCAGCAAAGCCTTTGCCGGCAAGGTGGTGGGTTTGCTCAGCGCCTCGCCCGGCGCCCTGGGCGGTCTGCGCGGCCTGGCCCACCTGGCCCCGGTTCTGATGAACCTGCAGTGCTGGGTGGCACCCAGGCAGTTCGCCCTGCCCAAGGCGTTTGAGGCGTTCGACCCGAGCGGCCAGCTGTCGCTCGAATCGCAGCGCACCGCCTTGCACGGCGTGGTGGACCAGGTGCTCTGGGCGGCCCGCAAGTTCCAGGGCTGAGCGGCCTTGGACTGCCGCCCCGGCTGCGCCGCCTGCTGCACCGCACCGTCCATCAGCAGCCCCATGCCGGGCTGGCCCAGGGGCAAAGCGGCTGGCGTGCCCTGCCCTCACCTGGACGGCGCGCTGCGCTGCATGCTGTTTGGCCAGCCCGAGCGGCCGGCGGTGTGCTCGTCGCTGCGGCCCAGCGCGGACATGTGTGGCGACAACCGGGAGCACGCCATGCGGTTTTTACACCGGCTGGAGCAAGCCACACGCCCATGAAAAAGGCCCGAGCGATCGGGCCTTTTTCATGTGAAACAGCGCCGGGACGCAACCCCGCGCTGAAATTGTGCGGACGGTTACTGCTTGACGGCTTCCACCTGCAGCACCAGACGCACGTTTTTCGGGAAACCCCAGTCCACGCCGTAGTTCACGCCGAACGCGGTGCGGTCGATGGTGGCCTCAAAGTCGCCGCCGCACACTTCGCGCTTGAGCATCGGGCTCTGGAAACAGTTGAACTGGTTGGCCTTGAGCGTCACGGGCTGGGTTTTGTCCAGCAGCGTCAACTGACCTTCCACCGAGCTGACCTTGTCGCCATCAAACAGAAACTTGCTGGACACAAAACGGGCCTTGGGGTATTTGGCGGCGTCCAGAATGTCGGGGCTCTGCAGGTGCTTGTCAAAGCCGGCGGTGCCGGTGTTCACCGAAGCCACGTCGAAGCTGATGTCCACGCTGCCGGTCTTGGCGGCTTTGTCGAACGTGATCTTGCCGTCCTTCTTGTCAAAACGGCCGCGGTTCACGCTGGCGCCAAAGTGGCCAATCTCGAACGTGGCAAAGGTGTGCGTCGGGTCGATCGCGTAGTCGGCGGCGAAAGCGCCGGTGGACAGGGTGGCGGCTGCGGCCAGCAGGGTCAGGGTTTTGCGCATGGGTGAAATCCTCGGTTGGGGTGGGTTTGGGTGAAAAAAAGGAAAAACGGCTCAGAGCTTGGGCACACCGGTGAGCGCCATCTTGAATTTGACTTGCACCTCATCGGCCACCATGGAGGTGTCGGCCCACTCCTTCTCGCCAATGCGAAACGCCAGGCGCTTGATGGGGAAAGCGCCGGTGGCTGTGGTGAGGGTGCCGTTTTGGGTCAGCGTCACAGGCACCACCACATCGCTGCTCAACCCTTTGATGCTCAGCTTGCCGGTCACTTCAAACTGGTTGGCATTCACACGCTTGATGCTGCTGGACTGGAACGTGGCTTTGGGGAAGGCGGCCACGTTGAACCAGGTGGCCTTGGGCAGCTCGGCATTGGCTTCGCGGCTGATGTCGGCGCTGCCGGTGTCCACCGTGAAGGCGATTTTGCTGCTGGCCAGCTGGGCCGGGTCGAACGCCACCTGGGCACTGAAGGTCTTGAACTTGCCTTCCACCGGCACGCCCATCTGGCGGCTGACAAACACAATGTCGCTCTGCGCGGGCACCAGCGCTTGCTGGGCCTGAACAGCCAGCGGCAACAAAAACACAGCGGACAGGGTCAAAGACAAAAAACGTGCGTTCATAAGATAGATCCGGAAGATGAGAAATCAGTTGCGCCCAACGCCCATGCGTTGCAGCAAACCATCGCGGTCCACCAGTTGGTGCTTCAGCGCGCCCGCCACATGCAGCACAACCAACGCAGCCATGGCCAAGGCCGAATATTTGTGCAGTGGCTTGAGCACATCGGCCAGCGCCTCACTCACCGGCACAAAGTCGGGCAACGGCACCACACCGAACCAGACGAGGGGAAAACCCGCCGCCGAGCTGTAGGCCCAGCCCAGCAAAGGCACGGCAAAAAACAGCCCATACAAACCGTGGTGCGTGGCGTGGTGGGCCATGCGCTGCCAGGCGGGCATGGCCCGCTCAATGGCCACCGGCAAAGCCGGTGGGCGGTGTGTGAGGCGCCAGAACAGGCGCACGAACGACAGCACCAGCACTGTCACCCCGGCCCATTTGTGCCAGCTGTAGTACCGCAGGCGCTGGGGCGAAAACGGCAGATCGGCCATGTACAGGCCGAGCGAAAAAATGGCGATCAGCGCCACGCCGAGCAACCAGTGCAAGGCCACAGCCACGGGGTGGTAACGGGAAATGGGCGCTTCAAACATGCCTGCAGTGTAGGCAAGCACCCAGGGTCACGGTGTCAAACGGCTTGAAGCCTGAGTCCAAAAAATTTGAATGAACTAAGGCCAACGATTCGAATCTGGCGGCATTTCACGCTCCTACAATGCACCCATGCCCGACACCGATACCCAGAATGTGCTGGCGCTTTACCCGGCCATGGGTTCGCTGCCGGAACTGCTCGTGCGGCTGCACGCGGTGCGTGTGCCTGCGGGCACCCCCCTTTTTCGCGAACACGACACCTGCCAGGGTTTCCCCATGGTGCTCCAGGGTGAGGTGCGCGTGTCGCGCAGCGCCGCCAACGGCCGCGAACTGGAACTCTACCGGGTTCAGCCGGGCGAGATGTGCCTGGTGTCTTCCGCCGGACTGTTCGCCGGGCAACCCCTCACCGCCCACGGGGTGACCACCACCGACACCACCCTGACCCTGCTGTCGGCGCCCGACTTCCAGACCGCGATGGCCGACCCCACGTTTCGCAACTTCGTGCTGGGCTTGTTCGCCTTGCGCATGACCGACCTGACCACACTGATTGAGGCCGTGGCCTTCCAGCGGCTCGACAGCCGCCTGGCAGCCACCCTGCTCGGCCACGGCCAACAGGTGCGCGCCACCCACCAGGCACTGGCCGACGAACTGGGCACCGTGCGCGAAATCGTCACCCGGCTGCTGCACCGCTTTGAACGCGATGGCTGGGTGGAACTCTCGCGCGAATGCATCACCATTTGCGACAGCAGCGCCCTGCGCAACATCGCCGCCCTGCCCACGCGCTGAACCACCGCTTTGTGACGCAGGTCACAGACCCTGCGCCCACAAGCCAGTTCAATAGCGTCATGCCTTGAAGCGGCAACACCCCGCTGGGCTGGTTTCATTTTTCTTGGCTTTGACTGGAGCAATTGCATGACCAAAAACGTCGGCGGTATCGACCGCACCATCCGCATCGTCGTGGGCCTGGCCCTCATCGCCGCAGCCGCCACCGACAGCGTGGGCCTGTGGGGCTACGTGGGCGTGGTCCCGCTGCTCACCGGCATCATGGGCTGGTGCCCGCCTTACGCGCTGCTGGGTTTCAACACCTGCTCAATGAAGAAGTAACCCCGCTGCCCAGCAGCCGAGAACCCCGCACCGCTCACCCGAACCGTGCGGGGTGGTGTCTTCTGTCGTGCCTGGGACAGGCCGCAGCCGGGCCTCGCCGTCCAATGCGTGCCATCCATCAACGCGCATTCAGGAGACACGGCATGCTCAACATCCCTTCCCTCAAAAACGCGGTCCACCCCGACGAATGGGCGTTGCGCTGCGACCTCGCCGCCTGCTACCGGCTGGTGGCCGCCTACGGCTGGAGCGACCTGGTGTTCACCCACATCAGCGCCAAACTGCCCGACAGCGTGACGGGTGGCGCACACCAGTTCCTCATCAACCCCTACGGGCTGATGTTCGATGAGATCACCGCCAGCAGCCTGGTGAAGGTCGACATGGCCTGCAACAAGCTCATCGACAGCCCGTTCCCCGTGAACCCGGCCGGGTTTGTGATTCACAGCGCGGTGCACGAAGCCCGCCCCGAAGTGGGCTGTGTGCTGCACACCCACACGCGCGCGGGCGTGGGCGTGAGCGCCCAAAAAGGCGGTATTTTGCCCCTCAGCCAGCAAAGTACGTTTGTACTCGCTTCGCTGGCGTACCATGACTACGAAGGCGTGGCCTTTCGCCCCGAAGAAAAGCCCCGGCTGCAGGCCGACCTGGGCCAGGCCAGCTACCTGGTGCTGCGCAACCACGGCATGCTCACCGTCGGTCAAACCATTGCCGAGGCGTTTCTGGCCATGTACACGCTGGAGAACACCTGCCGCATCCAGATCGACGCGCAGGCCGGGGGCGGTGAACTGGTGCCGGTAAACCCCACCATCCTGGCCGGCATGGCGGACGTGATGCGCGTCGCCACCGCCGGCCAAGGCGCCCAACTGGCGTGGCCCGCGCTGCTGCGCAAGGTCGAGCGCCTGGACCCGGGCTACGCCAACTGAACCCCTGACGGGACACCAGAAACGGCCGCTGGAACGGCGCAGGAAACGGGGCAACGACCTGCAGGCGGTTTCTGGCGTTGGGATGGTCGTCGCTGAACGCCGCGCCCGGCCTTGCCTTCCGGCACGCCCAATGCAAAGGCACCCTTCCTCCGTCAAGACGGTCGTTGAAGTGGGCGACCAGGGCAAGCCGCTCGGGGGCCAACAACCAAGCCGATGCTTCGATCATTTATGGGTGTTTCCAGCCGGTCATGGGATGTGCGCGCCTTTGCGCGCTCAATACACGGCAAAAACCCGTATATGGTGCGCATCAAAGGTGCATGCACTGTCCTTGTGCATAAAGACGCATCAAGGTGAAGTTTCCGCCTGATACCCGGAATAGCGATGTGCTATTGCAATTTCTGTCGCCATAAAGCACCCCTGCGTCACCCATTTGACAGACGCAGTGCCACTTGGTGAATACACCTATGGCACGTTTTCTGCTTTGATGCTTGTCAAAAATGCAGCCATCTCGCGCTTCGTTTTACAAGGAGTGAGTCCATGGCAACCATGGCAATGCAATTACCTACCACTCAAGCTCACGCACCGAGCCCACCGGTATCGCGCGGTTTCTGGCAACGCTACCGAGTGATTATCTTGGCGGTTACGTTGTTCATCGTGATCGATCTTGGCGTGCTGGTGCTCAACTTTTACACATCATTCAAGATCAGCGAGGACGCCATCGGGGTGAATCTTTCGGGGCGCCAGCGCATGCTGTCGCAGCGGATGACCAAAGCGCTGCTGACGGTGGACATCGAACTTCGCGATGGGCGTGACACCACAGCAGCGCGCGAAGAGTTCAAGCTGGCCGTGGGCCTGTTTGAGCAGACTCTGAAAGGTTTTGAAGTCGGTGACACCGTACCTGGCGGCGACGGTAAAAGGGTGTACCTACAGCCCGCAACCGGCGACGCTGCGCGCCAAGCGGTTGATGCTGCGCTGACGCTGTGGAAGCCCTACCGACGCGCACTGGCCCCGGTGCTGGAAGGGCGCGAGACACTGAGAGAACTGGCCGAAGCCGTGGCCTATGCGCGCGCCAGCAACGTCAAGCTGCTGGGGTTAATGAACGACCTCACCACTGCGCTGGAAAAGAACGCCACCGAACGCGCCAACTTTCTGCGTACGGTGCAAGCCGCCGGCATCCTGCTGGCGCTCATCAATTTTGCCTACATCCTCTACAAATTCCTGAGCAGTCTGCGCCGCGCTGACGCGTCGATCCTGGCGGTCAACGAAGAAAATCGAGAGATTTTGGGCACCGTGCGCGAGGGTTTGTTTTTGCTGCAACCGGACTTCACGCTGGGCACACAGATTTCCCGCTCGGTGGGCACGTTGCTGGGCAAAGAACCCCGTTCAGGGGACCGGCTGCTTGACCTGCTGGGCCCTTTGCTGTTCGAGAAAGACCTGAACGATGCGCGCGACTACATGGAATTGCTGTTTTTGCCGCATGTGCGCGAAAACCTGGTTCAGGGTGTCAACCCGCTGACCTGCGTCGAAGTCAGGGCCACCAATGCACTGGGGCTTGAGGAGCGCAAGTTTTTGTCTTTCTCTTTCAGTCGCGTGATCGATGGTGGCCAGGTTCGCCACCTGCTGGTGACCATGCAGGACATTACCCCCCGCATTGCGCTCGAACGGCAACTGGATGCCGAGCGCTCCCGCGCTCGCCAGGAGTTCTCCTCCTTGGTTCAAGCGCTTCGGACCGACGCGGGTGCGCTGCGCAGCTTTGTCTCGCGCGCCGAGGCGCAGTTGCTGCAGGTCAATGATCTGCTGCGCTCGCTCTCGGAACAGCAAGACAGCGTGAAAACACGCAAAACGATGGACAGTGTTTTTCGCCTGATCCACACCTTCAAGGGCGATGCCGCCGCACTCGACATGGAACTGCTCGCCAGCATGGCACACAGCCTGGAAGACGAGTTGCAGCGGCTGCGCAACCTCGACAAGTTGAGCGGCGAAGCGCTGGTACACCTGCCACTGGCCCTGGAGGGGCTGCTGGAGAAAGTGGGTGCTTTCAAACTGGTTGCACAGGCACACCCCGCCACAACAGCGACCATGGAAACGTCTGTGGGCCCATCCTCACCAGAGATTCCAACCGCTCTGTCCCGGGTACTTGAACTGGCCCACCGCGCCGCGGCGGATCTGGGCAAGCAGGTGCGCACACGCCTGGTGCTGGAAGACGGGGGGCTGGCACACCCCCGTGCCCAGGATCCAGAGTTGGTGTCGCTGGCTATTCAACTGGTGCGCAACGCCGTGGCCCACGGCATAGAGACACCGGCCGAGCGGATCGCAGCCGGCAAAGCAGAGATTGGCTTGGTCACCCTCTCGCTGGTGCGGCGCGACACAGACGAATTGGAATTGCGTGTGCGCGACGATGGCAAGGGCCTGCAACCATCTGCAATCCGCCAGCGCCTGCTGGACTTGGGCTGGTACAAGCCCGAGCAACTTGACCAGTTCTCAGAACGGCAGATCATGGGTCACATCTTCAAACCCGGTTTTTCCACCGCTGCGCCCGGTGGATCCCACGCTGGGCGAGGGGTTGGCCTGGACGTGGTTCAACAAGCGGTCAGCCAATTGGGTGCGAGGCTGCGGCTGCATTCCACACCGGGACAGGGCACCGAGTTCGGCATCGTCCTGGCCTGAGCGAGCATTCACATGAAATTGCTCATCGTTGACGACTCCAACCTGATACGTACCCGCATCGCCAGCGTGGTCGAGGCCACACAGATGAAGGGCATTTCTATTGTTGGACTGGCCCGCAATGGGCGCGAGGCCGTGCGCATTGCCCGCGTCAGCCGACCTGATGTGGTCACCATGGACCTGACCATGCCTGAAATGGACGGTGTGGAAACCATCCGTGAACTGATGCGCATGCCCGATCCGCCCAACATTCTGGTGGTCAGCGCGCTCAACGACAAGTCCACGGCCATCACGGCGCTGCGCATGGGAGCACGCGGTTTCATCAACAAGCCATTTACCGACGACGAGCTGCGGCTGGCCCTGCTCGACGTGTGCAATCCCAACTGAGTGCCCCTATATGGCTACCCTGACCGAAGACGACTTGCGGCTGTTCGTGGACGCCGTCAAACATTACCTCAAAGCCACCTCCGGCCAGGAACCCGAGATCACCTCCGCCTTTCTGGGCGACGCCAACGTGACCGGCCACGAGTTCAACGGCATCGTGAGCTTCATGGGCGGCTACAGTGGTCAGATCCTGGTTTCCATGCCGCAGGGCATGCTGCGCGAGTTGTTGGTGCTGCAACATGAACGCAACTTCACCGAGAGCAACCTGCTGGACGCGGTGGGCGAGGTGGCCAACACACTGGCAGGTAACGCGCGCAAGGTCTTTGGCCCAGAGCTGGATATTTCCGTGCCCACCCGCCTGCGTGGGGCGCAAGGCATCACAGCCCGGGTGCGCGAGCGGCCTTACGTCATCACATTTCGCTGGAACCGCCATCCGGCACTGGTCTGCGTCGATCTGGAGCGCCGCTGAATCAAAGTCCGCACTGCCAGCTTCCGTGCCTCTTTGACGCAGTGCCCGATGCGCCGCCACAGCCGGTGTTTCAAGTTCCGCCTGTATATAAACACGCTTGATGGAGAGTTCCGGCCATCCCCGCGCGACTGCGCATGCCAACTACCCAAACGCCCGCACCACCCGCAGCACATCGGCCCCATACGCTTCGCGCTTTTTCTGCCCCAGCCCGGCAATGCCTTCCAGGTCGGCGTCGGTGTGGGGCATGCGGCTGGCGATGGCGCGCAGGGTGCTGTCGTGAAAAATCACGAAGGCGGGCAGGTTGTGTTCGCGGGCCACTTCGGCGCGCCAGGCTTTCAGGGCGGCCAGGCAGTCGCGCTCGTTCAGGCTCAGCGGCTGGCCGTCGGGCGCAGCGGCGGCAGCGCTGCTGCGGGCGGTTTTGCTGCGGCTGGTGCGGCCTGGGGTTTTTTCGGTGGCCAGCTTCAGCGCCACCGGACGCTGGCCTTTCAAAATCTCGCGTGCGGCGTTGGCCAGGTGCAGGGTGTTGTAGTGCGCGGCGTCCACCTGCACGGCTTCAATGGCGATGAGCTGGCGCAGCAGGGCGCGCCACTGGGTTTCGGACAGGTCGGCGCCAATGCCGAAGGTTGAGAGTTTGTCGTGCCCGTACTGCGCCATTTTGTCGGTCTGCTTGCCGCGCAAAATGTCCATGATGTGGCCGGCGCCAAAGGCCATGCCGCTGGTTTGCTGCACGCGGTAGATGCACGAGAGCAGTTTGCGGGCCGATTCGGTGGCATCAAACAGCGCGGGCGGGTGCAGGCAGTTGTCGCAGTTGCCGCAGGGCTGGCTTTTTTCGCCAAAGTAGGCCAGCAGGCGCACGCGGCGGCAGTCGCTGGCCTCGGCCAGGGTCAGCAGCGCGTCGAGCTTGCCGCGCAGCACCTGTTTGAATTCGTCGGCTGCCGGACTTTCGTCGATCATGCGGCGCTGGTTCACCACGTCTTGCAGGCCGTAGGCCATCCAGGCGTTGGCGGGTTCGCCGTCGCGCCCGGCGCGGCCGGTTTCCTGGTAATAGCCCTCGATGTTTTTGGGCATGTCTAGGTGCGCGACAAAGCGCACGTCGGGCTTGTCGATGCCCATGCCGAACGCGATGGTGGCGACCATGATCAGGCCTTCTTCGCGCAAGAAACGGTCCTGGTGCTGCTGGCGTTTGGCCGCGTCCATGCCCGCGTGGTAGGGCAAGGCGTTCAGGCCAGCGGTGTTGAGCATCTCGGCCACTTCTTCCACCCGGCGGCGCGACTGGCAGTAGACGATGCCCGCGTCGTGCCCCGTGCTGTGGGTGTGCTCGTCGCGGATGAAGCGCATCAGCTGCGTGGTGGCGTCTTTCTTTTCCACCAACTGGTAGCGGATGTTGGGCCGGTCGAAACTGCTGATGAAGGTGCGCGCGTTTTGCAGCTGCAGCCGCTCGACGATGTCGGCGCGGGTCAGGTCGTCGGCGGTGGCGGTGAGCGCCACGCGGGGCACGCCGGGGTAGCGCTCGTGCAGGATGGCCAGTGCGCGGTATTCGGGCCGGAAGTCGTGGCCCCACTGGCTCACGCAGTGCGCTTCGTCGATCGCGAACAGGCTGAGCTTGCCGCGCTCGTGCAGCGCATCCATCAGCGCCAGAAAACGCGGCGTGGTCAGGCGCTCGGGGGCGGCGTAAATCAGCGTCAGTTCGCCGCGCAGCAGTTGTTTTTCGGTCTGGTGGGCTTCTTCGCTGGTGAGGCTGGAATTGAGAAAGGCACCGGCCACGCCGGCTTCAATGAGCGCGCCCACCTGGTCGTGCATGAGGGCGATGAGGGGCGACACCACCACCGTGAGGCCGTGCCCGGCGCGCTCGCGCACGATGGCGGGCACCTGGTAACACAGGCTTTTGCCGCCGCCCGTGGGCATGAGCACCAATGCATCGCCACCCGCGCTGACATGGCCCACGATATCGGCCTGCGGGCCGCGAAAGGCGTCGTAGCCGAAGACTTCCTGCAGCACGCTCAGGCAGTCGGCCTGCGTGTCGGTTGGCATGTCCATCATGACCAAAGCACCGGTGCTGAAACGTGGCAAGCCATGGCCACCCCACCCGCGGGAAAACCCAAGCCAGCGGTCACATTTGCTCCCACGGCAAGCCCTCAAAACGCCAGCCGTTGAGGCTGGAGCGCTTGAACGCATCGTTCAACTCGCCTTCAAAGCCGTGCAGCACGTGTGCCACGTTGGCAAAGCCGACGGCTTCCAGGGCGGCACCCGCGTCCAGGGTGCGCTTGCCGCTGCGGCAGATCAGCAGCACCGGGCGGGCTTTGTCGCCGGCTTCCTTCTCCACCGTCTCGGCAAAGCGCTGCGGGTTGGGCGTGAGGTCGGGGTATTCGTACCAGGGGATGTTTTCTACGCCGGGCGGGCGCCCCACGTAGAGCGACTCAATCTCCATGCGCACATCAACAAACAGGGGGCCTTCGAGCCCGGCGGCTTCGCAGCGCGCCTGCTCGGCCTGCAGCCAGGCCCAGGCATCCTTGGGAGACAGGTTTTTCATGGCCGCTATTGTCGGGTATCTGTAGGTGGGTCTCTCTACGCGGCCCAGCCGCCAGCCGATACGCTGTGCGGCCTGCGCCACGCGCCACACCACCCGCCCACCTCTTTTGCCCATGACCACCCCCTCCGCCGCTTTGTTTCCCCACCTGTTGGCCCCGCTGGACCTGGGGTTCACCACCCTGAAAAACCGCGTGCTCATGGGCTCCATGCACACCGGCCTGGAAGAGGGGCGCGACCTGTCCCGACTCGCCGCCTACTTCCGCGAGCGGGCCGAAGGCGGCGTGGGCCTCATGGTCACGGGCGGTTTTTCGCCCAACATCGTGGGCTGGACCAAGCCCTTTGCCGGCACGCTGGCCACCTCGGGCGCGGCCCGGCGCCACCGGGTGGTGACCGACGCGGTGCACCAGGCCGGCGGCAAGATCGCGCTGCAGATTCTGCACACCGGGCGCTACGGCTACCACCCGCTGGCGGTGGCACCGTCGCGGCTGAAGTCGCCCATTTCGCCGTTCACACCGTTTGCGCTCACCGCGCGCGGGGTCGAGCGGCAGATTCGTGCCTTTGTGAACTGCGCGGCCAAGGCGCGCGAAGCGGGTTACGACGGCGTGGAAATCATGGGCTCCGAGGGCTACTTCATCAACCAGTTCCTGAGCCAGGCCACCAACCTGCGCAGCGACGCCTGGGGCGGCGACTACAGCCACCGCATGCGGCTGCCGCTGGAGATCGTGGCACGCACCCGCGAAGCGGTGGGCCACGACTTCATCCTCATCTACCGCCTGTCCATGATCGACCTGGTGCCTGGCGGCAGTTCGTGGGACGAGGTGGTGCAGCTGGGCACCGCCGTGGCCCGGGGCGGCGCCAGCCTCATCAACACCGGCATTGGCTGGCACGAGGCGCGCGTTCCCACCATCGCCACCAGCGTGCCGCGCGCGGCCTTTGCCTGGGTCACCCAGAAAATGAAGGCCGAGTTTGCCGCGGCCGGCATCACCACGCCGCTGGTCGCCAGCAACCGCATCAACACGCCCGAGGTGGCCGAGCAGCTGCTGGCTGACGGGGCGGCCGACATGGTGTCCATGGCGCGCCCGCTGCTGGCCGACGCCGAGTTCGTCAACAAGGCCGCACGCGGGCAGAGCGACCTGATCAACACCTGCATTGCCTGCAACCAGGCCTGCCTGGACCATGTGTTCCAGAACAAAACCGCCAGCTGCCTGGTAAACCCGCGCGCCTGCCGCGAGACCGAGCTGGTGTACCGCCCCACCACCCAGAAGAAACGCATCGCCGTGGTGGGCGCCGGCCCGGCCGGTCTCACCGCCGCCACGTTGCTGGCCGAGCGCGGCCATGCGGTGCAGCTGTTTGACGCTGCCAGCGACATCGGTGGCCAGCTCAACATGGCCAAGCAGGTGCCGGGCAAGGAAGAGTTTCACGAGATGCTGCGCTACCTGCGCCGCCGGGTGGACACCACCGGCGTGCAACTGCACCTGGGGCGCACGGTGCAGGCGGGCGATCTGACCGGCTTTGACGAGGTGATCGTGGCCACCGGCGTGAGCCCGCGCGACCCGAAGATTCCAGGGCAAGACCACCCCAAGGTGCTGAGCTACATCGAGGTGTTGCGCGAGCACAAGCCCGTGGGCCCGCGCGTGGCCGTCATCGGCGCGGGGGGTATTGGTTTTGACGTGGCCGAATACCTGGTGCACAGCGGTACCTCCACCACGCTGGACCTGCCCGCCTGGCAAGCCGAATGGGGTGTGGCCGACCCGGCGCTGGCGGTGGGCGGACTGGCCACCACGAAGCCGCAGGTGTCGGCCCCGGCGCGCCAGGTCACGCTGCTGCAGCGCAAGGCCGGCAAGCTCGGCGCGGGCCTGGGCAAAACCACCGGCTGGATCCACCGCACCGCGCTGAAGCACAAACATGTGGAGATGATCGGCGGCGTGAACTACGAACGCATCACCGACGAAGGCCTGTGGGTGTCTCACGGCGAGAAGCGCGAAGACCCCACCTGCATTCCCTGCGACACCGTGGTGCTGTGCGCCGGTCAGCTGCCGTTTCGCCCGCTGGCCGAGGCGCTGGCGGCGCTGGGCAAGACGGCGCACGTCATTGGCGGCGCGCTGGAGGCGGGCGAGCTGGATGCCAAACGCGCCATCGACCAGGCGGCTCGGCTGGCGGCCAGGTTGTAAAGCGCTGGCGAGAAAGCGACACGCTTCGCTGGAGGCGTCTGTGAACCCAGCAGCGGTGGTTCCCAGCTTGGGCAGCGGTTTTTTGACGGTTCAAACCACACGTTGGCGGTGGTCAGTTTTGCGGTTTTGGGGGCACCGCAGTCGAACCGCCACTGCTCAAAATACCGGCCACCGTTTGGCTGATACCGGTCAAAGACGGATTGGCCAACCCGGCGTCCTTCATGATCGCATCCACGATGGGCTTGGCCACCTGGTACTGCAGCGCCGAGTTCATGACCTGTTCCGGCAATGAGCCCGAACCGTTCGAATGGGCGCCGTTGCCCTCTGCATGACCGCTGCCACCGCCCATGGGCATGCCATTGACCTGGAACAGTCGAATCGAATCGATCTTCTCCATGGGCCGGGAGGCCTCTTGAATGATGCTGGGCAACGCCTGAATCAGCTGCATGCGAACGGCCAAGTCGATCTGGGCCGCTCCGAGTCGATTCTTGGCCTCGTTGATGGCGGCAATGCCCTCGGCTTCGGCCAGAGCGGCTTCGCGTTTGGCGTCCGCCTCCACCTTGAGTGCCAGCGCGCGGTTTTCAGCGGCCTCACGCTCGGCTTCAGCAGACACTTTGACGGAAATGGCCGATTGCTCGGCTTCGCGGGTCGCGTCGATGAGCTGAATCGACTTGCCGCGTTCTGCGATCGCCACTTCCCGCGCCGTGTTCACGGCTTCTTCTGCCTTGACGGCTTCGGCTCGCGCCGCGTTGGCCACGGCATCCGCTTGCGACTGTTCCTGAGACTTGCGTGCAATCGCAATCGCAGCGTCCTGGTTGGCCAGCTCGACCGACTGGCGTTGTTCAGCTTGCTTGACCTTGGTTTCCCGCTCCGCTTCGATGGTTTTTTTCTGGATGGTCAGGTTCTTGTCGATCTCGGCGCTGTTGACCGTGCGGTCCGCTTCGATGCGGCGCTCTTTGACCAAACGCTCGGCGTTGATGCGCACTTCTTCGGCCTCGCGGTGCCGTTCTGCTTCGATCTTGGCAATCTCGGCCACCTGGTCCGCTTTGGCGTTGGCAATTTCCTGCTGCTGTGTGAGGGTGGCGAATTCCTGCTGCTTGGTGATGTCCAGTTTCAGGCGCTCTGCTTCCAGGTTCTTGGTCCGAACCTGCACTTCGGTGTCTTGTTCAACGTCGTTGCGTTGCTTGCGCCGCGCTTCGGTTTCTTGCGTCAGCCGCGTCAGGCCTTCGGCATCGAAGGCGTTGTTCGGGTTGAAGAATTCTTTGGATGTCTGGTCCATGCTGGTCAAGGAAACCGCTTCGAGCTCCAGACCGTTTTTCTCCAGATCTTCGGCCACGGCGTTTTGCACCGCCTGCACGAACTCGCGGCGCTTGTCCTGCAACTCTTGCATGGTCATGGTGGCCGCGGTGGCCCGCAGAGCGTCCACGAATTTGTCTTCGACCAGAATTTTCAGCTCATTGGGCGCCATGGTCTTGCGGCCCAGGGTCTGAGCCGCGGTGCTCACGGATTCGGCCACTTGCCGGACCCGCACAAAAAAGGCCGCCGCCACATCGACGCGCATCCGGTCCAACGCGATCAGGCTTTGCTCTTCCCGGCGCGAGACCTCCAGCTTGAGCGTGTTCATGTTCACGGGAATGGTTTCGTGAAAGATGGGCAACACGATGGCGCCGCCGTCCATGACCACCTTTTGGCCGCCCAGGCCGGTTCGAACGAAGGCGGTTTCCTTGGTGGCCCGGTGGTAGAGCCGGGCAAAGATGAGACCGATGAAGACCAGGCCAAACAGACCGATGGCCGCAGGCACGCCGATATTGAGCAAGAGTTCAAACATGTTTTCCCTTTGGATGTCGTTGCGGTTGTCAGAGCAGCTCTGGATGGGGGTTGCGTATGCCCATGTAGCGGGCACCATTCTTTTTGACCAACAGCACGGAAACCCCTTCTTCAAAGGTCTCGCCTGGAAGGTCCGGCTCGACCAAAACATAGTGGGTCCGGCCGTGCATGTCCCTGAGTTTCATCTGCGCTGCAGAGCCCTGTCGCGCGGTACCCTGAACGACGAGGCCAGCCCGGCCGATCAGGCTCATTTCGCTGACCGCAGACGTTTCGTCGCTGGGCACGAGACGGGCCAACAAACCACCCAGTCTGCGGACAAGAGACATCCCACCCAACATGGCGGGAACGGCGGCAAGCCATGCGGGCATCAACTGGCCGAACAGGGCACTGCTGAATGCCTGAATCGCGTAACCGCTCATGGAGAAACCCGCAAGAAAGATGCCCAGCAGCATCAGGAATGGCACCTTGCCCACGTGCAACCAGGCCAGCGGGCCTTCGAGGCTGTCGGGCAAATCGGGCACCAGTCCATCCAGCCAGCTGGATGGACTGGCGGCAAACAACAGGCCGGCCCCCTCCATGACGAAGAGGGCCAACATGAGCAACAGGGCAGACCCGAAAGGCCACGTTTCTTGTGCAAACCAGATCATGGTTGTCCTTGTTGGAAATTCACCGTGCGCCCCCGTTCCTGGCACGCACCGTTGACGCTGCTTTCAATTTGGGCCGACGGTGTGTGAGCGCCGCCAGCCATCACACCGAAGATGGGTTGGCGCACAGATGTCACCCATGTCCGTTCCTTTCCTGCCTTCCTGTTGGGCACAACCGTGATGTTGAATGATCGTAGCGAATTTCAGCGCAGGTGAAACGTGATCAAAGGTGGCTGTTTCAAATGCGCGGTCAACACCGCACCCAGCGCAGTGGATTTGAGGTGTCGTGCGCGGCCCAGCAACATGGTTTCTACAATCCTGCCCATGACCGCCCCAACCTACACCCGCGCCCAGGCGCTGCCCGCCATTCTTTCGCAACGCATCGCCATTCTGGACGGCGCCATGGGCACCATGATCCAGCGCTTCAAGCTGGGCGAAGCGCAGTACCGCGGCGAACGGTTCAAGGACTTTCACAAAGACGTGAAGGGCAACAACGAGCTGCTGAGCCTCACGCGTCCCGACGTGATCCGCGACATCCACGAGGGCTACCTCGCCGCCGGCGCCGACCTGATCGAGACCAACACCTTCGGCGCCACCACGATCGCGCAGGAAGACTACGACATGGCCCAC
>NZ_JAUSOO010000045.1 GCF_030656115.1 Hydrogenophaga sp.
TGTCCACCTCGTTATAGGTGGTCAGCATGGCGGCGGTGTTCTGCGCGTCTTTCAGGCGGCGGGCGATGGTGGCGCGCAGCCGGGTCATCTTGACCCGCTCTTCGCGGCTGGCGTCGTCGGTGTTGACCGGGCCGCGCGGAATCGAGGCCGGGGCAGGGGCGGGCGAGGCTGTGGGCGCAGTTGCGGCTTTGGCCACGTCTTCCTTCATCACGCGGCCGTCACGGCCAGAGCCCTGCACCTGATCGCGGGTAACGCCGGCTTCGGCCATGGCCTTCTTGGCGGATGGCGCGTCTTCGACGTCCTTGCGCTCGGTCAGGGTTTCCGGCCCTGCACCGGGCGAATTCACCGCCTCGGCGTCTTTGGCTTTCGGCTCGTCCTTGGCGGCGGGTGCGGCAGCGCCTTCGGAAATGATGCCAAGCCGGGCGTTGGCGGCCACGGTCGCGCCTTCGGGCGCCAGGATTTCGGCCAGCACACCAGAGGCCGGGGCCGGAACCTCGACCGACACCTTGTCGGTTTCAAGTTCGCACAGCATCTCGTCCTGCTTGACCACGTCGCCAACCTTTTTGAACCAGGTCGAAACGGTGGCCTCAGAGACCGATTCACCAAGGGCGGGAACCATTACGTCAGTCATCTTCGTCTTCCTCCACGCCACTTCGGGCGTTTTTGACAGGGGCTGGCGGGGCCGGGCGGCGGCCCCGCGGCGGTCAGTGTCGCGGTCAGAGTGTCAGGGCTTCGGATACCAGCGCATCCTGTTCCATCTTGTGCCGGCGGGCCAGACCCGTGGCGGGCGAGGCCGAGGCCGACCGGCCGACATAGCGAGCGCGGGACTGGGTGGCCCCGATCTTGGTCAGCACCCATTCGATATTGGGTTCGACAAAGCTCCAGTAGCCCTGGTTCTTTGGCTCTTCCTGACACCAGATGATTTCCGCCCCCTTGAACCGTTCCAGCTCCTTGGACATCGACTGCACCGGGAAGGGGTAGAACTGTTCCAGCCGCAGCAGATAGACATCATCCGCGCCGCGTTTGTCGCGTTCGGCAAGCAGGTCGTAGTAGACCTTGCCAGAGCAGATCACGACGCGCTTGATGTCGGCATCGGGTTTCAGCTCCAGCTCGGAATGGCCTTTTTGCGCATCATCCCACAGCACGCGGTGGAAATAAGACCCGGTGGTGAAATCGGCGGCATCCGACACGGCCATCGGGTGACGCAGCAGCGATTTCGGCGTCATCTTGATCAGCTGTTTGCGGAAACTGCGGTTGATCTGGCGGCGCAGGATGTGGAAATAGTTCGCCGGGGTCGAGACGTTTGCCACGATCCAGTTGTCATTTGCCGACATCTGCAGGAACCGCTCCGGCCGGGCCGAGGAATGCTCCGGCCCCTGACCCTCATAGCCATGCGGCAGCAGGCAGACGAGGCCCGACATCCGCAACCATTTGGATTCGCCCGAGTTGATGAACTGGTCAAACATGATCTGCGCGCCATTGGCGAAACCGCCGAACTGTGCTTCCCACAGGGTCAGCGCGTTGGGTTCTGACAGAGAATAGCCATATTCGAACCCCAGCACCGCATATTCAGACAGCATCGAGTCGATCACCTCATACCGCGACTGACCGGCGCGGATGTGGTTGAGCGGGTAGTAGCGTTCTTCCGAGCTCTGGTCGACCAGACCGGAATGCCGGTGGCTAAAGGTGCCGCGCGTACAGTCCTGACCGGACAGACGCACCGGGGTGCCTTCGGTCACGAGGCTGCCAAAGGCCAGCGCCTCGGCGGTGGCCCAGTCAAAGCCTTTGCCTTCGGCAAACATCTTGGCCTTGTTGTCCAGCAGGCGGCCCACGGTTTTGTGCAGGTCGAACGCCTCGGGCGGCGTGCTGAGGGCGACCCCGATTTCGGCCATGGTTTCGGGTTTGATCGCGGTTTCGCCGGCCTGATACTCCTCACGCTCACGCTCAAAGCCTGACCAGCGGCCATCAAGCCAGTCGGCCTTGTTCGGCTTGAAGCTTTTGCCCGAGTCGAACTCTTCGTTCAGGCGGGCCTGAAACGCGGCTTTCATATCCTCGATCTCGCCTTCGGGGATCAGCCCATCCTTGACCAGACGCTCGGTGTACAGCTGCAAAGTGGTCTTGTGCTTCTTGATCGCGGTATACATCGCCGGGTTGGTGAACATCGGCTCGTCGCCTTCGTTGTGACCAAAGCGGCGGTAGCAGAAGATATCCAGCACCACATCCTTGTGGAACTTCTGGCGGAATTCGATCGCCACCTTGGCGGCATGCACCACCGCTTCGGGATCGTCGCCGTTGACGTGGAAGATCGGCGCCTCGACCATCAGGGCGATGTCGGTCGGATAGGGCGACGAGCGGCTGAAGGCCGGCGCGGTGGTGAAACCGATCTGGTTGTTCACCACGATATGAATAGTGCCGCCGGTGCGGTGACCTTTCAGCCCGGACAGGCCAAAGCATTCGGCCACGACGCCCTGACCGGCAAAGGCCGCATCCCCGTGCAGCAGGATCGGCAGTACCATCGTGCGGTCGGTGTCGTTGAACTGATCCTGCTTGGCGCGGACCTTGCCCAGCACGACCGGGTTCACCGCCTCAAGGTGCGACGGGTTCGCGGTCAGCGACAGGTGGACCTTGTTGCCGTCAAACTCACGGTCCGACGAGGCGCCGAGGTGGTATTTCACATCGCCGGAGCCATCTACGTCTTCGGGCTTGTAGGAACCGCCCTGGAACTCGTGGAAAATGGCGCGGTAGGGTTTGCTCATCACATTGGCCAGAACCGACAGACGGCCCCGGTGTGGCATGCCGATCACCACCTCTTTCAAGCCCAACTGACCGCCGCGCTTGATGATCGCCTCCATCGCGGGGATCAGCGCTTCGCCGCCATCTAGGCCAAAGCGTTTGGTGCCCATGTATTTGACATGGAGGAATTTTTCAAAACCTTCGGCTTCGACCAGCTTGTTCAGAATGGCGCGGCGGCCTTCGCGGGTGAACTGGATCTCTTTGCCATAGCCTTCGATCCGCTCTTTCAGCCAGCTTGCCTGTTCCGGGTCGGAAATGTGCATGTATTGCAGCGCGAAGGTGCCGCAATAGGTGCGTTTGACGATATCCATGATCTGGCGCATCGACGCGACCTGAAGGCCCAGCACGTTGTCGATGAAAATCGGGCGGTCCATGTCGGCTTCGGTGAAGCCGTAAGAGCGCGGGTCCAGTTCCGGGTGCGGGGTCTGGTCGCGCATGTTCAGCGGATCGACATCGGCAATCAGGTGGCCGCGGATCCGGTAGGCGCGGATGATCATCAGGGCGCGGATAGAGTCGAGCACGGCGCGCTGCACTTCGGTATCCGACAGCGACACGCCTTTTTCGGCGGCTTTGGCTGCGATTTTGGTGGCGGCGGCGCGGCCTTCTTTCGCGGGGGCAGCCACCGGCCATTCGCCGGTCAAAGCACCGGTCAGGTCATCCGATGGCATCGGCGGCCAGTCGGCGCGGGCCCAGCTTGGCCCGGCAGCGGCTGCCTTGGCATCGGAGTCACTTTCGCCAAGGTCGCGGAAAAACGCGGCCCATTGCGCATCGACCGACGCGGGATCAGCGGCATGGCGGGCCTGCAACTGATCAATGTAATCGGCATTGGCCCCGTCAAGGAACGAGCCTGCGCGGAATTGGCTGTTGGGGGATTGCTCGGTCATGGAGTAACCTTATCTGGGTTGGGACCGTATCGGTTTTTTGAACCTGAGGGCAGGGCTGCGGACAAACCGCAGCCCCGGATCTTTTACTTGCCAAGGGCTTTCATCACGGCTTCGCCCAGCGTGGCCGGGCTGTCGGCCACGATGATGCCCGCGCTGCGCATGGCCTCGATCTTGCTTTCCGCGTCGCCCTTGCCACCGGCAACGATGGCACCGGCATGGCCCATGCGACGGCCCGGAGGGGCGGTGCGGCCGGCGATGAAACCAGCGGTCGGCTTCCAGCGGCCGCGTTTCTTTTCATCGGCCAGGAATTGTGCGGCCTCTTCTTCGGCCGAGCCGCCGATTTCGCCGATCATGATGATCGACTGGGTTTCCGGGTCGGCGAGGAACATTTCCAGCACGTCAAGGTGTTCGGTGCCCTTGATCGGGTCGCCGCCGATGCCGACAGCGGTGGACTGGCCGAGGCCCAGATCGGTGGTCTGCTTCACAGCCTCATAAGTCAGCGTGCCCGAGCGCGACACCACACCGACAGAACCGCGACGGTGGATGTGGCCCGGCATGATGCCGATCTTGCAGGCGTCAGGCGTGATGACGCCGGGGCAGTTCGGCCCGATCAGGCGGGATTTCGACCCTTGCAGCGCGCGCTTCACGCGCATCATGTCCAGCACCGGAATGCCCTCGGTGATGCAGACGATCAGCTCCATCTCGGCATCAATCGCCTCAAGGATCGAGTCGGCGGCAAAGGGTGGCGGCACATAGATGACAGAGGCATTGGCTTGGGTCATGGCCTTTGCTTCATGCACCGAATTGAATACCGGCAGGTTAAGATGGCTTGAGCCACCTTTGCCGGGGGTCACACCGCCGACCATCTTGGTGCCATAAGCGATGGCCTGTTCCGAATGGAACGTGCCCTGACTGCCTGTAAAGCCCTGGCAGATCACGCGGGTGTTTTCGTTGACGAGTACGGCCATCGTAGGCGTTCCTTCGGTTAGCGACGTAATGTCAGGGCCAGAATACCCGGCCCCATGATGAGTTATTCGGTTGCAAACCGGACACCGCTGTCGGTGTCCGATCCGCAGTTCGGGTCGTTGCCGCCCGAGGTGATGGTGATGCCGCGGCCATCGGCGAGACGCAGGAGCGTGCAGCCCATGTCGTCTTTTTCGTATTCGATCCCGGTCTGCCCTGCGCTTTGCAGCGTTGTGGCCAGAACCTCTGACGCGGTGGCGCTGTCGACCACCATGCTTTCGACATGGCAGAAGCTGCCGTCATCGGCCATGTAGGCAAAGCTTGCCTCGCCGGAGCCGGGGGCAAAGCTGATCAGCCCGTCCTCGCCCGGACCCGACGTCCAGCCGCTGTCGGCAAAGAGTGCGTCGACGATATCAGGATCGCCCTCGCCAAGCAGGCAGGCGACATAGCCTTCGACCAGTTGCCCGACCGGGTCGGCATCCTGTGCGGCACCGGAAACCGGGGCGAGCACAAGACCAAGGCCGAACAGGACGGGGGCGATGCGAGGGGACAAATCAGGTTCCTTTTGATGGCGGGTATGCAGCTGTCAACGCCGCAGACGGCTTGTCAGCCGGACAGCGCTGCAGTGGGGTTATCTGTAATCGCCGATCCCGTGGTCGGGACAGGAGATGGCGATGCCGCCCGTCGGAACCTTGCCCGACCGCGCCCAATCAGACTGTTCCTGACAGACCGGGGCGTGGTTGGTGTGGTTGTCCGGCGTGACAACCGCAGCGCCGCAGGCGGCCAGCAGAGTCATACCGGCAAGGCCGGAAACGAGCGATATGCGCATGAGATTTACCCTTTCACCGCTTTGACAATCTTCTCCGCCGCATCCGACAGGTTGTCAGCGGCAATCACGTTCAGGCCGGAATTGCGGATGATGTCCTTGCCCAGTTCCACGTTGGTCCCTTCAAGCCGGACAACCAGCGGCACCTTCAGGCCGACTTCCTTGACTGCCGCAATCACGCCTTCGGCGATGATGTCACAGCGCATGATGCCGCCGAAGATGTTGACCAGAATGCCTTTGACGTTCGGGTCCGAGGTGATGATCTTGAACGCCTCGGTTACTTTTTCCTTGGTGGCACCGCCGCCAACGTCGAGGAAGTTCGCGGGTTCCGCACCATAAAGCTTGATGATGTCCATCGTCGCCATGGCGAGGCCGGCGCCGTTGACCATGCAGCCGATTTCGCCATCCAGAGCGATGTAGTTCAGGTCGAACTTCGACGCGGCCAGTTCCTTCGGATCTTCTTCCGACTCGTCGCGCAGGGCGGCGATATCGGGGTGGCGGTACATGGCGTTGCCGTCGAACGCCATTTTGGCATCCAAAAGCTTCATGTTGCCGTCTTTCATGACGACCAGCGGGTTGATCTCCAGCATGTCCATGTCTTTTTCGACGAACAGCCGGTATAGGTTCTTCACGATCTGGCCGCACTGCTTGATCTGGTTGCCGGTCAGGCCCAGAGCAAAGGCCACACGGCGGCCGTGGTAGTCGGAATAGCCGGCTGCCGGATCGACGGTAAAGGACAGGATCTTTTCGGGCGTGTCATGCGCCACGTCTTCGATGCTCATCCCGCCTTCGGTCGAGCAGACGATGGAAATACGGCTCGACTGACGGTCGATCAGCAGGGCAAGATACAGCTCGCGTTCAATGTCGGAACCGTCTTCGATGTAGATCCGGTTGACCTGTTTGCCCTCTTCGCCGGTTTGCACGGTCACAAGGGTGCGGCCCAGCATCTGGCGGGCGAATTCGGCGGCTTCTTCCACCGAGCGGGCCAGGCGGACGCCGCCCTTTTCCCCGGCTGCAGGCTCGATGAACGAGCCTTTGCCACGGCCACCGGCGTGGATCTGCGCCTTCACGACCCATACGGGGCCGCCCAGCTTTTGAGCGGCTTCCACCGCTTCTTGCACCGTAAACGCCGCGATGCCGCGGGGCACTGGCACACCAAATTGGCGCAAGATTTCCTTGCCTTGGTACTCGTGAATCTTCATGAGGTCTCTCTCAGGAATGGATGAAAGGGTCAACGACCAACCAGAGGCGGCCGAAAATCGGGCGCTGGGAACAGCAACCAGAGAATGTATCATGCTGCAACGCACCAATGGCATGCATTGCAACGCGCAACGTAATGCATAATTATATTGATGCATCTCTGAACCCAAACTGACAAGGCAAACAGCGTCATGGCCAAAGTCTTCATTGACGGCGAAGCAGGCACCACCGGACTGCAGATTCGCGAACGTCTGCACAACATGCCGGGTGTTGACGTCGTCAGCATTGCGCCCGAACGGCGCAAGGACCCGGCCGCCAAGCGCGACCTGATGGCGCAGGTGGATCTGGTCATTTTGTGTTTGCACGACGACGCGGCCATCGAATCGGTGGCCATGATCGACAGCCTGCCGGGCTTCAAGCCGCGCATCATCGACGCGTCCACCGCGCACCGCTGCGCACCCGACTGGGTGTTTGGCTTCCCCGAACTCTGTGCGGGCCAGCGCGAAGCGGTGGTGAACGCGGCTCGGGTGGCCAATCCGGGCTGTTACGCCACCGGCGCCATTGCCCTGATTCGCCCGCTGGTGGACGCGGGCCTGATTCCCGCCGATCACCCGCTGGCGCTGCCCGCGGTGAGCGGTTATTCGGGCGGCGGCCGCACCATGATCGAGGCCTACGAAAAAGGCGAAGCACCCTTGTTTGAAGCCTACGCGCTGGGCCTGAGCCACAAGCATCTGCCTGAAATTTTGCGCTACACCGGCCTGTCACGCCGCCCGGTGTTCGTGCCTTCGGTGGGCAATTTCCGCCAAGGCATGCTGGTGCAATTGCCGCTGCACCTGGACTTGCTGCCAGGTCAACCCACAGCGGCTGACCTGCACAACGCACTGGCAGCGCACTACGCGCCCAGCGCAGTGGCCGGCGGCTGGGTCAGCGTGGAACCCGCCACCGACAGCGGCAAACTCGACGCCACCGCACTCAACGACACCAACAAACTGGAGTTGCGTGTGTTTGGCAACGACAGCCACCAGCACGCCGTGCTGATCGCCCGCCTGGACAACCTGGGCAAGGGTGCCAGCGGCGCGGCGGTGCAAAATCTGCAGCTGATGCTGGGTCTGTAAACGGGTACTGCACCGCCTGACCGGGGTGCCATTGCCAGGGAGCAACCTCAGTGATCGTCGTCACAGCCGCTGACCACGCGGCGAATGGCATCGCCACCAAAACCGCGTGAAGCCAGAAAGCGCATCTGCTTGCCGCGCTCGGCGGCATCGGCAGGGGGGTCGCCAAATTTCTTGCGCCACACCTCACGGGCGCGCTCCACTTCAGAGCCTTGCAAGTCGGCCACCGCCTGCGCCACCGCATCGGGGCTGAGGCCTTTGGCTTGCAGCTCCTGGCGCACCCGGGCGGCGCCCATTTTTGCAGCGCGCCGGTGCACCACCGATTCGAGAACGCGCTGCTCGTTGATAAAGCCTTTGGCCTCCAGGTCATCCAGCGCCCGCGCCAGTTCGCCAGGTTCGGTTTCGTGGGGGCGCAGCTTGCGCTCCAACTCAGCGCGCGAATGCTCGCGGCCACTCAGCAAGCGCAGCGCGCGCCCTTTGAGCGAAATGTGATCAAAAGCCATGGTGGGGAAGACCGCCTGCGCCGAGACTCAGGCGGTGTTTCTGGGGGCCGTTATTCGGCTGCCGGGGTGACTGGCTCGGACTTTCCGGCCGCTTTGTCGACTTTCGCGGCTTTGTCGGCCTTGACCGCTTTGCCGCTTTTGCCCTGAGCGGTTTCATCCACCGGCAACAGGGGCACACCCAGTGCGGCGCGCACTTTGTTTTCGATCTCGACGCGCAAGTCGGGGTTTTCGCGCAGGAATTCGCGTGAGTTGTCGCGGCCCTGGCCGATTTTTTCACCGTTGTAGGCGTACCAGGCGCCGGACTTTTCGATCACCTTGTTGTTGGCGGCCAAGTCCAGAATTTCGCCTTCACGGCTGATGCCTTCACCAAAGAGGATGTCGAATTCGGCGGTCTTGAATGGGGGCGCAACCTTGTTCTTCACCACCTTGACCTTGGTTTCGTTGCCAATGGCGTCTTCACCCTTTTTGATGGTGCCGGTGCGGCGGATGTCCAGGCGCACCGAAGCGTAAAACTTGAGTGCGTTGCCGCCGGTGGTGGTTTCGGGGCTGCCGAACATGACGCCGATCTTCATGCGGATCTGGTTGATGAAGATGACCATGCAGTTGGTCTTCTTGATGTGGGCGGTGAGCTTGCGCAGTGCTTGGCTCATCAGGCGGGCCTGCAGGCCCGGCAGGCTGTCGCCCATTTCGCCTTCGAGTTCGGCTTTGGGCGTGAGCGCCGCCACCGAGTCGACCACGATCAGATCCACTGCGCCAGAGCGCACCAGGCTGTCCACGATTTCCAGGGCTTGCTCGCCGGTGTCGGGCTGGGAGATCAGCAGGTCTTGCAGGTTCACGCCGAGCTTCTGGGCGTATTGGATGTCCAGCGCATGTTCGGCGTCGACAAAGGCGCAGGTGCCGGCGAGCTTTTGCATTTCGGCAATGACTTGCAGCGTCAGCGTGGTCTTGCCCGACGATTCCGGGCCGTAGATTTCGATCACCCGGCCGCGTGGCAATCCACCAACCCCCAGGGCAATGTCCAGACCCAGCGAGCCGGTGGAGACGACCTGGATGTCTTCAATGACTTCACCCTCGCCCAGCCGCATGATGGTGCCTTTGCCGAACTGCTTTTCGATCTGGGCCAGCGCGACTTGCAAGGCCTTGGCTTTTTCGCTGTTGAGGGGGTTGGGTTTGACGGCTGCGTCCATTTTGGGCTCCTGAGCGGGTAAGTGGGTGTTCGCTTCCAGTTTGTTTTGCTGTCTACAGGCTGGCGGCTTGAGCGGCAGTTTACAGCCAAGTAAAATGAAAATGCCGTGTTTTATGGTCAGTTTGCCTTACTATATAGCCCAGCCGCACTGCTGCGTGCCGCACCCCAAAATATCAAGTTTGGCGATCTGGAGCCGCTGGTTTTGCGGTGCCGCACGCAGCCCACGCCTCTAGCAAAGAACCCGATCGATGACCGAAGCTCCGTCTCTTGCTGTACCCGACGACCGCTGGCGCAGCGGCCACCTGGGGCGCCTGATGGGCCAAGCCCTGCGCCGCTTTGATGAGCGGGTGTTGCACCTCATGGCCCACAACGCGGAGGTGCCGCTGGCCCTGTCCAACCTCGCTGCGCGTGCGCAGATTGGGGCAGCCCACGTTCACATCACACGCCACCTGGGCCTGAACGGGTCACGCCTGACCGATCTGGCGCAACAAGCGGGTATGAGCAAGCAGGCCATGAGCGACTTGGTGACGCAGTGCGATGCCTGGGGTCTGGTGCGGCGCGAGCCCGATCCGCTGGACGCGCGGGCTCGGCGCATCGTTTTCACCGAAACCGGCCTCTTGTGGCTGGAGGCCTTTCGCCAAGCGGTGGCGCAAGCGGAGCGCGAGTTTCGGGCGCAGGTGGGCGCCGACGTGGCCACGGTGGTGACACTGGGTCTGGAGGCGTACGGATCGGAGGCAGTGGATGGGCGCCGGCACACCACGACACGGTGAAACCCCGGGGGTCTGCAGGCGCCCAAGGGCGAATCGGCGGCCTAAAATGCAAGCTTTGGTATGGGTCTTGGCTGTGCGACGTTTGCGTTCTACACGGGACCTGTCCGATTCAAGAAAAAATGGCCACGCCAGCCCAGAGGAGACACCCATGCGCATCTTGATTGCCGAAGACGACCAGGTTCTGGCCGATGGCCTGTTGCGCAGTCTGCGCGCCGCCGGGGCCGCTGTGGACCATGTGGCCAGTGGCAGCGAGGCCGATGCCGCGCTGATGACGAACAACGAGTTTGACCTGTTGATTTTGGACCTGGGCCTGCCCAGGCTGCACGGGCTGGAGGTGCTCAAGCGGCTGCGTTCACGCGGCTCGTCGCTGCCAGTGCTGATCCTCACAGCCGCCGACAGCGTTGAAGAACGTGTGAAGGGGCTGGACTACGGCGCCGACGACTACATGGCCAAGCCGTTTTCGCTGCAGGAACTCGAAGCCCGGGTGCGCGCGCTCTCACGTCGGGGCATGGGCGGCAGCACCAACACCATCAAGCACGGCCCGCTGGAATACGACCAGGCCGGACGCGTGGCCACCATTGAGGGCCGCATGGTGGAGCTCTCAGCCCGCGAACTCGGCCTGCTGGAGGTGTTGCTGCAACGCGCCGGGCGCCTGGTGAGCAAGGACCAGTTGGTGGAACGCCTGTGCGAATGGGGCGAAGAAGTGAGCAACAACGCCATCGAGGTCTACATCCATCGCTTGCGTAAGAAGATAGAGAAGGGGCCGATCCGCATTGCCACGGTGCGCGGTCTCGGCTACTGCCTTGAGAAGATTTGACCCCCTGCGTTGGGGGTTGGGACGGCCATTCAGCGCGGCCGCCATTCGCTCGGCAACCCTGCCCTAGTCTGCATGTCCGACCTCCCAAAACACGACAACAGCCCGATGTCGTTCGGGCTCTTCCAGCGCGAGCAGCGCAGCCTGTTTGGCGAGATTCTGGACTGGATGCTCACACCGCTGCTGCTGCTGTGGCCGCTGTCGCTGGCGCTGACCTGGTTTGTGGCGCAAGGCATTGCCAGCAAGCCGTTTGACCGCGCGCTGGAATTCAACCTGCAGGCGCTGACCCAGTTTGTGGAAAGTCAGGACGGCAAAGTGAGCTTCACGCTCACGCCCCAGGCGCGCGACTTGCTGCGGGCCGACGACAGCGACTTGGTGTATTACCAAGTGGTGGACCCGCGCGGCGAGCTGATCAGCGGCGAAAGCGACTTTCCGCTGCCGCGCGACAACGAAACCCCCGAGCCGGGCCGGGTGCTGATGCGCGACGACTGGGTGCGCGGTGACGAGGTGCGGGTGGCCTACACCTGGCTCTCACGCGGCAACGGCACGCAGCGGCTGGTGCTGATGCAAATGGCCGAAACCAAGGGCAAGCGCTCGACCCTGGCGACCGAAATCATCAAGGGCGTGATGGTGCCGCAGTTCGTCATCTTGCCGCTGGCGGTGCTGCTGGTGTGGCTGGCGCTGGTGCGCGGCATTCGGCCGCTGAACGAGCTGGAGCAGCGCATTCGCGCCCGCAAACCCGACGACCTGAGCCCGATTGAAGAGTCGTTCATTCCGCAAGAGGTGGCGCCGCTGGTGTCGTCCATCAACGACCTGCTGACCCGGTTGAAAACCTCGCTGACCACGCAAAAACGTTTTCTGGCCGATGCCGCACACCAGCTGAAAACGCCGCTGGCCGGGCTGCGCATGCAGGCCGAACTGGCGCAGCGAGAAACCGATCCGGTGGAAATTCGCGGCTCGCTGCAGCAGATCGCCCGCTCCAGCGCCCGCGCCACCCACACCGTGAACCAGCTGCTGGCCCTGGCGCGCGCCGAGACCACGGGTCGTACGCTGCCCAGCGCCCGGATCGACCTGGCCAAGCTGGTCATGGGTGTGGTGCAAGACTCGGTGCCGCGCGCGCTGGAGCACGGCACCGACCTGGGCTACGAAGGCCCGGACAGCGTGCCGCCCGATTGCCTGATGGACGGCAACCCCACGTTGTTGCAGGAAATGGTGCGCAACCTGGTGGACAACGCCATCAACTATTCGGGCCGCAGCGGTGTGGTCACCGTGCGGGTGCTGCTGGACCGCTTCAGCGGCGTTCAGATTTTGCAGGTGGAAGACAACGGCCCGGGCATTCCCGCCAACGAGCGCGACCTGGTGCTGCAGCCGTTTTACCGCGCGCTGGGCACCAACGTGGACGGCTCGGGCCTGGGCCTGGCCATCGTGCATGAAATTGCCCAGCAGCACGGCGCCAGTGTGTCCATGGACGATGCCCACCCCGACCAAGCCAACCGCGGCCTGCTGGCTTCGGTGCGCTTTGCACCCACCCAGCCGCCGCAGGAATAGGCCGCCGACACCGGGCGGGCCAGCGGCCGGGGCGCAGCAAGCCCCGGGAGGTCGATTTACCCCTGGTACACGTTGAGCTGCAAGCGCTCGCGTTCCACCGCACGCGCCACAGCGGGCAGGGCGGCAAAGCGTTGGGCCAGGTCCCAGGTGGCGGGAAAGTCGGTGGGGTTGATGCCGGCGTAGCCACCCCAGCGCAGCAGCGTGAGGGCGTAGGCGTCCAGCGCGCCGGGCTGTTCACCGGTCATCCAGGGCGCGGCTTGTGCGGCCAGGGCTTCAATCTCGCCCAGCAACTCCCGGTAACGCTCGATGGCAAAACCGCGAATGGCCTTTTGGGCGGCTTCGTCGTCGGTGAACTTCTGCGGCATGAACACGTGGGTGAAGGTGGGGTGCACCGTGTTGTTCATCCAGGTGAGGGTTTGCAGGGCGCGGGTGCGCGCCATGCCGCTGGCGGGCAAGATGCCAGCCTCGGGGAACTGGGCGTCCAGGTGCAGCAAGATGGTCACGATCTGGGTGACGACCTCGCCGCCGTCCACCAGCACCGGCACCTGGCCGCGCGGGTTGAGGGCGAGGTATTCGGGCGAACGCTGCTCGCCTTTGTGCAGCTTGACGCTGACGGGCTCGAAGGCGGCACCGGCGAGTTCCAGCATGGCGTGGGGCACAAACGAGCAGGCGCCGGGCGCAAAAAACAGTTTGAGGGTCATACAAGTCTCCTGTGGGGGGTGGTTACAACGGGTCAACGGTCACAAGGCGGCACGTCAGCTCAGGTGCTTGCCGACAATGCCCGCGAGTTCAAACATGGTGATTTGCATCTTGCCAAACACAGGGAGGAGCTTTGAATCGGCATTGATGCTGCGCTTGTTGGTGGCATCTTGCAGGCCATTGGCTTTGATGTAGTCCCAGAGCTTTTTGATGACCTCGGTGCGCGCCACCGGCTCTGGCCCAATCACGGCGGCCAGCGCTTCGCTGGGCTTGGACCCCGCACCGGTTGCCGTTTTGCGCGGCGCCTTGGGCGTTTTCACGGCGGCGGTTTTGCTGGCGGGCGCTTTCTTGGCGGCGGCCGTTTTGGCTGGCGCAGCCTTTTTGGCCGGCGCGGTTTTGGCGGCTGCGCCTGCGGCGGTTTTGCGCGGTGGGAATTTGGAGGGCGCGAACTCAAAGTTCACTTTGCCAGCTTCCTTGTCCCAGGCCAGGAAGGCCTTGAACGCGCGGCGTGTGCGCATGGACACGAACTTGTCGAGCAGGTCGGTTTTGCCGCTGGTCAGCAGCTTGTGCATTTGCTCGCGCGCCACCGGTTGCTGCAAGATGATCTTGCCGCTCTTGAAGTCGCAGCTGGGCGTGGGCTGGGCGGCGGTGGGCACGGCGTGGCTGCACACATAGTTGGCGCCGTGTTCAAACACCGGGCTGCCGCACTTGGGGCAGGCGCCCAGCGACTCGCTGTCGGCAAAGTCCACCAGCTCGCCGGTTTCTTCGCCCTTTTTGTCGTCGCCAAAGTCGAATTCAAGCTTCCAGTTCTGCTCTTCTTCGTTGAACTTGATCACGATCTCGGCCACAAAGGGCCAGCCCGCCTTGGAGCGAAACCCTTCCAGCGGGCCAATTTTTTGGGTGGCCAGCAGCTGTTCGGCTTCTTCGGGCTCAAAGGTGCGGCCCGCCGGCGATTTGCCGAACGAGAAGCCGCAGCCGTCGCTGTGGCCGTCGGTGCCGGTGCAGGTGTAGCGGCGGTAGTTTTCCTTCACCACGCCCCCGCAGTTGGGGCAAGGGGTTTGCAGCGTGGCGTAGTTGCCGGGAATGGTGTCGCGGTCGTATTCCTTGGCTTTTTTGACCATGTGTTCGGTCATCTGCGCAATGTCGGCCATGAAGGCGCGGCGGCTGAGCTGGCCTTTCTCCATCTGCGCCAGCTTGTATTCCCACTCGCCGGTCAGCTCGGCCTTGGACAGCTCTTCCACGCCCAGGCCGCGCAGCAGCGTCATGAGCTGGAACGCTTTGGCGGTGGGAATGATCTCGCGGCCTTCGCGCACGATGTATTTTTCGGTCAGCAGCCCTTCAATGGTGGCCGCGCGCGTGGCGGGCGTGCCCAGGCCTTTTTCCTGCATGGCCTCGCGCAGCTCGTCGTCGTCGATGGTCTTGCCAGCCCCTTCCATGGCGCCCAGCAGCGTGGCTTCTGAATAACGCGCAGGCGGCTTGGTTTTCAGGCCCTTGGGCTCGACGCTATCGGTGCGCACGGTTTCACCCGGCCGCACAGGCACCAGGTTCTGGCCCTTGTCGCCTTCCTTGGCGTCGGTCACGTCTTCGGCGGCTTCTTTGCCGTACACAGCCATCCAGCCCGGCTTGACGAGCACCTTGCCTTCGGACTTGAAGTGGTGGCCAGCGGGCACTGCAGGCACCGCCACCGTGGTGATACGGGTGGTGACCGTGAATTCTGCGCTGGGGAAAAACACCGCCAGAAAGCGGCGCACCACCAGGTCGTAGAGTTTTTGTTCGGCGTCGCTCAGGCCGCTGGGCGCTTGCAGCGTGGGGATGATGGCGAAGTGGTCGCTGACCTTGCTGTTGTCAAAAATGCGCTTGCTGGGCCGGATGTAGCCGTTGTTCAGCGCGGTGAGCGCGTGCGGCGCCAGGTGCTTCATGCCGCTGTTGGCCAGCATCTCAAAGGTCTGCTTGACCGTGGGCAAATAGTCCTCGGGCAGGGCACGCGAATCGGTACGCGGGTAGGTCAGGGCCTTGTGGCGCTCGTACAGGCTTTGCGCCAGTTGCAGCGTGGTCTTGGCCGAAAAGCCGAAGCGGCCGTTGGCCTCGCGCTGCAAGCTGGTCAGGTCGTACAGCAAACCGCTGGCCTGCGTGGTGGGCTTGCTCTCTTCTTTCACCGTGGCGGGCTGACCGCGCACGGCGTCGGCAATGGCCTGCGCGACAGCGGCGTTCCACACCCGGTCGGCGCGCAGTTCGGCATCGGCGTCCTCGCCGCTGGGTTTCTTGAAGGCGGGGTCGAACCACTTGCCCGGATACAGGCCCGCTTCGGCCTGGAAGGCGGCGTGGATTTCCCAGTAATCGCGGCTGCGGTGGGCGCGGATTTTTTCTTCACGCTCGACCACGATGGACAGCGTGGGCGTCTGCACCCGGCCTACCGTGGTGAGGAAGAAGCCGCCGTCGCGCGAGTTGAAGGCGGTCATGGCGCGGGTGCCATTGATACCGACCATCCAGTCGGCCTCGGAGCGGCTGCGCGCGGCATCGGCCAGGCCTTGCATTTGTGCGTCGCTCTTCAGGTGATCGAAGCCGTCGCGAATGGCCGCTGGCGTCATGGACTGCAGCCACAGCCGCTGCACCGGCTTTCCCAGGCTTTGGTACTGGCCGTTTTTCTGGCCACCCGCGTACTGCTCGATCAGGCGAAAGATCAGCTCGCCCTCGCGGCCCGCGTCGCAGGCGTTGATGAGGCGGCCCACGTCTTTGCGCTTGGCCAGCTTGACCACCGCGCTCAGGCGCGCCTTGGTTTTGTCGATGGGTTTGAGGTCAAAGTACGGCGGCAACACCGGCAAATGGGCAAAGCTCCATTTGCCGCGCTTGACATCGAATTCTTCCGGCGCGGCAATTTCCACCAGGTGGCCCACGGCGGAGGTGACCACGTAGCGCTCGTTCTCAAAATGGTCATCGTGTTTGTCGAACTTGCCCACGGTCGGGGTAAGTGCGCGCACGATGTCTTGGGCCACGGATGGCTTCTCGGCAATGACCAGGGTTTTCATCTCTACAATCGGATTTCGCGCGTACACACGCGCACACATGGGTACGCACACACTCGCGCGCACCTGCATGAATCAACCTTACCAAAAATTTTGGCCGTGACGAAAAGCCCCCGCCCGACGCTCTCGCCCGCCCAAAATACCGCTGCGTCCGCCAGCCCGGCGCGCAACGTGGCCACCACCCGGCGCATCCAGACCCGCCGCTCGGGCGTGCACGGCAAAGGGGTTTACGCCGTGGTGGACCTGGCCGAGGGGGAGCTGCTGATTGAATACACGGGCGAGATCATCACCTGGAACGAGGCGCTCAAGCGCCACCCGCACGACCCCACCGACCCGAACCACACGTTCTATTTCCACATCGACGACCAGCATGTGATCGACGCCAAGTTCGGCGGCAACTCCTCGCGCTGGATCAACCACAGCTGCGCCCCCAACTGCGAAGCCGAGATCGATGGTGGGCGGGTGCTCATCCGGGCGCTGCGCGCCATTGCGGCCGGTGAAGAGCTGTTTTACGACTACGGCCTGGTGATTGACGAGCCCTATACCCCCAAGCTGAAGGCGCAGTACCCCTGCTGGTGCGGCACGCCGCAGTGCCGGGGCACGCTGCTGGCCAAGAAGAAACGATGACCTCGCTGCTGCCGCGCTTTGCGCCCATGTCCGACCTGCTCGCCCACGCTGAAGGCCTTTGGCAGGCCATCGTCCCTGACTTGCCGGGTTTTACCGTCGAGGTGCTGCCCAGCATCGACTCGACCAACACCGAACTGATGCGCCGGGCGCGCGCGGGCCTGATGGAGCCGGTGCTGCTGGCGGCGGACGAGCAAACCGCCGGACGCGGGCGTCTGGGCAAGGGCTGGCACAGCCGGGCCGGGCAGTCGCTCACGTTTTCACTCGCGCTCCCGATGGCCCCGACCGACTGGTCGGGCCTGTCGCTGGCGGTGGGTGTGAGTTTGGCGCACAGCCTGCACCCCGAGGTGCGCCTGAAATGGCCCAACGACCTGTGGTTGCACCAGCGCAAGCTGGGTGGCATTTTGGTGGAAACGGCGGGCACCGGTGGCGCGGCGGTCCGCGAGCGGCTGGTGGTGGTGGGCGTGGGCATCAACATTGCGCGGCCCGAGGCGGCTGCGGTGGCCGCGCAGGCCGCCAGCCCGGTGGCCGCCATGGCACCGGCGGGGCTGTCCGAGGTGCTGGTGGGCGTGACGGCGGGTGAGGTGTTGGCGCGGGTGGCACCGGCGTTGGTGCGCGACCTGCTGGCGTTTGAGTCGCAAGGTTTTGCCGCGTTTGCGCAGCGGTTTGCCCGGCTTGATGCGCTGCAAGGTTGTGGGGTGCAGTTGTCCGACGGTACCCAAGGCACGGCCTGCGGGGTGGACACCACGGGCGCGCTGCAGGTACTGACCGAGCAGGGTATGCGGGCCATCACCAGCACCGAAGTGAGTGTGCGGCCATGCTGAGGTGGTTGGTTGCGTTGCTGTTGCTGGCCAATGCAGGCTATTTTGCTTGGACCCAGGGTTATCTGGCTCCGCTGGGTCTGGCGATTCACGAAGAGCGCGAGCCCCAGCGGCTGCAGGCCCAGATCAAACCCGACACCCTTCGGCTGTTGAACGCGCCGAGCCCGGCGAGCGAGTCGCCGACAACCAGCCCCAGCCCGAAACCCAGCGCAGCGGTAACACCCACACCGGCCCCTGAAGCGGAGCAGACCACGGAGCTGAAACCACCGAAGACGCCACCACCAGCACCGCCAGTACCGCCCGCTGCGCCCCCAGCGCCCCTCCCCGCACCGCTCGTGGCAGACGCCCGCGCTTGCTGGTTGGCGGGCAGTTTCACCGAGCGGCAAGCCGACAGCCTGCGTGCAGCCCTGACGCTGCTGGACCTGCCGCGCGGCAGCTGGCAACTGAACGAAAGCCGAAGCGGCGGCCGCTGGATCGTCTACATGGGTCGCTACGACAACGCGGCGCAGGTCGAGCGCAAGAAAGCCGAGTTGCGCGAATTGAATGTGGCGTTCCGCGACGTGACATCGCCGGGTCTGAGCCCCGGGCTGGCGCTGGGCACCTATTCCAGCGAGACCGCTGCTGAGCAAGCGATCCAGATTGCTGCGCGCTCGGGCGTGCGAACCGCACGCGTGGTCCAGGAAAGGGCCGAATCGACCAGCTTCAACCTGCGTTTGCCCAATGCCACACCCGCCCAGCGCAACGCGGTGGCTGGCTTGGGTGCTGCGCTGGCGGGCAAGCCGCTTCGCCCTTGCAACTGAACCCGAAAACCACGCAGCGAGCGCATACAAGGCAGGTCGTTAAACCACCGGGTTGCGTCGCACCGCCCACCCTGTGGTCAGCACCCAGATCCACAGAGCCAGGGCCCAAGGCCAGCCGGTGGCACCACCACCGCCGGATACCACCGGTGCGACGGCCGCCACGGACACCTGGTCGCGGCCCGTGCGACCCTCGCTGTCGGTCACGGTCAGCTGAAACACATAGTTCGCCCCGGCTGACGCGAGCGTCACGCTGGCCAGTGCCGCTTCGGGCGATGCGATCGGCACGGCTGGACCCTCCAATTGCTGCCAAGCGTAGTGGACGATGGTGGCGCTGGGAATGGGCACGCTCTGGCGCCCATCCAGCGCCACCGTCGCACCAGGCACCGCGGTGGCCACCGGCGCAATGACCGCAGCAGGGCCCTGAGCCAAGCGCAGGGCCAGACCGGCGTCGAGCAGCCCGGAACCGCACGTGTCCGTGGTGCAGTGGCAGACGGACTGACTCAGGCGGTTGTTGCTGCAGGTGGGGTAGGCCGGCACCCGGGCAACGGACGACCAGGGGCGCACACCGGTGCGCATGCGCTCCATCAACTGGGCTGGGGAGAGCGCGGGGTTGAGCGAGAGCATGAGCGTGGCCACGCCCACCGCCAGCGGGGCTGAAAAGCTGGTGCCTTGCAGGGTTCCGTAGTGGTCTTGCGCGGGTACGGCGGTGGTAAGCCCCGAGTTGGCAGTGGAATACAGCAGCACCTGCTCACCCTCCGATCCACCTGGCGCCATCAGCCCCAACTGGGGGCCGAAGCTGGAGTAGTCGGTCTTCAAACCATCCTGGCGAACCGCACCCACCGACAGCACCCGCTGGCAATCGGCCGGACGCTTCAGCTGGCTGTTGTCATTTCCGCCTGCCACCACCACCAAGGCCCCCCTGGCGGTCACGTCATCAATGGCCGACTGGTACAGCGTGTTGCTGGCGCAGGGAACATCACCACCGAAGCTCAGGTTGATGACCCGGGCCGGGTTCGGGTTGGCCGGTACCCCGGTCACCGGCAGTCCCGCCGCCCAGCGCATGCCGTCGAGCAAGTCGCTCAACAGGGCGCCGCATTTGCCCGAGACACGCACCGGCAGCACTTTGTTGGCCCAGTTGATGCCTGCAATGCCCAGGCCGTTGTTGGAAATGGCACCGATCTGACCTGCGATGAAGGTGCCGTGCCAGGAACTGGGGGCCACGTCACACAGCCCGGCGTCCACCATTTGCTGAACGGCCGAGGCATTGCCCCTGCGTGTGACCCAGTCGCCCGGGTCGGTCGGGTCGGCGTCGCGGCCGCTGCCGTCGCCCGCCAACTCCACCTCGCTCACAAAGTCGTAGCCGGCCCAGGTTCGCCCTACCAGATCGGGGTGCGGCAAGATACCGGTGTCGAGCACCGCTGCGGTGATGCCCGCGCTGCCGGTGGTCAGCGCCCAGGCCGGGGGCATGTTGATGGCCGATATGCCGCCCACCGCTGGCGTCTGAAGGTGCCATTGTTCGGCGTAACCGGGGTCGTTCGGGGTGGCTTGCAGCCTTTTGAGCAGCACATTGGGTTCCACCCAGGCCACATCGGGGTGCAAGCGGGCCCGGCGCAACGCATCTTGCAGGGCCTGGCCACGGATGGGACGATCAAAGCGCAGCAACTGGGCATTGCCGGCATCGCCCACGCTGTGCAGGGGCAGGCCTGCCTCGCTGGCCATCTGCTTCAGACGCTCACGAGCGCGCTGCGCCTTCTGTTCCCATGCCGTTTGCGCGAGCACCGGATTGTCGCGCCCCGCAGCCAGGACCGTTTCAAGGCTCGCTGGGTCATCTGGGTTGGACCGAAAGCCCACGATCAAGCCCAGCGCGGTGGTTTCCAGGGTTTGGACCGGTTGGGCATGAAGGGGCCACGCCACGGCCGCACCGGTCAGCAGAAAGGCCGAGAATATTCGCCAGCAAATGGTTTTCATGGAAGGCGTTTTAGCACGGAAAACCGAACAAAAACAGGTGAGAGGCAGGCTTGTCAAGGCGGTTCAATTGGGCGTTTTCAAACGGTCCGTGAAAACGAAACAGGTTGACTCGGCATCACCAGCAGGCACCGTTGCCCCACAGCATGTAGTCACCGGCAAACAAGGCCCGATCAAACAGCACAAAGCTGTCGTTGGCCTTCTGTGCGGCGGGCAGCATATTGGCTGTTTCCAGGGCCACAACCGTGCCTGGCGAGGATGGCTCGGTGCCAACGCCGCCGGTGCTTGTTTGAAAACTTTGTTGGTTGGTCGTTGCAGGCATCCATCCTGGTTGAACACCGAGCCTGCTGAGAAGGACTGTTGATGCCGGACTTCAAGGAAGGGCGGTCCCTTGGGAGACATCTCATCCTTTCGGATGGACGCGGCCCTCAGCGGAAACGCTTTTCCCGGTACAGCCCCTGGTAGGCCATCCCCAGCAGACCGCCCAGCAACAAACCACTCACCAGCCCCGCAAGCGTGCCGCCCATGAGCATGAAGACCAAGGCCAGCAATCCGGCTCCCACACCAGGGCGCACCAGCAGGTACAGCCAACCCCGCCGGCGTGCAATCTGGCGGGCCAGGGATTCACTCTCCAGACTGCAGTGCTTGCACATGCGTGACGCACTCACACGCCCGCAATGAGGACAAAACATTTTTTCCAACCCTTCGGTAATTGATCCGGCGTGATGAAGTTTCAAGCGGAAGATGCGACACGCCGATCCTGACAATGTGCAGGGACACACGGCACTGTAGGGTGGGGCGAGCCAGCGGAAGATGTCTCATCCATTCGGACGAGCCCGGCGCACTGTGTGCCGCCCACCGCACAATGCGCCTGTGACGTCACACCGGCAGCACCCGGCTTCTTCTTCCGTTGACAGACACCGCCATGCATGTTTCAGACACCTCTGCCATCCGTTGCAAGCGCGTCTTGCTGGTGGATGACCACGCCCTGTTCCGGGGCGGCATGGCGTTGCTGGTGATGAACCACCCACTGGTCAGGGAGGTGCAGGAGGCGGGCAACGTGGTCGAAGCCCTGACGCATGCGGGCGGTGCGGTTCATCTGGTTCTGCTCGACCACTACATGCCCGGAGTCACCGGCATCAACGGCATCAAAACATTGCGCATGGCCTTTCCCGATGCGGTGGTGGCCATCGTGTCGGGCAGCACCAGTCCGCAGGATGTGGCCCTGGCGCGGGACAACGGTGCGGACGGCTTCGTTGCCAAGACCACCGGATCCCATGAAATTCAGACCGCTTTGTCCGCCCTGCTGCGCGGGCAGCGCTGGTTTCCGGACGAAATCCCGACCACCGAGCCCTGGCCCGATGCACGTGTCGCGCTCACGGCCAAGCAGGTGGAGGTGCTGGCGCTGCTGGCCGAGGGGCTGAGCAACCGCGCCATCGGCAAGCGCATGGCGGTGTCGGAAAACACGGTGCGCTCGCACGTGTCTGCCGTGCTGTTTCAGCTGCGCGTGAACAGCCGTGCCGAGGCAACGGTGGTGGCCCGCAGGCTGGGGCTGATCCAGTGAAGCGCGTGCCCGATGCCGCTACGGCCGCCCTGATGCCCTACCGGTTCGAGTCGGACCGTTACCTGGATGTGCAGGTCCAGCTCATCGAAACCCAGATGGGGAGTGCGTTTTTCGGGTCGTGGGTGGGGGCAGCACTCATGGCGCTCATCTTCCACATGGTGGATGCGCTGCCTTTGTGGGGCGTGTGGTTCGGTGCGTATTCGGTGTATCTGCTGGCGGTGTTCATGGCTTACCGCACGGGGTGGGTGCGGCACAGGCTGTCGCCGCGGGAGCGCGCATGGCTGATGATGGGCGTGATGAGTCTCATCGGCGCGTTCTGGGGCGTCACCACCTGGATGGTCCAGAGCGCGGGCGGCGACCTGTCTACCCTGTTTCTGATCGGCTGTGTGGTGGCGGGCGTGTCTGCCGCGGCGATGGGGTTTTGCAACTCCTGCTGGCCGGTGAGTGCCGCCCACTACCTGACGGTGGTGCCGCTGATCAATGTGGGCTTCTTCCTGCACGGAGGCCCGCATGCCACGGTCTTTACCGTGTTCTCGCTGGTGTACCTGCTGTTTCTGTTGAAGTTTTCGAGTGTGGCGGAGGTGTCGGCCAAGCAGTCCATCCGGCTGCGTTTTGAAAATACCGAGCTGGTGGAGCGTCTGCGCCAACAGACGGCACAAGCCGATGAAGCGCGGACTCAGGCTGAGGCGGCCAGGGCGCAGGCCGAAGCGGCCAGCACGGACAAGTCGCGCTTCATGGCCGCCGCCAGCCATGACCTGCGCCAGCCCATCCATGCCCTGGGGCTGTTTCTGGAGGCACTGGGTGTGACCCCCCTGACCGACAGGCAACGCGGTATTTTCGAGAACGCTGTGGCGGCCTGGGAGGCCTCGCGCAGCATGCTGGGTACCTTGCTCGACTATTCGCGACTGGATGCCGGTGTGGTGCATTTCGCGCCGCGCAACTTCTCGCTTCAGGCCGTGCTGGCCGAGCTGGGCCGGGAATATGCCCCGCAGGCCGAGAACAAGAACCTGGTGTTTCGCCTGCGCGATACCTGCCTGGCGGCTTGCTCGGACCCGGCACTGGTGTCGCTCATCGTGCGCAACCTCATGGCCAATGCCGTGCGCTACACCGAGCACGGTGGCATTCTGGTGGGGGTGCGCAAGCGGGGCCCGAGCCTGGTGGTTGAAGTGTGGGATACCGGCATCGGCATCCATGCCGACAACCAACAGCGCATCTTCAAGGAGTTTTTTCAGTTGGACAACCTGGAGCGCGACCACACCAAAGGCCTGGGGCTGGGGTTGGCGATTGTGCAGGGGCTGAGCCGTGTCATTGGTGCCCGTGTGGGCGTGTATTCGGTGGTCGGGCGTGGCAGCGTGTTCCGGCTGGAGCTGCCCCTGGCCGTGGGTGCCGTGGTGGACGCGCAAGGGCTTGACCGCCGCCAGTTGCCGCGTGTGCAGGGGCTGCGCGTTCTGGTGGTGGATGACGAGCAGGCGGTACGCGACTCCATGCAGCAATTGCTCACCCTCTGGGGCTGCGAATGCACGGTGGCGGCCAACCTGCACGACACCTTGACACGGAACTTCGATCGGCCCCCTCAGGCGGTCGTGACGGATTACAGGTTGCAAAACGGCGTCACCGGCAAGGATGTGATTCAGGCACTGCGCCAGCGTTGGGGGCCTGCACTGCATTGCGTGATCGTGACGGGTGACACCGCCCCTGACCGCCTGCGCGATGCCGTCGATACCGGCGCGGTGCTGTTGCACAAACCGCTGACAGCCAACCAACTGCTGCATGCCCTTGTTGTATGAAGGCGGCATTCAGCATCTCCCAGCCCGCGCAGCGGGTTCGCCGACGGCCCGAGTTCACCATCGGTCCACATGCGCAGTTTCACGCCGAGTTCACCAGCGAAAAAGCGCCCGAAGGCGCTTTTTTTGAATAGAGCAGACAACCGCTTACTGGGCGACCACGCGCACCATTTCCAGGCACTTGTTGGAGTAGCCCCACTCGTTGTCGTACCAGGCCACCACCTTCACGAAGGTGCTGTCCAGCGCGATGCCAGCGTCGGCGTCGAACACGCTGGTGCAGGTCTCGCCACGGAAGTCGGTCGCCACCACCTTGTCGGTGGTGTAGCCCAGCACGCCCTTCAGGGCGCCTTCGCTCTGGGCCTTCATCTCGGCGCAGATCTCGGCGTAAGTGGCTTCGCTGTTGAGTTCCACCGTCAGGTCGATCACCGACACGTCAGAAGTGGGCACGCGAAAGCTCATGCCGGTGAGCTTTTTGTTCAGCTCAGGAATGACCACGCCCACGGCCTTGGCGGCGCCGGTGCTGCTGGGGA
>NZ_JAUSOO010000049.1 GCF_030656115.1 Hydrogenophaga sp.
AATCTCCATCCCCGAATTCCCCCCCTCTCCCTCGGGGAGAGGGCCGGGGTGAGGGCTCCCCCGGCTCCCCGCCCCCGCATCCCCCCTTCACCCCCGACCAACTCCACTGGCTAGAAATGATCCGCGACCACATCGCCGCCAACCTTGGCATCGACATTGAAGACTTCAGCTACGCCCCCTTTGAACAAGAAGGCGGGCTGGGTAAGGTGCACCAGCTCTTTGGCGCGGAACTGCCCAAGGTCATTGAGCAATTGAATCGGGAGTTGGCGGCATAATTCCAGCGAGAAAACACCATGATCAGCCTTATCGAACAACACCGTCCTGAAGTCGCCACGCTATGCGGCCGCCTTGGCGTGCAAAGCCTAGAGGTTTTCGGTTCGGCGGCAGACGGCGCGTTTGACCCGGCGCGTAGCGATATTGACTTTCTGGTGACCTTTAGCGCCGAAGACCGACGCAACCTCTTTCACCGTTACTTCGAGCTACAGGAGTCGCTGGAAAAGCTTTTTGACCGTAAGGTGGATCTGGTATCCACCGCTGCGCTAAGCAACCCATATTTCATTGCTGCAGTGAACCAGTCACGCCAACCCGTCTATGCAGCCCCGCGCCCCCAAGCTGCTTGAAGACATCCGCAGTGCGGCGGAGTTTGTCAGGGTGGAAACCCAGGGTTTGACGCTCCAGGAGTTCCAGCACAACCGCGTGCTGCGTCATGCGGTGGAGCGCAATTTTGAAATCATCGGCGAGGCCATGCGCCGACTCGAAAAAGACGACCTAGCCACTGCTGCCCGCATCACCGACTACCGCCGCATCATCGCTTTTCGCGATGTGTTGATTCATGGTTACGACATCATTGATCCGGCTATCGTCTGGGGCGCGATTGAAGATGACCTCGCACCTTTACTTGCGGATGTTCATGCGCTACTGAATAGCGTGGTTTAACGGTGGACAACCTGCGCTGCCCGCACGCGTCCATTCCCCGCAACCCGCGCATGGCCGAGCCCCTGTTTCTGGCCCGCTACATCGAAAAAGCAGGCACCGGCACGCTGGACATGATTGACCTGTGTGCCCAGGCGGGCCTGGCCACACCGGCGTTTCGGCAAGACGGCGGGCAGTTTGTGCTGACCCTGTGGCGGCCCCAAGGGGGGGCTGTTGGGGGCGAGTTGCCTCCAGCCGCACCCAGCGGCGGCACCAAGCTGGCACCAAGCAGGGACCAAGTCAGAATCCTCGCCAAAGCCAGCAACGGCGTGGCTTTGACCGAGCTGATGCAAGTGGCCAAGCGCAGCGACCGCACCAAGTTCAGGCACCAAGTCATTCAGCCCCTGATACAAGACGGCTGGCTGGAAATGACCCACCCCCAATCCCCCCGCAGCCCACAACAGAAATACCGCCTGACCGCGCAAGGCCAGGCGCTGCTGGACGAACAAGCCAAAGGCAAAAAATGATCCGCGACCCCATCGCCGCCAACTTGCGGCTAAACATCGAAGACTTCAGCTGCGCCCCCTTTGAACAGGAAGGCGGACTGGGCAAGGTGCTCCAGCTTTTTGGGGCCGAGCTGCCGCAGGTGATTGAGACGCTGAATCGGGAGTTGGCGGCGTGAGTGATGGTCAGGCTGCTGAGGTGATGTCCCGTCCCCTCGCCAAAGGTTGGCAATGGATTCAACTCGGAAAATACGTTGAAAACCTCGATGGTCGTCGTATTCCGGTTTCCCAAAGGGAAAGGGAAGCGCGGCGTGGTGACTTTCCCTACTACGGCGCGTCGGGCGTCATCGACTCGATTGACGGTCACACCCACGATGGCGAGTTCGTTTTGATTGGCGAAGACGGCGCCAATTTGTTGACTCGCTCTAAACCGATTGCTTTCCAGGCGACGGGAAAGATCTGGGTCAACAACCATGCGCATGTCTTGCGCTGCAAGCCTGGTTATTCAAACGCCTACCTGGCGTACTACATCAACTCCATCGACCTTTCGCCATACGTGACCGGCACAGCGCAGCCCAAGCTGAGCCAGTCGATGATGAACAAGATTCCAGTGCCTGTTGCGCCGCCCGAGCAGCAGGTCGAAATCGTCGCCGAAATCGAAAAGCAGTTCTCCCGCCTCGACGAAGCCGTCGCCAACCTCCAGCGCGTCAAGGCCAACCTCAAACGCTACAAAGCCGCCATCCTCAAAGCTGCCGTCGAAGGCCGCCTCGTAGAAACCGAAGCCAGCCTCGCCCACCGCGAGGGCCGTAGCTACGAAACCGGCGAAAAACTCCTGCAACGCATCCTCGAAACGCGGCGCAGCGGATGGGCGGGGCGCGGCAAGTACAAGGAGCCAGAGGGGCCTAAGTCGCAAGAGCTGCCCGAGGTGCCCGAAGGATGGACATGGGCCACGCTTCCTCAAATTGGTGAACTGAATCGAGGCAAGTCCAAGCACCGACCACGTGATGACAAGTCACTGTATGGCGGCCCCTACCCCTTCATCCAGACCGGTGACGTGCGCCGATCTGATGGCTCTATTGCCGAGTTTTCGCAGACCTACAGCGAAGCCGGCTTACAGCAAAGTCGTCTGTGACCGACAGGAACGCTCTGCATCACGATTGCCGCCAACATTGCCGAGACAGGAATATTGCAGATGAAGGCCTGTTTTCCGGACAGCGTGGTGGGGTTCATTGCCGATCAAGGGCCGATAACGACCGAATACGTCGAGGTTTTCATTCGGACCGCGAAAGAAAACCTGGACCGTTTTGCTTCAGCGACGGCCCAGAAGAACATCAATTTGGAAGTGCTGCAGGCGGTGGCAGTACCCACGCCACCGCTTGCAGAGCAGAGGCGCATTGTTGAAGAGTTGGATCGAATCCTGTCGATTCTTCGAGGAGTGGATCGCGAAGTCGATGCCAACTTCCAGCGCGCTCAGACGTTACGTCAGGCGACGTTGGTAAAGGCGTTCGCCATATCTGCGTAAGGGTTAAGTATGCCTGTGCAATTGAAACGAAGCCTGCTTACTTCATTCGACGAAGTTGAAAGCCACGCGAGTGGTCACGGTGGCGATCTTAATGCTCGTGGCTCATACAACACGTTGGATTTTGTAGTGCGACTGCGCCGTGATGTTCATTTGGCTCTTGAACCTTTCGGAGATAATCTGGACTTCAAACACGTTCGCACCTTTGAGGAAGTACAAGCCTTCTCAACCTACCTCCATGAGACTGTTCACTGGTGGCAGCACATTGGTACAACGGCGGGACTGATGCTCAGTTTTCTGCAGCCCGCGCATGCACACTTGAATCGACGCCATTTAGATGAGCTCTTGGGGCGCTTTGGCCCAGTCAAGCCATTAACACTGCTTGCTGAGCAATTACTCGACGACGACAAGCAAGATGGAGCACTGAATGCTGTGCTGAATAATTGGCACGATTTGGAGTTTTTCCGAAGGCTCGCATTGGACCCTGTCGGTCAGGTCGAGTCAGTAGCCGGTCATGCCTATTTCCACAGCGTCGGGCACTCCTACCAAATGGCTATTGGCGCTACCAGTTGGCTTATCGGTGCAACACTCGATCCTAACTATCAAGTTCTTCCGCATCCCAAGGATTGGGAGTCTGCTATGGACTCCTTGCGTGAAGCGAAAGAAGAGGGTTTCTATCGGGGATCTCCGATTAAAGTCCCGATGCTTGGTTTGAAACACATTTTTGAAGGGCAGGCTAGGTTTACGCAAATTCAATACTTGTATTGTGGATCCGGTCGAGAGTTGAGGTGGCAGGACCTGAGGGAGTTAGGGATGCTCAATGGGGTCTACGTTCATGCTTTCAATACCTTCTTGCAGTTGGTTAATAAAGAGTGGCCCGAAACAATTGAAGATCCATTGGTAGGGCTTTTCTTGTTGATTTGCGACCTCTCGCTTTCGCCATCTGAGGGGCTCTTCCTGCCGATGACTGATCCTTCAGCGTTAATTTGGTCAACAGATCCAGGTTGGCGTTTCATGTTTCTTTGTCGCATTGCGAAAAGTAAAGGCAAGGAAATCCTCGGATCAATTATTGACTACAGCGCAGATGATTACTGGCGAGTCAGTGAATCGCTCAGTGCTGTTTTGTTGAGCCCGAGTCCACGTACTCTGGCGGAAACCATTGTGGACTGGTCAGTAGGACATGAAGCCTGGATTGAATTGGCTGCAGAGGCAAAGACATTTGATTTCCAACTCGGGAACTATCCAATCCGCGTTTTGCTATCGCGCTTTGTGCAGTTTCAGAAAGACAAGTTGGATTTCCCGCATTTCTTCTGCTGGCCCGGGATGTGTATGACTACGGATCAACGTATCGCAGACCCGGCAGCAGTTTTGCGTCTTTTCAATGAGCACGAGGCGTTGTTTCTAAATAAGGCAGATGACCTTGATGTCTTTCCTCGATTGCTTAAAGGCGTGGATGAGTCAAAGTTACAGAGCCTGGTGGACGACTTCTATGCTTGGGTAACTATGTACGAGTTCACCCGGCAATGGCTAGTCGAGGCGGGCGATTTTGATTACGACTTTGGATGGCTCAGTAGCAAGTTTTCCAAGGATGACATGAAGAATTGGGTGGACCAATCTTTCAAGCTATCGACGGGCATCTTGCCGGCTGACTTCAAGGTCATTCAACGGTAGTAACTTACAACTTTGGTGCTTTGATTTGTGACCCCTTTCTCCCTCCGAATCTTCGTCGCCGACGGCGACCCCGACGGCTTGCGCATCGTCGAGCGCTTCAACGCCAGCGCCCGCGCCGTGGTGTTCCCGCGGGCCTTGCTGCCGCAGGTGAAGGCCCGGCCCGAGTCCGCCGCAGCAGCAGGTTGGTGCTTGATGCTGAAGGCGCACCTGCGCGGATTTCTGGATCATTTGCGCATCCTTGACCATCGTTCGCTTTTCCAGCCATGAGCAATGCCGACCTGTCCGCTTTGCTGGACCGCCTGAGAGCCGAGCCTCGCGAGACCGAGTGGCTGGAGTTCAAAGCCAACCGCTACGACCCACAAGCTAAGCGGCTGAAGGCGGCCAAGCTGGTGGAAGGCCGCTACCCCAATCTTCTGGTCGCCGGGAGCGTGTCGGCCGCCACCGGTGACAAGGCTCGGCACATTCGCAACCGGGGCTTTGACAACCGCTACTACCGTGACCTGATCGTGGACCTGGTGCGCGAACACCAGCCAGTGTCGCGGGAAGACATCGACAAACTGCTGCTGGACAAGTTGCCTGAGGTTCTGAGTACCCAGCAAAAGGCTTCCAAGGTTCATAACCTGCTGACCTCTCTGTCTGGTAAGCGGATTCAAAACGTGGGAACCCGGCAGGTTTCCAAGTGGGTACTGTTGGCGCCGGAAAAACAATGATCAGGGAAACCTAACAAAGCGCTTGTGGCAAGCGCACCCAGAAAGTCTTTTAAATTCAAGCACTTGAGCTTTGTTTTTTTGCTAAACGCTTTGTTGAACAAAGAACATGCATGGCGTTGAACCACTTATGCAGTCCCCTTTCTCCCTCCGCATCTTCGTCGCCGACGGCGACCCCGACGGTCTGCGCATCGTCGAGCGCTTCAACGCCAGCGCCCGCGCCGTGGTGTTCCCGCGGGCCTTGCTGCCGCAGGTGAAGGCTCGGCCCGAGTTGCAGCAGTCCGGGGTGAATTTTTTGTGAGCCACCATGCGCCAACTTGACCTGTTCTCCGCCCTCCAGTCCAGCACCGAGGGCATCGACACCGAATTCAAATCGGCGCGGGGCGGGTTGCCGGGCAGTTTCTGGGAGTCGTATTCCGCGTTTGCCAACACGCAGGGCGGCACCATCGTGCTGGGTGTGGCCGAAAAAACCGCCGGTTTGGTGTGGGAGGGCGTGCCCGCTTTGCAGCCTGACCGCGTGAAGCTGGTGCTGCCGATGGTCAGCTTGATTCCCGACGAGGTGGAAAAGGCGCTGCGCCTGCGCTTTGGCGACCGGTTTGCCCAGCTGGACAAAACGGCGGTGCAGGCGGTGGTGACGGCGCAGGTGGAAGGCGGCGTGACCAATGGCCGCATGCAGGAAATCACCGGGGAGCACTCGAAAGACATCACCGGCGTGTTGCAAGGGTTGGTGCGCGATGGCCTGCTGACGCAGCAGAACCAGCGCCGTTGGGCCAGCTACCGGGTGGCGGAGGACTCCCCTCATTTGGCGGGGAACTCCCCCCAAGACTCCCCCCAATGGGCTGGGGACTCCCCTCATTTGGCGGGTAGCTCCCCTCATTTGCAGCCTGAACTCCTGTCATTGGCTGAGCCCGCGCGAAACAAAAAGAAGCTGCCAGTGGCTGAAATGGAGGGTCTGGTCTTGCTGCTGTGTGAGGCGCGTTGGCTGACTTCCAAGGAGCTTGCTCTGCTGCTCAGCCGTGATGCGGAGAACCTGCAAAGTCGCATCCTCGGCGGGATGGTGAAAAAACATCTGTTGGAACTGCGCTTCCCCGATGTACCCAACCGCCCCGATCAAGCGTATCGCACGGTCGCCAAGGCACCTGAATGAACAGCATGAGCACCCCTTTCTCCCTCCGCATCTTCGTCGCCGACGGCGACCCCGACGGTCTGCGCATCGTCGAGCGCTTCAACGCCAGCGCCCGCGCCGTGGTGTTCCCGCGGGCCTTGCTGCCGCAGGTGAAGGCCCGGCCCGAGCTGCAGCAGACCGGGGTGTACTTGTTGCTCGGTCCGCGGCCAGACGGCGAGGGCGAACTGCTCTACGTGGGCGAGGGCGATCCGATCCTCCCGCGCCTGCAAGACCACCAGTCGAAGAAAGACTTTTGGACCCGCGCCATCGGCTTTGTGGCGGTGGGCGGGCTGCTGAACAAGGCGCATGTGCAGTTTCTGGAAGCGCGGCTGATCGCGCTGGCCCGCGCGGCCAAGCGCGTGCCGCTGGACAACGGCAACTCGCCTGGCGAACCCACCCTGAGCGAGGCCGACCGGGCCGACATGGAGGTGTTTCTCAGCCACATGCTGGGCATGCTGCCGGTGCTGGGGGTGCATGCGTTTGAGTCCGCGCCGGCGGCCGCGGTATCGGTGTTGACGGCCGGTGGGCCCGGGTCTGCGGTGCCTGCCTTGCTTTACTGCAATGGCAAAGGTGTGGAGGCCACGGGGTACGAGTCCAGCCAGGGTTTTGTTGTGAAGGCGGGTTCGCAGGCGGTGAAGGCTGTGACGGCCAGTTTCACCCAGATGGCTGGTGCTTGCGAGGTTCGGGACGACCTGCTCAAGAACGGGGTGCTGGTGGATGAGGGGGACGCCTTGCGGTTCACACAGGACTATGTGTTTTCCGCGCCGTCGTCGGCGTCAGACATCGTGCTGGGTGGCTGCACCAACGGACGCCTGACCTGGAGGGATGCGAAGGGGCGGACGCTGAAGGAACTGCAGACGGCGGAGGCGAGCACATGATCGTCATTGAAGAAGTGATCAAGCGGGCTGAGCAGGGCCAGACAGCGCCTTACTTGTGTCGTGCAGACGATGGGCAGGTGTATTTCGTCAAGAGTGGCGCGCTGCCCAAGCGCGAGCTGGTGGCGGAGTGGTTGGCCGCCCATCTCGCGAAAGAAGTGGGCCTGCCGATTCCCGTGTTTCACCTGGTCGAGGTTCCCGAGGCGCTGTGTGACCGCAGGATGGGGCCATGGTTGAGGGACCTGGTGCCCGGTGTGGCGTTCGCGTCGCTAAGGGTGGAGGCCGGGGATTTTGCATGGAGCATGACAACGCACGTTCCCCCGCAGCAGCGGGCGCTGATCGTGGCGTTTGACTGGTGGATTCACAATGCGGACCGGACACTTTCGGCGCTGGGGGGGAACCCCAATCTGCTGTGGCGCCAGGGTGAGCACGGTGGAGAAGTGGTGGTGTTCGACCACAACCTGGCGTTTGAAATCGGGTTCAATGTCGAGGCATTTCTGGATTCCCACGTTTTCGCCGACGACCTCAAGCTGCTTGCCTCTGACTGGGTGGCGCGAGAACAGGTTCGGCAAGGATTTGTAGCGGCTCTCCACTCGTTGGAGGGGGTGTGCGCTAACATTCCCGAAGCTTGGCATTTCGCAGATGCCGAGCAGACCGTGCAGGCTGCATGGAACCTGCCGGAGTTTGTGACGACGCTGGAGCGTTGTCAGGACGATCAGACCTTCTGGAACCTCACACCATGAAAACCGCATGCCATTACGCGATCGTGCTCTTCATGCCCTTCGTGGAGACCGAAGAGTTTGCCAATGTCGGCGTGGTCTTGTTCGCGCCAGACGGGCGCTACTTTGGCTTCCGGCTGCTCGGCAACCGCACGAGCCGGATCACCAACTTCTTTGAACAGATGGAAGTGGCCTCTTATCGCGCCTTCATGCGCGATCTGCGGGAAGAGCTGGTGCGGGTGAGCACTGCTTTCAAGACCATGGGTACCGACCGGCGTTTGAAGACGCTGGATGTGTCGGCCACTTGGGCCATGTGGTCGGAGCTGATCAAGCCGCGCGCCAGCCTGGTGCGGTTCGGCGAGGGGCGGGTCGTGCTCGCCAGCGACCCGGAGGCCAAGCTCAACGATCTGTTCGGCTACTACGTGGAGCGCAATTTCGTGACGCGCGAGTACCGTGAGCAGGTGTTGGAGCGCAATGTTCGCCAGGTGCTCAAGGCGGCTGATCTGGCCAAGCGCTTTCAACCTGCGCGCGTGGGCAATGAGGAATACCACGCGCAGTTTCCTTTCGTCCAGATGGACGGCGAGACGCCGGTGAAGGTCATCAAGGCTCTGACACTGAGCCAGCCTGACCCGGCGCGGATCATTGACCACGGCGGGCAGTGGGTATTGCGCGTGACGCAGTTGCGCAAGCGTGGGCTTTTGCCTGAGCACGTGCTTTTTGCGGTGGACGACGACGCCAAGGCCACAGGTTTGCGCGCCCGTGCACGGGAAGAAGTGCTGGCGGAGCTGCGAGGGCTGAATGTTGAAGTGGCGGGCCTGGGGCAAAACCAGCGCTTGCTGGATTTCGCAAGGAACTGAGAGCAAGGGTTGCGCCCCTGAGCACTGAAAAAAATGCATGGTCGGCGTTGTCCGGCCATCTTTCGGTTGCAATAATTCGCAATTCGCAATTCGCGAATAAAGATCAATGCTGCTTAAACCCCAAGACTTGCTGCTTGCGCTCAAGCTGGTTGCCCTCGGCAGCGAGCGGTGGACCTATGCACGGCTGGCCAAAGAACTGGGGTTGAGCGCGTCCGAGGCGCACGCGGGTGTGCAGCGGTGTCTGCGATCCAGCTTGTTGCTGGAGAACGTGGCAGCGTACCCGGCAGATGAGGCGACTCGTGCAGTGCTGCTAAGCCAGGATATTTACCCAGTGATGCAACGTCGGCGCAGGGGACCGCAGGCAAATGCCTCTGGCAACCCGGTGCGCCCACACGACCGCTTTCTTGCAGAGTTCGTCATTCACGGCGCGCGATTCGTTTTTGTGCCCGACCGGACGCCAATGACTGTGGGCGTTCCCACCAGCCACAGCGCCCCCGCATTTGCCGGCGTGTTTGCACCTGGCTCCAACGACTACGTGTGGCCTCACCCGAACGGGCAGGTCCGTGGACTGGGCATAGAGCCCTTGCACCCCAACGTACCGTTTGCGGCCATTCAGGACGGCAAGCTCTATGAGATGCTGGCCCTCTTCGATGCATTGCGCGTCGGCCGCGCCCGAGAACGGGGCATGGCCATGGACAGGCTGGCTGCCATTCTCGACCCCCATACGCCAAGACCACCCAAGCCCGCTCCGAAGGGTTGAAACCGACATGAACACCAACACCCACTCCCTCGTCCAGAAGCTCTGGAACTACTGCAACGTGCTGCGCGATGACGGCATGAGCTATGGCGACTACGTGGAGCAGCTGACCTACCTGCTGTTCCTGAAGATGGCGCACGAGCGCAGCCAGCCGCCGCACAACCAGCCGAGCATCGTGCCGGCGGGCTACGGCTGGCCCGAGTTGCTGGCGCGTGACGGCGACGCGCTGTTTGACCACTACCGCCACACGCTGGAGCGGCTGGGCATGGAGCGGGGCACGCTGGGGCTGATTTTTGCCAAGGCGCAAAACAAGTTTCAAGACCCGGCCAAGCTGCGCCGCGTGGTGGCGGACCTGATCGACACCGAGACCTGGACCATCCTGGGCGCGGATGTGAAGGGCGATGCCTACGAGGGCCTGCTGGAGCGCAACGCGCAAGACACCAAGAGCGGTGCCGGCCAGTACTTCACGCCGCGTGCGCTCATCCAGGCCATGGTGGACTGCATCGCACCGCAGCCGGGCGAGACCATTTGCGACCCGGCCTGTGGCACGGGCGGCTTTCTGTTCACCGCGCACAACCACATCACCGCACACCACAAGAACCTGACGCGCGACCAGCTGCGGCACCTGAAAGAGAAGGCCTTCACCGGCTACGAGCTGGTGCAGGCCACGGCGAGGGTGTGCGCCATGAACCTGATGCTGCACGGCATCGGGTCTGAAAAGTCGGTGCCGGTGGTGGTGGGCGATGCGCTGGGTTCGGACCCCGGCGCGCGCTTTGACGTGGTGCTGGCCAACCCGCCGTTTGGCAAGAAGAGCAGCACGGTGATCGTGGGCGAAGACGGCCGCACCAGCACCGAAAAAGACATCATCGAGCGCGACGATTTCTGGGCCACCACGAGCAACAAGCAGCTCAACTTTGTGCAGCACATCAAGACGCTGCTGGCCACGCACGGCCGCGCGGCGGTGGTGCTGCCCGACAACGTGCTGTTTGAAGGTGGGGCGGGCGAAACCATTCGCCGCCGCCTGCTGCAGGAATGCGACCTGCACACGCTGCTGCGCCTGCCCACGGGTTTGTTTTACGCGCAGGGCGTGAAGGCCAATGTGCTGTTCTTCGACAAGAAGCCGGCCAGCGAAACGCCCTGGACGAAGAAGCTCTGGATCTACGACCTGCGCACCAACAAGCGCTTCACGCTCAAGACCAACCCGCTCAAACGCGAAGACCTTGAAGAGTTCGTGAGCCTCTACAACGCGGCCAACCGCAACCAGCGCGAAGCCACCTGGAGCGCGGAGCAGCCCGAAGGCCGTTGGCGCGCCTACAGCTTTGACGACATCGTGGCGCGCGACAAGGCGAGCCTCGACATCTTCTGGTTGAAAGACGATTCGCTGGCCGACAGCGACAACTTGCCAGCGCCCGCCGTGATCGCGCAGGAGATCGTGGAAGACCTGCAGGCGGCGCTGGAACAGTTCAAGTTGATCGCAGGCGACCTGGGCGCTGATGTGGTCGAAGAGGCCTGAGCAAGTTGAACGGTACAGATGCATGAAAACCCTCCCCATCCGCCTCACCCCCGGCCAGGACCTGCGCGAAGCGCTCGAAGCCGCCGTGCGCGCCCAAGGCTTCCAGGCCGCGTTCGTGCTGTCGGGCATCGGTAGTCTGGTGGATGCACGCATCCGCTTCGCCGGGGCGGACGAGCCGCTGTGTATCTGTGGGGATTCGGAAATCCTGAGCCTGTGTGGCACGGTGGGCGTGGGTGCCACGGGTGATGCCGTGCTTGGCCACTCGCATTTGCACATGGCCGTGGCGGCTGCCACGGGTGAGGTGTTTGGCGGTCACGTGGCGCCGGGTTGCCGGGTGCGGACCACGGCCGAGGTGTTGCTGGCGCTGTTGCCCGAATGGGCGTTCAAGCGCGATCTGGATGCCGCCACCGGCTACGCCGAGCTGGTGGTGATGGTGCGTGATGGCACGTGAGGCCTGAGCCTCGCGCAGCCGCTCACTTCACCAGCAGACTCGCCAGATCAAACGCCACATCGCCCGCCTGTTCGCGCGTGGGCGAGACACCCGCATCCAGCAGCTTGCGTACCAGCAAGTGGTCTTTGCTGGCGTTGACGCTGTCGGCGGCGATGAGTCGGTCGCCCTTGAAGTGATACACGGTGAAGCTGCCGGCGGCCATGTCGCCGCGCACGGCCCAGCCGTCTGCGCCCATGGAGAGGCCGGCCATCTGCAGCTTCTTGTCGTACTGGTCGCTCCAGAACCAGGGCGTGGCGGTGAAGGGGCGGTCCTGCCCGAGCAGCGCGGCGGCGGCGCTCTTGCCCTGTTCGGTGGCGTTCTGCACCGATTCGAGCCGCAGCAAGTTGCCGTCGGCCAGGCGGCGCGCGGTGCAGTCGCCGGCGGCCACGATTGAAGGGTCGCTGGTGCGGCCGCAGGCGTCGACCACGATGCCGCGGTCGCATTCAAGGCCAGCGGCTTGCGCGAGCTGGTGATTGGCGCTGACGCCGATGCCGACCACTACGAGACCTGCAGGCACGACGCTGCCGTCGGCGAGCTTGACGCCAGTCACACCTTGGGCGTCGGCTTCGATGGCGGCGACCTGCGCGCCCAGCACCAGCTGCACGCCGTGGCCGCGGTGCAGCTCGGCGTACCAGTCGCTCAGCACCGGCGCGAGCACGCGGCCGAGCAGGCGCGGCGCGGCTTCGAGCACGGTGACGGTCAGGCCCTTCTTGCGCGCGGTGGCCGCCACTTCGAGGCCGATGAAGCCACCGCCGATGACCACCACCGGGCGCTGCTGTTCGATGCACGCGGCCAGTCGGTCGGCGATGGCGCTGGCGTCGTCGCGCGTGCGCAGGGCCAGCACACCGGGCGCGTCGCCGCCGGGCAGGGGCAGGGCGCGTGGCGTGCTGCCGGTGGCGAGCACCAGGCCGGCGTAGGGCAGGGTGCTGCCTTCGCCAAGGATCACGGTTTTCGCGCTGCGGTCGATGGCCTTGACGTTCACGCCGGTGCGCAGCGCGATGTTCTTGCGCGCCAGCATCTCGGGCGCGCGCATCACCAGCTGGGCCGCTTCGATTTCGCCGGCCATCCAGGCTTTGGAGAGCGGCGGGCGGTGGTAGGGGCCGTGGGGTTCGTCGCCCAGCACCGTGATGGGACCTTCGAAGCCACCGGTGCGCAGGGCTTCGGCCGTCATCACGCCGGCCTGACCCGCGCCGACGATGACGATGCCGGCCGTGGTGTCTGCGCTCATTCCTGGCACTCCGGCAGGTGCACCACGCCGCCTTCCAGCGCGGGGCTGGCCTTGATCTGGCAGGCCAGGCGGCTGTTGGGGCGGCGCTCGGCGACCACGTTCTCCAGCATGTCCAGTTCGCCCTGTGTGGGCGGGGGCAGCACGCCGGCCAGCAGGTCGTCCACATAGCAATGGCAGGTGGCGCAGGCGCAAGAGCCGCCGCATTCGCCGACGATGCCGTCCACGCCGTTGGCGGTGGCGCCCTGCATCAGGCTCCAGCCGTCGGCCAGGTTGAGGGTGGTGGATTGGCCGTTGGCCTCGATGAAGGTGATGTTCGCCATGGTGTCTCCAGAAAACAGAAAGGCGCTGCCCGGTGGCAGGCAGCGCGATGATGGGATGCAGCTTAAGCGGCTCTGAGTTCGAGCACCAGCGGGCTGCGGAAGGTGCTGGAGGGCATCCAGGGCAACTGGTCGGCCACGCGGCGGTAGTCGGGCACCACCTTGTGGAACTCGTCGAAGGCGATCTTCACCGCCAGGCGCGCGATGGCCGTGCCGAGGCAGGCGTGCACACCACCACCGAAACCGAGGTGGCCGCGCGGCTTGCGGGTGATGTCGTACACGTCGGGGTTGGGGTATTGGCGCTCGTCGCGGTTGCCGCTGCCGTAGGCCAGGCAGACGAAGTCGCCTTCCTTCATGGTCTGGCCGTGCAGGGTCACGTCTTTCATCAGGCGGCGGCGGAAGCGTTGGGCCGAGGTGTTGAAGCGCAGGCTTTCTTCGATCGCGTCGGGCAGCAGCTCGGGGTTGGCCACCACGGCCTTGCGGGCTTCGTCAAACGTGGCGAGGTTGTAGGCGAACATCATCATGAAGCCGCCGAGCGATTCGACGCCGGCCATGATCAGCGTGGTGGTGGTCAGCAGCACCTCGCGGTCGTCCAGCCGGTCGCCGTCGATCTCGGCCAGCGCGAAGTTGCTGATCAGGTCGTTGCGCGGTTCGGCGCGGCGCATCGCGATGACCTTGGCGGCGTATTCCTGCATCCAGTTGTAGGCGGCGATGTGCTCCGGGCCCTTGGCGCGGGTGCGGGCGTCGCTCTGCACCATGAGCACGGCGTTGTCGCGCACGATCTGCTCGTCCACGATGGCCTCGTCGCCCATGGGCAGGCCCAGCGCGGCCATCAGCACCTTGACGGTGAACTGCGACGAAACTTCCTTGAAGTCGAATTGCTTCACATCTTTCAGCTGGCCGAACACCTGTTTGGCCACATCGCGGATGGGCTCTTCGAGCGCCAGCAGGTTGCGCTTCATGAACGCGTGCTGGATCAGGCCGCGCAGGCGGTCGTGTTTCGGTGGGTCGGAGCTGCCGAGCGTGGCGCCAGCGCGGCCGGGCAACTCGGTCATGAGGTTGCCGCTGGCGCTGGAGTAGGTCTGCCAGTCCTGGCCGGCGGAGACGATGTCCGCATAACGCGAGAGGATCCACATCTGGGCTTCTTCGCTCCAGAAGCAGGGCTGCTCGTCGCGCAGCTGCTTGTAATAAGGAAAGGGGTCGGCGTCAACGGCCGGCGAGTACGGGTCGAAATGGAAGCTCATGGCTTTTGTCTCCTGTGGGTGGAACCGGGTTGAACTGTAGGCTTCCCGGCGCGCATTGGCACTGCATTTAGCAGGGATAATTCTTGTACTTTTGGATCAAGGTGTTCCGCCATGCCTCAAGCGAACGACTCCCCGCCACGCACCCGGTCATCGCGCGGCCAGCCAGCGGCCATTCCGCGTTTTGCGCTCTATGGCGAGGCGGCCACGCCCGGCCAGGAGATGCTGCACATCGAAGACGTGCAGTCGCGCAGCCGGCTCTACCACTGGGAGATCGAGCCCCACGTGCACCAGGGCCTGTACCAGATCCTCTGGCTGCAAAGGGGTTCGGCCGAGGTGGTGCTGGACGAATGGCGCGCATCGGTGGCCGGGCCGGCGGCCATCGTGGTGCCGCCGGGCGTGGTGCACGGCTTTGTCTTCGCGCCCGAGACCGATGGCCGCGTGCTCACGCTCAGCGCCCGTTTTCTGGTGGAGGGCGAGTTCCAGGCGGTGGGGGAGGCGTTCCGTGCGCTTTTCTCGGCGCCGGGGGTCTTGCATTTTTCACCCGACGATGGTGAGGCCGAGCGCCTGAGCGTGCAGCTCGGCGAGCTGGCCGCCGAGTTCGCCTTGCCCGGCTCGGCCGACGCGCCGGTGGTGCAGTGGCTGGCGCGTGCCGTGGTCTGGCGCCTGGCCCGCGCGAGCGAGCAGGGCCAGCGCGAAGGCGGCGAGCGCGCCCACCAGCACCAGGCGCTGTTCACGCGCTTTCTGCTGCTGGTGGAGCAGCATTTTCTGGAGCACTGGCCGCTGGAGCGCTACGCCTCGCGGCTGGGGTTGTCCACGCAGCGGCTCAACCGCCTGGCGCGCGCGGGCAGCGGGCGCAGCGCGCTGGAGCTGGTGCACGAGCGCCTCACGCGCGAGGCTTGCCGGCGGCTGGTGTACATCGCCGCGCCCGCGGCCAGCCTGGCGCTGGAGCTGGGCTTTGAAGACCCGGCCTATTTTTCGCGCTTCTTCAAACGCCGCACGGGCCTGAGCCCGCAGCGCTGGCGCGAGGCGCAGCGCCCGCCGGTGGCGTGAAGTGCTCCCCCCCCTGCGCCGCTTCGCGTCACCCCCAAGGGAGCTGAGGGCCGCGGCTCCAAGCCTGCCTGCGCAGGCTTGGACGGCCCGAAGAAGCCTCACCTCCGGCGAGGCTGCGGCCTGCAAGGCGCACTGGCCGTCCGGCCAAGCCGGCCCGGCGGTGCCCTGGGTTGCACCGTTTCATGCGTCGGGGTGGCGCTCCGGTGCCATGGAAAACTGATCAACGCTGGGTGCCCTGGCCGCGGCGCCCGGCGCCAGCGCGTCGAGCCGTTCGCGCAGCCAGCGGTGGGCCGCGTCGTCCTGGTGGCGCCGGTGCCAGATCATGTACATGGGCAGCGTGGGGCAGGGTGTGGGCACCTCGGCGCGGGCGAACTCGCGCATGAAGCTGTCGTGCAGCAGGGCAGGCGCCGTGGCCAGCAGCGGGCTGCCGCGCAGGAAGGCGGGCAGGCCACCGAAGCCGGGCACCATGACGGCAAAGCGCCGGTGCACGCCTTGCGCGGCGAGGGTGCGGTCGAGGTAGAGCGTGCGTTTCGGTTCGTAGACCACGGTGATGTGGTCGGCGGCGAGGTAGTCGGCCAGCGTGGCCGGCGCCTCGCGCACCGCCGCGTCGTAATAGACGCAGTAGCGGTCTTCGAAGATGCGTTTCTGCACGATGTCGCTGCCTTCGGGCGGGCGCGGGCTGATGGCGATGTCGCACACGCCATCGCGCAGCATCTCCAGGCTCGGGATGTCCGACGGAATGACGCGCAGCGCCACACCGGGCGCCTGCTCACGCAGCACCCGCGCGAGCGCGGGCAGCAGCACGTCGCGCTGGAAGTCGTTGGCGGCGATGGTGACCGTGGTTTGCCAGCGCGCAGGGTCGAAGGCGCCGGTGTGGGCAAAACCCTGCAGCTGGCGCAGCAGTTCGCGCGCCTGCACCGCCAGCTCGCCCGCCCGCGCCGTGGCCACGATGCCGCGCCCGCTTTTCACGAACAGCGCGTCGCCGGTGATGCGGCGCAGCTTGTCGAGCTGGTGGCTCACGGCCGACTGCGTGACCCCCAGCGACTGCGCCGCGCCGGTGATGCTGCCCGCCTCGACCACCGCCACCAGCAGTTGCAGCAGGCGGGCATCCAGGTCTGACCAATCGAAATCATTCATGTGTCTGATGATCATTCATCTGTTTATCTTTGGCAATGGTCTGGGAATACTCGCGACTTGACACACGTCAATCCACCCCACGCAGGAGACCCCCGTGAGAAAAACCATTCCCGGCACCACGCCGTTTGACGGCGACATGGCCCAAAAAGGCTACGCCCTGAACAAAATGTGCTTCTCTTTCAATCACCAAGCCAACCGCGATGCGTTCGTGGCCGATCCCGAGGCTTACATGCAGCAGTACGGCCTGAACAACGAGCAGGCCGAGGCCATCCGCTCCAAGCAGGTGCTGGCCCTGATCGCGGCCGGCGGCAACGCCTACTACCTGGCCAAGTTCGCTGGCATTTTCGGACTGGACATGCAGGACATCGGCGCGCAACAGACCGGCATGACCAAAGAGCAGTTCAAGGCCAAGCTGGTCGCGGCCAACCATTCATAAGCAGGAGCAGATTCACATGGCACAACTCATCGGCGGCCTCGGCACGTCCCACATTCCCGCCATCGGCGGCGCGATCCACAAGGGCTTGCAGCAAGACCCCTACTGGAAGCCGTTCTTTGACGGTTTCCCGCCCATTCGCGCATGGCTGGGTGAGACCAGGCCCGACGTGGTGGTGATGTTTTACAACGACCACGGCCTGAACTTCTTTCTGGACAAGATGCCCACCTTTGCCGTGGGTGCCGCACCGCAATACTGCAACGCCGACGAAGGCTGGGGCATCCCCACGTTGCCGCCGTTCAAGGGCGAGCTGGACCTGTCCTGGCACATCATCAACACCTTGGTGGACAAAGAATTTGACATCGTCACCTGCCAGGAAATGCTGGTGGACCACGCCTGCACGCTGCCCCTCAAGCTGTTTTGGCCCGAGGGCGATTGCCCGGTGACCGTGGTGCCGGTGTGCATCAACACCGTGCAGTTTCCGCTGCCCAAGGCGAGCCGGGTTTACGCCATGGGCAAAGCGGTGGGCGAGGCCATTCGTTCCTGGGACAGCAACAAGAAGGTCGCGGTGATCGCCTCTGGCGGCTTGAGCCACCAATTGGACGGTGAACGCGCCGGCTTCATCAACAAGGCGTTTGACCTGCAGTTCATCGACAGCCTGGAGAGCAACCCGGAGTGGGCCACGCAGTTCAGCATCCACGAGATCGTGGAAAAAGCCGGCACCCAGGGCGTGGAGCTGCTGCAGTGGCTGGCCATGCGGGCAGCCCTCACGGCCGCAGCCCCCAAGGTGCGCCGCGTGCACAGCAACTACCACATACCGATTTCCAACACCGCCACGGCGGTGATGGCGCTGGAGGCCGTTTGACTTGAGACGCGGCTGTTTTCTGGCGTGGTTTGTTCAGTTCACCATCACCAGCTTGCCCTTGACCGAGCGCGAACCCATGATGGCGTAGGCCTGGGGCAGCTCGCTCATGGGCAGGGTCTGGTCGATCACGGGTTTGATCTTTCCTTGGCCATACAGGGTCGCCAGCGTTTGCATCATGTCGGCGTTGGCCTTGGGTTCGCGCCGGGCAAAGTCGCCCCAGAACACGCCGACGATGCTGGCGCCCTTGAGCAGGGTGAGGTTCAGCGGCAGGCTGGGAATGGGGCCGCTGGCAAAGCCCACCACCAGGTAGCGCCCACGCCAGGCGATGGAGCGGAACGCGGGTTCGGCAAAATCGCCGCCCACCGGGTCGTAAATCACGTCGGGGCCTTTGCCGTCGGTGGCCGCCTTGATGGCGTCGCGCAAACCTTCCTTGGGCGTGTGCACGCTGTAGTTGATGGTGGCATCAGCCCCCAGCTGGCGGCAGAGTTCGCATTTTTCGTCGCTCGATGCCGCGGCAATCACCCGCGCGCCTGCCGCCTTGGCAATCTGAATGGCTGCCGTGCCCACACCACCTGCAGCGCCCAGCACCAGCACGGTTTCGCCGGCTTTCAGGGCCGCGCGGTCCATAAGGGCGTGCCACGAGGTGGCGTAAATCATGATGAAGGCCGCCGCGTCCACTGCGGGGAAGCCGGCCGGCAGCGGCATGCACAGCGCTGCGGGCGCCAGCGTGTGGGTGCCAAAACCGCCGGTGCCACTGAGGCAGGCCACGCTCTGGCCCACCTGCAGGTGTTTCACACCCTCGCCCACGGCGCGCACCACACCCGCGTATTCCGAGCCTGGCACAAAGGGCAGGGCGGGCTTCATCTGGTATTTGTTCTGCACGATCAGCAGGTCGGGAAAGTTCAGGCTGGCCGCCTGGATCTCGATCAGCACCTCGCCCGCCTTGGGCTCGGGGGTGGGCAGTTCTTTCCAGGTCAGGGCTTCGACGCCCACAGGGTTTTCGCACAGCCAGGCTTGCATGGGGGTTCCTCGTTGGTTCGTTCAAAGCGGCCCATGATAGGCACGCAGGTGGGTGCTGGCCCAGCGGGAAAGCCCTGTGCATGTCCCTCGTGTGACGCCGGGGGTGTTCGCTTGCTGCACCGTTTTCTCAGAGGCGCCAGCACCTAAAATCAGGCGCATGAACATACTCATCTCCAACGACGATGGATACCAGGCGCCCGGCATCGTGGCCCTTTATGAAGCCATCAAGGCTTTGCCCGGTGTGCAGGTGGAGGTGGTGGCACCCGAGCACAACAACAGCGCCAAGTCCAATGCGCTCACGCTGCATTCGCCCTTGTATGTGCACACGGCCCCCAACGGGTTTCGTTACGTGAACGGCACACCGGCCGACTGCGTGCACATTGCACTGACCGGCTTGCTGGGTTACAGACCCGACTTGGTGGTGTCAGGCATCAACAACGGCGCCAACATGGGCGACGACACCATTTATTCCGGTACTGTGGGTGCTGCCATGGAGGGTTACCTTTTCGGCATTCCGGCCATTGCGTTTTCCCAGACCGAAAAGGGCTGGGCCCACCTGGACGCGGCGGCGCAAAAAGCCGCCCAGTTGGTCACGCAGCTCATGCCTTCGTTGCCCGAGGCGGCCCAGCGCGGCCAGCCTTGGTTGCTCAATGTGAACATTCCCAACCGCCCGCTGGTCGACATCAAGGGCTTCAAGGTGGCCCGCCTGGGGCGCCGCCATGCGGCAGAACAGGTGATTTCGCAGGTCAATCCACGCGGTGACACCATGTACTGGATTGGCAGCGCCGGAGCTGCCAAAGACGATGCCGAGGGCACCGACTTTCATGCCGCGGCCCAGGGCTACGCCACCATCACGCCGCTGCAGGTGGACTTGACGGACCATGAGCGTCTGCCTTACTGGGCGCCCACCGCAGCCCATTTGTCGGCACCCGGTGAGACGCCGCCCTGCACCGGAGCGCCTGCATGAAGCGCCACCTGCCGGACGCATCCCCACCGGCCCGCCCACGGCCGGGTTTTCCGGCCAAGCTGGCACCCAGCGTTCAACCCGTGGTGGGCAAATCTCTGGGGGCTTCGGCGTTCAAGCCTGCGTCATCCGTTGGGGCCGAGCCCGCGGGCGCGAAGCCGCCACAGGCCAGCGTTCAACGCCCGGTGGTGACCATCGGCCACGGCCCTGACCTGCAAGCGGTGCGCGCTGCCATGGTTCGCAAGCTGCAAGCACAAGGCTTGGCACACCCGGCGGTGCTGGCTGCGCTGCAAACGGTGGAGCGCCACCGTTTTGTGGACTCGGCGCTCGCCAGTCAGGCCTATGAAGACACCAGCCTGCCCATTGGCCTGGGCCAGACGATTTCAAAACCCAATGTGGTGGCCCGCATGCTGGAGCTGATGTGCCACGGCCGCACCGAAAAGCTGGGTCGGGTGCTGGAAATCGGCACCGGCTGTGGTTACCAGGCCGCATTGCTCAGCCATTTGTCACATGAGGTGTACAGCATTGAGCGTCTGCGTGGCTTGCACACCCGTGCGCGTGAGAACCTTCGCTGGTTTCGGCTGTCCAATCTGCACTTGCTGTTGGGCGATGGCATGCTGGGGTATGCCCAAGGGGCACCCTATGCCGCCATCATTGCGGCTGCAGGGGGCAACGACATTCCCCAGGCCTGGATCGACCAACTGGCGGTGGGTGGGCGCCTGGTGGCTCCGGCCATGGCCGAATCGGGCCGTCAGCACCTCGTGGTGATCGACAAAACCACCACGGGCGTGGTTCGCACCGTGCTCGAAACGGTTCTTTTCGTGCCCCTAAAATCGGGTGTCGCATGATGTTCTGCCTGCAGTAGGTTGGGCGTATTTTTTTGTTGGGTGTGTCCACTGGCCGCGCCGTGTTCACAGGTGGGAGCTTTCATGAACCAATTTTCAAATCCTTTGCGGGATCGCATGCCGTTTGCAGCCCGCTCGTCCAGGGCGGGTCGGGTGGTGCTGGCCGCGCTGGCCGCCTTGCTGGTGTCCGCAGGCTGCTCCACGCAGCGGCTGGCCCAGCCCGCTCCGGTGGAAGACCGGTCTGCGGTACGCCCCACCGTCAAGATACTGCCGGGTGCTGAACATGCGGGCAAACCGGGTTACTACACCGTGCGGCCAGGCGACACGCTGTACCGCATTGCCCTGGACAACGGTCAGGCCGTGCGCGACGTGCAAGCCTGGAACAACCTGAGCAGCCCCCATCTGATCGAAGTAGGCCAAGTGCTTCGGGTGGTTCCTCCCGTCAGCAGTGCTCCGGTGGTGGTCGCTGCCGCTCCGCTGGGTGCTTCCACATCAGCGGTCTCACCCCCCGGTGTGGTGGCCCGCCCGTTGGCGCCGGCCAGCACCACGGCCGCACCTGCACCTGCACCTGTGCCTGTTCCTGCGCCAGCCCCCGAACCGGCTGCCGCTGGGGACATCAACTTTGTCTGGCCCGCACAAGGCGCGGTGGTTGCCACGTTTGACGATGCCAAGAACAAAGGTATTTCGATTGCAGGGCGCGTGGGCGATCCGGTGGTGGCGGCGGCCGATGGCCGTGTGGTGTATGCCGGTGCCGGGCTGCGCGGCTACGGCAACCTGATCATCTTGAAGCACAACAACACCTACCTCACGGCCTATGCCCACAACCAGGCCTTGCTGGTGCGCGAAGACCAGGCGGTCAAGCAAGGTCAGAAAATTGCCGAGATGGGCAGCAGCGACGCTGACCGGGTGAAGCTGCATTTTGAGGTGCGCCGCCAAGGCAAACCGGTGGACCCATTGAACCACCTGCCCAAGCGCTGAGCGTGCCGTGGCTGGGTTGAACGCAACGGCGGGTTAAAAACACCATGGGATGGCCGGTTCTGGTTTTTGACATCGAGTCCATCCCCGACATCGCCGGCCTTCGGGCTTTGCGCGGCACGCCCGCTGAAGCCACCGACGAGCAGGTCTACGCCGCCTGGCTGGCCGAGCGACAGGCAAAAGGCCTAAGCGATTTCATGCCGCTGCACCTGCAGCGGGTGCTGTGCATCAGCGTGGTGTTTCGAAACTCGGAAGGTTTGCGCATCCACTCGTTTGTGGACCGTGACGACCAGAGTGAAGGCAAGGTGGTTCAGACCTTCTTTCATGCGGTGGAAAAACACATGCCCCAGCTGGTCAGCTGGAATGGCAGTGGTTTCGACTTGCCGGTGCTGCACTACCGCGGTTTGCGCCACGGGGTGGAGGCCAGCAAATACTGGGACATGGGCGAAGACGACCGCGAGTTCAAGTGGAACAACTACATCAGCCGCTACCACATGCGCCACCTGGACCTGATGGACTTGCTGGCCATGTACAGCCCGAAGAACAACGCGCCGCTGGACGCCATGGCCAAGCTGTGCGGCTTCCCGGGCAAGCTGGGTATGGACGGATCGCAGGTCTATGCCCAGTACCTGGCGGGGCAAACCGAGGACATCCGGCGCTACTGCGAGACCGACGTGATGAACACCTACCTGGTGTATTGCCGTTTCCAGAAGATGCGCGGTGGCCTGACCGAGGCCGAGTACGAACAGGAAATGGCGCTGGTGAAAGACACCCTGGGCCAACTTGCACCCACCGAAAGCCATTGGGACGAGTACCTTAAAGCCTGGGTCTGAGGTACTTCAAAGCACGGGGCCTCTGAGACAATCAGGGAATGACAGCCTCCACCCTTCACGAAAACAGCCTCCTCACCACCGCCAGCGACAACCCGCAGGCCACCCCCGCCGAAGAACTGCCCCAAGGTTGGCTCGCGGTGGAATCTCTGGATATCGACGCCCAGGGCATCGCCCGCCGACCCGATGGCAAAGTCGTCTTCATTGAAGGCGCGCTGCCGTTTGAAGTCGTCAGCGTCAACATCCATCGCAAAAAAAACAACTGGGAAGCGGGCACCGTCACCGCCATCCACCGCGAATCGGCACAACGCGTGCGGCCTGGATGCCCCCACTTCGGCCTGCATGCGGGCGCCTGTGGGGGTTGCAAAATGCAACACCTGCACGAAACCGCGCAGGTCGCGGTGAAGCAGCGCGTGCTGGAAGACAACCTCTGGCATCTGGGCAAGGTCAAGGCCGAAACCCTGCTGCGTCCCATTGAAGGCCCGGCCTGGGGCTACCGCTACCGCGCGCGGCTGTCGGTGCGTTTCGTGCACAAGAAGGGCGAGGTGTTGATCGGTTTTCACGAGCGCAAGAGCCGCTACGTGGCCGACATGAAGGTGTGCCATGTGCTGCCGCCGCACGTCAGCGCGATGCTGATGCCGCTGCGCGATCTGATTTTTGGCATGGATGCCCGTGAAACCTGCCCCCAAATTGAACTGGCTTGTGGCGACGATGTGACCGCGCTGGTGCTGCGCCATTTGGAACCCTTGTCCGACGACGACCTGACCCGTCTGCGGGCTTTTGGCGCACAACACGGCGTGCAGTGGTGGTTGCAGGCCAAAGGCCCCGACACGGTGAAGCTGCTTGACGAGACCGGCCCGGCGTTGTGCTACCGCTTGCCCGAATTCGGCATCACCATGCCGTTTAAGCCCACCGATTTCACCCAGGTCAACCCCCACATCAACCGCGTGCTGGTGGCGCGTTCGTTGCGCTTGCTCGACGCGCAAAAGCACGAGCGCGTGATCGACTGGTTCTGTGGACTCGGCAATTTCACGCTGCCCATCGCCACCCAGGCCGGTGAGGTGCTGGGTATTGAAGGCAGTGAAGCGCTGGTGGCGCGTTCGCGCGAGAACCTGGCGGGCAACCAGGCTGGGCGAGAGGCGCCGCTGGCACCCACCGCCTTTGTGGCACGCAACCTGTTTGACATGACGCCGGGCTTGCTGGTGGCCGACGGGACTGCAGATAAATGGCTGGTGGATCCACCGCGCGAAGGCGCCTTTGCCCTGGCCAAGGCACTGGCCGATCTGCATTTGCAGCCCGAACTGCGTGGCGGCTGGAGGCCCCCGAAGCGCATTGTGTATGTCAGCTGCAACCCCGCCACACTCGCTCGCGACGCGGGGTTGCTGGTGCATCAGGCGGGTTACCGCTGTGTGGCGGCGGGTGTGGTCAATATGTTCCCGCACACGGCGCACGTGGAGAGCATGGCGGTGTTCGAGCTGGACGATCGCCGGACTGTCGACGCATGACCACCAAGCAACGGCAAGCGCAGGCTCACCACGTCACCTGCGTTTGCTTGGAGCACAAAAAAGGACCCGAAGGTCCTTTTTTGAGGGGGGAAATCTTGATCCTTGGCCAGCCGTTCAGTCGCGCTCGCCGCCAAAGATGCCCAACAGGGCCAGCAGGCTCTGGAAAATGTTGAACAAACTCAGGTACAGGCCCAGCGTGGCGCTGATGTAGTTGGTTTCGCCGCCGTCCACGATGCGCTTCAGGTCGTACAGCAGGTACAGGCTGAAAACGATGATGGCCAGGGTGGCAATGGCGGCCATGCCAGCGGTGCTGCCCACGAACACGTTGACAATGGCACCCACCATGATGGCCAGAGCGCCCACAAACAGCCATTTGCTCATGCCCGACAGATCGCGCTTGATCACTGTGGAGAGATTGGCCATGACGAAGAACACGCCTGCGGTACCGCCGAAGGCGGTCATGATCAGGCTGGATCCGTTGCTGAAGCCCAGCACCCCGGCCAGCATGCGCGAGAGCATGAGACCCATGAAAAAGGTGAATGCCAGCAGCACCGGCACGCCAGCCGCGGTGTTCTTGGTTTTCTCAATGGCAAACATGAAGCCAAAGGCGCCTCCCAGGAACACGATCAGGCCCAGGCCGCCACTCAGGCTGGCGGTGATGCCAGTGGTCACGCCGATCCAGGCGCCCAGCACCGTGGGCAGCATGGACAGCGCAAGCAGCCAATAGGTGTTGCGCATCACTTTGTTGCGCTCGGCGGCCGTGGCGACGGTGGTGCCAAAAGGGCCGCTGGTTTGAACGTGGTCGGTCATGGTGGTGATCTCCTTCATCATCTGACTTGATAAAACATACATCTGCCAAGCCCGAGGGCCGACAACACTTGCGGACACATTGTAGGGTCTGGCAACCGCACGAGACCCCATGGACCAGAGCGCATTTTTTTTCGTAAGGTCACTTGTGACCTCAGAGCACCCAATCCACGCGGTATCGTCGAAGCCCTGCGCCTGAGCGTTTAAGCTTGGCTTTTTGCTACCGTATTTACGACTCAACAAACTGGAAAAAAGTTCATGAAAAACAAAGCCGTTCTCGAACTTGCTGACATCAAACAAATCGCTGCTGCAGCCGAAGCCGAAGCGCTGCAAAACAAATGGGCCGTGACGATTGCCATCGTGGACGACGGTGGTCACCTGTTGTGGCTGCAGCGGCTGGACGGCGCTCCCGCCATTTCCTCGCATATTGCACCCGCCAAGGCACACACGGCCGCGCTGGGTCAGCGCGAAAGCAAGGTATATGAGGATGTGATCAACCAAGGCCGCGTGTCGTTCCTGAGTGCACCCGCTGTGTCCGGCATGCTGGAGGGCGGTGTGCCCGTCATGAAAGACGGCCAGTGCATCGGTGCGGTGGGCGTGAGTGGCGTGAAGTCGAGCGAAGACGTGCAGATTGCCCGCGCCGGCATTGCCGCACTCGGCCTGTGAGCCGCAGGGGCGTCAGGCCCCTGAAAAAAAGGCTGGCTACCGAAAGCGCTGAAACAGGCTTTCCTGGCTGGCCAAAAAAACGACGCTGGAGCCCATGAAAGCCCCAGGTCGCCCCACGATGAAAAGGGGTGGCGCGCTGCTTGCGCCGGTGGTTTCGGGTTGTTCCGGTTTATTTGGTGAGGATCAACTTGCCGGCCCGTGTGCTTTGCAGGCGGTACACGGTGCCGTTGTGCTCGATGACAACCGTCTTCTGCCCACGCAGCAGGTCCTGGCTGGGCAATGCGGCGGCTGTTGATCCGCTCGGCTGCGGTTGCTCGGCGGTCGCCCCCAACGGTTTGTTCGTATCGTTCAAATGGCTCACGCTGTGTTTCCTCTCGGGGTCGACGGGCTGCATGGCTCACTGTCCTGTTGCGGTGGGCTCGGTGATGAACCCGATTTTGCGCACACCAGCGCTTTGCGCGGCGGCCATGGCCAGGGCCACGCGTTCGTAGCGCACCGCTTTGTCGCCGCGAATGTGCAGCTCGGGCTGCGGTGTTTGATCTGCGGCTGCGCGCAGCCGGTTGTTCAAATCGGCATCTTCAACGCGTTGCTCGTTCCAGAAGTAGGCGCCGTCGGCGTCGATCGACAGGCGGATGTTCGCCGGTTTGTCCAGCACTTTTTCGTTGCTGGCGCGTGGCAGATCGATGTTGACCGCGTGTTTGATCACAGGCACGGTGATGATGAAGATGATGAGCAGCACCAGCATGACGTCGATGAACGGGATCATGTTGATCTCGCCCAGCATGGCGTCGCTGTCTTCCTGGGTTCCAATGGCCATGGTCGTGTCCTAAAAGGTTCAGGCCTTCTTCATGGGCAGCACCTTGCCGTCGCCACCCGCTGTGACGCGGGCACCGGTGACAAAGTAGGCGTGCAGGTCGTGTGCGAAGCGGTTGAGCTTGTGGATGATGCCCTTGTTGCCCCGCAGCAAGGCGTTGTAGCCCAGGACCGCCGGAATGGCCACCACCAAGCCAAGCGCGGTCATGATCAGCGCCTCGCCAATGGGCCCAGCCACCTGGTCAATGCTGACCTGGCCCGCTGCGCCAATGCCCAGCAGGGCGTGGTAAATGCCCCAGACGGTGCCGAACAAGCCCACAAACGGCGCGGTGGAAGCCACCGACGCCAGCACCGACAGGCCGCTTTGCGCACGGGCCTGGAAGTCGTCCACGCTTTTGCGCAGCGAGCGCTCCACCCAGTCGCTCACATCCAGCGTGTCGTGCAACTGGCGCAGGGGCGGCGAGCCGTTGTGGCCGTCTTTGTGCAGGATGTGGCGTGTGGCTTCGCGCCCTTCCATGGCCACGGCCCGAAACGGGTTGCCATCGGGCTGGCCGAGTTTGTCCAGGCCCTCGGCAAAGTCGGCGCTGTGCCAGAAGCCTTCAACGCCTTTGGCTTGTGCGCGTTGGGCGCGTTGGTCAAGCGCCTTCCACAAGATGATGACCCAGGTGGCCAGCGACATGGCCAGCAGCACCAGGGCCACGGTGCGGGTGACCCAGTCGCCTTGGGTCCAGACGTGGGCGAGGCCCGAGGTGGCGAATTGCGTTTCCATGGTTTCAGACTCCGGGAGAAAAATACTTACTCAAGAACAAAACTGATCGGCACGTTGAACCACATACCTTCGGCCACGCCGTTGCGTTTGCCGGGGGTGTAGCGCCATTTCAAAACCGTTTGCAGCGCGGTCTGGTCCAGCCGCTCGTAGCCGCTGGAACTGCGAATTTCTGCCTGGGAGGCCGTGCCATTGGCTTCGATGAACACCCGCACCACCACCTTGCCTTGTTCGCCCAGGCGTTTGGACAGCGCCGGGTAGGGTGGGCGTGGGTTGTTCAGGTAGTCGGCGTTGCTGGACGGCAGTTCAATGCGGGGTGGTGCGGGCGGTGCCGGTGGGGCGGGTGGCGCAGGTGCTGGCGCGCTCACTGCGACCAGCAAAGCGGGTGGTGCGGGGTCGGGCGCCGTGACGCCTGTGGGTGCGTCGGGGGCCGGTGTGGTGTCGGCAATGGCCACAGGCTGTGGCACTGGCGCCGCGACAGGCTTGGGCTGTGTTGGCTTGGGCTTGGTGGGTCGCGCTTGTTCGGTGGGCGGTGCGGGCGGCAGCGGGGTGATCTCGGGTTGCGGTGCCTCGATCAGGTCGGCCAAGATCTGCACCGGAATCACCAGCTCAGCGGCACGGCGCAGCAAGCCGCTTTGCAGTGCCCAAAGTCCAGCCACGTGCAAACCCAAGACCGCTGCAACAATGAGCAGGCGGCGCTGGGTTCCGGTCGACGTTGTGGCAAGCATGGGGCTGAAGGGAGGCGCAAAGTCTGCGCGGGCGGCGGTCATAGTTTAGGCGTGGGACGAGACGGAGTCAGTGCCTGCGGTGGTGCGTATCGCTGCGCTTGGGTGCGACAGGCCGCAGCACCCATCGAAGGGCTGCGAGCAAGATCGCGAGACTGAACAAGAGCATTGTGAGACCAGACACCATGGCAGTTCCTTGGAAGGCGGTTGCAAAGTGGGTTCTGAAAATCAAATCATTCTACATGAGAATGATTCGTAATAATTTTAAAAAACCATTGGAATGGTCATCTTGGATGATGAGCGGTGTGCGGCGCTGTCCAGGTCACCACTGGCGGGGCGTCTGCCAGCGTGCGGCATCCGGTCAGCGCCATGGCCATTTCCAGTTCATCACGCAACAGCCGTATCACGTGTGCCACGCCGGTGGCGCCGGCGTTGGTCAGTCCGTGCAAGATGGGGCGACCGACCAGCACCGCCGAGGCGCCCAGGGCCATGGCTTTGAGCACATCGGTGCCCCGGCGGATGCCGCCGTCCACCAACACCGGCACGTTGCCCTGCACCGCCTGCACCGCCTGCACCACCTGTGGCAGCAGCCGGGCGGTGGCGGGCACGGTGTCCAGCGTGCGCCCACCGTGGTTGGACACGATCACACCGGCCGCGCCGCAGCGCACGGCCTCCACCGCATCGGCCGGGTGGGTGATGCCCTTCAGCAGCAGGGGCAGCGGGCTGATGGAGCGCAGCCACGTCACGTCATCCCAGGTGGGGGCGTGGTTCAACAAGCGGTCAAACAGGGCGCTTTGACCGGGTTGCAAGGGGGGGTGGATGGGCTGCTCCATGCCCACGAGGTTGACGGCAGACACCCCAGCGGGCAGGGCAAATCCGGCGCGGCGCTCGCGCTCGCGCAGGCCTTGCACGGGCGCATCCACCGTCAGCACCAGTGCCTCAAAGCCGGCCGCTGCGGCGCGTTGCACCAGTTCGTGGGTGAAAGCCCGGTCGGGTTGCGCATACAACTGGAACCACAAGGGGCCCCGGTCGGGGTCGGGCAGGTAGGTGCGGGCGATGTCTTCCAGCCGGGTGCTGGCCTGGGTGCTCAGCACCAGGCCGGCGCCCAAGGCGGCGGCGGCCAGCGCGGTGGCGTGTTCGCCGTGCGGGTGGGCCAGAGATTGGTAGGCCATGGGCGCCACCAGCATGGGGTGGGCCAGTGTGCGGCCCAGCAGGTGTACCCGCGTGTGGCCGCCCGCCAGGGGGCGTAGCACACGGGGCAGCAGTTCCAGGGTTTGCCAGGCCAGGGCATTGGCGTGCAGGGTGGTTTCGTCGGCGGCGCCGCCATTGAAATAGGCACACACCGCATCGGGCAGCAAGCGCTGTGCGTGCTGCGCGTGGTCCAACAGACTCACCAAGCCTGGGGGCAGGGTGCTGGCGCCGCGGCCGCTGGGGGGCTTTGATGTCGAGTCCGAACCTGTGGGGCCTGGATTGACGGATTTGCTCATACGGCGGCCCACATGCGCAGCAGGTTGTGGTACGTGCCGGTGAGTGCCGTGGTTTCGGCGGTTTCACCGTGTTGCTGGCGCAGCTTGAGCAGGTTCATGTCCAGGTCAAACAGCAGGCGGCGCTGCTCGTCGCTGCGCACCATGCTTTGAATCCAGAAAAAGCTGGCCAGGCGCTGCCCTCGGGTGACGGGGCGGACTTCGTGCAGACTGGTCCCGGGGTACAGCACGGCGTGGCCCGCGGGCAGCTTGATGCTTTGGGCGCCGTAGGTGTCGTGCACGGTCAGTTCGCCGCCGCCGTAGTCGGCGGGGTCGTTCAGAAAGACCGTGCACGACAGGTCGGTGCGCACCCGTTCGCCGGTTTGCCTGGAATGCAGGACGGCGCCGTCGATGTGAGGACCGTAGTGGTTGGATGCCCCGCTGTAGCGGTTGAACAGCGGGTTGAAAATTTTGTGCGGCAGAGCCGCTGAAAAAAACAGCGGGTCGGCCTGCACGGCGTGCAAGATGCGCTGCTGCAGTGCTTTGGCCAAGGCGCTGTCTTGGGCCAGTTGCTGGTTGTTTTTTTGGGTCACGGCCTGCCCGCCCGCGCTGGATGCGCCTGAGATCCAGGGCGCTTGTGGCCCCAGGTCAGACCGGATCGAAGCGAGTTCCTCGGGGCTGAACAGGTTTTTGAGAACGAGGATCATGGTGCAGGCCGTGGCATTGTCGCGTTAGAGCGTTTTAGAACAAGGTTTTCAGGCTCAGTTGAACGCTGCGTGCAGCGCCTGGCACATAGAAGCCGCGGTACAGCGAATCGGCGTACAGCTTGTCGGTGAGGTTGGTCACGTTGAGCTTGACCGAGGTGCTGTCTGACACCGTGTATTCGACCATCGCGTCGGCGGTGGCAAAGCTTTTGGCCACCAGCGTGCGCTGGCCTTCGGGGTTTTGTGCACCGCGGTAATTCAGGCCGGCACCCACGCGCACCCGTGGGGTGACGCGGTAGGTGGTCCACAGGCTGGCGCTGTGTTTGGGCGTGAGGGCTGGGCGGTCGCCTTGCACCTGCGCGCCGGTGCCGGCAGCGTTGAGCACCACGTTGCTTTCGTCAATGCGGGCGCTGGGAATCCAGGTGTGGTTGTAGAAAATGTCCCATTTCGGGTTGATACGGCCCGAGAGGTTGAACTCCATGCCGGTGGCATGGCGTTTGCCCGAGAGCAGGTATTGCGTTGCAGCGCTGTCGGAATCGGTGTTGCGCTCGTTGAATTTCTCGGAACGGAACAGGGCCACACCCAGGCTGGCACGGTCTTCAAACAGCTCGAACTTGCCGCCGATTTCGATGTTGCGGCTCTTCTCGGGGGGCGTGTTGGCCAGCTTGTCGTTGTTGCTGCCGGGCGCAAACGAGCCCAGCGCAAACTGGTAGGTGTCGCCCGAGGTGTTGTACGAGGTGCCTGCCGAGGCGTAGTACGAAGCGGTGGCATTGGGTTGGAACATCACCCCCAGGCGCGGACTCCACAAGCCTTCGCTGACCTCTTTGCTGTTGCCTGCAGTGTCGCTGTAAGAGCCCTTGAACTTGTCGTAGCGCAGTCCCCCCAGCAATTTGAGTTCGCTGGTGATGGCCACTGTGTCTTGCAGGTACAGACCCACGCCGCTGGCCTTGAACCGGTTCAGAGGGGGCTCGCCACGCACCACGGTGCTGACCGCGCCGTCGTTGGGCGTGCCCACGGTGGTGGTCAGGCCGCTTGGCGTGCCCGCAAAGCTGTTGTTGCGTTGTGCGTCCTCATAAGACAGGTCCACGCCCGCAATGAGGCTGTGCTTTTTGCCCCACGCCGAAAACTGGTTGGTGTAGTCGCTCTGAATCTGGGTCAGGTCGCTGGTGCCCACCCGGCCCTTGGGTGTGCGCGTGACCACGGTGGCATCGTTCAGGTTGTCGATGGTGGTGCCAGCACCGAAGCGCACCACGCTGGCCCACAAGTCACGCTCGTAGGTGCCGTGCCGCACCTGGGTTTTGATCTGGCTGTTCTGGTCGAAACGGTGCACGTGGCTGAAGCTGGCGTAGGTGCTTTCGGTTTTCAAATAGTCGCTGGCCAAGCCGTAGTAGTTTTTGGCCGGCAGCGTGGGCACGATTTCGTTGTTGACGGTGAACCAAGGGTGGTTGTAGAGCGGCTTACCATCGGTTTCCAGGTGGTACAGCCCCACCGAGAACTCGTCTTTCAGGCCAATGCCCCAGCGGTAGGTGGGCGCTATGCCTTTTTTGTTGACCTTGGCCCCATGGTTGTCGGCGTCGTGGGCCATGGCATTGATGCGCAGCGCGGCGTCGTCACCGGTCTTGATGTTGAAGTCGCCTGTGAGTCGCACCTCTTTGCCGGTGCCCACTGTGAGGTTGACCTCGTGCTGGTCCATCAAGAACGGTTGTTTGCTGACCTGGTTGACCACACCGCCGGTGGACCCTTTGCCAAACAGCATGGAAGCCGAGCCTTTGAGAATCTCGACCCGGTCGTGGTTGAAGGTGTCGCGCTCGATCAGCGGCGCGTCGCGCAGCCCATCCACGTAAATATCACCCGCCTGACCCAGCGAAAAGCCGCGCAGGCGCACATCTTCTTCTCCGGTTTCACCGGCCAGAAAGGTCACACCTGCGGTGGTTTTCAGCACCTCACGGAAATCGTCCAGGTTGCGGTCGTTCAGCAGCATTTCCGTCATCACCGTGACCGATTGCGGGATGTCTCGCAGCGCTTGCTGGCCTTTGCCGATGGTGCTTTCGGTGGTGCGCAGGTTGTTTTTGGACTGAGGCGTCTCGATCTGTTCACGCACTTCCACGGTCGCGAGGGTTTTTTCTGACGCGTTTGGCACGGTTTGCGCCATGGCGCTCACAGAGCCTGCCAGCAGCATGGCACCCAGCGGGAGCAGGGTGGCGTTGGCGGTGCCGCCTTTGAACGTTGGTGTCTGGGTGGGGAGGGCGTTGTCGGCCTGGGCGGTCTGGAGACGTTTTTTCCGGTTGGGCATGGTTGTGTGGTCAGTCGATCGGGTTTTCGGCTGGCTAAGACGCACGGCATGCGGCGTTGTGGCTGGCTAGGACGTTGAAATGTATAGCAAATGCGAACGATTCGCAATAAATTGAGAGCAATCTCCTCCTGCTGTCGCGGCACAGCGACACCGCCGCGGGTGCTGTGCTGGCGACAGTCTTGGGCATGTTGCAAAGCAACAAAATCTATGGATTGGATAGAAACTATCAATAATCCTAATCAATAGATATGGGCTATGATTTATCCATCGCCGAACAGCGAGCCCGTTCTTGAATCCCCTCAACCCAAGCAAGGAAAAACCATGTCCCTGATCAATACCCCAGTCCAGCCCTTCAAAACCCAGGCTTTCCACAACGGCAAGTTCATCGAAGTCTCCGACGAAAGCCTGAAGGGCAAGTGGTCGGTCCTGATCTTCATGCCGGCCGCCTTCACCTTCAATTGCCCGACCGAAGTGGAAGACGCTGCCGACAACTACGCCGAGTTCCAGAAAGCCGGCGCCGAGGTCTACATCGTCACGACCGACACGCACTTCTCGCACAAGGTGTGGCACGAAACCTCCCCCGCCGTGGGCAAAGCCAAGTTCCCCCTGGTCGGAGACCCAACCCACACGCTGACCAACGCCTTTGGCGTGCACATTCCTGAAGAAGGTCTGGCCCTGCGCGGCACGTTCGTGATCAACCCCGACGGCATCATCAAGACCGCCGAGATCCACTCCAACGAAATCGCCCGCGACGTCAAGGAAACCCTGCGCAAGCTGAAGGCCGCCCAGTACACCGCCGCCAACCCCGGCCAGGTGTGCCCGGCCAAGTGGAACGAAGGCGCCAAGACGATCGCTCCTTCTTTGGAACTCGTCGGCAAGATCTGAAGCAACAGTTCCACCCTGCGCCGCGCCCAGCGGCGCACCACCCCTTTCAGGGGGCAACGCAGGCGGTCCGGCCAAGCCGGTTCCGCTGCGTTCCGGGTCAACAACTGCCCTTCGTTGGTCTTTTTTCTTCTGGCAGTACCGCTGCCTTATGGGCTTCCGTCACGAGCGGGCGGCCCATGCACCAGCGGCATTGGTTCCGCATACCCATCTTTCTCAAGGAGTCCACCATGCTCGACGCCACCCTCAAATCCCAGCTCCAAACCTACCTCGGCATGCTGCGCCAGCCGATTCAGCTGATCGCTTCGCTGGACGACAGCGGTACCGGCGCCGAGATGCGCAGCCTGTTGAACGACATCGTTTCGCTCTCCGACAAGGTCACGCTGGACACCTCGGGCAACGATGTCCGCAAGCCTTCGTTCGTGGTCGCCCGTTCCGGTGAAACCCAAGGCGTTCGTTTTGCGGGCCTGCCGCTGGGTCACGAATTCACGTCGTTGGTGCTGGCGCTGTTGTGGACGGGTGGCCACCCGCCCAAGGTCGAGGCCGACGTGATCGATGCCATCAAGGCCCTGGATGGCGACTTCAGCTTCGAGGTCTACATGTCCTTGACCTGTCACAACTGCCCTGACGTGGTGCAGGCGCTCTCCCTGATGGCCATCTTCAACCCCAAAGTCAAGACCGTGGTGATTGAAGGCGGTGCATTCCAGCAAGAAGTGAACGACCGCGAAATCATGGCCGTGCCCATGGTGTTCCTGAACGGCAAGGTCTTCGGCTCCGGCCGCATGACGGTGGAAGAAATCGTGGCCAAGCTGGACACAAACGCGGGTGACCGAGATGCCGCCAGGCTCAGTGCCAAAGATCCTTTTGACGTGTTGATCGTTGGGGGTGGTCCAGCCGGTGCGGCTGCTGCGGTGTACGCAGCCCGCAAGGGTATTCGGGTGGGTGTGGCGGCCGAGCGTTTCGGCGGCCAGACCAACGACACCATGGCCATCGAAAACTACATCTCGGTGATGGAAACCGACGGCCCCAAGTTCGCTGCCGCGCTGGAAGCCCAGGTGCGCCACTACGAGGTGGACATCATGAACCTGCAGCGCGCCGACAAGATCATCCCGGCAGAAGAGCCGGGTGGACTGGTGCAGGTGCACATGGCCAATGGCGGCGTGTTGAAAGCGCGCAGCGTGATCCTGTCCACGGGTGCACGCTGGCGCAATGTCAACGTGCCTGGCGAGCAGGAATACAAAAACAAAGGCGTGGCCTATTGCCCGCACTGCGATGGCCCGCTGTTCAAAGGCAAGCGTGTGTCGGTCATCGGTGGCGGCAACTCGGGCGTGGAAGCCGCCATCGACCTGGCTGGCGTGGTGGCCCACGTCACGCTGATTGAATTTGCCGATGCCCTGAAAGCCGATGCGGTCTTGGTGAGCAAGCTCAAGAGCCTGCCCAACGTGGACATCCATGTGAACGCGCAGACCACCGAAATCACGGGTGCCGACGGCAAGGTCAACGGCCTGAAGTACAGGGACCGTGCGACGGGCGAAGAACATCTCGTGCCGCTGGAAGGTGTGTTCGTGCAGATTGGCTTGGTGCCCAACACCGAATTCCTCAAAGGCACGGTTGAGTTGAGCCGTTTTGGTGAAATCGTGGTGGACGCGAAGGGCCATACCAATGTGTCCGGCGTTTTTGCTGCGGGCGACTGCACCACCGTGCCGTACAAGCAGATCGTGATCGCCGCGGGCGAAGGCGCCAAAGCCGCGCTGAGTGCGTTTGACCACCTGATTCGCCAGCCGGTGGTGGCTGCGCCGGCTGAAGCCGCTATCGCCTGAGGCGCGCTGCGCGCCCTGTGGGTGGGGCGCTGCGATCCAAAAGTCAAAAGCCAAAAGGGCTTCGGGAAACCGAAGCCCTTTTGGCTTTTGCCGCGTGCTTTTAACCGTGCACGATCGGGTCCTTGTCTCGAAGATCATCTATTTGCTAGGGGCTTACCCTAGGGCCGCACCGGAGGGCCCTGATCAGCAATTTAGCTGTAAGGAAGCGCCTCCACAGTCGCTCCCGTAATGCCAGAAACCTCACGGTGAACGGCATGCAAAACGTGGCGGCGCAAGCCGTCGAAACTGCAAAAGCATCACTTTGAGGAGATGGCTTTCATGACAACTGATAGCAACGCAAAGGCCTACTGGTCTGCCACGCTTGGTCTGCTGACCAAGGTGCTGATCATCTGGTTTCTCGTGTCCTACGGCGCAGGTATCCTGTTTGCCGAAGCCCTGAACAACATCAAGCTCGGCGGCTACCCCGTTGGGTTCTGGTTTGCCCAACAGGGTTCCATCTACGTGTTCATCGCGCTGATCTTCTGGTACGCCAACCAGATGGGCAAGATCGACCGCAAGTTCGGCATGCAAGAAGACTGATCAAGGAAGACCACCATGGAACTCCAAACCACCATTTACATTTTCGTCGGGTTGAGCTTCGCGCTGTACCTCGGCATCGCCTTCTGGGCACGCGCGGGCAGCACGTCCGAGTTTTACGTGGCCGGCGGTGGCGTGCACCCCGTGACCAACGGCATGGCCACGGCCGCTGACTGGATGTCGGCCGCCTCGTTCATCTCCATGGCCGGTCTGATCTCCAACATGGGCTACGGCGGCGCCGTGTTCCTGATGGGCTGGACCGGTGGTTACGTGCTGCTGGCGATGTTGCTGGCGCCGTACCTGCGCAAGTTCGGCAAGTTCACCGTGCCCGAGTTCGTTGGCGATCGCTTCTACTCGAAGGCCGCTCGCAACGTCGCCGTGCTGTGTCTGCTGGTGGCGTCGCTCACCTACATCATTGGTCAAATGACCGGTGTGGGCGTGACGTTTGCGCGCTTCCTGGGCGTGTCCAGTGAGCAGGGCATCTACATCGGTATGGCGATCGTGTTTGCCTACGCCGTGTTCGGTGGCATGAAGGGCATCACCTACACCCAGGTGGCCCAGTACTGCGTGTTGATTGCGGCCTACCTGGTGCCTGCTTTCTTCATCTCCCTGAACCTGACCGGCAACTTCCTGCCGCAGTTGGGCCTGGGCTCCAGCATGGCCGGCACCGACGTGTCGCTGCTGACCAAGCTCGACCAGGTGGTGACCGATCTGGGCTTTGGCCAGTACACCACGACCCGCGCCGGTTCGATGCTGAACATGTTCTTCTACACCGTGTCGCTCATGATCGGTACCGCCGGTCTGCCGCACGTGATCGTTCGCTTCTTCACCGTGCCGAAAGTGGCTGACGCCCGTTCGTCCGCTGGTTGGGCACTGGTGTTCATTGCTTTGCTGTACACCACCGCTCCGGCAGTGGGCGCCATGGCCAAGTTGAACCTGCACGGCACCGTGAACAGCGCTGTGGGTCTGACACAGACCGTCAATGGTATCGAGGTGAATCCTGATGTTGTGAAGGCCAATGGCGACTTGTACGCCACCGAAGCCAGCCTGGTTTACGAGCAGCGTCCGGACTGGATGAAGCGCTGGGAAAAAACCGGCCTGCTGAAGTGGGAAGACAAGAACGGCGATGGCCGTATCCAGTACTACAACGACAAGACCAAGAACGAAGCCGCCAAAGGCAAGGCAGAAGCTGCTGGCTGGAAGGGCAACGAGCTGACTGTGAACGCCGACATCATCGTGCTGGCCAACCCGGAAATCGCACTGCTGCCCAACTGGGTGATCGCCTTGGTGGCTGCTGGTGGTTTGGCCGCTGCGCTGTCCACCGCTGCCGGTCTGCTGCTGGCCATTTCCTCGGCCATCTCCCACGATCTGATCAAAGGCGCCATCAAGCCTGACATCAGTGAAAAGGGTGAACTCATGGCCGGCAAGGTTGCCATGGCTGTGGCTATTTTCGTGGCAGGCTGGCTGGGCCTGAACCCACCGGGCTTTGCGGCAGGTACTGTGGCGCTGGCCTTCGGTATTGCAGCATCCACGATCTTCCCCGCGTTGATGATGGGCATTTTCAGCCGCACCGTCACCGACAAGGGTGCCATCGCCGGTATGTTGTCTGGTCTGTTCGTGGTGTTGTTTTATGTGTTTGCACACAAAGGCATTTTCTTCATCAAAGGCACCGACTACCTGGACCTGATCGGTGGTGCCAACTCGTTCTTCACGATCACCCCCGAAGCCTTCGGTACCGTGGGTGCCATGGTGAACTTTGCGGTGGCCTACATTGTGAGCAAAATGGGCAAGCCTGTGCCCAAGCACATCCAAGAGTTGGTGGAGTCGGTCCGCGTGCCCAAGGGTGCTGGTTCGGCTGCCGCTGGCCACTGAGCTGCAGCAATCGACGGGGTGTTTGGCGCAAGCTGTACGCCCTGTCTAAAAAAGGGCCCCGCTGGTTCGCTGGCGGGGCTTTTTTCGTGGAGGACAATCCGGTACTTGACGGGTTGCCTTCCAGGTCTGTTGTGCACAGCCCGTCGAGCAGGCCGTTTGCGCACAGCACATCTGTGGGCTGTTTTTAACAAGGACTTATCGGATGCACTTGCCGAGCGTATTTATATTCAACTGGGTATTTTTGTTGGCCTTGTTTCCGGTGAGCTTCTTTTGGCTGCGCCGGGCTTACCGGATTTTGGTGAAGCGCGATTTTTCCGAAGTGGCTCTCAAGAAAGGCATTCCACCAGCCAATGCTGAGAAATACGCACCCTATGAAATGACCATCAACATGATCGGTGGGGTGGTGCTGGTGGTGTTGCTGGTGGCTGTGCTGGGTTTCCAGGCGCTGGCTTCAGAGGACTGGATCGCCGTAGCCGGTGTGACGCTGTGGGTCAAGCTGTTTGCTTCGTTTGCGCTGGGCCGCCAGGCGCATGGGTTGGGGCCCAAAAAGAAGCCGGTGGCTGGCAAAGAACTCCCGTAAAGCAGGTCTGTCCAGCCGTTGCGGAGGGTGCGGGCCGATGCCAGGCGCAGCACCACCGATTCAGGGATCAGTACATCAGCCGATCGGGCTGAATTTCTTGCAAGATGGTTGTGGCAATCTCTTCGATGGACTTGGTGGTGGTGGACAGCCAACGAATACTTTCGCGGCGCATCATGCTTTCAGCCTCGCTGATTTCCATGCGGCAGTTCTCCAGACTCGCGTAGCGCGAGTTGGGACGCCGTTCGTTGCGAATTTCGCTCAACCGCTCGGGTGAAATCGTGAGGCCAAAGATTTTTTTGCGGTGCGGCACCAATGCGGGTGGCAGCTTGCGGCGCTCAAAATCTTCCGGAATCAGTGGGTAGTTCGATGCCTTCAGTCCGTACTGCATGGCCAGGTAAAGCGAGGTGGGGGTCTTGCCGCTGCGGCTCACGCCCACCAGGATCACGTCAGAGCCTTGCAAGTCCTTGTGGCTTTGGCCGTCGTCGTGAGCCAGCGAGAAGTTGATGGCCTCAATCCGATCGTTGTACGCTTGGCTTTTTGACGCATCCGAAAACCGCCCAACGCGGTGGTTGGACTTGAGGCCCAGCTCTTGTTCCATGGGCTCGACAAAGGTGCCAAACATATCCAGCAGCAAGCCTTGGCTGTGCTCCTTGACCACCTGCAGCACGTCCATATTGACCACGGTGGTGAATACCAGAGGGCGCCTGCCTTCCACCTCGGCGGTGTGGTTGATTTGCCGTATGGCTTGGTGGGCCTTGTCCACGCTGTCAATGAACGGCAGACGGACCCGCCGCACAGTCGTTTCAAACTGCGCCAGGATCGCGTTACCAAAAGTTTCGGCGGTGATGCCTGTGCCGTCTGAGATGAAAAAGACTGTTCGGTTGGGCATGGTGGTGGCGTGCTGGTGCGAAAGGTTGGCAAAAAAGGTTGCGAAAAATTCAAACCGTGGCGCAGCGGCTTTCACGTTCGGACAGGTTTTTGCACAGCCTCGTCCGGTGCATGCACCCTACAATCACGCATCACGGCCAAAGCCATTATCCCGGTTCCAGCCGCCAGATTTCAGCCCCTTTGCCCGGTGCCAGACCCACAACAGAACCACAGGTCGCAAGCACGGTGCATGGAGCCCCCGGTTTTTTAACCTTGAGGAGTTTTTCCATGTCCAACCTGTTTTCTCCGACCGATCTGGTCGTGCCGTTCGAGCATCTGCGGATGACCGATGTTGACGCTGTCGGGGGCAAGAATGCCAGCCTTGGCGAAATGATTTCGCAGCTGCCCAGTGGCGTGAAAGTGCCCACCGGCTTTGCCACCACCGCCCATGCGTTTCGTGAGTTTCTGCAGTTTGACGGCCTGACCGAGCGCATCAACGCGCGCCTGGATGCGCTGGACACCGAAGACGTGCGCGCGCTGGCCGAGGCCGGTGCCGAGATCCGCGCCATGGTGGAAAACCAGCCGTTCCCGGCCGATCTGGAAAAAGCCATCCGCGATGCGTTCACCACGCTGGTGGGTGAGAACGACAAAGCCACCTTCGCCGTGCGCTCATCGGCCACCGCCGAAGACCTGCCCGACGCCTCCTTCGCCGGCCAGCAGGAAACCTTCCTCAACGTGCACGGCATCGACGAAGTGCTGCACAAGATGAAGGAAGTGTTCGCCTCGCTGTACACCGACCGCGCCATCAGCTACCGCGTGCACACAGGCTTTGCCCACGCCGACGTGGCCCTGTCCGCCGGTGTGCAGCGCATGGTGCGTTCCGACACCGGTGCGGCTGGCGTGATGTTCACCATCGACACCGAGTCCGGCTTCGAAGACGTGGTCTTCATCACCTCCAGCTACGGCCTGGGCGAGACGGTGGTGCAGGGCGCCGTGAACCCCGACGAGTTCTACGTGCACAAACCCATGCTGAAGGCTGGCAAGCGCGCGCTGATCCGCCGCAACCTGGGCAGCAAGCTGATCCAGATGACCTTCACCACGGCCGAAGAAAAAGCAGACGAGGGCGCGCTCAAGGGCAAGCTGGTCAAGACGGTGGACGTGCCGGTCGAACTGCGCAACCGCTACAGCCTGACCGACGCCGACGTCGAGCAGCTGGCGCACTACGCCATGGTGATCGAGCAGCACTACGGCCGCCCGATGGACATTGAGTGGGGCAAGGACGGCACCGACGGCCAACTCTACATTCTGCAGGCCCGCCCCGAGACGGTGAAGAGCCAGTCGGCCGGCAAGACCGAGGTGCGCTACAAGCTCAAAGGCAAAGGTGCTGTGCTGGCTTCGGGCCGAGCCATTGGCCAGAAAGTGGGCACTGGCCCCGTGCGCCTGGTGAGCCACATCAGCGAGATGGACAAGGTTCAACCGGGTGACGTGCTGGTGACCGACATGACCGACCCGAACTGGGAACCGGTGATGAAGCGCGCCAGCGCCATCGTCACCAACCGGGGTGGCCGCACCTGCCACGCCGCCATCATCGCGCGCGAGTTGGGCATTCCGGCTGTGGTGGGTTGCGGGAACGCCACCGAGTCGCTCAAAGACGGCACACTGGTCACGGTGAGCTGCGCCGAGGGCGATACCGGCCACATTTACGACGGCCTGCTGGAAACCGAGATCACCGAAGTGCAGCGCGGCACCATGCCCGAGGTGGACGTGAAGATCATGATGAACGGGGGCAACCCCCAGTTGGCGTTCGACTTTTGCCAGATTCCCAATGGCGGCGTGGGTCTGGCGCGCCTGGAATTCATCATCAACAACAACCTCGGCGTGCACCCCAAGGCCATTCTGGACTACCCGAACATCGATGCTGACTTG
>NZ_JAUSOO010000064.1 GCF_030656115.1 Hydrogenophaga sp.
TCCAGCCGATGCCCTTGCCGCCGTTGCCCAGCTTGTCGAGCAGCGGGCCCAAGGCGGTGAAGCGCTTGAAGGTGTTGGGGTAGTCGCGCTCGACCACAGAGATCTGCGGCGCGGTCTTGCCGGGGATCAGTTCACAGAGGCCCTTCTTCCATTCCTTGACCTCAAACGCCTGCGCCATTTCGCCGGGGGTATCGTGCATGATGGGCGAGAGCACCACCTCTTTCTCCACGCCCAGGTGGCCGACGCAGACCTCGCTGAAGGTCTTGGCGAAACCCTTGTAGATCTCCCAGTCGCTGCGGCTCTGCCACACCGGATCCACCGCTGCACTCAGCGGGTGGATGAAGGGGTGCATGTCGCTGGTGTTCAGGTCGTTCTTCTCGTACCAGCTGGCGGTCGGCAGCACGATGTCGCTGTACAGGCAGGTGGTGCTCATGCGGAAGTCGAGCGTGACCAGCAGGTCCAGCTTGCCCTGCGGCGCGTCCTTGTGCCACTTCACTTCAGCCGGCTTGGCGTCGTCTTTGCCCAGGTCTTTGCCCTGCACGCCGTTTTCGGTGCCCAGCAAGTGCTTGCAAAAATACTCATGGCCTTTGCCGCTGGAGCCCAGCAGGTTGGAACGCCACACAAACATGTTGCGCGGCCAGTTCTGCGGTGCGTCCGGGTCTTCGCAGCTCATCTCCAGCGTGCCGTCTTTCAGCGCCTTGACCACGTAGTCCTTGGCATCCAGACCAGAAGCCTGCGCGTCCTTGACGACCTGCATCGGGTTGGTCTTGAGCTGCGGTGCGCTGGGCAACCAGCCCATGCGTTCGGCACGAACGTTGAAGTCGATCATGCTGCCGCTGAAGGCGGCCTTGTCGGCTTCGCTGAGGGTGGGCGAGACGATCTCTTCCATGCCGAGCTTTTCGTAGCGCCACTGGTCGGTGTGGGCGTAGAAGAAGCTGGTGCTGTTCATCTGGCGCGGTGGGCGCACCCAGTCGGTGGCAAAGGCCAGCGGCACCCAGCCGGTTTGTGGGCGCAGCTTTTCCTGGCCCACGTAATGCGCCCAGCCGCCACCGCTCTGGCCGATGCAGCCGCACATCATCAAGAGGTTGATGACGCCGCGGTAGTTCATGTCGGCGTGGTACCAGTGGTTCATGGCCGCGCCGATGATGACCATGGACTTGCCATGGGTCTTGTCGGCGTTGTCGGCAAACTGGCGCGCCACGGTGATGAGCTGCTCGCGCGGCACACCGGTGATGCTCTCCTGCCAGGCCGGGGTGTAGGCGGCGTTGTCGTTGAAGTCTTTCGCACCGGATCCCAGACCACGGTCGATGCCGTACTGCGCGACCTGCAGGTCGAACACGGTGGCCACCAGCGCGTAACGCTCTTCGCCGGCCTTGCCCAGGCGCAGGCGCACCGCCGGCACCTTGGCGTGGTTGATCTCGCCGTTCTGCGCGTTGGCGGTGAAGTTGGGGGTGTCGCGGCCGCCGAAATAGGGGAAGCCGACATCGACGACCTGGGTCTCTTGCTCGCCGTCCTCGATCACCGAGAGCTTGAGTTTGACGTCGGTGTTGGTGCGCGCCTCTTTGGACTCCAGGTTCCATTTGCCCTCGTCTTCGCGGCCGGGCTCGCCCCAGCGGAAGCCGATGGAGCCGTTGGGCAGCACCGCCTTGCCGTCGGTGTCAAACGCCACGGTTTTCCACTCGGGGTTGCTCTTCTGGCCCAGCTGGCCGTTGAAGTCGCTCGCGCGCAGGTAGCGGTCGGGCACCAGGGTCACCGTGCCGTCGGGCAGGGTGTGCTCTTTGAGCATCACCAGCAGCGGCAGGTCGGTGTAGCGGCGGGCGTAGTCGTCGAAGTAGCTGCTTCTGGCCTTGCCGCCGTCGGGGAAATAGAACTCTTTCAGCGCCACGTGGCCCATGGCCATGGCCACAGCGGCGTCGGTGCCCTGCTTGGGGTGCATCCAGATGTCGGAGAGCTTGGCCACTTCCGAGTAGTCGGGCGTGACGGCCACCGTCTTGGTGCCCTTGTAGCGCACCTCGGTGAAGAAGTGGGCGTCGGGCGTGCGGGTCTGGGGCACGTTGGAGCCCCAGGCAATGATGAAGCTGCTGTTGTACCAGTCGGCCGATTCGGGCACGTCGGTCTGCTCACCCCAGACCTGCGGGCTGGCGGGCGGCAGGTCGCAGTACCAGTCGTAGAAGCTCATGCAGGTGCCGCCGATGAGCGACAGGTAGCGGGAGCCGGCGGCGTAGCTCACCATGGACATGGCGGGAATCGGCGAGAAGCCGATGATGCGGTCGGCGCCGTGCTGTTTGATGGTGTAGACGTTGGCGGCAGCGATGAGCTGGTTGACCTCGTCCCAGGTGCTGCGCACGAAGCCGCCCATGCCGCGCACCTGCTGGTAGTCGCGCCGGGCTTCGGTATCTTGCTGAATCAGCGCCCAGGCGTCCACCGGGCTCTTGCTGACCGTGAGCGCGGCGCGCCAGCGCTCCAGCAGGCGCCCGCGCACCATGGGGTATTTCACGCGGTTGGCGGAATACAGGTACCAGCTGTACGAAGCACCGCGCGCGCAGCCGCGCGGCTCGTGGTTGGGCATGTCCCAGCGGGTACGCGGGTAGTCGGTCTGCTGGGTTTCCCAGGTGACGATGCCGCCCTTGACGTAGATCTTCCACGAGCAGCTGCCGGTGCAGTTCACGCCGTGGGTGCTGCGCACGATCTTGTCGTGCGCCCAGCGGTTGCGGTAGCTGTCTTCCCAGGTGCGGTCTTCGTTGGTGGTCAGGCCGTGGTTGCCTGAGAAGGCTTCCTTGGGCAGGGTGAAGTGGGTCAATCGGTCCAGAAAGTGGCTCATGGGATGCTCCGGTTGGGGTGTGTTGTTGGGTTCATGGCTGGTTGTTGTTGGGTTGCTGTTTCATGCTTGCTGGTGCGGGGCCGAGGGCAGCGGGGTGAACGGTTCCGTTCGTGTCCCCCGGCCTGCGGCCTCCTCCTTGACCTCACTGCACCGTTCACCCCACTGCCCTCGGCTGTGTGCGCGGTGGGTGCGCAATGCCTGAAGACCTTGGTGCGCCAACATCGCTTGTTGCCTCAGGGCGGTGTGGCGCTCCGCTCCGGGAGGTAAAGGAGGAGCCCGAAGGGCGGGGGACACGGACGGAGCGGAGTGCCGCACCGGCCTGAGGCCCGAAGCAACCGTGAAGCGAAGTGACTTCATGGGTTCTTGATCTCGGACCCAGCGCGCAGGTAAAACCACCAGTTCAGCACCAGGCACACGGCGTAGAAGATGGCGAAGCCGTACATGGCGACCTCGGGGGTGCCCGCCTTGATCTGCTGGCCGATCACCACGGGGGCAATGAAGGAACCGTAGGCGCCAACAGCCGAGGTCCAGCCCAGCACGGGGCCCGCTTGCTGGCGGTCGAAGATCACGCCGATGGTGCGGAAGGTGGAGCCGTTGCCGATGCCGCTGGCGGCGAACAGCACAACGAACAGCACCATGAAGATCAGGAAGTACTCTTCCGGCGTGGCCGACTTGTAGGCCAGCAACATCACGTAACCCACAGCAGCCGAAGCGAACACCATCACAGCGGAAATAACCTGCGTAACGATGGAGCCACCCACCTTGTCAGACACCCAGCCACCCAGGGGCCGGATCAGCGCGCCGACCAGCGGGCCGATCCAGGCGTAGGTCAGGGCCGAAGGGGCATTCGGATTTTTCAGCGTGTGCGTCATCAGGCCAGTGACCGGGTCCACCACGTGCTGGAAACCGAAGATGACGGTGATGGACAGTGGCAGGGCCATCGAGAAGCCGATGAACGAGCCGAAGGTCACGATGTACAGCGCGGTCATGGACCACGTGTGCTTGTTGCGGAAGATGGCGTACTGTTTGTCGATGTTGGCCTTCATCTCACCGAAGGCGGCCAGCTTCATCAGCACCACGGTGGCCACGATGATCAGCGGCAGGGCCACCCACATGTTGAGCAGGCCCAGGCCGGTGGGCGCTGGCAGGTACAGGTACAGACCCACCAGGCCGATGATGGCGGTGAGCACCCACAGGTAAATGATCTTGGCAAACGCGGCCAGCGTGCCGCCGTAGTTGGGCGACAGCGGCATCAGGTTGTTCATGCCGAACCAGGCGGCAATGACCAGCGGCACCAGGACGGCGGCCCAGATGAAGCCGGCGTTTTGGATGTAAGTGGCGGTGCCGGCGGTGATCTTGCCCAGGATCCAGCCCGAGTCCTTGATCAGCGTCATCGATTCACCACCGAAGGTGCCGAACACTGCGGCCGTCATGGCCAGCGGAATCAGGATCTGCATGGTGGTCACGCCGAAGTTGCCCAGACCGGCGTTCAAGCCCAGTGCCGTGCCCTGCTGGCTCTTGGGGTAGAAGCCGGTGATGTTGGACATGGAGCAGGCAAAGTTGCCGCCACCAATGCCCGACAGGAAGGCACAGAGCTGGAACACCCACAGTGGGGTACTCTGGTCTTGCAGCGCAAAGCCGGTCAGCACCGCCGGGATGATCAGCAGCGTGCTGGTGAGGAAGATGGTGTTGCGCCCACCCGAGAGACGGATGAAGAACGAGGCCGGGATGCGGAAGGTGGCACCCATCAGGCCGGCGATGGCGGTGAGCGTGAACAGTTCGGCCGGGGCGAAGGGAAAGCCCAGGTTGAGCATCTGCACGGTGACGATGCCCCACATCAGCCAGACGGCGAAACCGACCAGCAGGTTGGGGATGGAGATCCAGAGGTTGCGGGTGGCGATGGCTTTGCCCTTGGCAGCCCAGAAGGTGCTGTCTTCGGGACGCCAGTCGGCGATGTCGGCGCCGGAATAGGTTTGAAGGTTCGCGGCTTCGCCCGTGGGGGCGTTGCGCGGTTTCTTGTTGCTCATGACAGGGACTCCTGTAGGGGGAAATCGGTTCGCCGCAGGGTGATTCAGCGGTGGGGTTTGAAGCTGCCACCCCGGGTGCTGAAGGCACGGCGTTGTGTGTCCATGACTGTGCGGGAGGGCGGCTTGGGCGAACATCCCTCAGAGGGACGCAGGCACCGGTCTGAAAGACCGATGGGCTTGCGCGGGGCCATCGTTCGAAAGGAGTAGATCGGTGGGGCTGGGCGATTGCTGAGCTGCCTGTGCGGCAGTGAACCCGGGCGAACGGTGACGCCCAGAGCTGACCCAATAAGTTAAAAATCGCATCACTTGAAAATAAGTCATGCGAATATTAAAATCAGCACCGATGAGCCAATCTGATCACATCCTTGAACTTGCTCGGCACCAGCGCGTGCTGTGCGCAGCAGACGTGCGGGAGCATGGCTGGGCGCCACAACTGCTGCTCAGCCTGCACCAGGCTGGCAAGCTGCAACGTGTGGCCCGGGGCCTGTACAGCCTGCCGGACGCCGAAATCACCGAACACCAAACGCTGATCGAGGTGTGTCAGCGCGTACCCAAAGCTGTGCTGTGTTTGCTGAGCGCGCTGCAATTCCACGGCATTGGTACCCAGATGCCCCACGAGGTGTGGGTTGCGCTGCCGCAGGCCACACACACCCCGGCGCTGGACTACCCGCTGCTGCGTATTACGCGCCTGCGGGGCGTGGCCTATTCCGAGGGCATCCAGACCGTGACAGAACACGGCGCACCCATTCGCGTCTACAGCGTCGCCAAAACGGTGACCGACTGTTTCAAGTTCCGCAACAAGATTGGTCTGGACGTGGCGCTGGAGGCGCTCAAAGAGTGCTGGCACAGCCGCCGGGTCACCATGGCTGAGCTGAACCACTTCGCCAAAATCAACCGGGTTGAACGTGTCATGCAGCCTTACTTGGAGGCGGTGGTGGCATGAGCGGAAATCTATCGGCATCCATCCTTGCGCGCCTGCTGACGCTGGCCAAGCAAAGGGGTGACGACTACAGCCTGCTGCTCAACCGCTTTGCGCTGGAACGCCTGCTGCTGCGAGTCGGTACCTCACCGCATGCCAACCGCTTCTTGCTCAAAGGCGCCCTGCTTTTCGCGCTTTGGTACGACGAGCCGCACCGCCCAACGAGGGACGCCGACTTGCTGGGCTTTGGCCCCGACGACGAAGCGAATCTGATCGCCACCTTCCGCGACATCGCGGCCATGAACTTGGGTGACGGCATTGAGTTCGATCCTGGGTCGGTCAACGCAAATGCCATTCGCGAAGACAACACCTACGGCGGCACCCGCATCACGCTGATGGCGCGAATAGGCTCCGCACGCTGCGCCTTGCAAATCGACATTGGCTTTGGCGATGCCGTGACGCCGGAGCCACAAACCGTCGCCTATCCCACCCTGCTGAAGGACTTCCAAGCCCCCACGCTGCGGGTCTATCCGGTCTACACCGTGATCGCCGAGAAGTACCACGCCATGGTGGTGCTGGGCCAGGCCAACAGCCGCATGAAGGACTTTTACGATCTGGCGGTGATCGCACGGCGCACCGAGCTGGATGGTGCAACCCTGGCCGCAGCCATGGCCGCCACCTTTTCCAGACGCCAGACCCCACTTCCGAGCGAGCAACCACTCGCACTCACCAGCCAGTTCAGTGAAGACCCCGCCAAGCTGAAGCAATGGCAGGCCTTCCTGAACAAGAACCGCATCACCGCAGGCAGCTTGGCCGAGACGGTTGCACTGCTGAACCTGCTGCTGTGGCCGCCCACCGAGGTTGCTGTCACCCAAAGTCAGGTGACGACCACATGGCACCCGGCGTCCGCGCAATGGGCGATGAGCCGTTGTCCGTGAGAGGGCGCACGGGGACTGGATTCAGCGCCGCCTATTTGGCAGGCTGACCCGTCGGTTGCAGCCGCGCCACGGCTGCGCGCAATTCCTCCAGGCTCTTGAAGCGTGCGGTCAGCATCAGCCCCTCGCCTTTTTCCTGCAGTTCAACGCGGCCACTGCCGGCAAACAGGCGGGCCACGTCGGCCTCGGTATCGCGCTTTTGCTGCACTTCCTGGGCAATCGCATGGTCCACCGACGAGATGATGTATTCGTCGCCAAAGCCACCCTCGGGCTCCTTGAGCCAAACCACACAGACCACCCAGCTCAGGAATGCACCGGCCGCAATGAGGAGGAAAAACTGCGAGGGCGTGACGTACATGAACAGGAACAGATAGAACACCGCGCCCACGTTGCCGTAGGCCCCGGCCATGCCAGAAATCTGGCCGGTCAAGCGGCGCTTGATGGACGGGATGATGCCGAACGTGGCGCCCTCGGCACCCTGCACAAAGAACGAGCAACCGATGGTGATGGCCACGGCAATGATGAGCGGCCAGTTGCTGTTCATCATGCCCATGAGCGCGAAGCCGATCGCGATGCCCAGCATGTAGGACAGCATCACGAAACGGCGGTTGCCAAAGCGGTCCGACACCAGGCCACCCATGGGCCGTGCAAACAGGTTCACGAAGGCGAAGGACGCCGCGATCAAACCGGCCATGGCCGCCGACAAACCCCAGGTTTCTTCAAAAAACATGGGCAGCATGGACACCACGGCCAGCTCGGCGCCGAAGTTGGCGAAGTAGGTGGTGTTGAGTGCGGCCACCGACTTGAACGGGTAGCGGTCGTCCTTGGGTACGCCTTTTTTCAGAATGGGCAGGTTCACCCGCAGCACCTGCACCAACTGGTACACGATGACAAAGCCGATGGACGCGTAGCAGATCCAGGCGGTGATGTCGTCGATGAAACCGGTGTTCTGCACGCGCCACACCAAGATGGCCAAAATGCCGACCATGGGCACAGTAAACAGCAGCAGCAAGACCAGGTCGCGGTAGCTCGACACCTCCAGCGCAGCGCTCTTGCGTGGCTTCTTGTGGGTGTCTTTGGTCGGGCCGTCGGTGATGGCGAACCAGTAGAAAACACCATACAGCCCCATGAACACACCCGAGGTGGCCACGGCCCAGCGCCAGCCGTCGTCGCCACCGAACAGGGTCAGCGCAATGGTGGGCAGCGTCATGGCGGCAGCGGCCGAACCGAAGTTGCCCCAACCAGCGTAGAAACCTTCGGCAAAGCCGATGTCGCGTGGCTTGAACCACAGCGCCGTCATGTGGATACCGACCACAAAGCTGGCCCCCACCGAACTCATCACCAGACGCGATACAAACAGCTGCTCTTTGGTGTTGCCAAAGGCAAAGAACAGCGTGGGCACCGCCATGGTGACCATCAGCAACGAGAACACGCGGCGCGGGCCAAAGCGGTCCAGCGCCATGCCCACCAGAATGCGCGCCGGAATGGTGAGCGCCACGTTGGCAATGGCAAACAGCCGCAGATCGTCCTTGGTCAGCCAGTTGGCCGACTTCAGGATGGACGACGCCAGCGGCGCCATGTTGAACCAGACGTAGAAGCAGATGAAGAACGCGATCCACGTCAGGTGGAGCGCCTTGATTTCCCGGTTTTTGAACCGGAAGATGTCGCTGACTTGCATGTTGAAATCTCGCTATTTCAGGGCTCAGCGCGCTCAGTCGCCGTGGGTAGGGACGATCAGCAGCGGGCACATGACGCGGCGGGCCAGAAAGGCGCTGACCGAGCCAAAGGTCATGTGGTCAAATTCCTCCACCAGGGCGTCGAGCCGGCGCGTGATGAAGTTGCCGTCGGGCTTGTAAGAGTGGCGCGCCAGCACCAGCACGTCGGGACGGCGCTCCTGGGTGGCGCGCAAGATCATCTTGCGGGCGTCGCCCTCGGCAAACAGCACCTTGGCCGGAAAGCCGGCCGCCGACAGTTCGGCCGCAGCCGCTTCGGCCCCGGCTTTTTGCTCCTGGTACTGCGCTTCAAACATCTCGTCTCCAGCGCTGGTGGTGCTGCCGGGTTCCTCGATCACGGAAATGAGGGTGACGGTGGGCAGCTCGTGGGCAAAGAGCCGCTTGACGGCGTCCAGTGCGATGCGCGCGTTGCGCGAATGGTCGTAAGCCAGCATGACTTCCATGTTGTTTTCTCCAGTTGATCCGGTCGACAAGCCTGTGTCGAAACCCACCCACCGCCACAGAGGCGGGGTCTGCTGGCAGGCGACACAGGGCCTGCGAACAATGGCCCTACAGGAGCCAGGGTGACCCGGTAACTGTGCGGGGTTCGGTGCGTGCTGAACATCCTTCTTTGGCACGCGGCGGCTGTCCGGATGGACGATGCTGGCCCGGCGCCTTGGCGCCGAAAGAACTATGGACCGTTGCCGGTGGGCGGCTTGTCCCCCGGCTCAGCCTCTCAGCCGCGCAGACCCTGGTGCACGGCGAACACCGCCGCCTGCACCCGCGAGGTGAGGTGGAGCTTGCGCAGAATGTGCTGCACATGGATCTTCACCGTGGTCTCGGCGATGTCGAGCTCGCGGGCAATCAGCTTGTTGCTGTCGCCGCGCGCAATCAGCGCCAGGATCTCGCGCTCGCGGGCCGACAGCAGGGCCAGGCCGTCTGCCTTGCTGAGCGCAGGCGCCTGCAGCGGTGCCGGCGCAATGGCCGCATCGGCCACCGGTGCGCCGGGCGTGCGGGGCGACTGGTTGCGAAAGGCCTTGAACAGCTTGCTCATCATTTCCGGGCTGACCACCGATTCGCCGTCGAGCACCTTGACGATGGCGTCGCCGAGCTGATCGGACTCCACCGTCTTGAGCAGGTAACCGTCGGCACCGGCCTGCAGGGCGGCGGCCAGATCGTCCTGGTTTTCGCTCACGGTGAGCATGAGGATGCGCATGTTGGGCGCGGCCTCTTTGAGTCCCCGCACCGCGTCCACCCCGCGCACGCCGGGCAGGTGGTTGTCGAGCAAGGTCACGTCGGGCCGGTAGCGCTCGACACAGCGCAGGGCCTCGCCGGCGTCGGCGGCTTCGCACACCACGTCAAAACGCTCGTCTTGCAGCAGCAACGCGCGCAGGCCGCGGCGAAACAGGGTGTGGTCGTCCACCAGCAACAACTGGATGCGGGGCGGTGTGGGTTGTGTCATGGGGTGGTTACCAGGTTCTCGAAATCAACCGGCGCGGTGCCCGGCGAGGTCAGGCCCACGGTGCCCAAACTGCTGGCACTCACGGGGTAAGGCGGCAGCGTCAGGGTCACGGCGGTGCCGCTGGCGGGGGCCGACACCACGTCCACCTGGGCCCCGATGCGCTCGGCGCGTTCGCGCATGATTTTCATGCCCACATGGGTCGGGCCGTGTGCGTGTGCGGCGTCAAAACCGGTGCCGTTGTCGCGCACGGTGAAGCGCCACCGGGCGCTCTTGACGACTTCCAGGCTGACGTGGCTCGCGCCCGCGTGCTTGCGCACGTTGGACAAGGCTTCCTGAATCACGTGCAGCACCTGCACCTGCACGTCGGGCGGCAGCGGCAACCCCTGCCCGTCCATCTGCAGGCGCGTGGGCAGGCCGGTCTGGTGCTGGAACTTCTGCAGCGTTTCCTGCAGCGCGGCCTCAATGTCGTCGGTGTTGGTGCGGGTGCGAAAGTGCACCAGCAGCTCGCGCACATCGTGGATGCTTTCGCGCAGCCCCACATCGAGCTCGTCGAGCGTGGTCTGCACCTGGGCGGGCTGGTTTTTTTGCACCGCCGAGCGCAGCAGCTGCACCTGAATTTTGAGGAACGCCAGCGACTGGGCGATGGAGTCGTGCAGCTCGCGGGCGATCAGGGCGCGCTCTTCGCCCACCGCCGCTTCGCGCTCCAGCGCGGCCGCGCGCAGGCCTTCCAAGGCGCTGGCCAGGTGGCTGGCCAGGGCGTCGAGCAGCTCGGTTTCGTCGGCGTTGAGCGCGATCTCGCCCCGGAAGAACAGATCGACTTCGCCAATCAGCCGCTGCTGCAGCCGCACCGGCACGCTCACCACGTTCTGGTAACCCACCTTGGCGCAGTGGCGCATGGGAGCCGCGTCGTGGCTCATGATGGGAATCACCCGGGTGCGCGCGTCGGGTTGCAGGTTGCCGCAGGCGCAGGCACCGGCCAGCAGGCTGCGCTCTTCTTCCAGCATCTCCTGCGGAAAGCAGTCGGAGGCCAGCATCAGGTAACGCTGGTTGGCTTCGTCCGACCAGCGAACCGCCACCGCATCGGCCTTCATCACCTGACGCACGCGCTGTGAGAAACCGCGTGAGAGCTCTTCAATGGTGTTGGCGCTGGCCAGAAAAGCGCTCACCTCGTACAAGGCTTCGAGCCGGGCGCGCTGCGCTTCGATGCGGCGGGTTTTCAGCTCGACCTTGCTCTCCAGGCCCTCGTACATCGACTGCAGCGTGGCGGCCATGCGGTTGAAGCCGGCCGCCACCTGGCCAAATTCGTCGTGCGTGTTCACCGCCACCCGCACCGAAAATTTCCCCGCCTCCAGCTGGCGCAAGCCCTGGCGCATGTGGGCCAGCGGGTTGATCACAAACCGGTAGCCGGTGTAGAGCATGATCACCGCGCCGCCAATGGCCAGCGCCATCATCAGGAACTGAAACAGGTTGAGGATGGCAGTCAGCCCCGACAGCTCTTCTTCAATGGCACGCACCAGACGGTCGATGGCGTCCACAAACGTGTCCACACCCTGCAGCGGTGCCTCGGCCGTGGCACCGCCTTGCAACCACCGGCTGCGCTGCACCTGCCACAGCGATTCCACCGCCGCAAACTCGCGGCTCACGCCCTCGTCCCACGGCACAAACAGCGGCCGGCTCGGGTCGCCACGGCGCAGCAGGCCCAGGCTGCCGTCGAACTGCGCCACCAGGGCCGCCACATCTTGAGGGGGCAGCTGGGCCTGCACCGCGCTGGTGAGGCGCCAGGTTTGCATGCGCAGGCGCCCTGCCTCGTTGACCGCGGCCGCGCCGCCTTCGAGCTGCCAGGTCACCCACAGCGTGAGCCCAATGGAGGCCAGCGCCACGATGAGCAGGCCGGCGCCAATGCGGACCAGCTTGGTGGAGAGGGAGGCGGTGGATGACATGGGGGGGAGGTTAGCGGGTTTGCGCAGGTACGGGTAGCGGAACGCGGCTTGTCATGGGCGTCAAACTGTGGGCGGTCGGGGACAACGCATACCGCAGCACATCGACCCCACCCAGCCTGGCTGTGCCAAAGCGCGCTGAACCCAGCCCGAGTCACTGTCGGCCGGGCGCCCGTCACTGCCCGCGACGGATGCCCATTCCCGGCGTGTGATACGCCCGTGCGGTTCGGTTTCGCTGTCGGACATCGCGACAAAACTCAGCCGTGTCCACTGGCTGGTGTCGTGCGCAGTGCGAAAGCTGCGGGACACCGTCTCGCCCCCCTTGCTGCAAAGTGTAGGAGTAGCTATCGTTCCGTCAGACTTGCTCGATCATGCGCAAACACGAACGAAGCTGACTTCTTGCTTCACAGAGGCTGGTTTCACCCGCGTCTTGCGACGTCGGCCAGAGCCTTCCTCTGCACAGGCTGACACCGCGGAACTCGCGGCCATATTCTTCAGATTGATCGTAGAGTAGTCAAAGTGACCATTCTGACTACAATGGGCTTTTATGTCGCTTAGGAGGCCCACCATGAAAACCATGACCGCGCGTGATGCCAAGACCCACTTTGGCGAGTTTCTGGATGCCATGCAGCGCGAGCCTGTGGTGGTGACGAAGAACAACCGGCCGGTGGGCATCATGTTGTCCATTCAGGATGCAGCGGACACGCTGATCCCGGAGATGTTCATGGACAAGGAAGCCGGTTACGACGAGTGGTTTGCCGCGCGTGTGTCCGAGCGGCTGGCTGCGTACGATGTTGGCGCCGCCAGCGGCGAGCATGAGGATGTGATGGCACGCGTGCAAGACCGCTTGAACGCCCGAGCCCGTCACCGCTGATGCACCCATGGCGCGCGTGATCTGGACAGAGGCCGCCGAGCGCGACCTCGACGACATCCTGGCGTACTACGTGGAAGAAGCCAGCCTGGAAGTGGCGCAGGCCGTCTTTGAGCGAATGCGGACGCAAGTGGCTTCGCTACATCTGTTTCCACTTCGTTGCCGCCCCGGGCGGGTGGCTGGCACGCGAGAATACGTGTTGCATCGTCTGCCCTACATCGCGGTGGTGCGGGTGATCGATGACGACGTGCTGGTATTGGCCTTGATGCACACGGCACGGCGGTACCCGTGAATGTCGTGCGGCACTGCGGATACCAAGCACCCATTCGTCACGAGAAAGCCGCGACTGAACGGTTGGGGTTGGCGAAGCGCAACGCAGGCGCCCAACTTGGCTGATCTGGTTTACCGGCGACTCACCCGCACAATTCCCGCCGCCACGCCCAGCAGCGCCAGCACCCATTGCAGCGTGAGCGGCTCGCCCAGCAGCACCATGCCGAACACCAGCGCGAACACGGGCTTTTTTAGGACTTGCGTGCGTGTCAAGTTCCTCCTGTTTATCAACACGCTTGAGGAAGAGTTCTGGTTGTTTCTCGCCAGGACTTCCATGGCCACGGCGTCACGGCAAAGGGATCTTGTATTGATACATCCAGCCATGAAGTAAGCGATCTACAAGAAGTTTTTCCGCGTAAATCTGGTGTCGGGATCATGCCGGACGCATTCAGCCGCGACCGCGGCGCGCTGGCGCGCCAGACCGGCCACGGCGACGTCGAAAACACCTACCGGTTGCAGATCACCAACAGCCTGGAGCAGGCCAGTGGCTACACCGTGCGCATCTCGGGCAGCGAGGGGCTGCGGCTGGACACGGCCAGCGGGCTGCTGGTTGGCGCCACCAGCACCCACAGCATGGCGGTGCGGCTGGTGCTGCCGAGGGAATGGGCGCAGCGCCACAGCGGAGAGACGCTGCCGGTGGTGTTCCAGATCGATCCCGACACGGCCGGCGCTCACAGGCCGGTCGAGGTGAAAAGCACCTTTATCGTGCCGCGCTATTGACGGCGCCGAGGCTTCAATACGTACACGCTGCGCAGCAGACGCCAGGGCACATTCATGTTGGCGGCTGTTTGCCCTCCCCCGTGCGCACACGGGGCAAAGCCATCAACGCCAGCAGGGCCGAGGCGCCCAGGCCGGCGGACAGCCAGAGCGCGCCGGAGCCCCATTGCACCAGCGCCAAGCCAAAGAGAAACGGCGCCATCGCCTGCGCCAGGCGCGCTGGCAACATCAGCCAGCCTTGGCGCTGGCCGTAGCCCTGCGGACCGAACAGCACCAGCGGCAGCGTGCCTTTGGCAATGGTGAGAATGCCGTTGCCGGCGCCATGCAAAACGGCAAAGAGGGGCGCGGCAACAGGCCCGGCGATGAGCAAGGCCGCCACACCCGCCGGATGCCCCACTGCGGCCAGTCGGGCCGACAGCAGGGGGTGAACATGGCGCAAGAAGCTGAATTCGAGCAAGCGTCCAACCACCTGCGCAGGGCCGATCAGCGCGCCCACGCCCACCGCAACCGCCAGGCTCGCGCCGCTGGCTTGCAACAGGCTCGGCAGGTGCGCCGCCATGGCCGTGCTGATGAACCAGGTGGCGGCGAAGACGAAGGCCAGCAACGCTGCGGTGAGGCGCGGGCGAACGGCGGGCGGGGGTTCGCGGTCCGCGTCCACCCGATGGGCCGGATGGGCCGGATCGGGCGGTGCCAGCGCAGCCAGGCGCGGCAGCGCTGCGTTCAAAGGCAAACCGAGCACCAGATGCAGACCCGCCCACGCAAAGCAGGCACCCCGCCAGCCACCCTGCGCCTCCAGCAAGGTCGACAACGGCCAACCCACCGTGCTGGCAAACCCCGCGATCAGTGTGATGCCGGTGATGGCGCTGCGGGAGCCATGACCGTACAGACGAACCAGGGCCGAAAACGCGGCCTCGTACAAACCGCTCCCCATGGCCAGCCCGATCAGCGCCCAGGCCGCAAACAGCGACCACACGCCTTGCGATGTGCCGAGTGCCGCCAGCCCGAGCGCAAAGAGCAGGCTGGTGCCCATCAGCACCGGGCGCCCGCCATGGCGATCGATGGCGCGCCCGGCCCACGGGCCGACCAGTGCGGACACCCCCAGCGCGACCGAAAATGCGGCAAACACGGTGGGCGTGCCCACGCCAAGCTCGCGTGCCATGGGGGCCGCCAGCATGGCCGGCAGGTAGTAGGTGGAGGCCCAGGCCAGGGTTTGGGCGGTCCCCAGCACCGCGACGGTGCCTGCGTTACGGGGTAAGGCCATAGTCAGCCACAGCAAGCGGTTGCTTCGGCCTTGGCCTTGGCCTTGGTCGGGCCACCGCAGCAACCCGTGCTGGCTTCTGCCGGGACCGGGTTCCCCAGATCCACCGAGCACACGCCGGTTTGCGGCAGCTCCAGTTGCACGTCGTCAGCAGCGCTCAGGTCGCCGGCCAGGGCGGCCACCACCGAACGCGCTTGTTCGTAGCCCGTGGCGAGCAGGAAGTTGGGCGCGCGGCCATAACTTTTTGCGCCGATGGCGTAGAAGCCTGCTTCGGGATGCGCAAGCTCGCGGTGGCCGTGTGGCCGCACCGTGCCGCAGCTGTGCACATTGGGATCGATCAATGGCGCGAGCGCATCGGTGCTTTCCAGCCAGGGGTCAAGGCGCAGCCGCAGTTCCCGCGCGATGCTGAGGTCGGGCCGGGCGCCGGTGGCCGCGACGATCTCGTCGATGCCTTCGATCGGTTCTTTGGCCGCATCGACGGCGAGCACACGCAAACCCTGGGGTCCGTGGGCCACCTCGCGAATGCCGAAACCGAGGTGCATTTCCAGCCGCCCTTGTTCAACGAGGGCGCGCAGGCGCACACCCAGCTCACCGCGCGCGGGCAAGCCATCTTTCTCACCACCACCAAAGAGCCTGCGCAGATCGTTGCCGCGCACCGCCCAGGCCAGGCGGGTGTCGGGTTCTTCTTCAGCCAGGGTGGCCAGGGCCAGCAGGTTGCCGGCGGCCGAATGCCCTGCCCCCACCACCAGCACCTTGCGGCCGGCATAGCGGCTGCGCTCGGTGCCCAGCACATCGGGCATGCCATGCACGATGTGTTCGCGGGCCTCTGTCTCACCCGGCACGGGCAGGCCGTGCACGCCCAGAGGATTGGGTTGCGACCACGTGCCCGAGGCGTCGATCACCGCGCTGGCGCGCATCTCGCGCAATCCCTCGGCCGTCTGGACTTGAAGCACAAAGTCGGCCTGCTCGCGGCCGGCGGTCTTGGCCTTGTCGAAGCCGTCACGCGAAATGGCCACCACACGGGCTCCGAAATGGATGTGAGGTGCCAGGGCCGCCGTGCGCGCCAAAGGAGCCAGGTAGTCGTCCACCAGTTCGCCTGCGGTCGGCAGCTTGTCTGGCGCCGGAGCAACCCAGCCTGCTGCGTCCAGCAGCTCGCGCGCAGCGCGGTCGATGTTGTAGCGCCAAGGCGAGAAGAGCCGCACCTGCCGGTAGCTGCCCAGATGGGCCGCCACACTGGCGCCCGCATCCAGCACAACGACGGGCAAACCGCGCCGCACCAGATGGGCTGCCGCCGCCAGACCAACCGGGCCGGCGCCGATGACGGCCACGGGAGAAGAAGAGGAAATTTGAACGTTCATGGGAGACTCCTTCGTGCTTCGTCGATAGACGAATGGTTGAACAAAAAAATGGGCGCTTTTATCGGTCAGGACTGACGCAAAGCCGCGCGGGATAGGCGCGAAGCGCTGCGGGAAGGCATTTCACAGCGCCTCGACCAATCTTTTGAGCATGGCCACGCGATCGGGATTGACGCAGTAGCAGGTGCGCTGCTCTTCGGCCGATCCCAGCACCAGACCTGCATCCTTGAGCACCTTGACGTGTTGCGACGTGGTGGACGGCGCCAGGTTCACCACGTCCGAGAGCTTGCCGAAGTAGCAGGTGCCGTGGCTCGCGAGGTGTTGCATCAACCGGATGCGCGCCGGGTGTGCCAATGCCTTGAACAGCGCGGCAAGTTCTTCGGCTTCAAGCGTTTCGCCGAAAGGCGATGGAGCACTGGGGGAATGTGTCATGTCAATTATTCGTCATTCGTAGAATTACGAATTAATGTAGCGAATGTTTTCCGATGCGTCAACCGGCATCACGACGGGGCGGCTGTTTTCATTTGTCAACAAACCCGCAACCGCAACCGCAACCGTAGAGCTGCCTTGCATTCAGCATAGCCAGCAGTTCCGTTTGCGTTGCAACGGGCGTGCTTTCGAGTTCACCCAACATGCTGATGATGACTTTGCGGCTGGGCGGCGTGCCACATGCCACTTCTGCCACGACGTAGGGGTGGCAAACGACCATGCCATTCAAAATCACCAAGCTGTTGACGGACAACGGAACACAGTTCACCGACCGCTTCACCAGCAAAGACAAGCAGCCTACGGGCAAGCATGTCTTTGACAAACAGTGCCAAGAGCTCAACATTGAACACCGTCTGGCTCCGGCGCGTCATCCGCAGACCAATGGCATGGTTGAGCGCTTCAATGGCCGCATCAGTGAGGTTGTCAAACAAACCCGGTTCGCCTCGGGTGTCGAACTCGATGCGACTTTGAACAACTGCATGTTCACCTACAACCACCACATCCCACAGCGCTCGCTGGGACATCTCTCGCCGGTCGATGCTCTCAAGGCTTGGAGCAAGAAAAAGCCGGAACTCTTCAATAAGCGTGTTTATAAACAGGCGGAACTTGACAATCAGATGGGTGCCCATGGGGCGGCCGCAAAGGCGCTCCTACAGGCCAGGCAGACCCGGAATGTGCTTCACGCGCACGACCTTGCGCGCACCCGCGCCCGGTGTTGGCATGGGTTCCAGCAGGTCCGCCAGCGTCACACCGTCCAGCACCGCCAGGTAGCTGTCCATCGCCTGCTGCAGCGCGCCTTTGAGGCGGCAATGGCCGTCCAGGCGGCAGGTGTTGTGGTCGGCGTCGAAGCATTCCACCAGCGTGAAGTCGGTTTCGGTCTGGCGCACCACGTCGCCCAGCACGATGTCTTGCGCGGGCTTGAGCAGGCGCAGGCCGCCGCCGCGCCCGCGTGTGGTTTCCAGCAAGCCCATGCCCGATAGCGTCATGACGATCTTGGTCAGGTGGCTGCGCGAAATGCCGTGCGCCTCGGCAATTTCGCTGATGGTGGCGGGCTTTTCGCGCTGCGCGCAGGCGGCGCAGTACATCAGCACGCGCAGGCTGTAGTCGGTCCATTGGGTCAGTCGCATGCCGTGATCTCCTCGGGCATCGTTCTTCCGGATACCCCGTGTCGTTCTGTGGAAATATTCACTTCATCTGAATTTTATCTTTTAATACATGCATTCAATGTGAATGTTTAAGGAGTTCAGATGAACCACGCCGCCACCCTTGACCACCCCACCACCGACCGCGCCCAGCAGGCCATCGGCCAGATCGCCGTCAACCTGCCCGGCTCTACCGCCGTGTTTCGCCGCCTGAAGCTGGACTTTTGCTGCGGCGGCCAGGTGGCGCTGCAAACGGCCTGTGAAGCCAAAGGCCTGGCGCTGCAAGCCGTGCTGGACGAACTGGCCCAGCTCGACCGACCCGCCACCCAGGCGGCACCGCAAGCGCCCGGCGCCATGATCGACCACATCCTGGAGCGCTACCACGCGGTGCACCGCGAGCAACTGCCCGAACTGATCCGCATGGCCCGCCGCGTAGAAGCCGTGCACCGCGACAGCCCCGACGTGCCGGTGGGCCTGGCCGCGCACCTGGAGGCCATGGAAGCCGAGTTGCTGGAGCACATGGAGAAAGAAGAAACCGTGCTGTTCCCCATGCTCAAGGCCGGCGGCACGCCCATGGTGCGCCACCCCATTGGCGTGATGCGCGACGAGCACACCCGCCACGGTGAACAGCTGGAGCGCCTGATGGCCCTGAGCCACGACGCCACCCCGCCCTTCGGTGCCTGCAACACCTGGCGCGCGCTTTACGCCGGTATTGCCCAGCTCTCGGACGACCTGATCAACCACATCCACCTGGAAAACAACCTGCTGTTCCCGCAGTTCGAGCCCAAAGCGGCCGCTTGTTGCCCCTGAAGACGGCTTTGCCCCAGTCCTGTTGACCCAAATCAAGCCATGAGCGGTTTGACCTGGGTCAACGGTCGCAGGCGGTTGCGCTGCTAACGTCGCGCCCGCTCCCCACCCGAACCACCGCTCAGCAGAAAACCAACCCACGCGACCCGCCAAGGCCTTCAAACCGATGACGCCACCGACCGCCACCCTGGACCTCGTCTGCCCCGCCGGCAGCCTGCCCGCGCTCAAGACGGCGGTGGACAGCGGCGCAAACTGCGTCTACCTCGGCCTGCGCGATGCCACCAACGCGCGCAATTTCGCCGGCCTGAATTTTGACGACGCAGCCATCGCCACAGGGGTGGCCTATGCCCACGCGCGCGGTTGCCAGGTGTTCATGGCGCTCAACACCTACCCCCAGGCAGCCCACCCGCAGCGATGGCGCCAGGCGATGGACAAAGCAGCGCACCTGGGTGTGGACGCCGTGATCCTGGCCGACCCGGGCCTGATGCGCTACGCCAACGAGCACCACCCCAGGCTGCGCCTGCACCTGTCGGTGCAGGGCTCGGCCACCAACGCCGATGCCATCAACTTCTACCACCAGCAGTTTGGCATCGCGCGGGCGGTGCTGCCGCGTGTGCTGTCGCTGGAGCAGGTGCGCCAGGTGGTGCAAAAAACGCCGGTGGAGATCGAGGTGTTCGGCTTTGGCAGCCTGTGCGCGATGGTGGAAGGGCGCTGCGCGCTCTCGTCTTACGTCACCGGCGAATCGCCCAACACGCACGGCGTGTGCTCGCCCGCCAAAGCGGTGCGCTGGCAAGAAACGCCACAAGGGCTGGAGTCGCGGCTCAACGGCGTGCTGATCGACCGCTACACCCCGGGCGAAAGCGCAGGCTACCCGACCCTGTGCAAGGGCCGCTTCGACGTGGAGACCGACACGAGCTATTACGCGATCGAAGAACCCACCAGCCTCAACACGCTCGCGCTGCTGCCGCAGTTGCTGCAGATGGGCGTGCGCGCCATCAAGATCGAAGGACGTCAGCGCAGCCCGGCTTATGTGGGGCAGGTGACCAAGGTCTGGCGCGAAGCCATTGACCACTGCCTCGCCCAGCCCCAGCAATACACCCCCAAAGGCAGCTGGATGGCCTCGCTCGACCAGGTGGCCGAAGGCCAGCAACACACGCTGGGTGCGTACCACCGCAAATGGAAGTGATGGCTCCCCCCTGCGCCGCTGCGCGGCTTCCCCCCAGGGGGACGCACCCTGTGGACTGGCGAAGCCAGATCCACGGGTGCTCTGAGTGGGGCACGTGCGCCGGCAAGAGGAGTCTCGCTGCGGCTCGGCGGCAGCTGGCTGTTGCTCCCTCGCCCCTCTGGGGAGAGGGCAGGGGTGAGGGGCCGCCCCGCACATGGAAACCACTGAAATGAAACTCTCCCTCGGACCTTTGCAGTACTACTGGCCGCGCCAGACCGTGTTTGATTTCTACGAAACCATGGCCGCGACGGCGGTGGACACGGTCTACCTCGGCGAGGTCACCTGTTCGCGGCGCCACGAGCTGCGTCTGTCGGACTGGCTGGACGTGGCGCAGTTGCTGCGCGAGTCCGGCAAAACCGTGGTGCTGTCGACCATGGTGTTGCTGGAGTCGGGCTCCGACGCGAGCGCGATGCAGAAGATCGCAGCGAACACCAATTTCTGGATCGAAGCCAACGACATGGGCGCAGTCAGCGCCGTGGCGGGCCAGCGCCCGTTTGTGGCCGGCCCGCACCTCAACATCTACAACGGTCCCTCCCTCGTGTGGATGGCCTCGCTGGGTGCAGCGCGCTGGGTGGCACCGCTGGAGATGCCCCGCCAGGACCTGGCGCTGCTGCAGCTCGACCGCCCGGCCGGACTGCAAACCGAGGTGTTTGTGCATGGCCGCCTGCCGCTGGCCTTCTCGGCCCGCTGCTTCACGGCGCGCCACCGCAACCTGCCCAAGGACGACTGCCAGTTCAGCTGCCTCGACCACCCCGACGGCCTGATGCTCAAGACCCGTGAGCAGGCCGAGTTCCTGGTGCTCAACGGCATCCAGACGCAGTCGGCCCGGGTGCACAGCCTGATCGACGCCTGGGACGAGCTGCTGGCGCTCGGTGTGAACATGGCGCGCATCAGCCCGCAGTCGTTGCACACGGCGGCGGTGATCGGCCTGTACGACGCCGTTCGGCGGGGCGCGCTCTCGGGCCGTGAAGCCCGGGCGGCCTTGCTGCCCATGCTGCCGGACGCCGACTGCAACGGCTACTGGCACGGCCAGCCCGGCCAGGACCGCGTGGAGCCCGCAGCGCGGGTGGCCGCCTGACACCCCATGCACGCAGGCGAACGCTTCAACAGCATCACCCACCTGGTCGGGGCGGTGCTGGCTGTGGCCGGCGCTGCCGCGCTCATCACCAGCGCGTCGCTCAAGGGCGACCCCTGGCGCATCGTGGGCTTCAGCGTTTACGGCGCCATGCTGGTGGCGCTCTACCTGGCGTCCACGCTGTACCACGCGTTGCGCGGGCGGGCCAAGGCCGTGTTCCAGAAGCTGGACCATTGCAGCATCTACCTGCTCATCGCCGGCAGCTACACGCCGTTTGCGCTGGTGTCGCTGCAAGGGCCCTGGGGCTGGTCGCTGCTGGGCGTGGTGTGGGCGCTGGCCGCGCTGGGCATCGTGCAGGAGATCTGGCTGGCACGCGGCGCCCGCGTGCTGTCGCTGGTGATCTACGTGCTCATGGGCTGGCTGGCGCTGGTGGCCGTGGTGCCGCTGTGGCAAGCCCTGGGGCCGGCCGGCTTTGCGTGGCTGGCCGCCGGTGGCGCGCTCTACACCCTGGGCATCGCCTTCTACGCCAACGACCACCGGCTGCGCCATGCCCACGGCATCTGGCACCTGTTCGTGTTGGGCGGCAGCGCCTGCCACTTTTTTACCTTGCTGCTTTACGTGGCCTGAAGGCCACCCCATCCCCATGCCCAACACCACTGCCCAGGCCGAGCGCCACACCCTTGCACCGCCGGTTGCCGCCGTGCTGTCGCGCCTGCCTGCCTACCCCGGCTCGCTGCTGTTGGTGGCGGGGCTCAACTGGGTGCTGGCGCGGCAACTGCCGGGCGACGTGTGCGAGCGCCTGCAGGGGCAGCGCATCCGCATCCACGTGCGCGACGCCGGCCTGCGCTTCGACTTTGCGTGGCAGGGCGGCATGTTCCGCGCCTGCCCGCCGCAGGCCAGCACCGCGCTCACCCTGAGCGCCAACGCCCACGACTTCCTGCGCCTGGCTCAGCGGCTGGACGACCCCGACACCCTGTTCTTCAACCGGCGCCTCTCGATGGAGGGCGACACCGAGCTGGGTCTGGTGGTGAAGAACGCGCTCGACGCGCTGGAGCTGCCGGTGTTTGAGTGGGACCGGTGGACGCCCTCGGCGCTGCTCGCGCGCCTGCAGCGGCTGCGCCCATCGGGCATGCCCGGGAGCCGCCATGGCGGGCGCTGACCACGCCCGCCCCCTGGTCTACGCCTGCTCGGGCTGCTCCAGCGCCGCGCAGCTGGCCAACTTTGTGGCCGTGCGGCTGGACCGCAGCGGCCTGGCCGAGATGTCGTGCATCGCCGGTGTCGGTGGCGACGTGCCCGCGCTGCTGAAGACCGCGCACTCGGGCCGGCCCATCGTGGCGCTCGACGGCTGCCCGCTGGTGTGCGTGAAAAGCAGCCTGGCGCGCCACGGCATCACGCCCACGCAGCACCACCCGTTGCAGCGCTATGGTGTGCGCAAGCGCCAGCACGAAGACTTCGACCCGGTGCAGGCGCAGCAGGTGCTGGAGCAGGTGAGCGCCGGTCTGCGCCTGCTCGCCGTGACCGCACCGACGGCGGCACCGGCACCGGAGACGCTGCATGACTGAGGCCCCTTCCGCCCAGCGCCGCCTGCTGGTGGCCCTCACCGGCGCCAGCGGCGCGGTCTACGGCCTGCGCCTGCTGCAGGCCCTGCAACACGTGCCCGGGGTGCAGACACACGCGGTGGTGTCCGACGCCGGCTGGCTCACACTGCGCCACGAGATGAACCAGACGCCCGACGCGCTGCGCCCGCTGGTGCACACGCTGCACGATGCGGCCAACCTGGGCGCTGGCCCGGCCAGTGGCTCGTTCCGGTGCGATGGCATGGTGGTCGCGCCGTGTTCCATGCGCACGCTGGCGGCCATCGCCCACGGCCTGTCGGACAACCTGGTCACACGCGCGGCCGACGTGATGCTCAAGGAACGGCGACGCCTGGTGCTGATGGCGCGCGAGACCCCGCTGCACCTGGGCCACCTGCGCAACATGGTGAGCGTGACCGAGATGGGCGCCATCGTCTGCCCGCCCATGCCCGCCTTCTACCTGCGCCCCCGGCGCATCGACGATCTGGTGGACGCCAGCGTGGCGCGCGTGCTCGATCTGCTCGACGTGCCGCACACGCTGAGCGAGCGCTGGCAGGGCCTGGACACGGCGCCCGCATGACCTACAAAGACCTGCGCGACTTCATGGCCCAGCTGGAACAGACCGGCGAACTGCGGCGCGTGAGCGAGCCGGTCTCGCCGCACCTGGAAATGACCGCGTTGTGCGACCGCGTGCTGCGCGCGGGTGGCCCGGCCCTGCTGTTCGAGCGGCCCACCGGCCACAGCATGCCGGTGCTGGCCAACCTGTTTGGCACCACGGGCCGCGTGGCGCGCGCCATGGGCGTGGGCAGCCTGGGCGAGCTGCGCCAGTTCGGCGAGGTGCTGGCCGCGCTCAAGGAGCCGCAGGCGCCGGGCGGGCTGAAAGACATGGTGGCCCTGAGCGGGCTGCTCAAGACGCTGTGGCACATGAGCCCCAAGGAACGCAGTTCGGCGCCCTGCCAGGACCGGGTGTGGGAAGGCAACGACGTGGACCTGGCGCGCCTGCCGATCCAGCACTGCTGGCCCGACGACGTGGCCCCGCTCATCACCTGGGGCCTGGTGATCACGCGCGGGCCACACAAGACGCGGCAGAACCTGGGCATCTACCGCCAGCAGGTGCTCTCGCGCAACCAGCTCATCGTGCGCTGGCTCGCGCACCGCGGCGGCGCGCTCGATTTCCGCGACCACGGCCGGCAACACCCCGGCCAGCCCTACCCGGTGGCCGTGGCCCTGGGCGCTGACCCCGCCACCATCCTGGGCGCGGTCACGCCGGTGCCCGACAGTCTCTCCGAATACCAGTTCGCCGGCCTGCTGCGCGGCGCACGCACCGAGGTCGTGCGCGCGCTGGGCGTGCCGCTGCAGGTGCCGGCCTCGGCCGAGATCGTGCTCGAAGGCAACATCCGGCCCGACCCGCTGCACCCCAGCGGCTTTGAGCACGCGCTCGAAGGCCCCTACGGCGACCATACCGGCTACTA
>NZ_JAUSOO010000076.1 GCF_030656115.1 Hydrogenophaga sp.
CCACTGTCGTCGGCTTGGTGCGCCTGCGCACACCCTCCAGTAAAAACCTTATTTCCTCGAACTTCTCTCTGCTGATATCACTGGCGTAGGTTGATCTCATTCCCACATTTTCTCATCCGACCTGATCAAATCGTAAACACGCTCTGAGACAGATTGACTATGCTTCGTTGTTTTGTGCCGCTGTAGACAACGTTATCCAGCCAACCTCTTGCTGAGGAAATGGACCTCTGTTCTGGTTCAGCTTCCACAGGTGGATGCTCACCAAATCGGTGGCGTTGGACGTAGATGAGGCTTTGGCAATTGCGGGTGAAACACTACCGCTTGTCCCGGTGGTTCCCGCTCCCGCTGAGGAGCAGCCGTCTGTGACCGTGCCGGTCAAAGTGCCGCCGAAAATCTACCTCACACCACCACGGGCACAAGCAAGACCGCCACTGACCTGCCGCCAGCGCAAAACCACATCAAACCCGCACAGGCTGACGGGCCCAGCGCCAGCCTTCAGCGCGCAAACCGCTTGCGCGTCAGCCCCAGCGCCAGCCAGAACGCGGCCACGGTGTACACCAGCAACACCCCGGCGTGCAGCCAGGCGTGTTCGGGCCACTGGTCCATGAACAGGGGGCGCACCAGTTCCACCGCATTCGTCAGCGGCAGCCAGTCTGAAATGGCCCGCACCACGCCCGGCAGCTGTTCGCGCGGAAAGAACACGCCCGAGAGAAACATCATGGGCGTGAGGACCAGTGTGAAGTAGTAGGTGAAGAAGTCGTAGCCCTTGGCCAGCGCATTGAACACCAGGGCAATGCACGAAAACGTGATGCCCACACCCAGCAGCACCGGCCAGGCCAGCAGCAGCTTAGGCGCGTAGCTGATGCCCAGCGCCAGCATCACCAGCATGATGGCGGTCACCGAAAACAGCGCCTTGAACGCGGCCCACAGCATTTCGGCCAGCACCACGTCGTCCAGGCTCACCGGCGCGTTCATGATGCCGTCCCAGGTTTTCTGCACATGCATGCGCGAAAACGCGGAATACAGCGCCTCAAAACTCGCCGCGTTCATGGCGCTCATGCAAATGCTGCCGCTGGCCAAAAACAGGATGTAAGGCACCGCCACCGGGCCCTGTGGCGTGTTGAAGGTGACTTGCCCCACCAGCGCACCCATGCCGTAGCCAAACGCCACCAGCCACATCAACGGCTCGGCAATGTTGCCCACCAGGCTGGGAATGGCCAGCTTTTTCCAGACCAGCAGGTTGCGCAAAAACACCGGCCACCAGCGGCCAGACAGACGGGGCGGGGAGAAATGAGAACCCCCCGCCGCGCTGCGCGCGACCCCCCTGGAGGGGGGTGCACCCTTCGGCCCGGCGAAGCCGGTTCCGTGGGTGCCCTGGGTTTTGCTGTCCCTGCCGTCGGTCGGCTGTGGGTTCTGTGAGCTTGTCATGTCAACCTTCCTCCCGGATCTGCCGTCCGGTCAGTTTCAAAAACAGGTCTTCCAGGTTGGCGGGCCGGTGCAGCGTGCGCAGTTGCGGCTGTGCGCTCAGCGCGGCCAGCAGTGGCAGGGCTTGGGCGGTGTAGAAGAACACGGTTTCACCGCTCACCTCCACCCGTGCGGCCAAGGCACGCAGCGGCGCGTGTGCCTCAGCGTGCGCCAGCGCCAACGCGCCCTGGCCGTACACCTCCACCACATCGGGCTCCAGGTGCTGCGCAATCAGCTCGCGCGGGCGGCCCTCGGCAATTTTGCGGCCATGGTCCAGCACCAGCAGGCGCGAACACAGGCGCTCGGCCTCGTCCATGAAGTGGGTGGTCAGCAAAATGCTTTTGCCCTGTTGCAGCAGCCGTTGCAGCCGCTCCCACATCAGGTGGCGGGCCTGCGGGTCCAGGCCGGTGGTGGGCTCGTCCAGCATCAGCAGGCGCGGGTCGTTCACCAGCGCCCGCGCCAGGCTGAGCCGCCGTTTCATGCCGCCCGACAACTCGCCCGGTTTGGCATCGGCCTTGTGCGCCAGCGCGGCAAAGTCCAGCAGCTGCGGAATGCGCGCCCGAATGTCCGCCGCCTTCAGGCCAAAGTAGCGGCCATACACCAACAGGTTTTCGGCGCACGAAAAATCGGGGTCGAGGGTGTCCATCTGGCTCACCACACCCAACTGCGCCTTGATCGCCAGCGCATCGCGCGGCATGTTCAGCCCAAAGGCGGTGATCTGCCCCGCGTCCGGCGCGGTCAGGCCCAGACACATGCGGATGGTGGTGGTTTTGCCCGCGCCGTTGGGGCCAATCACACCCAGGCATTCGCCGGGTTCAATGTCAAAACACAGGTCGTCCACCACGGTGGTGGTGCCGTAGCGTTTGACGAGGTTCTGGCAGGAGAAGAGGGGAGCGGTCACGGTGCGGTGGGTGCTTGGTGTGTGGGGCGGCATGCCATGGATCGCTCAGATTATGGCCAGCACCGGCGCCGCCCATGCCGGGGATAATGCGGGCACTTTGGTTTATGGCCCCGGCCCCCGCCCATGTCCTTCGCTGTTTTTCTCCAATACCTGCTGCCCAAGCGCGCCCTCACCGAGTTCGCGGGCTGGTGCGCCAACTCAACAGCCACCTGGTGGGTGCACAACGTCATTCCGTGGTTCATCAAGCGCTACGGCGTGAACATGGCCGAGGCCGCCAACCCCGACCCGCGCAGCTACGCCACCTTCAACGCCTTCTTCACCCGCGCCCTGAAACCCGGTGCGCGCCCGCTGGCGCAGGCCGACTTTGTGTGCCCGGTGGACGGTGCCATCAGCCAGCACGGGGCCATTGAAAAAGACCAGATTTTTCAGGCCAAGGGCCACCACTACAGCACGCGGGCGCTGGTGGGCGGCGACGCGGCGCTGGCGGCCCAGTTTGACGACGGTGCCTTTGCCACCATCTACCTCAGCCCCAAGGACTACCACCGCATCCACATGCCCGCCGCCGCCCGGCTGCGCCGCATGATTTATGTGCCCGGCGAGCTGTTCTCGGTCAACCCGGCCACGGCGCGTGGCGTGCCGGGGTTGTTTGCGCGCAACGAGCGCGTGGTGTGCGTGTTCGACATGCCCTGCGGCCCCCAAGGCGAGCTGCGCCCCTTTGTGCAGGTGCTGGTGGGCGCCACCATTGTGGGCAGCATGGCCACCCCGTGGCACGGCGTGGTCAACCCGCCGCGCCCGGGCCAGGTGCGCGAGTGGACCTACGACGACCCGGCCGTCTACCTGCAACGCGGCGAACACATGGGCACGTTTTTGCTCGGATCCACCGTGGTGCTGCTCTGGCCCAAAGACACCATGGCCTTCAACCCCCAGTGGGCCGCCGGGCAGGGCGTGCGCATGGGCGAGGCCATGGGCCAGGCGCTGAATTGATGTTTGTAAAAGGAACAACCCCCATGACCACCCTCGGAACCCCCTTGTCCCCCTCGGCCACCCGCGTCATGTTGCTCGGCGCGGGCGAGCTGGGCAAAGAAGTGCTGATTGCGCTGCAACGCCTGGGCGTCGAAACCATCGCTGTGGACCGCTACGACAACGCCCCCGGCCAGCAGGTGGCGCACCACGCCCGCACCATCACCATGAGCGACCCGGCGCAACTGCAAGCGCTGATTGAGGCCGAAAAGCCCGACTTGGTGGTGCCCGAAATTGAAGCCATCGCCACGCCGGTGCTGCAAGCGCTGGAAGCCGCTGGCGTGGTGCGCGTGGTGCCCACCGCACGCGCCGCCCGCCTGACGATGGACCGCGAAGGCATCCGCCGCCTGGCCGCCGAAACCCTGGGCCTGCCCACCAGCCCATACCGGTTTTGCGATTCGCTGGCCGAGTTGCAAGCCGCCATCGACGCAGGTATCGGCTACCCCTGCATCGTCAAACCCGTCATGAGCAGCAGCGGCAAAGGCCAAAGCAAAATCGACGGCCCCGCCGACGTGCAAACAGCCTGGGACTGCGCCATGGCCGGTGGCCGTGTGGGGCCGGGCCGCATCATCGTGGAAGGCTTCATCGACTTCGACTACGAAATCACCCAACTCACCGTGCGCGCCCGTGGCGCTGACGGCCAGATCGAAACCCATTTCTGCGACCCCATCGGCCATGTGCAGGTGAGCGGCGACTACGTGGAAAGCTGGCAACCGCACCCCATGACGCCCGCCGCGCTGGCCGAGTCGCGCCGCATCGCCAAGGCCGTCACAGACGATCTGGGCCAAGGCCACGACGGCCAGCCCTCGGGCCTGGGCCTGTACGGCGTGGAACTGTTTGTGAAAGGCGACCAGGTGTGGTTCAGCGAAGTGAGCCCGCGCCCGCACGACACCGGCATGGTGACCCTGATCACCCAATGGCAAAACGAATTTGAACTGCACGCCCGCGCCATCCTGGGCCTGCCGGTCAGCACCTCCCTAAAAAGCCCCGGCGCCAGCGCCGTCATCTACGGCGGCGTGGACGCCACAGGCATCGTGTTCGACGGCGTGGACGACGCCCTGCGCGTGCCCCACAGCGAAATCCGCCTGTTCGGCAAACCCGAAAGCTTCACCAAGCGCCGCATGGGCGTGGCGTTGGTGTTTGATGCCGACGTGGAGGTGGCGCGTACGCAGGCCAAGCTGGCAGCGGGCAAGGTGAAGCCGCGCCGGGCTTGAGGGCCTGCTGCCTTCGGGAACTTAAACCCGGGAGCCGGGAGATCCCCCACCCCAGCCCTCCCCCAGCGGGGGAGGGAGCCAAAGTCTTCCCAGCAACAAGGCGCCGCAGCGTAGAGCGCCCCCACCCCAGCCCAGAGGGGGAGGGAGCCAAAACATGGCCCTGCACAGGCGTTGGCGGGTAACGGTGTCTTGCCCCTTCCCCCGCTGGGGGAAGGCTGGGATGGGGGCAGGCGCGCGATGGCCAGTCCGGCCTGTTTTCAACAGACCTTGAGCGGATGCCCCTCTGTCCCCCTCTCCCGCAAGCGGGAGGGAGTCAGACCTTTTGCGCCACCCGCACCGCCGCCTGGTGAATGGCCGCCCGCACGCGCGGATACGTGCCGCAGCGGCAGATGATGCCGCTCATGGCTTCGTCAATTTGCTCGTCGGTGGGTTGCGGGTGGGTGGTGAGCAGGGCGTGGGCCTGCATGATCTGGCCGCTCTGGCAGTAGCCGCACTGCACCACGTCCAGGGCGGTCCAGGCGGCGCGCAGTGCGTCGGCCACCGGGCCTTGCAGGCCTTCGATGGTGGTGACCGACTGGCCCGCGGCGCTGCCCAGCGGCGTCACGCACGAGCGGGTGGGCACGCCGTCCAGGTGCACGGTGCAGGCGCCACACAGCGCCATGCCGCAGCCAAACTTGGTGCCGGTGAGCTGCAGCTCGGTGCGCAGCACCCAGAGCAGGGGTGCGTCGGGTTCTACATCCACCTGGGTGGGTTGGCCGTTGAGTTGAATGGGGGTCATGGTGGGGTTCTGGTGTGCGGGGGGCGTTCAGGCCAGCCGCAGCGGCAGGCTGCGCAGGCGCTGGCCGGTGAGGGCGAACAGGGCGTTGGCCACGGCGGGCGCAATGGGCGGCAGGCCCGGCTCGCCCACGCCTTCGGGCGCTTCGGTGCTGGGCATCACGGCGCATTCGATGGCGGGGCACTCGTGCATGCGCAGCGCGGGCTGGTCGTGAAAGTTGCTGGCCTGCACCTGGCCGTTGACGATGTCGATCTGGCCGTACAGCGCGGCGGAGAGGCCGTAAACGATGGCGCTTTCCAGTTGCTGCACGATCAGTTGCGGGTTCACCGGCGTGCCGCAGTCAATCGCGCACCACACGCGGTGCACCTGGATGCTCTGGTCGGCCCGCACCGACACCTCGGCCACCTGCGCCACCACCGAGCCAAACGATTCGTGCAGCGCCACACCCCGTGCGCGCCCGGCCGCCACCGGTTGGCCCCAGCCGCTCAGGCTGGCGGCTTGTTGCAACACGGCCAGATGGCGCGGGTGCTGCTGCAGCAAACCGGCGCGAAAAGCCACCGGGTCGGCCTGTGCGGCGTGGGCCACTTCGTCCAGAAAACACTCTTTGAAAAATGCCTGGTGCGAATGCCCCACGGCGCGCCAGAAACCCACCTGCAGCGGCAGGTCCACCGCCTCGTGGGCGATGCGCGCGGCGGGCCATTCGTAGGGCTGGTCAAACGCGCCTTCCGAGGTGGTTTTGTCGGGCCCGCCGCCGGGCAGGCCGAAGTTGCGCTGGAGCACCTGGGGCACGATGGCCTGGCCCGCCGAGGTGTTTTTCCAGGCCAGCAGCTGGCCTTCGGCGCTCAGCCCGGCGCTGAAGCGCGCCACGCAGGCCGGGCGGTAAAAGTCGTGCTGCATGTCTTGCTCGCGTGTCCACACGGTTTGCACCGGCGAGCCCTCGGCGGCGCGGGCAATGGCGGCTGCCTGGGCCACAAAGTCCACCTCCAGCCGGCGGCCAAAGCCACCGCCCAGCAGCATCACGTTCACCGTCACGGCGTCGGGCTGCAGGCCCAGCACACCGGCCACCGCGTCGCGCGCCATGCTGGGCACCTGGGTGGACACCCACACCGTGGCCCGGCCGTCTTTCAGCAGCACGGTGCAGTTCATGGGCTCCAGGGTGGCGTGCGCCAGGTAGGGCGCACGGTATTCGGCGTTTACGCTGCGGGCCGCGCTTTGCAGGGCCGCATCCACGTCGCCGGTGCTGTGGTAAGTGAACCCCTTGGCGCCGTCTTCCAGCGTCTGGGCCAGTTGGGTCATCACGTCGGCGCTGTTGAACGCGGCCAGCGCGCCGTGTTCCCAGGTCACGTCCAGCGCAGCCAGCGCCCGCTGCGCCTGCCAGGGCCGGCCCGCGATCACCGCCACGCCGCCGGTGCCGCCGTGCAGCGGCTCCACCGCCAGCACCTGGCGCACGCCGGGCAGGGCGCTGGCGGCCGCTGCGTCGAACCGGGCCGCGCGCCCGCCCAGGGTCGGGCACATGCTGAGCGCCGCATACAGCAGGCCGGGCGGCAGGGCGTCGATGCCAAACAGGGCGCTGCCGGTGATCTTGGCCTGGCTGTCCAGCCGGTGCATGGGCTGGCCAATGAGTTTGAATTCGGCATGCGTCTTGAGCCGGATGCGCGACGGCACCCCCACCTGCGCCGCCGCGGCGGCCAGCGAGCCGTAGTCCGCGATCTGCCCGCTCGGCCCCAGCACCTGGCCGCGCTCGGTGCGGCAGTCGGCCAGCGCCACGCCCCACTGTTGCGCTGCCGCCGCCAGCAGCATCTGGCGCGCCGCCGCACCGGCCTCGCGCATGGGCAGCCACAGGTCTTTCACGCTGCTGGAGCCGCCCGTCATCATCACGCCCACATGGCCCACCACCTTGGCTGTGAGGTGGCTGGCCACCCGGCGCGCCAGACCCTGGCTGTCGGGGTGAAACGGCAGGCCGTCCACCACCGCGCTGACGTTGGTGTAAATCTTGTCGATGGGCGCCATTTCGGTGGTGACGCGGCTCCAGTCAGCGTCCAGCTCGTCGGCCAGCAGCATCGACAGCGAGGTCAGCACGCCCTGGCCCATTTCGCTTTTGCTCATGATCACCGTGACCGCGCCGTCTGCGCTGATCTTGACCCAGCCGTTGAAAGCCGCCTGCCCGGGTTGCACCGGCAAGGGCTCGTCGGTCAGCAGGCGCTGGCGCGGCGGCAGCACCGCCCAACCCAGCACCAGCGCGCCGGCGGCGGCCACGCTGCTCAAAATGAAGTTTCTACGGGTGGTCATGGGGTTTGGGGTCAAAAGACCGAGTATGGGGTAGGTATGCGCAGCACTGTAAGGCGCGCAAGCCTCCATCCCCGTCGCACCCGGTCATACCAGCGCCATGGGTGGGACAATGCGGCCCCATGGCCCGCCCCAAATCCGCCTCCCACGACCTCAAGCGCGAACAGATTCTGGACGTCGCTTCGCAGTGCTTCGCCCGCCAGAGCTTCCCCGCCGCCAGCATGAACGACATCGCCACCGCCTGCGGCACCAGCAAAGCGCGGATCTACCACTATTACGAGAGCAAAGAAGCCATTCTGTTTGACCTGCTCGACCGTTACACCCAGCGCCTGCTGGCCCTCATTGGCGAGGCCGAGGCGCGGGCCGAGCGCAAAAACCTGAACGAGCGCGACGCGCTGAGCGAGCTGGTGCGCGCCTTTCTGACCGAATACGAACACTCCGCCACGCGCCATGTGTCGCTGGTGTCCGACACCCAATTTCTGGGCGACACCCAGCGCGAACTGATCCTGAACCGCCAGCGCGACGTGGTGGCCGCCTTCACCCGTTTCTTGAAACGCGCCTACCCCAAGCGCGTCACCCCGGCCAACCAGACCGCGCTCACCATGATCCTGTTCGGCATGATCAACTGGACCTTCACCTGGCTGCGCCCCGGTGGCCCCATGAGCTACGCCGCCTTTGCCGATGAGGTGGTGGCGGTGCTGGAGCGGGGTTTGTCGGGGTGAGTGATTGGGTTTGTAATGTAAAATAGCATTACTTTTCAACCCGCATAAAGGCTGCCCCATGACCGCTTTGACCATCACCGCCAAAGGCCAGATCACCCTGCGCCGTGAACTGTTGCAATACCTGGGCATTGCGCCGGGCCAGCAGGTGGAGGTTCACAAACAAGCCAACGGCGTGCTGACGTTGCAGGCCAAAGCGCCCGAGGGACTGGAAGTCTTTGCGGGCTGCCTGCCACCGCCACCCCAAGCACTCCGTGTGGACGAAATGAACGCCATCATCGCCAGCGGTTGGGCGGGGCAGCCATGAAGGTCACGCTCGACACCAACGTGCTGGTGCGGCTGGCCACGCAAGACGACCCGGCTCAAGCCGCCCTGGCTTTGCGTGTGTTGCAAAAAGCCAGCCTGATTGCGGTGCCCACCCCGGCGCTGTGCGAGCTGGTGTGGGTGCTCCTGCGCGGCTACCGCTACACCCCGGCACAGGTGGCGCACGCCCTGCGCACGCTGTTGCAGGTGCGGCAAGTGGTGTGCCACACGCCCACCGTACTGGCCGGGCTGGCGCTGCTGGAGAGCGGCGGCGACTTTGCCGATGGCGTGATTGCCGCTGAGGGCGACTTGCTGGGCGGCACCGAATTTGTGTCGTTCGATCAGCAGGCCATCAAACTGCTGAAGGCACAGAAACGCAAGGTGCGGTTGCTAGCGGCGTGAGACGGCCAGAACGGTCCGCTCTCCTAGCGCTGGAAGCCCGGCTACTTCGCCTAAAAAATTCACCTATATGAAATTCATTTCGTTTAGGTAAAATACTGCCACTTGTTGCACCGCCCACACTGGAGACCCCCATGAGCAAAGCCTTCGCCTCCCAGGCCGACCTGGAAGACAAAAAGATCACCTTCGAACAGCTCAGCCCGCATTGCTGGGCCTACACCGCCGAAGGCGACCCGAACTCCGGCGTCATCATTGGCGACAAGTTCATCATGGTCAGCGACGCCACCGCCACCCCGGCCATGGCGCGCGACCTGATCAAACAGATCCGCACCGTCTCCGACAAGCCCATCAAATACGTGTTGCTGACCCACTACCACGCCGTGCGCGTGCTGGGCGCCAGCGCTTACGTGGCCGAAGGCGCCACCGAAGTCATTGCCAGCCAGGGCACGCTCGAACTCATTCAAGAGCGCGGCGCGCAAGACATGCAAAGCGAAATGGAGCGTTTCCCGCGCCTGTTCCGTGGCGCCGACTCGGTGCCCGGCCTCACCTGGCCCACCCTGGTCATTGGCGGCGGCGACGCCACCCAAGGCGAAGTGCCCGGCAAGCTCACCATCGACCTCGGCGGCGTGAAGGTGCAGATCTGGAGCCCCGGCCACGGCCACACCCGAGGCGACACCATCGCCTGGGTGGAAGAAGAAAAAGTGCTGTTCAGCGGCGACTTGGTGGAATACGAAGCCGGTGTGTACACCGGCGACGCGCAGCTGGCCGAATGGCCCGCCACGCTGGAAGCGCTGCGCGCCCTGAACGCCGAGTTCATCGTGCCCGGCCGCGGCGAAGCCATGAAGGGCAACGCCGATGTGAACAAGGCGCTGGACTACACCCAGCGCTGGGTCACCACCCTGTTTGCCGCCGGCAAAGAAGCCGCCGCCGCCGGCATGGACCTCAAAGCCGCCATGGCCCACACCCGCAAAACCATGGACCCGGTGTTTGGCCACGTGTTCATTTACGAACACTGCCTGCCGTTCGACGTGAGCCGCGCGTACGACGAAGCCAGTGGCATCAAGAACCCCCGCATCTGGACCGCCGAGCGCGACATGGACATGTGGAAAGCGCTGCAGAGCTGATCAAGGCCCTGCCGAGCACCCCAAAAAGCCGCCTTCGGGCGGCTTTTTGCTGGGCGCTTGCCGCCCGGCCCTTTGCTACTATGCCCACTAACCGTCGCCAGACTCTTGCCGTTGATGCCTCACCACCACCCCAAGCCACACCACCCACCCCGCCACCCGCCCGATCAGGCACCTGGCCACGCGGCAGGGCCACACGGGCGCGGCAGCATACCGGCTTCGCGCATATTGGCCTTTGTGGATGAGGCGCAGCTGGACGGCTGGCTGGCGCCGCTGGTGCCCGACGCCGCAGACCGCGCGTTTGTGTCGCGTTGTCTGGTGGGTGAGGGGCCCATTCACCACCGCGGTTCCAACTACATATTGCTCGCGTTGCTGGGTCAGGCGCTGCAAGCCCGCGGGGGTGCGAAGCCCACCGAGGGCGGTGCACCTGTGCCCATGCGTTTGCCTCCCCACTTGGCCGACGTGGTGGAAGACAGCCACTACCCCCTGCAGCTGCCGCTGCAGGCCCTGCGTTCGCTGGCTGGTGGCGACAGAGAGCAGCTCGATGCCATGGTGGATTGCCTCACCGACGGACCCCCTCAGCATGCGCTGGCCAACGTGGTGATGGTGGCCTTGCTGCAAAACCTGCTGGGTACACCGCCCGATGAGGCTCCGGCGCCTGGTAAGGGTGGTGCTTTCGGATGAGCGATTTGCAACAGCAGGCATTTCGCCTCGCTGCGAGCGAGCTGGGCATGGCGTCTGCGGCCTGGTTGTTTGTGCGTGAAACTGCGGCCGTGGCGCAAGACGCGGGTGTGGCCGCGTTGCGAGACGATCTGGGTCGCGCCTGGCCGGTGCTGGACGCCGTGTGTGCAGGCTGGCTGGCGGGCGTGCACGCGCCAGACCTGGCGCTGGACCCGGTGCTGCCGCTGCTGAACAGCGCCTCGCGTGTGGTGCTGGTGGGCCATGAGGCGCTGTGGGTGGACCCGCTGCTGAAAGCCTTGCCGCCAACGGTGCGTGTGGGCCTGGTGCTGGAAGGCGACCCGCAAACCCAATGGGCGCGTGTGCTGGCCAACCATGGCGAGCGTTTGCAGGCACTGTCGCTGGCCAACTTTCAATCATGGGCTGGGCCGCGCTCGGTTTTGCTCACCTTTGTGTACGGCGCAACCGAAAGCCAGGTGTTTGTATTGCCGGCCTGGTTGCGCACCACCGGGCCCGACGTGCGCATGCAGTTCCGCTCGCTGCTGGGTTGGCGCATTCTGGATGTGCCGCTGGAAATTTACCCCCGCTGGTTGGTTGCGGCCGACGTCAGTACCCTGACCGATCTCAAAGGCTGATGGCGCGTCGCACCCACTTCAACGCCGACTCAATGAGGCTCCGTACACCATGATGATGAACGCCCAGGTGGGTTTTGCGCTCACGTTGGTGATCACGCTGGTGGCTCAGGCACTGCTGCCTTCGCACCGCCTGCTCATTGTGCTGACGGGTGCTGCGCTGTCGTGCGCAGGGGCTGCATTGGCCGGCGTGGCCAGTGTGGTCGCGGTGTTTGCCGGTCTGCCCTGGAATGTGTTGCTCATTTTGGTGGCGCTGGGCTTGTTCACCCACCGCCTGGCCGACACGCAGGTGTTCGGTCTGGCTTCGGTGGCTCTGGTGCGTCTGGCGCGGGCGCACCCGGTGGGTTTGCTGGTGCTCAGCACCTTGGGCACGTACGCTGTGTCGTCGGTGGTGAACAACCTCACCGCGCTGCTGGTGATCTTGCCGGTGCTGCTGACGGTGTTTGCGCTGGCGGGCGTTTCGCAGCGGTTTGTGGTGTGGTCGCTGGGCCTGATGCTGGTGGCCTGCAACCTGGGCGGCGCAGCCACACCCATTGGCGACTTTCCGGCGGTGTTGTTGTTGGGCAGTGGTGCCATGAGTTTTGAAGCCTATCTGCGTGCGGCCATGCCCGCTACGCTGTTGGCGCTGGCCCTTCTGATTGGGCTGGTGCTGGCGCTGCGACCCGCGCAGGACGTGCCGGTGACCCCGTTGGGGCGGCGCCTGACGCTGGCGACGCTGAGCCAGCTGTATCGAGGCGTGCACCTGGACTGGCGCCTGCTTGCGCCTTGCCTGGGCGCGCTCGCGTTCATGGTTGCAGGTTGGCTGCTGTTGCCTCCCGCCTGGGGCATTGGCCCTGAAATGGTGGCCTGGATGGGCGCGGGTCTGGTGCTGCTGGCGCAGCCGACACACGGAGAGGCCGCGCTCAAGCGAGCGGTCGATGTGGAAGCGGTGCTGTTTTTGCTGGCGTTGTTTCTGATGGTGGGCGTGGTGCGCGAGACGGGGCTGTTTGGCGATCTTGCGGCTTTGTTGCAGTCTGTACCGCTGACGCCCGAGGGGCAGTTGGTGCTGTTTTTGGTGGTGGCAGCCGTGCTGACCGGGCTGTTTTCTGCCGGGCCAAGTATGGCCGCGTTGCTGGAGGTGGCCGACGTCCTGTCCCAGCAGATGCCAGGAGACGCGGTTTATGTGGGGCTTGCACTGGCGGTGTGCGCTGGCAGCAGCCTCTTTCTGACCGCTGCCACCGCTGGGCCGTTGATGCAGAGCTTGGCCGAGCGCGCTGCGCTGCGCGATGTGCATGGCCGGCCAGTGCAGTTCGGCTTTCGCGAATACCTGGGGGTGGGCCTGCTGGGCTTCACCGTGATTCTGGCGGTCGCCATTGGGCGCACGCTGTGGGTGATCCGCTGAACCGCGTCCTCAAAATGACATGAACCTGCCTTCAATGCCCCATGCCATGCCCCACCTGCTGGGCCACAACGCGCTGGACTGGACCGTGGTGGCGGTCTTTGCCACCGTTTACCTGGGCATGTTTCTGGGCGGTCTGCCGCGCCTGAAGCTCGACCGCTCGGGCGTGGCGCTGCTGGGCGCCATTGCGGTGATTGCGCTCACCGGGCTGCCGCTGGAAGACGCTGCGCAGGCGGTGGACCTGCCTACCATCGTGCTGCTGTTTGCGTTCATGGTGGTTTCAGCGCAAATGCGGCTGGGCGGGTTTTACACCGAAGTGACGCGCCGGGTGGGTGGCCTGGCACTGTCGCGCCGGGGTTTGCTGGCCGCACTCATCGGGGTGGCGGGCGGGCTGTCGGCCATTTTTTCCAACGACATCATTTGCCTGGCCATGACGCCGGTGGTGGCGCGGCTGTGTTTGCAGCGCGGGCTGAACCCGGTGCCGTTTCTGATTGGGCTGGCGTGTGCGGCCAACATCGGCTCGGCTGCCACGCTCATTGGCAACCCGCAAAACATGCTCATTGGCTCGGTGCTGCAGCTGCCGTTTGGCGGCTATGTGCGCCAGGCGCTGGGGCCGGTGGTGTGGTCGCTGGGGCTGTTGTGGCTGTGGCTGGCGTATGGGCCGGGCTCCAACAACGGCGCGGACGAGCTGGCGCAGCCCGTGGCGGTGAACGTGCCGCTGGACGACGCGCCCGCGTTTGACCGCTGGCAAACCGCCAAGGGCCTGGGTGTGGCCGGGGTGTTGCTGCTGGTGTTTCTGTTCACCGACTGGCCGCGCGACGTGGCTGCGCTGGTGGGCGCGGGCGTGTTGCTGCTGAGTCGGCGCCTGCATTCGTCGCACGTGATGGGTTTTGTGGACTGGCAGCTGCTGCTGCTGTTCATGGGCCTGTTTGTGGTGAACCATGCGTTTGAGGGCACCGGTCTGGCCGCCGAAGCGGTGGCCTGGCTGGCCGGGCACGGCGTGGCCCTGGCCGACCCCGGGCCGCTGCTGGTGGTGGGCGTGGCGCTGTCCAACCTGGTGTCCAACGTGCCGGCCGTGATGCTGCTGCTGCCGCACCTGGGCGCCAACGCCCAAGAGGCCGGGGTGTTGCTGGCGCTGGTGAGCACCTTTGCCGGCAACCTGCTGCTGGTGGGCTCCATTGCCAACCTGATCGTGGTGGACCTGGCTGCCAAACAGGGCATTGCCATCGACTGGAAGCAGCACGCGTTGACCGGTATTCCGGTCACGCTGGGCTCGCTGGCGGTGGTGTGGGGCTGGATGCGTTGGGTGGGCTGAACCCCGGCACCGGCGTTGCCGGGCCGCCAGTGCCGCCCCCTTGGGGGTGACACCGAAGGCGGCGCGGGGGTCAGTGAATCGACGACAAAAACTGCTGCAGCTCAGGCGTTTGCGGGTGGCCAAACAGCTCGGCGGGTGGGCCCATTTCGTGCACGCGGCCCTGGTGCATGAAGATCACGCGGTCGCTCACCTTGCGGGCAAAGCCCATTTCGTGGGTCACCATCAGCAGGGTCATGCCCTCGTCGGCCAGCGATTCCACCACCCGCAACACCTCGCCCACCAGTTCGGGGTCGAGCGCCGAGGTGATTTCGTCGCACAGCAACACGCTGGGCTCCATGGCCAGGGCGCGCGCAATGGCCACGCGCTGCTGCTGCCCGCCCGAGAGCTGGTCGGGAAAAGCGTCGAACTTCTCGCCCAGGCCCACACGCTCCAGCAACTGGCGCGCGCGCGCCGCGCCAGCGGTGGGGTCGGTTTTCTTCACCAGTCCGGGTGCCAGCATCACGTTTTTGCCCACGCTCAAATGCGGGAACAGGTTGAAGTTCTGGAAGATCATGCCCACGTGCTGGCGCAGCTCGCGCATGGCGGCGGGGTTGTTGTGCATCAGGGGCTGGCCGTCCACACTCAGCTTGCCACTCTGGAACACCTCCAGCCCGTTGATGCAGCGCAGCAGCGTGCTCTTGCCCGAGCCGCTTTTGCCGATGATGGCGATCACCTCGCCGGGCTGCACCTGCAGGTCGATGCCTTTGAGCACCTCGTTGCTGCCATACGACTTGCGCAGTTGCTGGATGTGGACGATGGGGGCCGGTGCTTGGGCCAAGTTAGCGCTGGACATTCATTTTCCTCTCAAGATTGCGCGCATACAGGCTCACAGGGAAGCACAGCGCAAAGTACATCAGGGCGACACAGCTGTAGACCAGAAACGGCTGGAAGGTGGCGTTGGTGATCATGGTGCCGGCCTTGGTGAGTTCCACAAAACCAATGACCGAGGCCAGTGCCGTGCCCTTGACCACCTGCACCAGAAACCCCACGGTGGGCGCAATGGCGATGCGCGTGGCCTGCGGCAGCACCACGTAGCGCAGCTGTTCGCCAAAGTTCAGCGCCAGGCTCTGCGCGGCTTCCCACTGGCCCTTGGGCACGGCGGCCACGCAGCCGCGCCAGATTTCCACCAGAAACGCGCTGGTGTAGAGCGTGAGCGCCACGGCGGCGGCCATCCAGGCCGAGGTGTCCACGCCAAAAAGCGCCAGACCAAAGTAGGCCAGGAACAGCTGCATCAGCAGCGGTGTGCCCTGAAACAGCTGCACGTAGCCCGCGACAAACGTGGGCGCGCCAGGCCAGCGGGCGGTGCGCGCCACCAGCAGCGCCAAGCCCACCAGGCCACCGCCCACAAAGGCCATGAGCGAGAGGCCCACCGTCCAGCGCGCGGCCAGCAGCAGGTTGCGAACGATGTCCCACAGAGAAAAATCAACCACGGCGGCCCCCGAAGAAAAAGCGCGGACCAGCCCAGTTCAGCAGGCTGCGCACACCCATGGACAGCAGCAGGTAAATGCCGGTGGCGATGATGAAGGCTTCAAACGCGCGGAAGTTGCGGCTTTGAATGAGGTTGGCCGCGTAGCTGAGTTCTTCGGTGGAGATCTGGCCGCACACCGCCGAGCCCAGCATCACGATGATGATCTGGCTGGTGAGCGCAGGCCACACCTTTTGCAGCGCGGGCGGCAGCACCACGTGGAAGAAGGTTTGCACCCGCGACAGCGCCAGACTGGCCGCTGCCTCCAGTTGGCCGCGTGGGGTGGCGTCGATGCCGGCGCGCACGATCTCGGCCGCGTAGGCGCCCAGGTTGATCACCATGGCAATCACCGATGCGGTTTCGGGCGTGAGCTTCACGCCTGCGGCCGGCAGGCCAAAGAACACAAAGAACAGCTGCACGATGAAGGGTGTGTTGCGGATGAGTTCCACATAGCTGCCCACCACCCAGCGCAGCCACAGCGGGCCGCTGCTGCGCGCCCAGGCGCAGAGCGTGCCCAGCAGCAGGCCGAGGATGGCCGATATGGCGGTCAGGCCCAGCGTCCAGAGCACACCTTTGGCGAGCAACGGCCACTGCAGCAGCACGGCGATGAAGTCGAGTTCGATGCGCATGGCGCCCGTTCCTGGTGTGCTTCAGCCGGGTTTATTCGGGCAAGGTGCCCGCCGGGCGGCCCAGCCACTTCTTGGCCAGGGCGTCGATCTCGCCCGACTTTTTGGCCGCGATGATGATCTCGTTGACCTTCAGGCGCAGCGGATCTTCGCCCTTGGCCACGCCGATGAAGTTGGGGCTGTCTTTGAGCAACAGCTTGTATTCGGCGCCCAGTTGCGGGTTGCGCGCCATCATGTTGCCGGCCACCGAAGCGCCGGTGGCGATCAGCTGGGTCTGGCCCGAGACGAAGGCGGACACGGTGGCGTTGTTGTCTTCAAAGCGCTTCACGTCGGCGGTGGGCGGTGCCAGCTTGGTGAGTTCCTGGTCTTCAATGGCGCCGCGTGTGACGCCGATGGACTTGCCGGCGAGGTCGGCGAAGCTGGTGACCGTGAGCGACTTGGGGGCGAACACGGCCTGGAAGAAGGGCGAGTAGGCGGCGGTGAAGTCGATCACTTTTTCGCGCTCGGCGTTTTTGCCCAGCGTGGAGATCACCAGGTCGGCCTTGCGGGTCTGCAGGTAGGGAATGCGGTTGGCGCTGGTCACCGGCACCAGCTCCACCTTCACGCCGAGCTTGGTGGCGATGAGCCGGGCGGTGTCCACGTCCAGGCCCTGCGGCGCGAGGTCGGTGCCCACAAAGCCGTAGGGCGGGAAGTCGGTCGGCACGGCGATCTTGATGGTCTTGGCCTTCATCACGTCGTCGAGCGCGGTCTGGGCGTGGGCGGTGCCCAGGCTGGCGAGCGCGCCCAGGGTGGTCAGTGCGGCGGTGGCAAGAAATTGGCGTTTGGTGGTCATAGCAAGGCTCCTAGGTAGGTTTCGGGGGCGGGGTCGGGTGGTTTGGGGGTTGACGCGCGGCTTTTGGGGGCACGCGGTGCCGGGGAAATGGGGGCGAGGGCTTCGCGCAGATCGGCCAGTGGGTCGTTGACCGGCGCCAGGCGCAGCGCGGCCTGCACCTGGCCAATGTGTTCTTCCATCAGGCGCTCGGCCTGCGCCACGTCGCCACGCGACAGCGCTTCGACAATGGCCACGTGGTCCTGGCACGACTGCACCGCGTCGTGCGTGCTTTGGTAGAGCATGGCAATGAGCGTGGTGCGCGCGGTGAAGTCGCGCAGCGTGTCGGCCAGCAACTGGTTGCCCAGGCATTCGGCCAGGCACACATGGAAGTCGCCCAGCAGGTAGCTGCGCTGGCCCACGTCGTCGCCTTTGAGGGCGTCTTGTTCTTGCTTCAGGTGTTGCTTCAGGCGTTTGATGGCGGCTTTGTCCACCGGGCCGGTGCGCCGGATCAGGCCGGTTTCAATGACGCGGCGCGCCTCGAACGCTTCCCGCGCTTCGTCGTGCGAGGGCTGCACCACATACCAACCGCGGCGCGAGCTGACGGTGACGATCCCGCGCGCGGCCAGGCGCACCAGCGCCTCGCGCACCAGGGTGCGGCTGCAGTCGAACAGCATGCACAGGCTTTGCTCGCCCAGGCGGGTGCCGGGGGCCAGGCGTTGGGCCAGGATGGCTTCGATGATGCGTTGGGCGATGTCGGTGGAGCTGACCATGGAGAAACCTTTGGGGTTCCTTCATGCGATTTCCGTGCCATGCCCATACCAGTCTTGTATGCAAGATTGGTGCACCCGACTTGTGCGGCAGTGGGTGGAAATTGGGCGCCCGGTGGCCTGGTGTGGTGCGTTGCCCGGTGGGTGTGGGGCCGTCCCGCCCCAGTTTGGCGCGCCGCTTCAGCGCTGCGCGGCCAGCGCCCGCATGTCGTCTTCGTAGCCTTTGAGCACGCGCACGGCGTTGGCGCGCTGCTCGGTGGTGGTGGTGTTGTGCAGCGCCGCAAACTGGGCACAGCCGTGTTGCACCAGGGCCTGGCTGTTGGCGTTGTAGCCGGCCGTGGGGGTTTGCAGCACGCGGATGAGGTAACTGCGGCTGGCGTCCAGGGCGGTGCCGTTGGGGCTGTTTTGCAGGGTTTGAAGCGTCTGGCGCAGCTCGCTCTGGCGGCGCAGACGCTCTTGCAGGGCCTTCTGGGGGTCCCAGGGCGACTGTTGCAGGCCACTGCGCACCAGCTCGCGCTGGGCGGGGCTCAGGCGGCCGTACAGCATTTCGCTGCGGCTCACGGCCTGGTCCACCCGCCGGTTCAGCCGCTCTTCGGGGCTGCCTTCCAGATACTCTTCTGCAAACGATTGGTTGCCCTTGTCCTGGTGGCGCTGCAGGTGGGCCATTTGCTCGCGGTCGAGCTGCTGCCCCAGCCGGGTGAGCGGCTCCAGGCCACGCTCGCTGGCGCGCTGCACGGCGGCGCGCACGGCTTCGAATTGCGCACAGGCCTGGGCCGGGCTCATGTCTTGGGGGGCCAGCGCCTGCCACTGCTGCAGCTGGCGGGCGTAGGTGGGCAGCTCGGTGCTGCGGTGCCAGCCCAGAAAGGTGTCGATGTCCTGACGCGCCTGGGTGGACTGTGCCGAGCTGAAGTCCATGTAGCCGTCCAGCCACCAATACAGCAGGTTGGGCGACTGGTTGTAGGCCAGCCGCGTGGTGCTGCAGGCACCGAGCGTGAGCGCAGTCAGCAGCGCCAGGGTCAACCAAAAACGGCGGGCGATAATCTTCGAATCAATCAACCAAAGGCTCCTCAGGGGCTCAGCAGAGGTGTTCATGTCGTTCCAGGTGGATGTGGTGGTGATGGCGGCGGGCAAGGGTACACGCATGAAAAGCTTGCGGCCCAAAGTGTTGCACCGTTTGGGCGGACGCGCCTTGGCGCAGCACGTCATCGACTGTGCAGCGCGGTTATCGGCCCGCTCGGTGGTGGTGATCACCGGCCACGGCGCCGAGCAGGTGGAAGCCGGCCTGAGCGCGCCCGAGGCGGCGCCTGGCGCTGCGGCCACCGCGCTGAAATACGTGCGCCAGGAGCCCCAGCTGGGCACCGGCCACGCGGTGCAGCAGGCGGCCCCCGCGCTGCCCGACGACGGCGTGACCCTGGTGCTCTCGGGCGACGTGCCGCTGACCCAGCCCGACACCCTGCAAGCCTTGCTCGACCTGTGCGCCGGCGAGCGCCTGGCGCTGCTGACGCTGGACATGCCCAACCCCACCGGCTATGGCCGCATCGTGCGCGCCGCAGACGGCGCGGTGCAGGCCATCGTGGAGCAGAAAGACGCCAGCGAAGCCCAGCGCGCCATCACCGAGATTTACAGCGGCATCATGGCCGTGCCCACGCGGCTGCTCAAGGGCTGGCTGGCGCGGCTGGACAACCAGAACGCCCAGGGCGAGTACTACCTGACCGACGTGGTGAAGTTCGCCGTGGGCGACGGTCTGGGCGTGCAGGCCCACCGCATCGACGACGCGGTGCAGGTGGCCGGGGTGAACAGCCCGCTGCAACTCGCCGAGCTGGAGCGGGCCTACCAATTGCGCGTGGCCGAGGCGCTGATGGTGCAAGGCACCCGCCTGGCCGACCCGGCGCGGCTGGACGTGCGCGGCACGCTGGTGTGTGGGCAAGACGTGGAAATTGACGTGAACGCCGTGTTTGAAGGCCGCGTGGTGCTGGGCGACGGTGTGCGCATTGGGGCGAACTGCGTGATCGCCAATGCGGTGATTGAAGCGGGCGCGGTGATCCACCCGTTCACCCACATCGACGGCGAAAAACTCGGCGTGAGCGTGGGCCCCGGCGCGCTGGTGGGGCCGTTTGCCCGCCTGCGCCCGGGTGCGAAGCTGGGCGCCGAGGTGCACATTGGCAACTTCGTTGAAGTGAAAAATTCCACCCTGGCCGCTGGCGCCAAGGCCAACCACCTGGCCTACCTGGGCGACGCCACGGTGGGCGAGCGGGTGAACTACGGTGCGGGCAGCATCACCGCCAACTACGACGGCGCCAACAAGCACCGCACCGTGATCGAGGCCGATGTGCACGTGGGCAGCAACTGCGTGCTGGTGGCCCCCGTCACGCTGGGCGCGGGCGGCACGGTGGGCGGCGGTTCCACCATCACCAAGAGCACACCCCCGGGCGCGTTGTCGGTGGCGCGCGGCAAGCAAGTCAGCATCGAGAGCTGGCAACGGCCGCAAAAGAAGAAGGTTTGATCGGCGGCGCGTTGTTCCACGCGCTGTGCGCTTGCGAACAGACGCGACCCGAAGCGCCGTTCATGCTCCAGATGGCTTTTTCCACTGGAGATCACGATGAACTACGAAGAGCGCGACGCTTACGGCATGTACAAAATGGCGGGTGCCGACGGCGCTGGCCCCGACGACCACCACGGGCCGGGGCCGCACCTCATGGGCGCTGACACGCTCATCGGCAACGATGTCTTCAACGCCGACGGCGAAGACCTGGGCGACATCAAAGAAATCATGCTCGACATGCGCAGCGGGCGGGTGAGCTACGCGGTGCTGTCGTTTGGCGGCTTTCTGGGCATGGGCGAGAAGCTTTTTGCGGTGCCCTGGGCCGCGCTGAAGCTGGACACCGAGAACAAGCGCTTCACCCTCAACGTGAACCAGCAACAGCTCGAAGGCGCTCCGGGCTTCGACAAAAACCACTGGCCCGACATGGCCGACACGAGCTGGGAACGAAGAATTCACGCCTTCTACGGCACCCTGCCGCACAGCGACACGCCGAGCGTCTGACCGGCGCGCGTGACGAGCATGCACATTCGCGTCGGCTTCGAGATGGCGTTCCAGTGTCCCGGCCCGACGCCGATGATCCTGGCGCTCAGCATCCACCCCTCCCGCGCCGTCGATCTGGTGCGCGCGGACCTTTTGGTTACCGACCCACCTGTGCCTGTGACGGCGTACCGCGACCTCTTCGGCAACGGGTGCAGCCGCCTCGTGGCGCCGCCGGGGCGCTTTGTGCTGAGCGCCGACGCGATCGTTCACGACAGCGGTTTGCCCGACCCCGCGGCAACCGGCGCGGTGCAAACGCCGGTGCAGTGGCTGCCCGAGGAGACGCTTGTTTACCTGCTGGGCAGCCGCTATTGCGAGACGGACCAACTCTCCAACATGGCCTGGCAACGGTTTGGCGCTGGCCCCACCGGCTGGCAGCGGGTGCAGGCGATCTGCGATTTTGTCCACCGGCACATCACATTCGGCTACCAGCACGCGCGCAGCACGCGCACCGCCTGGGAGGCCTACAACGAAGGGGTGGGCGTGTGCCGCGACTACGCCCACCTGGCCATTGCGCTGTGCCGCTGCATGAACATTCCGGCACGGTATTGCACCGGCTACCTGGGCGACATCGGCACCCCGCCACCGTATGGCCCGATGGACTTTGCCGGCTGGTTCGAGGCTTTTCTGGGCGACCGCTGGTACACCTTTGATGCCCGCAACAACACACCGCGCATCGGCCGCGTGCTGATGGCCCGGGGCCGCGACGCCTGCGACGTGGCCCTGACCAGCACCTTCGGGCCGAACACCTTGCAGCGTTTCAAGGTCTGGACCGACGAGGTGCGGCCCGAATGACCTATGGAGCGGACACCACGCCCCATGGCCTCCCGGTTTTCGCCCGCCACATCGACGGTGCTGCCGCATGCGGGTGCCGCAAAAAAGGGCAGTTTCACGCCCGCAACCGCAGCGGGCCGGCACCACAATCCCCCATGACCTCAGAAACCCCCGCCACGCTCCTCTGCTCAGAATGCCCGTTGCGGCCGCTCGCTTTGTTTCAGGCGCACGAGCCTGCTGAACTGGAGCTGGTGCAATCGCTCAAGCGCCGTGACCTGTACCTGCCGCCGGGGCGCGCGTTGATCCAGGAAGGGCAGGTCGACGCGCCGCTCTACACGCTGCAAAAGGGCTGGGCGTTTCGCTTCAAAACGCTGAGCGACGGGCGCCGCCAGATTTTGAGTTTCCTGCTCGCGGGCGACTTCATTGGTGTGCAGCAAAAGATGGGCGACGCGGCGGCCCACGGCGTGGAAACGCTGACCGACGCCGCGTTTTGCGTGTTCCAGCGCGACTCGCTGTGGGAGATCCACCGCCGTTCACCCACCATGGGCTTCAACGTGACCTGGCTCACCGCGCACGAAGAGTCGCTGGTGGACGACACCTTGCTCTCCGTGGGGCGGCGCAGTGCCGAAGAGCGCATTGCCATGCTGCTGATTCTGTTGTTCAAGCGTGCCGCTGCGCTGCAGGCCGATGCGGGCGCCCAGGGTGTGCCGTTTCCCCTGACGCAGCAGCACGTGGCCGATGCGCTGGGGCTCTCGCTGGTGCACACCAACAAGACGCTGCGCAAGCTGGAGCGCCGGGGCCTGCACCAGATCCGCGAGGGTCGGCTGTACATGCGCGACGTGAGGGCGCTCGCGCGGCTGGCCGACCTGTATGGCGATGGTCGCCCACCCGTGCGCCCGCTGGTGTGACCGTGGCATGGCGCGTGGCATCTTGACAACCTGTAACACCTCGGTTTGGATTCATGTCTTTGTACACACAGAACGGCTGACCTGCGACCTACATTGCGTTCCACCCTGCTTCCCGCCTTTCCGGCCCGCAGGGACATCGACCAACTCCGGACCTTCAAGGACCGGGTTTCAGATGGAACGACAGACCCAACGAGGTCGCATGACAACCCTCCCACGTTTCAACAGCAACCAACTGCTCGCAGGCCTCTCCAGCGCCGAACGGCAACTGCTGGAGCCCGATCTGGAATGGATCGAACTGGCAACCGGCACCGCGTTGCATTCAAGCGGCAAGGCGCTGCGCCATGTGTACTTCCCCACCAACGCCACCGTGTCCCTGGTGTCCTTGATGGCCGACGGCGCTTCGGCCGAAGTGGCCGTGGTGGGCCGGGAGGGCATGGTCGGCGTTTGCGCCTTCATGGGCAACGCCAACCCCTTGAGCGATGCCGTGGTGCAACGGCCCGGTCACGCCTGGCGCATGAGCACGCCGGCCGTGCTGCACCACACCCGGCGTTCGCCCGATTTCATGCACGGCTTGCTGGGCTACACCCAGGCCTTGTTCACGCACATGGCCCAGTGCTCGGCATGCAACCGCCACCACGCCTTGGACCAGCAGCTGTGCCGCTGGCTGCTGCTGCATCTGGATCGCCAGGACGGCGCCGACCTGCAGATCACGCAGGAGCGCATCGCCTACCTGCTGGGCGTGCGCCGCGAGGGCGTGACCCACGGTGCGCTCAAGTTGCATAAGGCCGGGCTGATCGACTACCGCAGAGGCCAGATTTCGATCATCGACCGCCACGGCCTGGAAGCGCGCAGCTGCGAGTGCTACGGCGTGGTGCGGCGGGCTTACGACCGTCTGTCGTGCACCCACAGCGCAACCCGCCATTCGCCCACAAACTCTGCACCGGGACGGATGTCCCCGGCAATGCACTGCCCAACGCTGCAGTCCAGCTGACGCGTGTGCGGCGGTCCCCGCGATCCGCCCAGCCGGGCGGGACTTGCAACACTTGATTGATACAGACAGGAATACAGATGGCTCAAACCGCACGCATTGTGGGCAAGGTGGAATACCGGGGTGGCGACGGCCCCGCCGTGGAAATTCGCGAAGGCCCGGTGGAGGTGTCTCTCTCCGCCACCGACGCCACCCTGAGCTGGATCGAAGAAGACGTTCACGGCTCTGCCGCCATGCCGGTGGGCGACTTTCAACGCTATGTGCGCGAAGGGTCGATCCGACTCGATGGCCCGTTGCGGGCAGAACCTTGACAGGCTGAGAGGCTGAAAGCGGGCCCGCGCGAGCCCGGCGAGATCGCCCGCACGGTCTTACCGCGCAGGCGGTCCGGGTGGGTGCGGGCCCGGACCGTTGTGGCCCAGCGGCAGGCGCGGGTCAAACTTGGCCCGCTTCAGGCTGAAGAACGCCTTCACGTTGCGCACATTCGCGTAGCCGGTGAACAGCCGCTGCGCCAGTGCCAGGTAGGCCGGCATGTCGGCGGTGTGCACCACCAGCACGAAGTCGGGCCCGGGGCTCACGCGGTAACACTGCTGCACCGCCCGGTCGGGCAGCACGTGGGCTTCAAACGCTTCCAGTTGTTCGGCCCCCTGGCGCTCCAGCGTGATCTCCACCAGCGCGGTGAGGCCGTGGCCCAACAGCGGAGCCAGCCGATCGGGGCTCAGCAAAGCCACCTCGCGCTCAATCAGGCCCAGGCTGCGCAGCCGCTTGATGCGGCGCAGGCTGGTGGGCGGCGACAGGTGGGCCAGCTCGGCCAGCGTCTGGTTGCTGCGCGCCGCGTCGTTTTGCAGCAGGTCCAGCAGGCGCAGGTCGGCTTCGTCGATGTTGATTTCTTCCATGGGTGCATTTTCCGTGAATTAAATCGCGCTGTCTTTCGGGGGGTGAAACAAATCGGGTTTTAACCTGCTCATATCGATCGCTAATTTCTTCTGGTGCTGTTTAGCATGGGGCTCATTTTCAACAAGGAGCGGGATATGTGTGGCATCGTGGCAGGGGTTTCCGGGCGTGACATCGTGCCCGTGTTGGTTCAGGGTTTGCAGCGGCTGGAATACCGTGGCTACGACTCCTGTGGCGTGGCCGTGCACAGCGGTGGTTTGCAGCGTGCCCGCAGCACCGCCCGCGTGGCCGAGCTGATGCACCAGGTCCAGACCGATCACATTGCCAGCGGCACCGGCATTGCCCATACCCGCTGGGCCACGCACGGCGCGCCGGTGGTGCACAACGCCCACCCGCATTTCAGCTTCGGCCCAAAGGCGACCGCCGACCTCCATGGCCGGGTGGCGCTGGTGCACAACGGCATCATCGAAAACCACGACGAGCTGCGCGCCGCCCTGCAGGCCAAAGGCTATGTGTTCGAGAGCCAGACCGACACCGAAGTCATTGCCCATTTGGTCGACTCGCTCTATGAAGGCGATGTGTTTGCCGCCCTGCAAGCGGCCGTGGCGCAACTGCACGGCGCTTATGCGCTGGCGGTGTTCCACAAAGACGAGCCGCACCGCGTGGTGGGCGCGCGCGCCGGTTCGCCGCTGGTGCTGGGTGTGGGCGAAGACGGTACCGAGCATTTCCTGGCCAGCGACGCCATGGCCCTGGCGGGCGTGACCAACCAGATTGTTTACCTGGAAGAGGGCGACCTGGTGGACCTGCAGCTGGGCCGCTACTGGGTGACCAACGGCCAGGGCCGCGCGTTTGATGCCAGCCAGCGCCCGGTGAAAACCGTGTACGCACACAGCGGCGCGGCCGATCTGGGCCCGTACCGCCACTACATGCAAAAAGAAATTTTTGAGCAGCCCAGCGCCATTGGCAACACGCTCCAGGGCGTGGAGGGCATTGCGCCCGAGCTGTTTGGCGACGGCGCCTACCGCGTCTTCAAAGAGATCGACAACGTGCTCATCCTGGCCTGCGGCACCAGCTACTACAGCGGCTGCACCGCCAAATACTGGCTCGAAAGCATGGCCAGGATCCCCACCCAGGTGGAAGTGGCCAGCGAATACCGCTACCGCACCAGCGTGCCCAACCCGCGCACCCTGGTGGTCGCCATCAGCCAAAGCGGTGAAACCGCCGACACCCTGGCCGCCCTGCGCCACGCCCAGGGCCTGGGCATGAAGCACACGCTGACCATTTGCAACGTGGGCACCAGCGCCATGGTGCGCGAATGCGAACTGGCCTATATCACCCGCGCCGGGGTTGAAATTGGCGTGGCCTCCACCAAAGCCTTCACCACCCAGTTGGCCGGTCTGTTTCTGCTCACGCTGGCGCTGGCGCAGTCGCGCGGGTACCTGAGCGAAGAGCAGGAAGCGGCCCACCTCAAAGCCATGCGCCACCTGCCCGTGGCGCTGCAAGCCGTGCTGGCGCTGGAGCCGCAGGTGATCAGCTGGAGCGAAGACTTCGCCCGCATGGACAACGCCCTGTTCCTGGGTCGGGGTCTGCACTACCCGATTGCGCTGGAAGGCGCCTTGAAGCTCAAGGAAATCAGCTACATCCACGCCGAGGCCTACCCAGCGGGTGAGCTCAAACACGGCCCGCTGGCCCTGGTGACCAGCGCCATGCCGGTGGTCACCGTGGCGCCCAACGACACCTTGCTGGAAAAGCTCAAGAGCAACATGCAAGAGGTGCGCGCCCGCGGCGGTGTGCTCTACGTGCTGGCCGATGCCGACACCCGCATCCAGAACGCCGAAGGCATCCACGTCATCCGCATGCCCGAACACTACGGCGCGCTGTCCCCCATCCTGCACGTGGTGCCGTTGCAACTGCTGGCGTACCACACCGCGCTGGCCAAGGGCACCGATGTGGACAAGCCGCGGAATTTGGCGAAGAGCGTCACGGTGGAGTGAGACGGGAGATGCCCTCAGCCTCTTGACCGTAAAAATATAAAGTGTCAAAGAAAAATATAAAGTGTCAAAAGTTTTGGGCTCCGGCTCAAGGCTCCGTGACATGACACAGGTGATCCTCTTGCTCAGCCCCGTCGGGCTGGTGTTTCGAGTTTGTGCAAGTTTGTCAAACGGGCTAATTGGTCGGTTTGACTAACTTTTTATAAGAAGAGGCCGACCGGGCGATGCGACCGACCTTGAACAGGCACCGAAGCTTTCAGTAGTCCCAGTTTTCGTGTCGTACAGGCAAATCGTTGAGTAGTTTTCTCAGGTGCTGCCATTGGGACAGGTACATATCCATCAGTGCCACGAATCGCTCGTTGTGCTTCGGCTCCAGCAGGTGTGCCAGTTCGTGCACCAGGACGTATTCCAGGCACTCGGGTGGCTTTTTGGCCAGATCGGTGTTCAACCGGATATAGCCTGACTCAGGCGTGCAGCTACCCCACTTGGTCTTCATACGCTGCACGAACAAGCGGTTCACTTTCACGCGCAACAGAGGCTCCCATTTGGCGAAGAGGGCCGGCAATGCGTCCCGTACCTGCTGCCGGTACCAAGCATCCAGCACCTCTTCGCAGCGCACCTGATCAGCGCCTGGGCGCACCTGTAAGTGCAGCTTGCGTGGGCTCAGGCTTACTGTTGGCGCCGCATCGGCGTGGCTGATCTCCAGCAGGTATCGCTTGCCCCACAGGTAGTGGCTTTCCTTGTTCAGAAACTCGCGGGGTGTCTCACGCTCCTGCGATTGCAGCTTGCGTTGCTGTGAACGTATCCAGGCCAGCTTCGACACCACGAACAGGCGAATCGTGTCCAGCGGCATACGTTGTGGCGCGGCGACGCGCACCTTGCCTGCGGGCGGCAGCACACTCAGGTGCACGTGCTTGATGGCTTTGCGGGTGACCTCGGCTTGCAGTCCGCCCAGGTCGAGCACGTCTCGCATCGGTCAGTACTCTTTCTGGGCCACAACGATGAGGAACAGGCGGTTCACTTCCTGGATGTCTTTCAGGACTTCAAACATCGCCCGCTTGACCATCTGCTCCTTGGCCACCACCCCGCGCCAACCATCGGGCCGTTGGGCCTTGATGGCCGCGCCCAGCTTCAATGCGGTCTCCAGGGCCTGTGACTGATCGCCGTAAGGCGCAAAGGGCTCCTGAGCCACGCCAGCCGCCACATGGCCCTTCAGGTTGTTGTACAAGGCCAGTTGTCCTGCCGTCCTCAGTTGCGCAGGTGTGTCTTCCGCTTTGCCGACGTTTACTTTCTTGGCCACATCGGCGGTGTGCGCCAGGTACTCCTCGTACTCGATGGCTTTCTCTTGGCGCATCCGAATGATTTCGTCCAGCAGCGCCGACATCTTGGCAAAGTACGCCGGGTCGGTGAGCTGCTTTTTCAGAATCTTGCTGCGTACGTTGTGTTGCCGCCGCGCAGCTCGTCACAGGAGGCTCAGAGTTTGGAATAAAGGTCGGATTTCTTGATGGGCATTGGGTTTTTGTTGCTCAACTGTCGCGTGACACCTGTGGCGATCCTAAGGCTTGATTTTCAGTTTTTGGGGCTGTGCTCAGCGAAGCTGTCTCGAAGACCGCTATTCAATCAAATATGTGTAATAAAAGCACATTGTGTAATATATACACAATGTTTAGCTACCCTCAAAGTCAGTCAGAGCTCATCAAGTTGGCCCGTGGTGACAGGCCTCAGGTCGAGTTCGCGCGTCTTCTGGGCTGTGATCGGTCTTGCCTGTCGCGCTATGAGCGGGAAGTGCTGGGCGCGCCACCACACGTGATCAGCAAGTGCCTGCAGTTGGTGGCCGCATCGCTGGCAGGACAGCGACCGCAGTGGCAACCCTTCGACAAGGCGCTCTCGCATGTGCGGCAGGCAGTGGCCGAGCTGGAGCAGCTACAGGTGACCTCGTCACAGGGAGATCGGCCATGAAACACCCGCTGCGCATTGAACCCATGCCCGGCGAGCCTGCCGTAGCACATCAGGGGCGTGTGACATTTCTTCTGGGAATCAAGTCGGGAAAGGAGTTCAAGGAGCTGGTTCGCCACTGCCTTGCGGACGAAGCCGCTGATGTTCATACCCTGTCAAAGCTCGGTCAGCTAGCGGTCATCGCCGGTATGTCCCTGGCCGACTACGCCAGGCAGCACAGCATGCTGGGCGTGTTCCGTGTGGTGGTGCTAGCCAAAAACTGGGCTCCGTTTGGTTCCCGTGACGACGGTCATGATCCTGAGTACGTCCGCAACCGCGGGATGATGATCCACAAGTCGCAGGCGTGTTTGTGCCCGCAATGTGTCAAGGAGGACCTCGACCACTGGAAGTTCAGCTGGTTCAGAAGGAGTCATCAGATTGAGGGTGTTGCTTGGTGCCAGAGCCACAAGATCAGGCTCCAGACGGTGACGGCCAGAGATCCATGGTCGAAGCTGCCCCAGCACTGGGTTGAATCAGGGGAAGTGGAAGATATCCCCGGTGGACAGGAGGGCGAGACCGAGTTCGAGGCGCGCTACGCAGAGATCGCCATGTCCATGCTCGAGCGTCCAGCACCGTTTCATGTGGAGGCTTTGTCAAGCGTGCTGTCGGAGCGCGCTCAGTCACTTGGATTGCGGCGCAGCCCCAGAGGCCGTCGAACGAACCTCAGCGATCTGCTCCGGCAGACGGCGCCATCGGATTGGCTGAGAGAGCACTGGCCAGAGGTGGCCTGCAAGGCGCCGGGCGACTTCGTGATGGTGTTGGACCGAGTGGTCGCTCAAAGAACGTACGCCCAACGGGGGGCGAGTTATCTTGCAGCGATGGCCACCATGTGGGACTCAACGCTTGAGCTTCACCAAGCACTGCTGCAGGCAAGTGCCATCAAGCCAGAGAAAAAAAACGCTGCGGCGCGAACTCAGAAGAACTCGGCGGAGTTTTGGCATGGAGCAATCTGGGGGGCCTACCTTCTGTGTGAGGGCCACGTGGGGCGCATGGCCACCGTCCTGGGTATCGACAGGACCTATCTTGGGAAGCGGTTGTCAGAGTTCGGCCTTGTCGCGTCAAAGCGGCTTGCCGATTCACCTAAGCGGCGTGCCTTTTTGCGATTCGAAGCGGGTGAGAGTTTGAGGAAAGCGTGCGAAGCCGAGAAGGCCGATATCGATGAGGTCGAGGCTTTGATCAGGATCTCGTGCGCCAGGCAGGCCACTGCGGCGCGGAGGATTGATGAGTCCAGGCAGTCTATAAAAACGGTTGACCCTGATCGGGGCCAAGCTCAGGGGCGAGGTCGATCTCAAGTGTTGTCAGCGATGCCCGCGAGCGTTGACTGCTCCTGATGCCCTGCACCTCGCCGTCGGGCCGCACACACCTCTCGAATAGCCAATTGGGTGAGGGGTAGCTTGTGCAATGCAGACAGCACCTGGCGCAGTCCGTGAACCTGGATGCACAGCTCCGCCAGTGTCGGGTGGCCCTTGAGATGCACAGAAAGCCAATCGAATCCCGCCTTTTTTACGAGTTGGGCGAGCAATTCGTCGCGTGCAGTCCAGTCCCTTCGCATGGGAGAAGTCTTTGGCGGCAGTGACCTGTTTGCAATGGCTTCTTGCAGCCATGCCTGGTCATTGCGGTATAGCCATGCGTACGCGGCGGGTTCGAGTTTTCGCCAGATGACCGAAGAAGCGCCGGGCATGGAGGTCATGATCGCCTTCCAGGCTGATCGGGACCGAGCCTGCTCTTTCTGAAACCGAGCCTTCGACCACCTCTGGTGCAAGCCCGGTTCTGTCAAAAGCACGCGGGTGATGGTCTGCACCGACACGCCATGTTTTTCAGCTGCATGCTGCTTGTCCTCGCCATTGGACAGCGCCTTGATCAAAGGACGCAGAACAGGATCTTTCAAGAGCTTCGGGCGCCGAGACGGCGCAATACCGGCTGCGCACGCCCATGACATCGCGGTGGTGACCGTGATGCCGAGCTCGTTCGCGGCCTGGGTCGTGGACACGCCCTGGTTCAGCTTTTCCAGGAGCCGGGATCGACGATCTTCATTCAGTTGGTAAACGCTCGAATCACTTTCTTGAGCACCAGTACTTGGCAGTGGCTTCTGACGACGCGATTGTGTGGATGGAGCGTTCAGATACTCCTGGAAAAATGAATCCCAAGTGCCGAAGAGCAGCAACTGAAGGATCAAGTGGTTCAGAGGATGCCGGCTTTCTCTTGATCTGGAACCGTAGCTGATGCGGATCAAACGCTCCGCCATCGTGTGCACGCCTTGTCCAGTGGTCATCCACGGCCACACTGTTGACATGAACGATTCATGCAGTAAGCGACTGAGCGCCGGCTCAAAGGCGCTGCGGGCGACAGTCAGGTCATTTCGGCGCGTCCAGCCCATTTCGACCATGCGGCGCATGTAGAGGGTAGCCAGTCGATCACTTTCAAAGCAGAACTCCGTGGGCAAGGCGTGCAGGGCCAAGCTGGCCCTGGCCAGATCGCATGCTGCAGTGCTGCAAACGCTAGCTTGAGGAGGCGGATTGAATGCCACTTCCGCTGGAAGCGTCCAACAGAACCGGTCTTTCCCCGATACCTTGACGGTGGCAGTCTGCAAATCCTTTCGGTGCAACGGACATACAAGGACCCCGGGCAGCTGATGAGAGAGATGCCAGTAGGCCGCGCCATGTTGGTGCACGTCCTCATCCATGCATTCGGCACAAGCCTTCAGGGGATGCGCGGCGCCGAATCGCGAAGACGCAATGCCGAGCTGGGCTTTCAGATGGGGCGCAGTGCCCAGCACCACCTGTTCGATCCACGTCTGGCATCGATGGGTTTCCTGGAAGGGGAAATAGAACGGAATCAGCGTGTGCTTTTTGAAGACATCCCCAGCGTTGCCCAGACCAGGCAGGCGACCGACGAGAGACTGTAGGTGCGCCGGTACGTCGTGTGCCGAGCCGCTCCGAGCCGATCTGAAAAGAAGCGAGTTCGTCTTCGAGGGCACATGGTGCCCGCTGAGGAAATGAAGGCGACTGCACAGGCTGAACACAGTCTCGTCGGGCAGCCACTGGATGAGAGGCAAACGAAAAAGGGAGGATGGGTGTGCATATCCATCCTGTCTGGTTCCCGGCTGTTCAGCAGACGTCAAGGAACCCTCTTAGCTCAGCCGCAATCAGGTGTGTGGTTATGTCGTCTGGGCGCAGGAGTCCTCCCCACGAGTTGACCAAGTCGTGCCGTCTCATCGCACGGACATGAGTTGATGCATTCGATTGCGGATGGTGCCTGGTTCCGTACCAAAAGGTCGGATTGAGCACCGACCCTCTTCGTTTCGCGGCCTTCTGGCCCCCTGCAGACGCACTTTTCCCGAATCTGACGAAATGTTTCTCATCTTCAAGTCGACTGATGGCCCTTCTCCTTCTACATGTAAGGTCAGATCTGATGGTGGCTGTTGACGATCAATGATCGCCGTGTCCCAGATGTACAAATGAAAGGATACCAGCCAGGGTGGTTTCTTGTCTGAAAATGCATGGTTGCCTGCTTTTTACCTGTTTTCTGGCTATCGCAAACCAGTGTTCTACTATGCCCGGCTGATTTCTTCTAGGTGTGCGTACCAAACATGACACGAACTATTTAGTTTGCGTCGATATACTAATTCAATTCCGATTAATAAAATCGGATGTCAATCGTACTCAAGATCAACCCTCGATGGCGTAAACGCTGTTTGCTAGATTGCTCAATTTCAAACTCCAGCAGTACTTATGCTGGGTAATTGGCTCGATTTAAGTTATTCATAAAGTTTCCGGGTGAGTGTTTGCTGAAATTCCAATAATTGCCAGCCTGAAAGATGTAAAGCTATAATTAGCCAGCTATTTTATATGGCAGAGCATAGTGGCAACGCGTCTGGATTGTTGTCAATAATTGCAATCAATGCAGGCCAAATTCACCCTCGCCAGTTATGTCGATCATGCTTCAAACGTCAGTCATGACACCGTCAATCGACATTTGAAAAAAGAAAAAATGACTGTGTAGATTATTTGGGCGCATGTCAAGGGATCAATTGTCTATTAACCTCGTGGGTACATCATTTTCGACGATTTGATCCTAGATGGAAACCAATCCCACAGCATCGAGTTGGTTCGTTATCAGTGCAGTGGCAATGCACATGGTCTGATCAAAGGAGGCGGCATGATCAACTGTCTCTAAGTCAACCCTGACAGTGATCAGTATTGGGTTGTGGATTACCGCATTTACGACCCTGATGGTAACGTAAAGACCAAGCTTGATCATTTCAGAGGATGCTGATTATTCTTCCGGCCAGCCATCATGCCACTTTCGAATGGATACTCATGGACAGTTGGTACGGAGCCAAAGCACTGCTCTTGTTCATAGATGGGGCTTGTGCATGAGAAAGATCAAAAATCAGTTATTTCTATATAAATCAAAGACTTACGTGGTTAATTCTTCTCTGGTGTCCGAAAATTTCCACAATGCGAAAATGAATGTTCCTTTTGCGCAAGTCCACTTTGAAGGCTTAGGCAAATTTTACTATCTCCTCTTCAATTGCAGCAGACAGGTCGATGACAGTGTTGGCATCTTGAAATACAAGCGCGTTGATGGGTTGATTTTGAACTCTGTGGACTTGACGTTTGGCAAGAAGAATAATATCAAAGAGTTTCCTAAAAATGCACAAGGTGAAATTATTCCGGCTAGTGGCCTCAGGCAATCGCATGGATTGGGTCATTGTCAATGACTTGTCTCAATATTCGACTGGTGACGCAAAAGACATATGCTATTTGCTGGAAGATTGAGCTGTTTCACCGAGAGCTGAAACAAGTCACCGATGTCGAGAAGTGCCAATGTCGAAAAATGCGAATTGAAAGGAATCACATTGCATGTGCTGTGCTTATGTGGGTAAGGTTGACTGAACTGGCGAGGTTATCCATGACAACCAACTACCAAATAAAAGAAGGTTTGCTTGCAGGATACTTGAAGCAGGAGTTTCGAAGCCCTTCTGTTCGATTTGCCTAATTGTGAAATCGGATGCATCGCGTTCCATGATGTGAAAAAATGTGCGGCTTTGCGTAAGTCTTGTCCAAATTGAGCTTGCGGAATCGAAGTAAATATGTTGAAATTTAGATCAATCGATTAAAGATTCATCTGAGTCATTCCAGTGAAAAATCCCAGAAAAACCATCCGATCCACCCTCGCTGAGCACGGAATGACGGTGCGCTCATGGGCGCAAGCCCACGGGTACGCGGAGGCCCTTGTATACAGGGTACTTTCAAGCGATCGAGTACCAACTAGAGGTGAAAGTTTGGCGATCGCGCTCAAACTCGGGATTGCCACGAGCGTCACTCATGACGCTCCTCCGGTTCTCGTTGGTGACCTCAGGCGAATGGGTAAGCGCCCCATTCACAACTGAATCGAAATCCAAGAATAGGCATTCGAAAGGATCTCCTAACGAGAAACAACCAATCCAGAAACGAAAAACGCCAACCTGAGGGTTGGCGTCGTTCGGCTTTCAGCACAGGGCTTACTGCTTGGTGGTACTCGTAGTTTCAGGCCTGTCGTGTTGGAAGTCAAGGGGCACCTGCGTGCCTGCACTTTGACATCAACAACATGGCCCAAACCAAAATCACCTGGGAGCGCTTGCTCCAGGTCACTCGACGCCAGCGGCCCGATCGCTGGAGCCCAGACTACATCGCCGGGATATTTGCTGATCCAAGGGAGGCCCCCGGCATCAGTACTGCAGCCATCCTGAGACCCCGAAAACTCGGGGGGAGGGAGTTACACACGTTGAGCTTCAACGAGACCTGTGCGGCGCTGTTGGCCCTGTACAACCCCGCCTGTTTTGAGATCTTTGACCAGCGGATGCTGTCCCCAGAGCCGAGGGCTCACTTGCTCTACGGACACACCAAAGCGGTCGGACTTTCCCTCCCGTCGTTCAAAGGCACGCTGGACGTCGCCGATCGCCTTGGGCGTCTGTCCAAGCACCCCAAGGTGCGAGCTCAAGATGGTGCCAATCCTACAGATTGGCCTTGGGTGGCGTTCCCCTATTTTGGGGACCTGACGTTGTGTCTTGAAGATGCGCAAGGTCCCTACGTTATCGACTGGCCAGTGAAGGACAAAGTTGAGGACTTCAGGCGGCGCGGACCGAAGCGCGGCACCTCCAGACCTGACAGAGATGATCCCGGCACCGTTGCGCGACAGGAACTTCAGGAGCTGTATTTTCTGGACGCTGGAATACGCACGCAGCAGGTCGTTGGGTGTTCTATTGATTTCCATGTGCGGTGCAACCTGAGGGCGCTCCATCTGGAGGTCTCGCGCCCGTCGCCGGACCTGGACGCTACTGCACGAGATGACCTTATCCATGAACTCAGGGAAACCGTCGGCAAAGATGTCCCAGCCTATTTGACTGCGCGACGCCTTGCCGACCTGTTCAAGTTGAGACCTGAGGACGTGATGGTGGTCCTCTACCAAGCGATATGGAACCGACAGATTCGCGTTGATCTTTTCCGTCCCGTGCTTGCGGATTCCCCACTCCGTCTCGAGCGTGAGGACGTCCTGGTGCGCTACGCCACTTGGTTTGAAAGGTAAAGGACAAGTGATGTTTGTCGGACTTCAACTGGAGGCTCCGCTAGGCTGGGGCAGCTTTATGGCGGGCACACGCTACTACTTCTGTGGGGATCGAAGTGATGAGGTGAACGGGGTGTCTGTGCCGACCGTTCTGATCGCCTGTTTTTTACAGTCGGACAAGCGCTGGCAATCCTGGCGGGTTCAGCTGTTCATGATTCCCCGGCAGGAATTTGAGGAGGCGCTGACCCAGAGCCCTCCCAAGCTGAAGCAGTACGCACGCCAGTACAACCTGCCTCCTTGGCTGGTGGAGGTGGACGATGTTGACTTCAATCAGATCGATGAACACCGCCAAGCCCATGCTGGCCGTGACCTCGAAAATGGCGAGGGGGCATCGATATGCAGCTACCGGAAGCAGGTTGAGGGAAGGCTCAACAAGATCGCGCCTGCATTGGAGGTCGCTATTGAAATCCTTCGAGCCCCTGATCCTCTGAAAAAAATCTATCAGGTTTTGAAAGTAGACAAGGCCTGTCAACCACATCGGGTGCAACTTTGGTTCTTCGCTTTCGTCTTGCATGGGGAAAACCAATGGGCATTGAAGCGTCCCACCCACATGATTGGACGGTGGCTCAGGAGTGCTGAACAGCACAAAGGAAAGAAGCTGGGGCGGCCCTCCCTCGCTGGTACAAGTTTTGGGTGGAGCACGGTCGGTATGCACGACAAAATTGTGGGGGCTTACCTCAAACGATGTGGGCCGGCCATAACGATGCGATCGATCCACCGTGTGGCGCTGCGCGAGGAGTTCGGTTGCACCACGGTCAAGGACCGGGACGGAGTTGACACTTGGGTGCATCCAGCGAATCAGCCATTCCCAAGCTATGGGCAGTTTCGGTTCGTTGTCGTTCAGGCTTTGGGGTTGGAGCAGGTTCAGACCAAGATCTATGGGCAGGACCGAATGAAGGCAAAGGCGAAAGTAAACCAAGGAAATCAGACAGGCCAGTACGCCTCCATTCTGGAGGCGCTGCAGGTGGACGCTTACTATGTGGCGGATAGACCCAGGGCCATGCACTCGGACGACCCCAGCGAGCCCTTGGTGGTCGCTGAGGCCGTGTGCGTGACGACTGGTGCCGTGGTCGGTATTGGATTTTCTTTAGGAAGCGAAACCGGGGAGGCCTATCGGTCAATGCTTTTCTGTATGGCCGTCCAGAAAGACTATGTCGCACGGTTATACGGTATTCCGACAGACAAACTGGACTGGCAGATCCAAGGGATCGGCAGTGCATTCACATCGGATCGGGGGCCAGCTGGTCACAGAAAGTTAGCAGAGAGACTTGAGCAACAGTTCCCCATCAAAACCATTGCGCCTTCCTATGACGGCCAAGCGAAGGCGCCCGTTGAAACCACGCATCCAAAATCAACCAAGCTGGAAGGGGCACCGTCCTATGTGCTGAGTGACCTGAATGTGATGGGCATGGTCAAACGAGAGATCTGCCGTGCGGCTACCAAAAACCATTCAAAGGACATTTCGCTGCACCTGAGTGAGCAGGCCATCCATGACTTCCACAACGCCCGGCTGGTCGCCACACCGCATCACTACTGGCAGTACCTTTGCGCGAGAATGCGTACCCATGCCCGGCAGATCAGTCTGGAGGAAGCTGTTCGATCGTTCTGGTCTCCTGTGAAGTTGGCTGTTGACCGCGACGGTGTGAAGTTCAAGCATAGGCACTACAGCTCCAATGCACTGCTCGAGTCACCGCTCATGAAAATGGTGGGCCTGACCAAAGGACTTCAAGTTCAGGCGTACATGCTCTCCCTCGTGGCCCGAATCATCTGGGTGGATATTGGCGGCAGACTGATGGAGCTTGAAGCCACGACTCGCGTGAGGGTAGATGACGAGGACATCCTTGTCCCACTCAGTCAGTTGGCCGAGACGGAAAAGCTGTTGAGGGAGATCCAGTCCAGGACCCGCGAGAGCGCACAGGCGGCCGTGAGTCGCGCCGAGGCGGATTTTCAGGAGATGACGGGTGTTCGCTGGGATGCCGGGCAACGCAAGAAGGGTAGTCCTCCGAAGCCAAAGGGCAGCGCTGCGCACGAGGCGAAGGTACTGAAGGGGAAGACCTCAGGCCGGAGGGCAGCATGAAGATGAGCCCAAGAGCCCAGCAGTACTCATTCAATGTGTCCGATGCTGAGATTGATCAGATGGTAAGCGTCCCGCCCAAAGAGATCGCATGGCACGGTGCAGACGTCCGAGTCCGGGCGGGCCTTTTGGAAAACGGCTTGCGAAGTGTCGTTCTGCCGGATGCCCAGATGCGTGACCTGCTGCGTCAGCTCACCGGAATGGTCCAAGCGCACGCTTTGTCCCGCATGGACAGTGACGCCGTTTACATCGAGGGCCTATATTCCAAGAAGCCTTGGGGCCTAATACGCACGCCAGCGATCTGCTTCACCGGGCTGCAGGGTGTTGGAAAATCTCAGGTGCTTCAATCTTTGTCACGGATCCTGCTGGGGAGATCCGAGCAAATGAGTGTTCGGGGGCATACGGGCATTGATCTCCTCCCCATGTGGCTGATGACACTGGCCAAAGGCGATGGGCTCAATCAGCTCCTTCGCGAACACGTAGACCCTGGGTGGCAGGAAGCCGGAACCATTACACCAGCCATGAATGGAACGCCTCCCAAGAGTTGGTCCGTGCCCAGGATTTTGGAGATCGCCGAGAGGGCGTCGTGGAGGAATGCCACATGTCTGACGGCTATCGATGAGTTTCAGTGGATCGCGGCCAGCAGCAGCGCGAATGCGCGTGCAGCCAGTGTGCTGCTCAAACTTCAGGGGATCGGCCCTTTGCTACTTTTCTGTGCGAACTTCAGCTTGGGACACAAGCTGAAAGGACGCCCGCCTGAGGATCGTGATCGACTGCTGTCGCGTCCCATCATCATGCGGCCGTTTGGTCCCCATTGCTCCGACCTGACGGCTTTTCTGAAGGCATTGCAGGAGGTCGCGCCAGACGTCCTCGTCTTCGATCCTAAGAGGGACCAGGACAGCATTTACCTTTTTACTTTTGGTATCCGGCGCAAGATCGTTGACCTACTGGTAGCGAGCTACAAAATTGCATGTCGCCCGGGTGGAGCTGGCAAGGTTGGCGTTTCAGAGATGCGCAATGCCTATCGATCTGAGCTGTATGCCATCCACCGTGAGGACGTAGAAGTGCTGTTTCGGCAGTTGGCCAGCGGAAAGATGGAGAGTGAAGCTCTGTGGTGTCCGTTCGGCTCGCTGGAGCAGGGCAAGTCCAACGTGACGCAAGCCACCGAGATCATTGAGGCGTTCGAAAAGCGGGTGGAGGACGACTACCTTCGAGAGTCGCTGACACCATCTGAGGCGCAGGCATTGGATGCACTTCGGCCGCAGGCCTCGAATAACGCTAAGCCAGCCAAGGTTCTTCGCTTCCGAAAAGGGAAGGCGACCAAGGAAGACCTTCTCGCTGGAGCAGCGATCTTGGACAAGTTTTTGTGACTACTGGTTAGTTTCGGTCGCAGGAGTCGGCATCTGTGGCGCACCCATAAAACGTCTCAACGTCGGCTCTGCAGCGTTATGGAGATATCTCCATAACGCTGCCTATGCCGAGATCGCAACTATGCGCAGATGCCGAAGGTTGGCGGCCCCTACACCAATGGTGGCGGTAGTTGTCAAGCTATTTGTCGTCAAAAAGCACAAGCTCAATGCGTCTTTTTGAGCACATCCTCCTCGCTGGACTTGTCGGGGTTGAGGTGAACAATGTCCCGTCGTGACCAGTCTCGGGTATTCCTGGACCAGCGGCT